>JBMFHE010000008.1:0-12175 GCA_049977005.1 Acidilobus sp. | reverse complement strand
TAGCGCCGCGGGCGGGATTTGAACCCGCGCGGGGTTTCCCCCACCGGCTTAGCAGGCCGGCGCCCTACCGGGCTAGGCGACCGCGGCGCCGTATCACCTATCAGGCAACAAGGTTATAAGCGGTTCGCGCACCCACGACCTCATCGGAGCAAATTACCCCTCCCAGAACACACAAGCGTAGGCCTCTGTGATGTGTTACCTCCGGCACTGAGCGGTGAGGTGAAGGCATTTGCCTGAGGGGCCCCGCGTGGTTTTCCTCGGCAGCAGGAACCCGGTTAAGGTATCCGGCGTGAGGAAGGCCTACGAGAGGTTTTACGGGAGTGTCGAGGTGAGGCCCGTCGAGGTCACTGGGCTCCCCAGCCAGCCAGTCGGGCTGAGGGAGACCGTGGAGCTCGCGTGCAGGAGGGCCTCAATGGCTGGGAGTGGGGGCGAGAGGGTGGGGGTCGAGGCCGGCATCTTCAGGGAGTCTGGGAGGTGGTTCGTGACGAACGTGACGTGCATAGTCAGGGGGAGGAGGACCTACGTAGGCCTCTCGCCCTCCTTCTACATACCGAGGTGGCTCGCCTTGATGGCTATGGGGAGCGAGCTCGACGAGGCCCTGGAGAAGGTGACGGGGCTAAGCGACCTCGGCTCCTCAAGCGGCGCCATAGGGCTCCTGAGCGGGGGAAGGGTCGTTAGGGAGGACCTCGTTTACTGGGCCACCCTGATGGCCCTCTCCGCCGCCGAGGGCCTCAGCCTGCTCATGCAGTCCTCGAGACGGTTTCGTCAACGGCCTTAACTATCGAGCTCGCGAGCTCGTCTAGCTTGAAGACCTCCTCCGGCCTCGGCCTCGTCCTCAGCGTCACGAGGGGCTCAACGACCCTGAAGCCTGACCTCTGGAGGATGTCTGCCGCGAGCTTTGCGACAGGCCCCCAGCCGTAGCTCGTCACAACCCCGGCCGGCCTGCCCCTCCCGAACATCTTGACCTGGAACGTGTAGAGGACCTCGTAAAGCGGCATCGGTATCGAGGCGTCGTAGGTGGGGAAGACGACGAGGACCGCTGCTGAGTTGTTGGCCTCGCTCAGTATGTAGGAGACGTGGGTCTCCGCGGCGTCCAGGAGCTTCACCCTCACGCCGGCGGACCCTATGGCCTCCGAGAGCCTCCTGACAGCGTTAACGGTGTGGCCGTACATGCTTATGTAAACTATTGACACCTCCCTCTCGACGGCCGGCCTCGCCCACTGCTCATACAGCTTGATGGGAAGTGACGGGTTGGACCTGTAGACAGGCCCATGGGCGGGCGCGATCACCTTGACTAGGCTCAGGAGGGGGCTCAGCTTCTTCAGCGCGTCAAGCGTGTTCTTTGAGTACTTCCCGACGATGTTCACGAAGTACCTCTTGGCGTCAGGTATGTACGCCTCCAGCGGAACCTCGTCGTCGAAGAGGCCTTTGTCAAGCGCCCTGTAGGAGCCGAACACGTCGCACGTGAAGAGGACCCCGTCACTCTCATCAAGGGTCACCATGGTCTCTGGCCAGTGAAGCCAAGGCGTGTAGATGAAGCGGAACGCCTTTTCGCCAATGGTCAGGACCTGGCCGTCCGTGACCGGCTGAAGCCTCTCGGCGGCCACGTCGTAAAAGTCCCCAATCATCTTGGCGCCTATGTTAGAGATCAGCACCCTGGCGTTTGTCCTCCTCAGGAGCTCCTCGAGGGTCCCCTGGTGGTCGGGCTCGAGGTGGTTAACAATCACATACTTGACCCTCGATAGGTCGCCTACCACGGCCTTCAGCTTGGCGAAGTACTCGTCTGAGAAGTCCTCCTCAACCCCGTCCACGGCCACGTACGCGCCGCCAACGTCAACTACGTAGGCGTTGTAGGAGATCCCGTCAGGTATTGGCCACATGTTCTCGAACCTGACCTTCTTCCTGTCATTGACGCCTACCCAGTAGACACCCTTAACTACCTCAACAGGCCTCGATAGGTCCCTCACGGCTCTTCAGGGCCTTAAGTTCGTAAAATTTAATATTCCTTTGATTGGAAAACGGTTTTATTAAGGCCGTGTTGATTGGAAAAAGCCTATTACCTCATGCCCTCCTGTCGCCATGGATGACCGACGATGAGGGTGGCCTACGCGACCATGTTGTACAGGGACCTCCTCCCCTTCGACGCCCTGAGGAGGCTTCACGACATGGGCGTCGAGGAGTATGAGGTCAGCTACGACAACTTCACCCTCCGACGCGGTCAGGAGGACATGCTCCTGGACGACCTGGTCAGCGCGGTCAAGAGGGCGGGGTATCGTGTGCTCAGCATACACCTGCCCTACGACAAACAGACCCTCGAGCAGCTCGCCCAGGGGAAGGAGGGGGCAGTCACTAGGATGCTGAGGTGGCTGAGGGCCGGGGCCGACATGGGGGCCCGCATAGCCGTGATCCACACCCTGCCAGTAAAGCAGAGGGATAAGGCCCTTGACGTGAACGCCCAGGTACTATCGAGGCTCACAAAGGAGGCGTCAAACCTCGGCCTCACGCTGGCAGTTGAGAACAGGCTTGAGAGCGACATGTTCGGCTCCCTCCCTGACGAGATAATTGCCCTCGTGAACAGGGTGGAGGGCCTCAGGGCCTGCCTTGACGTAGGTCACCTTAACGTGAACTCTAAGAGCCTCGCTGACGACGTCCAGAGGCTCGTGAACTACCTTGCCGAGGTGCACGCCCACGACAACGATGGTTACTCAGACCTCCACCTGCCCCCGATGACAGGGACCATAGACTGGTTCAGGCTCGCCGGCGCCCTCCTGCACTTCCAGGGCCAGCTGACCTACGAGGTCTCCTGCGCCGGGTCTCAGGCCAGGTGCGACAACTACGTAAGGCTCATTAAGATCGTTAACAAGAGCGTCTTTGGGTGAGGAGGAGCAGCTTCATGTCAGTCGGCGAGGGAGGGGACCTCAGGAAGGACCCTAAGGTCATCAAGCTAATGGCCAACCTCATGGCGCAGGGCGCTGTCATGCTCGAGCAGACGTGCCCCATCTGCGGGCTGCCGCTCTTCAGGCTGAGGAACGGCGACGTGGTGTGCCCCGTCCACGGCAAGGTCTATATCGTGGCCAGTGACGAGGAGGCAAGGGAGGTCGAGATTGACGAGACGCTCAAGCAGGTCGAGTACGTGGCGGCCACAAAGATCAGGGAGTACCTGAGGTCCGGTGAAATAGACCAGGTCGCCGACCTCCTTGGGATAATGGAGGCCGCCGAGAGGGTCATGAGGCTCAGGATTGAGAGGTCCCGGGCGGCACAGCCTCCCCAGCCCCAGCAGGCCCAGCCAAAGGGGGGCGAGGGGCAGAAGTGAGGGTGGCCCGGCCCCATTAGGGCGAGGACCCTTCGCGGGTCACGCCCTCTTCAGGGAGGCCCTCAGCAACGGGGAGAGCTGGAGCAGGTCTTTGGGGTTGGACGGCACCTTCGGCAGCACTATTTTCATCACGTCCATAGAGGTCAGGTCGACGATGCGCTCAAGGGAGCTTTCCACGTCACTTCCCCACAGCAGGTTCCTTGCGGCCCGGACGATTTCCCTCGAGGCCTGGGGCTTGACCATGTCGAGGATCCTGAGGAGGTTGATTAAGTTAATCTTCACCTGGGACCCCTCGACGGTCCCTTCCAGGTACGCGAACGCGGCGGACCCCCTTGGGGAGACAGTGCACCTAGCCTGGTTGGCCCTGCAGTCAAGGAAGTCGACAGGGACCCAGCCGTCGATGTGGAGCAGCTTCTTGCGCTCAACGGTTACTGAGATCGTGAAGACCGCCCTGACGTACTTATAAATCTCAAACCTTTGGCCTGAGAGCTCCTCGAGGAACTTCCACAGGACCCTCTGGCGGTACTGGGTCAGGGAGAGGTGCTGCAGGAGCCTCGTTGTCACCAGCGGCGGGTCGCGGCAGCGAAGGTTCATGGTAGAGCAGGCTTGAAGCAGGCTCTCCGTTGCCGTCAGTAGGTCGTCTATTGCGTTCCTGTCGACCTTTAGCCCCTCCAACCCTGGTCGTCATGCCTAGGATGAAGACAGGCTTAATAGCCTTAGGGGATCAATGGCCACGGTGACCGAGGGTGTCAGAGATACAGATTACCCCAGTCAAGCAGGCCAGGTGGTCTTCGGTTCACAGTCACATCAGGGGCCTGGGCCTTGACGCGAATGGGAAGGCTAAGTTCGCGGCCGACGGAATGATAGGCCAGACCGAGGCCAGGGAGGCCGCAGGCCTCATAGTTGAGCTGGTCAAGCAGGGTAGGCTGGGCGGCAAGGGCGTCCTCATTGTCGGCCCGAGCGGCACCGGTAAGACTGCGATAGCGGTCGCCATGGCGAGGGAGCTCGGCGAGGACACCCCCTTCGTCGCCGTGAACGGGTCAGAGGTCCTGGCCGCTGAGAACAAGACCGAGTTCCTGATGCAGTCGCTGAGGAGGGCCATGGGCGTGAGGATAAAGGAGGTGAGGGAGGTAGTAACCGGGGTCGTCACCGAGCTAAAGTACCTCAAGAAGACGTCCCCGTTCTACCCCTACCCAGTCCTGGGCGGGGCCAAGGTGACGCTTGAGACCAAGGACGACTCAGGCACGTTCACGGTAGGGCCTGAGGTCGCCCAGCAGTTCCAGGCCCTAGGTATCAGGAAGGGGGACGTGATAATGATTGACGTAGAGACCGGCGACGTCAGGCGCCTGGGGAGGGTCAAGGAGAAGGCCGAGAGGGTCTTCGACATAGACGTTACTGGGCAGGTAGAGATACCGAGCGGCAAGGTCAGGTCGAGGAGGGAGATCGTCAGGACCCTGACGCTTCACGACATAGACGCGTCCCTGGCCGCGCAGAGGGCCGCCTTCACCCTATTCGGCTTCCTCCGCGAGGAGGCGACCATAACTGACGAGATCAGGTCGAGGACCGACGAGCTAGTCAAGAAGCTGAGGGACGAGGGGAAGGCAGAGCTCGTACCCGGGATCCTGTTCATTGACGACGCCCACATGCTGGACATAGAGGCCTTCAGCTTCCTCACGAAGGCCATGGAGAGCGAGTTCGCCCCAATTATAGTGCTGGCCACCAACAGGGGGATGACAACGATTAGGGGCACCGACGAGGTCGCGCCTCACGGCATGCCGAGGGACCTCCTTGACAGGCTCCTGATAATAACGACCAAGCCCTACTCCCCTGACGAGATAAGGGAGATACTGAAGGTGAGGGCTGAGGAAGAGGACGTAGCCCTCTCAGAGGACGCCCTCGCGCTCCTCACGAAGATAGGGGCGGAGAGGAGCCTTAGGTACGCAGTTCAGCTGCTCCAGCCGGCCAAGATGGTGGCCGAGAGAAGGGGCTCGAGCAAGGTTGAGGCCTCGGACGTGGAGTACGTCTCCAAGCTGTTCGCCGACCTCAAGACCAGCATAGAGTACGTCGAGAAGTACAAGGACCTGCTCCTCAAGTGACCTCAGATCGCCCCCAGCCTCCTGAGGACCTCAGCGATTACCTCCCTAGCCCCCTTCTCGAAGTAGGGCTCCAGCTCTGGTGAGAGCCTTGAAATTAGTTGTCCATGGCCGAGGCCCATGAGGGATCCAAGGGCCTCCCTTAGGTCCCTGAGCTGCCCCTCTGACAGCCTGATCGCGTAGACGGTGTGAGTTGAGGACTCAGGCCTCCTTATCTCCTCAACGGAGTTCCTCTCGAGACACCTGTCAATCGCGACGAGCACGGACGCGAGCTTGGTGACCGGGACCCTGTAAAGGTACCCCCTCGACCCTATCGACGTGACGTACTCAGCTATGCTCCTGTTGTCCGGCAGGAAGCGGGGGCCGGCCGTCCTCAGGTTCCTCCTCTTGGCCTCTCTGAGCAGCCAGCGAACCCTCTCGCCGCTGCTCTCGCTGTTGCTCTTGCCGACTATCTCGATGGGGGAGTCCCCGACCGCCTCCCTGTAGGGGAGGTAGAGCGTTCCCTCGGATTTCACGCTCACCTGGGCGAGGGCGTCCTGGTCAAGCTCGTCGACCGTCTCCTCAGGGAGCCTCCCGGCTAGTGACACGCCTATGAGGCTGGGGGCCACAAGTATGACGCCCCTTCCCATCGAGAGGGCCTCCGTGAGGAACCTCGCCAGGTGGTCAGCCCTGTCGCCCTCTGGGGCCTCCGCTATGCGCTCGTACTCATAGATCTCGGAGAACGTGAACCTGCTCAGCAGGGCCCTTAGCAGGGGGATCTCGTCCACGCTCGGCTCGTGCACGCTCTTCACAATGAGGGAGAGCTCCCTTGAGGTTGGGATCGTTAGCGGGTCGCCGACCTCGTTGACCCTTATGTCGTAGACCCTCGAGGTAGCGTATATCCTCTCGAGCTCGTCCGCGCACTCGTCTATAATGGCCATGTCCCCTGAAAGGGGGCATGTTCCGAAGCTTAATACCTGTAGGCGAACGCGTAGACGGAGGCGAAGGCTACCGCGAACAGCGGCAGGAGGGCGACGTCGGGCACGCTGGTCACGCTCTCAGCGTACCAGAAGGCCGAGAACGTCAGAAGCATTGACGACACGAACACCTTCAGGAGTGCCACCCTTATCCTTGAGACCCCCTCCTTAAGGAAGTAGGTCAGTACGGCGACGATGGCCACGCCAGCTATGAAGCCCATCGTTGCCGAGCCGTAGCTCTCTGGGAGGAGGGCGACCAGGACGATAGCGTCCTCCAGCGCCTCAGTGAGGCCAACGCTGAAGGCGGTTATGGAGAGGCCCTTCCCCTCCGAGATCTCAGCGGCGACGCTCGTCTGCGCCCCCCTCCTGGACCTAAGCACGGTCCTCCTGGCGCTCCTCGCTATCCTGAGGCCGAAGTACAGCAGGAGGGTCGCCGCCGCGAGCCTGACGTAGAGGACAGGTAGCCTCGCTATGAGGTTGCCGGCTACGAACGTGGGGGCGAGGACGATGGCCTCCCCAGCTATGAGGGGCCCCAGGGACGAGTAGAAGCTCCTGGTCTCAGCATAAATGGCGACGCCGACGGCCGAGGCCTCCGACAGCTCAAGTAACGTCATGCCGAGGGCCGCCAGCATTACGCCGTAGTCCAGCGTCAACTGGCCTCCTCGCTGGCGAAGGGTAAGGGAGGTTTAACTCTTTGCCAGGGTCTCGTCGAGGAAGAAGGAAATCTTTGAGAGCTCGGAGAGCACCTTCTTCCTGAACTCCTCTATCCTCTCCCTCGGGACCTCCTCCTCTGCCTTCCTCAGGACTATGTCCTCAACGACGGCGTACTTCTTGTAGGTCTCGTTGAGCCGCCGCCAGTCGATCCCCTTAAGGGCGTTCTCAACCGCCTGGTCGCGCGGTAGCAGGCCGGCCAACATGAGGACTGAGAGGATGGGGTAGCCCACGTAGCCCCGGAGCCTGGTCCCGTTGTCGTCGCTGTAGACCCTGAACCCATCCCTCTCCTTAACTATCACGACCCTGTACCTCCTGTCGCCCTCGCTGCTCACGACGGTGGCGTCGATCCTGTCGGGCGTTAGCCCGGTCGCTATGTGAACCCTCCCGTCGGCTATCGCGCCGGCAGCCTCGAGGACCTTTATCTTAGGTGGCTCCCTGAGCCTCAAGGGGCACCCCTTTATTATTGCCGTGCTGGACCTAATAACTTGGGTGCCCCATGGTCGAGGTCTGGGAGCTCACGGGTAAGCAGTTCGAGTCTTCGGAGAGGGTTATTGCGGTACTCCCGGTAGGCTCCGTTGAGAGGCACGGCGACCACCTGCCCATAGGCACTGACGCGATTGAGGCCCTGTGGGTCGCCTCCCGGGTCGCTGAGAGGCTCAAAGCCCACCTCTTCCCCCCAATATGGTATGGCGTCTCCCCCGGCCTCTCCAGGTTCCCTGGGACAATCAACGTCGACCCGGAGGCCTTCATATCATACCTGTATAGCGTCCTCAGGGAGATAGCGAGGAACGGCTACAGGCTCATCGTAATTATCAACGGGCACGGCGGGAACACCTCGTCGATAAGGGTCGCGATGAAGAGGGCCGCCTACGACCAGGGGGTCACGATAGTTCTCTTCGACTGGTGGAGGGACGCCGGCACGAAGGTCCTAAAGGAGCTCTTCAGGTCCCCGGGCCACGCGGGGGAGGACGAGACTAGCGCCATGCTCTACATAGATGGGGAGCACGTAGATATGTCGTCCGCGGGCGCCCACGAGCCCGGCTGGCTACCCCGCTATTACGTCGAGTCCCCCGCGGTGGACGAGGCCCTCTACCCCCGCGCGGTCCTCGGCGACGCTAGGTCCGCCTCGGCCGAGAAGGGCAAGGCGTGGCTTGAGGCCGTGGTCAGCGACATAGTCGAGATGGTCGAGGACCTAATAACGAGGCTGGGCCTCAGGAGATCGACCACTTCCTGATGAGCGCGTAAGCGCCAGAGATCGCCACCAGGGCGAGGGCCAGTAGGCCCATCTCGAAGACGTTTACGCCCTCTATCGAGGTAGCGACCATCTCCCTCACGACAACGATCATCGCTATCTCCACTATTCCCTGGACCGGCACCCTGCCCTCCCTTACAGTTATCACTATGGTCCTCAGGAGGTCAGCCGCCAGCAGCATTATGATGACGAGGTCTATGAGCGCGAGCATTGTGTTGTGGATGCCTGAGAACCCCCCTGACTTTAATGAGGTAAACGCGGCCACGAGGGAGGCGTAGACTCCCATGCCAATTATTATCACTATCACCAGCGCTATCAGGGACTCAACTATGAGGAGGGCCAGGTCAATGTTCCTGCCAATCGACCCGCTCTTCGGCCCGCTCCCCCTCGTCTCGGTCATCAGACCACCGGTCAGGGGTCCTTCAGTATCTCCTGAACCTTTTTCCTGGCCTCGTCGAGGGCCATCTGGTCGCTGGGCTTGGTGGTGGCCGGGTCGAAGGGGTACTGGCTCATGACGAGCCTTACGCTGCCGTCCTCCATCTCGAGGAACAGCTGCGGAAGCCATGCCATCCCGAGGTCGTCCTTGTCCCCATATGAGATGGCGTAGACGTAGTCCTCGGTCTTTACCTCAAGGTCCACGCCTAGCTCCTTAGCGATCGTCTGGGCTAGGTTTAGCCAGTTCCTGTGGAGGGGGTGAAACTCCGCCGTGTCCAGCACGACCTTCTTTACCTTCCCCAAAGCCTTCACCTCAGCACCGTTGATCGAAGGGATATAAAAAGCACTGCTTACGTTATATGAGCTTTTTAACTTTTAACTCGTCCAGAGAAAAAGAAGCGAGGTGGGAAATATGGCCTCGGCAAGGCTTAGCTCTGAGGAAAAGATTAGGTTCGCCATGACGATCCTCACGACCATAGTTAACGACGCCGGCGTCCCCAGGAACATAAGGCGCGCGGCCGCGATGGCGCTCACCTACCTCAGGGACACAAAGCTATCACCCGCCGTGAGGGCCGCGAACGCCATAGGGGCCCTTGACGAGGTGAGCCAGGACCCCAACATGCCCCTGCACGCCAGGACTAAGATATGGCAGGTCCTCACTACCCTTGAGACTATAAAGGACTAACACCCGCGTCCTGCGAGGGCCCTCAGCTTCGCGAGCGCCTCCTCTGCACCTTGGGGAGACGACGCGTCTAGGCCAACTGGCAGGTCTATCTCGAAGGGCAGCTTGACGTCGCTGAAGTACGGGCCCAGAAAAGGCCACCTGCCCCTGAACCCCTCCCTCAGGACTACCCCCGTCACCGGCGACGTGTAGGCCCTGACGAGCCTCACGACGTAGGGGGCGGTAAGCCTAAGGAGGGACGCCAGGCGCGAGGGCACGTCAAGCCCGTTAGGGGTCAGGTAGTCGCCAAGGCACCACGTGCTGGTGCACGGGGGCTGGGGGCTGAGGAGGCCTCCGTCTGTAATGGTGGCCTCCCCTACCGCCCTCAGGTCGTCAGCCCTCCTAACTACTACCCTGACGCCCAAAAAGGTCGCCGCGGCCCGGCCCTGGAGGCTCGCCCTATAGCCCCTCGCCGACCTGAACAGGAGGAGCATGGGCCAGTCCTCAACGACGTTTATGCAAAGGGGGGAACCTCCCGGCCTCACCATAAGCCTGCCAACTCCGTCGTAGCCAAGGTCCACGTACCCAGCCGCCTCAAGCTGGTCCCTGAGGGGGAGGCTCACAGCGTGACCCGGTCGAGCAGGTATTAAAAGGGGTCAAGGGGGACTGTTGGTGTTAGGCCTAACAGGACACAATTAAAAGTTACTGAACCACAGCTTATGTTGGAACGCTATGGGAGGTGTACAGGCCTGTGTCCCTTCCCCTTGAGGTCCCCGAGAGGCCGGGGTCAGAGCTAACGATTCACAGGATCTACGAGAGGGCCAGGTACCTCTTCTACGACCAGGTGATAGTTTACAGGACGAAGAAGGGCGTCTTCAGGTACACCTACGCGGATTTCGCGGACAGGGTCGAGAGGGCCGCGGCGGCCTTCTCCTCGCTCGGCGTAAGCGGCCTCGACAGGGTCGCGGTGATGGACTGGAACACACACTGGCACCTCGAGCTCTACTACGCTATACCCATGATGGGGGCAGTTCTGCACCCGCTTAACGTGAGGCTGTCGCCGCAGGAGCTCGTGTACATCATGAACCAGGCCCAGGACAAGATCCTCGTCACGAACTCCGACTTCCTGCCCCTGGCTGAGGCCCTGGTCCCAAAGGCTCCGTCAATAAAGCAGGTTGTCGTCGTTGATACGGACTCGGTCCCACAGAAGGTCGGAGGGGTGCCGGCGGTACACTATGAGGACCTCCTGAAGGAAAAGGGAGGAAGGTTCGAGTGGCCTCAGATAAGCGAGAGGAGGCCAGCGTTCATGTTCTACACCAGCGGGACCACAGGCCTCCCGAAGGGCGTGTACCACAGCCACAGGCAGGTGGTGCTCCACGCCTTCTCAGTGCTCGCCACAGTGTCAGGCTTCGGGGCAGGGCCCAGGGGGCTCCAGATAACGAGCCGGGACGTCAGCATGATCGTGGTCCCAATGTATCACGTCTACGCCTGGGGCTTCCCGTTCTCCTCGATCCTGGCCGGGCAGAAGACGGTGCTGCCCAACAGGTTCGACACCAAGGCCTACCTTGAGCTGATCAAGCAGGAGGGGGTAACCTACTTCGCCGGCGTCCCCACGATACTCTACATGCTCCTGACAGACCCGGACAGCGAGAAGTACGACCTGAGGGGGGTCGTATTTATCAACGGAGGGGCGTCGATACCTGAGGGCCTCGCCAGGCTAGCGGAGAAGCGCGGGATAAGGGTTTACGTCGGCTACGGCCTAACTGAGACCGCCCCTGTCCTAACCCTTGCGATACCTCACTCGAGGCTGCTCGACAGGATGACCGACGACGAGCTCTTCAAGGTAAAGCTGAGGACGGGCTACCCGATACCCTTCGTCGACCTGATGGTAGTTGACGACAAGGGCAACCCTGTCCCGAAGGACGGGAAGACCGTCGGCGAGATCGTCGTCAGGGCCCCGTGGGTGATGTACGAGTACTTCGCCGACCCTGAGAAGACCCAGAACGCCTGGAGGGGCGGCTGGTTCCACACGGGCGACCTTGCCGTTTGGTTCCCCGACGGCAGCGTGCTCATAATGGACAGGGAGAAGGACGTCATTAAGAGCGGCGGCGAGTGGATCAGCTCGCTGAGGCTCGAGGACGCAATAAGCCAGCACCCGGGCGTCGCCATGGTCGCGGTCATAGCTGCGAGGCACCCCAAGTGGGGCGAGAGGCCTGTAGCTATCGTAGTCCCCAGGCCAGGGTGGCAGGGGAAGCTGACGACGGATGAGATAAACAGGTTCCTCACGGAGAACTTCGTAAACAAGGGAGTCATACCGAGGTGGTGGCTCCCCGACAAGGTCATCGAGGTCCAGAACATACCGCTGACCAGCACCGGCAAGGCCGACAAGAAGGTCCTGAGGCAGCAGTTCTCCGGCGTCCTGGAGGCCCAGGAGGGACAGTGATGGGCTGAGGCTGGGAGACTTAACGCTGTGATGCAACTTATTAATATCCAAGCCGTTCTCTTTATTGGTGTTCCTTTTGGCCGAGGAGGAGGCCGCGACGGAGGAATGGTATAAGCTTAGCCTGGACCTCCACAGGTTCTACGGCGGCAAGATCGAGGTCATTCCTAAGGTTCCTGTCAGGAGGCTCAAGGACTTCGCCATCTGGTACACCCCCGGGGTGGCTGAGCCTAGCAGGGCCATACACAGGAACCCGGACCTCTCGTTCGAGCTCACGAGCAGGTGGAACACCATAGCGGTCGTAAGCGACG
>JBMFHE010000007.1:0-21914 GCA_049977005.1 Acidilobus sp. | reverse complement strand
GTAAAGGCTCTTCTCATCCTCTATCGTGATGTAAGCCCTAACCTTGTCCTCATGCCTCTTGACCTCCTCGAGGACCTGGGCGACGTGATCGCTTGGGGAAAGGGAGCCGGAAAGCATCGCATTTACAAGCTCAGATGCCGTCGCTAGCCTCCGCGCCAAGGCACCCTCACCTTTCCTTCCTGAATTCTATCCTTGTCAAGCCAGCTGAGCTTCACCGTCCTGTCAGTTTCTTCTACGCGGTCTGGAGGGCTCAGCTCCTCGTCCCAGACGTTGTAGAGAGGCCTGACGTTGAGGTCCCTGAACTTCTTTACCCTGGATAGCATTACCCTGATAGACCTTACCTCGAGGCATATCCTCTCAAGTTCCTGATCGGTGAATGATAGCCTGGCGAGCCTCGCAAGGAGTAGGACGTGCTCGAGCTCATCCCTATCACATGGACTTACCCGTTCCCCAAGGCGCTCACCTAGCGCCGCTTGACGCACTCACGAAGCCCTGCTATATAAACGTGAGCCTACGAGGCCTCTATTGACCTGAGGCTCTCAAGCCCCATAAGGGCCTCAAGGAGGTCGATCCCCTGCGCCAATATCCTCCTCAGGCCGTCGAAGAGGGGGTAGCAGTCGCCAGCGCATCCCCTTAGCCTCTGGCTTACGTAGGTCTGCATCAGCTTGGCAGTCTGGGAGTGAAGCGACTCATACAGCTCGAGCACTTTCTCTCGCTGCGGGGCCTTAACAAGGTTCAGGGCGTTGTCGAGGGCCTTGTGGACTGAGGTGAAGAGGTCCTTGATTTCATCACTAAGCGTCACCCCTGGGCTGAGGTCCTCAAGCCACTGGGCTATCGAGACGACCTGGTCCGCGATCCTCTCTAGGCTCTTTACCATAGTGTAAATGGCTATGACCTCGGCCAGGTCGTTCATGCCAAGCTCGTTGGGGCTCATCAGGCCCTGTAGGGCCAGGTTGAGCTGCTTAAATATGTAGAGGTAGAGCTTGTCAACTATGTCATCCCTTCTGACGACGGCCTCCAGTACCTCACGACCCTTGACGCCAGTGATTACGTCATTCACGTCAGCCAGCATGCCCTTAACGACCTTCACTAGGTTGTCCAGGGCTGACTCGGCCGAGATCGAGGTCAGGTCAACGACGGCCCTGAGGGTCATGTGGCTGTCGGACTCCTCCAGCAGCTCTAGGCCCACAACTTTCGACCTGACCATGCTCACGACCCGCTCAGCTAGGTCAGCCAGGGTCGGGTTGAACTTGACCTTGATCGTGTCGTAGCCTGCGAGGTAAGCCGCTATTATCTGCATCGATATCGCGGCGTCGCTGAGCCCGTCCCTGAGGCTTATCTCGATGGACCTCTGCTCCCTCCTTCTCCCTCCCTTAGCTGAGGAGACCTTGATCCAACCGTCCCTTGACAGCTCGAGGGTTACCTCTGAGCCCTTCTCGATATTGAGGAGCTTGGCCCACTCCTTAGGAATTGATATTATATAGGTCGAGCCGCCCGTCAGCTGAACCCTTCGCTTGACAGTTATACTTGGCGACTCGTCGTGCTTTGGCAAGCAAAGCCCTATCTATATAAACTAATTAGACCTTATATATGTGTTGGACGCTATGAGCTTACAATCGCCGTCTCGGCCACCACGCCCTCTACGGACCTTGAGGAGTGGACGCCCTTAACCATGACGGCTGGCAGGTAGGTAAGCCTCGGCATGGGCCCCTTAAGGACGACCATGAGCGGGTAGCTTCCAGCCTGCCTGGCGTAGCAAAGGCTGCCCTCGCACTCCTCCACCCAGAGGTCCCTGAGGATGACGCCTGGGGGAGCGACAAGCGATAGCATCTTAACGTCGAACACTTGCCTGACGAAGTGGACGAAGGACTCTGCGTGTCCCTCAAGCCTTGGCTTGACCCCCCACTCCATCTTGAAGACCCTCGTGACCTCGAGGGCAAGTATCTTCCTCACGTTGACCCTCCTGACCATGAGTCGCCTCCTCAGTATCTCCTCCAGGAACTCCCTGTTCATCCTGTAGGTCTCTGCGGTCTCGCCTGGCAGGCCTAGGATGAAGTTGATCCCAGGGAGCAGCTCGGGCAAGCCGCTGGGGCCCCGCTGCGAGCCGACCTTGTTTATCAGCTCGACCGCGAACAGCGCCTCCTCGTAGGTCACCTTTAGGTTATTCAGCTTGACGACTCTTGGGTCCACCGTCTCGATGCCAAGGGCGGCAACGTCGCCAGAGGTGTGATACTTAACTATGACCTTGAGCGCCTCCTCGGACTCCCTGGGGTAGCGGGCTATCGTGCCAGGGTTCACGTTATCTATGTGCAGAACCTTCAGGCCAGGGGCGGCATGCCTGATTCCAAGGAAGAGCCTCTCGAGGGCCTCAGGGCTCGGCCTCGGCCACTCCTCGTAACCTAGCTGAGGTGAGCCGTAAACCAGTATGTCGGCCTGACGCCCAAGCCTGAAGTGCCTGACACCGTTGTTATAGAGGGCCTCGACCTCCTTAGCTATGGCCTCGGGGTCCCTCTGAAGCGGCCTGCCCCTCAGAGGCTCGACGCAGAAGGAGCAGCCCCCGCTAACCCACCTGGCGCACCCCCTGTAGGTCTCTAGCTCCGCCACAAGGTTCCTGCCAAGGTTAGGGTGGAATGTCACTATTTTGGCCCCGAGGACGGCGAACCTGTCAACGTTCTTGTAGTCCTCCCTTATCCTGTGCGGCGATGCCCTCTCCTCCCCGTACCTCGCCAGATCGTAGGCGAACTCCTCCACGTCACCTGTTACCAGTACGTCAAAGCCCCTGCCCTTGAAGAAGCTAGGTGGGTATGCGGCCCTCCCTCCCTCTATGCCTAGCCCCCACCTAGCCGCTGGGCCGGCAAGAACCTTCAGAGGGCCCTCTATGAGCGTAGCCCATAGGGCAAGCTCCTCGGCCCTCGCCGGCCTGCCGCCTATGTACTTGCCTGGGACCACGACGCCAGCGACGAAGAAGACTACGTCATAGGTTGAGGCCCTCTTCAGCCACACCTGTGACGACCTAAATTCGTCAACCGTCACGTAGTGAACAGTCGTAGATTTGTCTGCTGCCCAGAGGGCCCCCGCGATGTACCTGGGGTAAACGTCTATGTAAGGGGGTACGCCAAGGCCGCCCGGCTCATCGTTATAACCGTCAACTATCAGCGCCCTTCTTGGCCTCAAGCCTCCCCTGGGCAGGGAACGCCGCAGAGCCTTATTTCGCGCTTAACGAAGGGCGGCCTAATCCACGCCGAGCCCAGGCGTCAGGAACCCTGATCCCTCAGCACCGAGGCTAAGCCGGGTAAGTTTTCCTCATCCGCCAGCCTACATTTTCCCGTTCGCGTTTAAAGTTTCAACTCACCGTGGGGTGAGGGCAAGTTGACAGTCATGTCTGACGGAGTCTTCATTCTGGAGGTACATGAAGTCGACGACCACGTCTCCTAGCTGAGGCGCCGCGGCGTTGACGTGATATCCAGGAGGTCCCTCGTACCCAACTAAGGGAGGCATGGCGTTCCTGACCCCCTTCGCCAGTAGGGAAGGGGTCGCAGGTACGAGTTCAAGGGGCTCACATATGAGCTGCCAGGAACGCTAAGGGTCACGACATACATGGCCTAGTGCTAGACAGGGGGTTCCAAGTCGTCGAGCTCTGGGGCAGGAGGATTTTGCTGAGGATGAGTTGGGGCTGCCCAATCGAGCTCATAGTTGATGTCACGTACGAGGTCCCAAACGGCCTTATCCCGGCCGTGACCGTGAATGACGTCGGGATCGCACGGCGCTGCTGGTAGTCGGCCGGCACCCCTACTTCACGGTAAGGGGCGACGAGGGCCGAAGGCATGAGGGGCGGCCCTCAGGTGCGAGGGCGAGGGCAAGACGCTGATCGGTGGCCTACCCTCACGAGTTCGACGTTGACGGACCTTACGACAAATGCTTCCTCATTGAGAGTAGGAGGGTCGAGCTGGACAGCGAGCTCGGCGGAGTCGCGATCAGGGACAACGACATGAAGCACTTCCAGGTCTAAAACGGCGTCCCTGGGGCAGTCGCTGTGGAGCCGGTGGACGCGCCTCGCGTCTTCCATAACGGCGCGGCCCTGAAGATAATACCCCAAGGCGAGAGGGGACCCCTCGTCCTATGTGGCGTTCAGGCCTCAGCCGTAACCCTCCTCGTACCTGAGCCCGCCTGGGTCCGCCTGCTCGATCACCCTTAGCTCTTCGTCGCTGAGGGGGGTTATCGTCTGCACGTCCCTTGGGACTATGATCTTCATCGCGGACCCCTCCAGGACGTCGTTTACCGTGAACCCAGAGAGGACAGCCCTTAAGACTGGGCCCTCCCTGGTGAACTCTATGAGGGCGCGGTTGGTGCAGAGGTAGTGCTTAAGCCCCCTCTCTATCCTTGCCCTACCGCTCCCTGTAACGAAGTCGACGCGGGGGACCAGGACCCTCCTCTCGTGACGTGCCCATATAACGATCTTCCTCACTAGGGGGAAGAGGTAGGCAGCCGCGGCCCCGCCAGGTAGCTTGACCTTGGGCCTATCGTAGCTGCCTATCGCGGTCAGGTTGATGTTCCCCTCCTCGTCTACCTGAGCGGCGCCGAAGAACATCAGGTCCATCCTGCCCTTGGCGGCCAGGTCGAAGGCGTCTATGGTGGTGAGGAACCCGAGGGGCGCGGGCTCCATAAGTGGGTCCCCGGTCGAGGGCCTCACGACGATTTTGGACAGGTCAGGCATCAGGGGCTCGGCGACGCTGTGCCATATGAAGTCCCTTCTCAGGTACTTGGCCGCGTAAACCATTGACAGCACCGGCAGTATGCTGTCGAGGCCGTGATAGACGAAGTCGCCGTTCTCGATAAATGACGCCATGCACTTTATCATTAGGTCCGTCGGCCTTGACGACGTCATAGGGACCACCTCTTGAGGAGCCTCTCCGCGATCCACTCGCCTGCCCTCCCTGACCTGGCCATCTCGTAGTACTCCCTTATGGCCTCGTAGTCAGGATCATAGTGCCCATAGACGCCAGTTGGCCACGCGCCGCCTGGGGCGTTGACGACAGCGCTCACGTGAACCGAGGAGGCCGACAGGGCTGCGCCCTCAGACTTCATCAGCTCCCTCATGACGTCCTCCGGCACCACCTTCTCGGCGGTGAGGATGACCCTCTTCGATGCCCTTATCTTGAGCTCGTCCTCATACCTGGGCCCCCTTATCAGCGCGTTCCCGTACTCGTCGCTGACCTGGACGTGAACTATAGCCACGTCAGGCTCTATCGCCCTCACCGCGACGATCTCCTCGCCAGTGAAGGGGTCCTTGATTACCTTCCAGCTGCCAAGGCTCTCATGAAGCTTCAGGAGGTCTGAGCCAAGGATCCCCCTCACCGGCATGAAGGGGACGCCCTGGGCCCCCGCCCTCAGCCCAGCAATGACGGCCCCGCAGGTGTCCTCAACGTACTGTACCTCGCCCTTCTCGGCGGCTCTCCTGACGCTTGGCGAAAGCCCATAGTGCTCAAAAGTGGCCATGGCCGCCCTCACCTTCCTGAGGGCGCCAGCAGCGACAAGGACGTCAAGGCCTATCCCTGGCTCCCTGTCTACAAACGACAGCCCCCTCCTGCCCTCCTTTATCAGGGCCGCGATGAACATCATTGGGTTCCTGAAGAACGTCATTCCGCTTATCGTTATCTCGTCCCCTTCCCTGACGAGCTGGACGGCGTCGCGTAGCGACATTAACTTGGAGGAGGGCATCCTCTTTCACCGAGCTAAGGACGATAAATCCTACTATAAAAACTCTCAAGAAGGCTTTCCTTATTCGGGCCAACCTTATTTAGAGGGCAGGAGGGCGCTCCAGGGGCCAGGACTTGCTCAAGGACAAGTTCATAGGCCAGCTATACGAGCAGGCCGCCGATCTCGTGGGTCGTGAGGTGAGGGTCTGCGGCTGGGTCGACAACATCAGGGACCTAGGCGGGGTCAGGTTCATCCTGCTCAGGGACAGGACCGGCCTGCTACAGGTCGTAGTGAAGAGGGGGGTTACACCGGACGAGGCCCTCGAGCTGGCCTCCCAGCTGGTGAAGGAGAGCGTAGCCTGCTTCGAGGGTACGTTCGTTGAGGGCAAGGGCAAGCTTAGGTACGAGGTTCAGGCGAAGAAGGTGACCATACTATCCCGGCCTGTCGAGCCTATACCGCTAGAGCCCTCGACCAGCCTCGACGCCCAGCTGAGCGTCAGGCTTGACTACAGGTGGCTTGACGTAAGGAACAGGAAGGTGTCCTCGATCTTCGTCTTCAGCTCTTGGGTCGCCCACAAGTTCAGGGAGTACTTCAGGGGCCTTGGCTTCGTCGAGATATTCACCCCAAAGATAGTCGCTGCCGGCACAGAGGGCGGCGCTGAGGTCTTCCCAGTAATCTACTTCGGGAGGGAGGCCTACCTAGCCCAGAGCCCGCAGTTCTATAAGCAGATGGCCGTCATAGCGGGCCTTGAGAGGGTCTTCGAGGTAGGGCCCGTGTTCAGGGCAGAGGCCCACCACACCGTCAAGCACCTGACAGAGTTCCATGGCCTTGACATAGAGATGGGCTTCATTGAGGGCCCAGAGGACGTCATGAACGCGCTTGAGGGGTTCTTTAGGAGGCTGGCGTCGGACGCCGTAACTGACGAGGAGCTTAAGGGCGTTAGGGAGTTCTTCGACCTTAACGTGAGGGTGCCGGCAAAGATACCAAGGATAACCATCAGGGAGGCCTACGAGGTGCTCAGGGAGCGCTACAAAAAGGAGCTGCCGTACGGCGAGGACCTGGACCCGCAGGCCGAGAAGCTCCTTGGGGACTACGCGAGCGAGGACTATGACAGCGACTTCATCTTCGTGACCGAGTACCCGTGGAAGGTAAGGCCCTTCTACACCATGAGGAAGGAGGGCGAGGAGGACTGGACCCTGGGCTTCGACCTCCTCTTCAGGGGCCTTGAAATCGCTACTGGAAGCCAGAGGGAGCACAGGTACGATCACCTCCTGAAGAACCTCAAGGACAAGGGCCTTGACCCCGCGAAGTTCCAGTTCTACCTTAGCTTCTTCAAGCACGGCGCGCCGCCCCACGGAGGCGCCGGCCTCGGGCTCGAGAGGATCGTCAAACAGTTCCTCAGGCTTGAGAACGTGAGGGAGGCCCGCCTGCTCCCGAGGGACCCCGAGAGGCTGACCCCTTGACGCCAACGGTCTATGGCGGACTTGACCTGGCGGCGAGCCCGAGGGGCAGGAGCGCCACAGCCATAATCCAGTCCGGCATGATCAGCGTCTCCTCGGTGTGGAGTGACGACGAGATAGTCTCGTCCCTTTCCGGGTCAGACATAGTCGCCATTGACTCCCCTCTCACGCCACCCAGGGGAGGCGGGCACAGGGAGGTCGACAGGCTGCTCATTCAGAGCGGGTTTCGCGTGCTACCGGCGTCGTGGCCATCCATGAGGGCGCTCTACGCGAGAGCGACCACTATCGCTGCGAGGCTAAGGGGCCTCGGAATTGACGTCATAGAGACCCATCCCGCCTCGGCGCTTAAGTCGAGCGGGTGCAGGGACCTTGACGAACTGATCGCGAGGCTTGGCCTCACGCCTCGGTCACGGCCCACTAACAGGGACGAGAGGGACGCGGTCGTCGCCGCGGTCGTAGCCCTCGCGTATGACAGGGGGTTCATAGAGGCCTTCAGGGCCCCCGACGGAGTTGTATACCTCCTTAAGGCCATTTGTTAGCATTTTATTGTTAAACAGAAACCTAATTAGGGTAGTTGAGCTAGTCCGACCTGGGAGGACTTAGCCGCTGATGTCAGAGGGGAGAAGGCCAAAGGTGTTGGTGATAGGCGACTGGGACGCTGACGGCGTGATAGCCGCGGCCGAGATCAGCTACGCGCAGGAGACTCTCGGCGTCTTCCCGTTCAAGGGCAAGGCGGACCTGGAGCTGAGGCCCGCGGGCCCACGCTCGTTTCAGGAGGCCCTCACAGGGGGGTGCTGGGACTACTTAGTGATACTTGACATACCCTTCACCCAGGAGGTCGAGAGCGGGCTAGACGCGCTGTTCAACAGCGGCTGCCGGCCCAGAATCTATTACTTCGACCACCACAAGACCACGCTAGAGAAGTCAAGCCACATCGAGGAGAAGTACAACGCCCTCGTCTTCGTAGGGGTCTCACCGACGTCTATCCTCGTCAGGTCATTTCTGGAGAGCCAGGGCGTAAGGCTCACCCCAAGGCTTAAGGAGCTTGTGGCCAGCCTGGCAGTTCTTGAGAGCGGGGGTTGGCTTAGTAGGCAGGTGAAGGGTGTCTCGGAGGGGGTTGTCAAGGTCGCTGCCTCCATCTCGAAGAGCATGAACCAGACGAAGGACCCTGAGCTCTGGAGGAGGTACGTGAGGTGGGCCTCGAGCGTGCTCCCGTTTGAGCCCTCTCCTGTGTCAAAGGGTGACGACGTGGTGTCAAGAGGGCTTCAGGTCTCGGTTGAGACCGACAAGGAGATAAAGGAGGCCGCAAGGACGTTGGCCATGGAGGCCAGGACGATAGGGTTCGTGAAGTTTGTCGACGCAAGGGGCAGGTGGAGCAAGAGCGGCGCTTCCGCCCTCGCGTCCGCGATTTACAGGATAACCAAGATGACAACGGTCCTGCTGGTCTCCAAGGGCGACGGGTCGAACATCCTTATCGCTAGGGGGTCCCGCGGGGATGCCATGAAGCTGATGGAGGAGCTTTACAAGCTAGGCGTTGTCGAGGACGTCGGAGGTCACGAGAACATAGCCCTGGGAAGGCTAAAGCAGGGGGTGAGCCAAAAGGACCTGGAGAACGCGTTGAGGAGGGCGTCCCTGGCCCTCAGGTAACCTTTTTCGTTAGGAAAAAATTTAACTTGTGACTAAGCCGCTTACAGAGGCTAATGGTGCGCAGCCATGTCTCAGAGGCCTAAGTTCTGTCCCAGGTGTGGCACGTTGATGAGACCGAAGGTCATTAATGGGAAGGTCTACCTTGAGTGCCCCAACTGCGGGTACAGAGAGGAGGTCCAGGGCCAGAGCCGCGCGGGCCTGACAGTGTCCCAGAAGGTCCTCCACACCCCTAAGGAGAAGATAGTCGTGGTTGACGCCACGGCCCCGCCGCCAACAGCACAGGTGCTAAAGGGCAGCGTCAGGTGCCCGAGGTGCGGCAATGACGAGGTCCTTGCTTGGATGATGCAAACTAGGGCGGCGGACGAGCCGCCGACTAGGTTCTACAGGTGCACAAAGTGCGGGTACACGTGGAGGGAGTACGCGTAACTGTGCGGCCCCCCTTGCTCACTATTTAAGGTGAAAGGGGCCAGGGCTGAACCGGGGAGGGTTTTGGCGGAGCCCCTCTTGGGAGGCGTCATAAAGGGCGAGCTTCTGACCGTCCCCTCAAATCAATACGCCACGGCGGCCGCGACAGCCGACTGGACGCTCCTCAGCATCTACATAGCCGTCCTTGCCATAGCCCTGGTAGCCTACAGGTCTAGGAGGTCCCCCACGAGGGCTAACAACGTCGTCCTAGTAATACCTTCGGTCGCAAATGAGCGGGTCAGGGACACGCTCTTTACCACCTTAACCCACAACAGGTTCCTGGAGGTCCCCATATATGTCGTCATTGACGAAGGGGCCCCACTACAAGGCGAGCTAGAGAAGGTCAAGTGGATAAACCTTGTGGTCGTTCCGAAGTCTTTTCGTCCTGACCTGGTCGGCAAGGGGCGGGCCCTTAGGTACTTTGTTGAAAATTATGTCACTAAAAGGCCTGACGCGTGGTACGTGTTCCTTGACGACGACAACCTTGTCCTCGACGACAGGTTCCTCTATGAGATACCCTATTATGAGAAGAGGGGCTACGTTGCCTTTAACCCCGTCCTGACCCCCCGCAGAGGCAGGTCATACCTCGCCTACATAATCGACCACGCGAGGCTCCTTGACGACATATCCTTCTTCAGGCTTTTCACTGGTGTCCTGAGGCGCCCCCTGGTCGGACTGCACGGCGAGCTTCTAGGAGTTAAGGGCGACTTCCTGCTTAAGGTTGACGCGTTCAACGAGCGCAGTAAGGTCGAGGATTACATGCTGGCCTCTAAGATCATCAGGGCGGGCGGCATGACGTGGCAGAGCAGGACCAGGGTCAGCATCCTTAGCCCGAACTCGATAAAGGACCTAGTGAAGCAGAGGAGCAGGTGGCACTCGGGGATCCTTGAGAGCCTCCCAAAGGTGCCCTTCAGCATGAGGGTCGCCACGCTGTTTAAGTCGTTCGCAAGGACGGTTGGCCTGCTTGCGCTCTGGGCCCTCTTCCCCTTCGTCAACTCCACCCTGTTCCTAGTAGTTGGTATCCTCACGGGCGTGGTGTACTGGGGGGTTTACGCATACGGCGCCAGCAAGACGGGTAAGCTCATCTACATCTTCACGATACCGGCCTTCTGGATCATCGAGGCGGCAGGCTTCTTCTACGGTCTTCTTAAGGTTAGGAGCAGGGAGTTCATAGTCATAGACAAGAGGGTCTAAACGGATGTCAGGAAGCCGATGGCCTCCTTCAGGGCCCTCTGCCTCTCCTCATCGCTCTGAGCGCCGCAGGCCTCAACGACCTTGGCGAGGACCCTGTAGAGCCTGATTATCTCGTCTGAGTGAACCTTCACCGTGGACTCAAGGCTCTTGTAGTTGGCGTTCAGGGAGTCCACGAGGAGCTCGAGGACGGATATGACGTCCTCTATCTCCTCATGCTCGTGCTCGTGATAGTGCTCATGGTAGTGCTCGTGCTCCCTCTCCTCAACCTCCTCGACTATCTTCTCGAGGTCCTCCTTCTTCTTGGGGAGCTCCATCCTTTTCCTCTCGTGCTGGGGCGCGCTGCCCATGTTCCTCCTCAAGGCCTAGGAGACCCAAAATTTATCTGTCTTACCCTAAAGTTGAGGGTCTACATAGGTCGGGTGGAGAGGGCCCGCTATTAAATTTAGCCTGCGAGGACTTGAAAATCTGGGAGAGAACACGGGATGAGCCGAGGCCCGCCGAGGAGGGAGCAGAGGGAGCCAGTCGACGTGACTGCCGTGGAGAGGGAGGCTGTAATACTTGACCTGATAGAGGGGGGCTACTACCTGGATCCGCACAGGTGGCACAGGAGCAGGACAGTTGCCCAGGCGATTGGGACCTCGAGGTTCACCCTCCTCGATGGGGTCCCCCTGACGAGGGTGGAGCCCCTCGAAAGGGTGACCGTTGTTAAGGAGACCCTGATGCCCCTTGAGGAGCCCCTTGACCCCACAGGTAAAAGGACCAGGAGGATAGACGTATCCCTTGTCTGCCTTGAGGAGGCCGACCTAAGGGTGTGCTCCCCCCTCAATAGGGTCGAGGAGAGGATCATGGACCTGCTGAGGATCGCTGTTGGGGACCAGGTACAGCTCGTTCAGCAGCCTGAGGAGCTCACCAAGGCCGCTGAGTCCCTCGGTCACCCGCCTAAGCTGATAGCTGCCCCCAGGACCCCCCTCAGGTACTCGGACCTGACAGAGATCGCCAAGAGGAACCTCAGGGATGCCGTGAAGAACATTATCGCCTCAAGGGAAAGCGACTTCGTGGAGTTCTTCAACAAGGCCGCCCCAATAAACATCAGGCTGCACTCAATAGAGCTGCTCAGGGGCGTCGGCAAGAAGACCCTGAAGGCCCTCCTGGACGCCAGGGAGAGGAAGCCTTTCCAGAGCCTTGACGAGGTGAAGAAGCTCCTGAAGGTTGACCCGATCGAGGTGCTGGCCGATAAGGTTGTCGAGGAGCTGAGCGGCCAGTCCAAGTACAACCTCTTCGTTGAGCCCCAGAGCCCAGGCGTGCCGTTCCTCGACTACCTGTCCATCATAAGGCCCGCCGGGCGTCAGAGGTGACGGCCAGGCGCGTGAGGAGGCTAGGACAGCACTTCCTTGTCGACAGCCGGGGCGTCGGCCTCTTCCTTGAGGCGCTCCAGGATTTTGAGGGCCACGACCTGCTCGAGGTGGGCCCTGGCCTAGGCGCCCTGACCCTTGGGGCAGCGAAGCTCGCCAGGAGGCTGCTAGCCGTAGAGATAGACCCAGGCCTCGCTGAGAGGCTCTCCCGCAGGCTCCCGAGGAACGCAGCAGTCGTCGTTGGCGACGGAGCGTCCTTCGTGCTCAACACCACCTCTGATGTGGTCTTCTCCAACTCGCCCTTCTACCTCACCAGCAGGCTGGTGAGCGCCGCAGCGAGGAACAACAACGTCAGGGCCGTCATAATTGGGTGTCAGAAGGAGGTCGCGGAGAGGCTAGCCGCCGCCCCTGGAAGTGACGAATACGGGAGGCTCAGCGTGCTGGCCCAGGCCTTCTTCAACGTCTCAATCAGAGGGTACATGCCTGCGGAGTGGTTTAGGCCTAGGCCAAAGGTTGACGCAGCGCTCGTCGTTATGACCAGGAGGAGGCCGTGGGGCCAGGCCGGCGAGACGCTTGAGAAGATAACCCGGTGCCTCTTCTCCCAGAGGAACAAAATCGCGAGTAAGGTCGCGAGCCGGTGCCTCAATAAGATGATCCCGCCGGGGTGGGAGAGAAGGAGGGTCAGGGAGCTGACGCCGGAAGAGCTCCTTGAGGTGTCATCATGGCTCACGCAGGCCGATGGGCCAGCGTGATCACTAGGGGAGGCCGGGTCCTTTACTACCAGGACCCCTGCGTCTACGAGCCTTCCGACGACACCTGGGCGGCCGTGGAGGCCATCGAGAAGCTGGCTGAGCTAGACCTACGCATCAAGAGCGTGCTCGACCTAGGCTCAGGGACCGGGGTCCTGGGCTCCGTCGCCAGGTTCTTATTAAGGCCAGCCCTGCTTATGGCCGTCGACATCTCCCCCTTCGCCGTCTCGGCCTCGAGGAAGACCCTGGGTCCTGACGCGGGTGTAGTCCAGTGCGACGCCGGGGACTGCCTAAGGGGCCAGTGGGACCTCGTGATCGTTAACCCCCCTTACCTCCCGACCCAGCTCGAGGACGACGAGGCCTGCTCGGGGGCGCTTTCCTATGCGTGGTCTGAGGAGGCAGGTCACAGAGCCCTCTGCGTAGCCGCTGGCCTGCTGGGCAGGAGGGTCCTCATAGTTAGGTCGTCGATTTCGCGGCTCAACGTAGACTCCTGCCTAAGTTCCCTTGGGCTGTCAAAGGTCGCCGTGCTGGCTCGAAAGCGCTTGTTCTTTGAGGAGGTATGGGCCGAGCTCTGGGCCAAGGAGGCAGATTAAACGCCTTTTTAAGCCCTTAAGCTTGGACTTCGCCAGTTTAGAGTTATTTATCTCCAGGCCTTTCATCTTATGGCTTTCAGACATGTCAACGAAGGCCCTCAGCGAGGCAACGGAATACGACGGCCTCGTCGAGTTCACGCTGACTGAGATAAGGAGGTCAAAGATAATCACCGTCAGCGCGAAAATAGCTCAGCCGGAGTTCCTGGCCCTCGAGAGGCTCTCGCAGGCCTGCCACGTCTCAAAGAGCACCATAATTAGGGAGGCCCTCAAGCGCTACCTAGCCGAGCTCCTGGGGAAGAACCCGGACCTCTTCGCTGTGATAAGCCCCGAGGTCGTAGCTGAGCTCAACAGCGAGGACGGCTCCACGGCGGCCTTGGAGAAGTGCCTGAAGTCCTTATCCAGTGCCAGAGGCCCCTGAGGAGGGCCCCAGGGACTTAGCGGCCTCACAGATGTCGTGAGAGACCCTGCTTATGACCTCGGGGAGCCTCTCCGCGACGCACCTCTTCGCGCATACCCTCCTCTCATGGGGGGCCTGCAGGCCCGAGCAGACCTCGTAAAGGCACTTGGCCTGGATCGCTGACCTGTCCACGTAAACCACCACGTAGGGCCCCATGTCCTTAATTAGTAGGTACCCGCGTACCCCCGAAAGGTTAAGCACCTTCAGCAGGAGGTCGTAGTCGTCCTCCCTCTTGTCAAGGACGAACGCCTCGAGGCCTGAGGACAGGCCCTTTATCACACGTGAGGCTAGCCTCACGGCCTCTGAGGAGTTCCCTTCGCAGACGTGGGCCTCAGTGGGGGACAAGTCTCGTCACTTCTCAGCGGTAATACCTTTCATCACAGGCCCTTCCTTAACTATGAGGCTGCTCCACTGCCTAATATACAGGTTAAGCACCATCGACTGCCTCCTGGCCTCCTCCTCCGTCATGCAGCCGGTCCTTAACGTTCGCCCGTCCTTGGCCCTCGCAACTATGAACTTGTAACCCTTAGGCCTTTCGCAGTCCTCCACGCTGAACGACTCAAGAAGACCGTTCATCGCTAGGCCCTCGATCTCAATTAAGCCGTGAGGCGGCTCCGGTCTCTCCCCCTTCCCCAACCCTCTTGCCCAGAGTTAGAGGGCCGGAGAGAATTTAGATGTGCCCCGCCTGACCGTTTGTCCTTCATCTTCATCCCCCCTCGGGGTCTCGGACAACGTGAGACCGGCGGGGCGCTTAGTTAGTCCTCCGGCGATTGGGATAAATCTTTACCCCTATCCCCTAGTAAGCTTTAAGTGCGGAAGGAACCAAGTGCTGTGGAGCCTTAGGCTTGGAGGCCGAGCACCCCGCGATTAAGGCCATGCGCGAGATTGCCAACTTTGCCCTCAAGGCGTCGGAAGCGATAAACCTGGCCGAGATTGAGAAGATGGCCGATGTGCTAGTTGACCTCTACAAGAGAAAGGGGAAGGTCCTGGTGATGGGCGCTGGCCGCAGCGGGCTCGTAGGCAAGGCCTTCGCCATGAGGCTCCTCCACCTCGGCTTTAACTCGTACGTGCTTGGCGAGACCATAGTCCCCAGCATCTCAAAGGGCGACGTTGCCATAGCGATCTCAGGGTCCGGAAGGACAGGCCTTATCGTTGAGGCCGCTGACGCTGCCAAGAGGGTGGGGGCATACGTGATAGCCATAACCACCTACCCCGAGAGCCCCCTCGGGCAGGTTGCCGACCTCGTGGTCAGGGTGCCGGGCAGGTCCAAGATAAGCAAGATGGACGACTACTTCGCCAGGCAGATACTCGGCCTCCACGAGCCTCTGGCGCCGCTTGGAACCCTGTTCGAGGACACTGCCATGCTCCTGCTCGACGGTCTGATATACTACCTAATGCTGAGGCTAAACGTTAGCGAGGAAGAGATGAGGAACAGGCACGCAAACATAGAGTTCTGACCAAGGGACGGGCTGAGCCCTGATGAGGCTGAGGCTTGTAGTAGTTGGCCCTGAGGGCCCTGTAAACTTAGGCTACATAGCCAGGCTCGCGGAGAACTTCGAGGTTGACGAGCTGGCCATAGTCGCCCCTCAGGCCAGCTTCGCCGAGGCGTACAGGTGGGCGGCCAGGGCCTGGCAGAGGCTCACAGAGGCAAGGGTCTACGCCACCTTAAAGGACGCCCTTAAGGGGGTCGAGCTGACCATCTGCACGTCAGACGAGAGCTCTGCGAGGGACGTGCTTAGGACCCCCGTCACGCCTGAGGAGGCCGCCTCGGAGGCCTCGAGGAGGTCCTTCGTGGCCCTGGTGATGGGCAGGGAGAGCGTCGGCCTGACAAGGGATGAACTAGCGCTCTGCGACATGCTCTGCACGATACCGACCTCCTCAAGGTACACAGCGCTCAACGTGAGCAACGCGACCGCAATACTGCTCTACGAGATATTCAAGGCGTCAAAAGGGGCCAGGCCCCTCGGCGAGGCCCCCCAGAGGAGCGTCGTGAGGTGGGCCGAGGCGTACGCGAGGGCCCTGTGGAGGACCCTCGCGTCTAAGGAGCAGGAGGAGGAGGCAGGGATAGCTATCAGGAAGATAGTCTCTAGATCCCATCAGGCCGAGGCCTCGATCCTGCTGAGGCTTCTAAGCAGGGCGTGCGCTTCACTTGGCTGTAAAGGCGTCGCAGAGGAGGTGGCCAAGGCCCTGGGGGAGCCAGCTCAGGCCGAGACCTCGAAGTAGACCCCCTTCGCCTTCTGCAGCCTGTCCAGGTAAGAGCCCTCCTTGTTGATCCTTGGCCTCCCCGACTCCTTCTCCTGCCTCATGGTGATGCCCAACTGGCTTAGGAGGTCATTCATGGACTCCCTCACCTTCCTTGGGGTCTTCGCAACGCCGTGAACTCCGGGCTCACCGGTAAAGACCATAGCCCTGTCACTTATCATGGCTATCATCATAACGTCGTGCTCTGCGACGAAGGCGGCCGCCTTCCTGTTCTCCGTCAGCCTCCTTATGATCTTAGCCACGGCAAGCCTCTCCTCAATATCGAGGTGCGCCGAGGGCTCGTCAAGGAGGTACAGGTCGGCCTCCCTGCTGAGGGCTGAGGCTATGGCCAGCTTCTGGAGCTCGCCGCCGCTCAGGTCCCTCGCGACCCTGTCCATGAGCTTCACGAGCCCAAGCTTCTCCGTCAGCTCGAGGTAGAGCCAGGTCCCTGGGGTCACGGCCTCAGGGTTAGAGGCCCTAAGTACGTCGGCTACTGTGGCGCCCTCAGGGAAGAAGTCAGGCCCTATGTACTGAGGCTTATAGCTGACCTTGAGCTCCCTGAAGGTGAAGGACGTCCCCTCCTCGGCCTTTACCTCACCAGCTATGAACCTTATGAACGTGGTCTTGCCGATCGCGTTGGGCCCAACGATCGTGACTACCTCACCGTCGTTTATGTAGCCCGGCTCCACGTCAAGCTGAAAGTCACCGAGCCTTATCCTGGCCTTAGTCCACTCAAGGTACTTGAACTCGGCCTCCTGCTGCTGGCCCATCAGCGACTTCGAGAACGAGATCTGGGTCGTCCTGATCCTCACGTTCTCGCTTGGGAGGTAGCCGTCAAGGAAGGCGTTGATCCCAACCCTTACGCCGTATGGCTGCGAGACTATTCCATAGACCCCGGGCTCGCCGTAGATCACGTGCACGTGATCGCTCAGGTAGTCAAGCATCGCGAGGTCATGCTCGACGACGAGGAAGTAGTTCGACGGCCTGACGTTGGACCTGATAAGCCTGGCTATCCTGACCCTCTCCCTGACGTCAAGGTAGCTGCTGGGCTCGTCAAATATGTACACTGAGGCTTCCTTGCTGAGGGTCGCAACAATGACGAGCTTCTGGAGCTCGCCGCCGCTCAGGTTCTTAACGTCCCTGTCCCAAACTCTGTCCAGGCCGACCTCCTGGGCGAGATCCCTTGAGACCCCCTTCTCGTCAGCCTTCCTAAGGAGCTCTCCGACGGTGCCCTTCAGGTACCTCGGCACCAGGTCTATGTACTGCACCTTGTGAGCGACCCTGAGCTTGCCGTCATAGAGCCTCTGGAAGTACGTCTGAAGCTCGCTCCCCCTGAAGTGCCTCAGGACCTCGTCTGGCTCGGCAGGCCTCTCCGGGTTTCCAAGGTTTGGCCTGAGCTCGCCTGACAGGATCCTTATTGACGTCGTCTTCCCGGCGCCGTTCTTGCCAATTACTCCAACGACCTCGCCCTCCTTCGGTATGGGCAGCCTGAACAGCTTGAACCCGTTCACGCCATACCTGTGCACGGCCTCCTCATTGAGCTCCTCCGGCAGGTTAACGATCGATATGGCGTCGAAGGGGCACGCCTTAACGCATATGCCACAGCCTATGCAAACGTCCTCGTGTATGACGGGCTTGGCCCTCGCCTTGGTGTCGGCCTCGATGGCGACGCCCTTCCTGCTCTTGTTGACGGGGCACACCGAGATGCACTGGTAGCTGCATCGCTTCGGCTTGCAAAGCTCGTCGTCTATAACGGCGACCCTAACCAATTCCTTGCCCTCCTAAAAGAAATGGCAGAAGCTTAAAACTTGAACTCGAACCTCTCGCCTGGCTTGAGGATCACCACGTTAGTTGGGAGCCCGCGGGATGTCACTATCCTCTTGAACTCCTGCGGGTCCCCGTAAAGGACCGGGAAGGTCCCGTAGTGCATCGGTATAGCGACGCGGGGCTTCAACAGCTCCACAGCCTTGGCCGCCTCGTTGTGATCCATCGTAAAGTGGCCCCCGATGGGCAGCAGGGCTATGTCCGGCCTGTAAATCTCGCCTATCAGCGCCATCTCTGCCGTTATCCCTGTGTCGCCAGCGTGATAGATGGTCCCCTCCCCTGAGATTATAACGACGCCCGTGGGGGCCCCGCGGGAGCTCGTGTGGTTGGCAGGGACGAGGGACACCTTGAGGCCTCCCTCGAGAACTATGGGGCCTCCCATGTTGCCGCCTATGACCCTGCTGGCGTCACCGAGCTGCTCGCCGACCCAGTTGGCGAGCTCGAAGGTCGCCACAAACTTGGCGCGCGGGTTAGCCTTCATGAGCTCCAGGGTGTCGCCCAGGTGATCATCGTGGTCATGGGTCACCAATATGTAGTCAACGTCCTTGACTGACTCAGGCCTGACAGGCGAGAGGGGGTTCGTCAGCCAGGGGTCTATTAATATCTTCTTTCCGTTGACCCCCACCTCAAAGGCCGAGTGACCGTAATATACCAGGTAGCCCATCAGGGTCCCCCGCGCCCTGCCTGCGGCCTACGTTAAAATCGGTACCACCTAGATGTGTAAGGAGTACCCTCCTATGTGTGTGCGGTTTTTACCTCGTCCTGCATGAAGAGCTGGGGGGTTAGTTGGCTTCGACTGAAGAGCTGGAGAAGATCCTCGCCGCCGGCCGCATAGCGGCTGAGGCCCGAGACTACGGCGCCGCGCTCGTCAAGCCAGGGGCGAGCGCCAGGGAGGTATGCGAGGAGGTAGAGTCCCTGATCCGAAGGAGGGGCGCACAGCCAGCGTTCCCCTGTAACTTCTCCATTAATGAGGTCGCGGCCCACTACACCCCTGGCGTATCCGACGACGTGAGGGTACCCGATAAGGCCATAGTGAAGGTTGACGTGGGGGCATCGGTTGACGGATACCTCGCCGACACCGCGGTGAGCGTTGTAGTTGGCGGAGGCGAGCTTGAGAGGCTGTCAAGGTCGGCCCAGGAGGCCCTTGAGGCCGCAGCCCACGTAATAGGGCCCAACGTCAGGGTGTTCGACATAGGTAGGACAATAGAGAGGACCATATCATCGATGGGCTTCCGGCCCATCAAGAACCTGACCGGCCACACCATGACAAGGTACGTCCTTCACGCCGGGGAGTCCATACCGAACTACGCTGACAGGACCACGTTTTACAGGAGGCTGAGGCCTCCACTCCTCGTCGCAATTGAGCCCTTTAGCACCACAGGGAAGGGGTTCGTAGTTGACGGTCCCCAGGCCTACATATATTCTGCAACAGGCCGCGAGCCGAGGACGGCCTCTGAGCTAGCAAGGTCAGTGCTGAGGTTCGTCCTGGAGAAGTTCAGCACGCTCCCCTTCGCCGTTAGGTGGCTATACCCCGAGTGGAAGGAGAGCGAGATCGTGAGCGCGCTCGAGGAGCTGACCAGGGCGAGGGCGCTCGTAAGGTACCCTGTCCTCATAGAGGCCTCTGGGGCCCCCGTGGCCCAGTTCGAGCACACGTTTTACGTGACCCGTGAGGGCGTGATCATAACGACGAGGCCCGGTTGAACTAGCACGCTTGTGAACTACAACTTAAAAGCCTGCGATGAAGAAGCTGACCGGAGAGCGGCGAAAATGGCGTCAGGCGCTGGGCTTGCCACCTGGCTGACGGTAATAATTAACATTCTGTGGGTAGCGCTGCTCTTCCTTTGGCTCACAGGCCTCGGCAACTGGATACAGGTATACTGGTACAGGGTTGACATAAGGAACAAGCTCAGCATCCTCGGCGGCTTGGCTGAGGAGGCGAGGAAGGAGACCCTGGACTACATGAACAGGAACAAGGCAAAGGACGCCTCGTCCCTCCTATCAAGGCTGCTCGACTTCTTTCTCATAGAGCCTGTCCAGCTTGAGCCAACGGACATAATCAACAGGCTGAGGCACCTTATCAACATAAGGGAGGCGAGGTTCAAGGACGTCTTTAACCAGGCGATGGCTGATAGCGACGAGGTGACGAGGAGCATAGCTTCAACCGCCGCCGAAATAGCGTCAGCCCTCAACTTCATCTATAAGTACGTCAGGCACCTCTTACTCTTTGCAGAGAAGACCAAGAACTGGTACCTCATCCTTCAGCTCGAGGTGTTCATGCCCCAGATACTGCAGATAGCCCAGATGTACCGGAGGGCCCTTGACGATTTCCTCTACAAGGTGCCGGTCGGCGACGGCGCGGGCCCGCTGGTCGCGCTAAGGCTTGCAGGCTACGGCGCCCAGTGGAGGGAGGTCACGGAGGACACCGTTGCGACCGAGACCAAGTTCGAGGGCAGGGACCTGATAATAATAAAGGCGAAGGGGCCAGGGTCTACTGTTGGCAGGCCCGGCGAGGCGGCTGAGAAGGTAATAAGGGAGGCCATTGCCAAGGGCAAGAGGGTCTCACTCATGATAACAGTTGACGCCGCCCTCAAGTTCGAAGGAGAGGAGACAGGTGAGGTCGCTGAGGGGGTAGGCGCGGCCATAGGCGACCCCGGCCCTGAGAAGATAAGGTTTGAGAGGGTCGCGGCTGAGTACAACATACCCCTAAGGGCCGTCATCGTAAAGATGGGCATGGACGAGGCGATACTGGCAATGAACCAGTACATCTACAAGGGCGTCGACAAGGCCGTTGAGAGGGTCAAGGAGATAATCAGGGCGGAGAGCAAGGAGGGGGACACGGTTATAGTCATAGGGGTAGGGAACACCGTGGGGGTTGGACAGTGATGAACGAGCTTCAACTCTACCTCTTCATCTTCCTCCTGTTGATGATAATCGCGACGACTGCCATGACCATCAAGCAGATGAACGACATTAGGAGGCTTCAGGAGGCGCGGAAGAGGCCACGCATAGTGACCGTGGAGGAGTGCGACGGCAATACGTCGACGAGGGATTACAGGGAGGGGGACTATGTAGGCCTCGTCGAGGGCCAGTGCCCCGGCGGAGGGCCGAGGCGGATCGTGGGCATCTACGCCATCAAGGAGGAGAAGCCCAGGCGCTCCCCAATTTAAGCCCCATCAATACTATTCTACGGGATAGGCCTTGCGCTCAACGCTGTCCTGGGAGGTATGCGACGTATGCCAGAGGAGGCTGGCCACCACTACCTGTAGGCTCAACGGCAGGCTAGTTGCCGTCTGCCCCTTCTGCCGCGCGCTCCTCGAGGGCAGGGGCCTGGTCTGCGGCGCGCAGCAGGTGACGTCCGTAAGGAGGAGGACATTTGAGGCGAACGAGGAATTCATAAGGTCCGTCAGCGAGAGGAGGACGCCCAGACGAAGGGCTTAGCACCGGCCATAGCTTAGAAAAGCTTTTATAGAGGCAGTCCCACGGTGACACCTATGGAGTCAGCTCAAGGAAGGGTGATAAGTGATGGCATCCGGGATACCCGTGCTGATATTGAAGGAGGGCACGCAGAGGTCCTACGGTAGGGAGGCGCTCAGGAACAACATACTAGCCGCCAAGGTCCTTGCGGAGATGCTGAAGACGAGCCTCGGGCCTCGCGGTCTCGACAAGATGCTCATAGACTCCTTCGGTGACGTCACCGTAACCAACGACGGAGCCACGATAGTTAAGGAGATGGAGGTCCAGCACCCGGCCGCGAAGCTCATGGTTGAGATAGCCAAGGCCCAGGACGCTGAGGTCGGCGACGGAACCACCAGCGTTGTGGTGCTGGCCGGCGCCCTGCTCGATAAGGCAGAGGTGCTGCTTGAGCAGAACATACACCCCACGATAATTATAGAGGGCTACACTAAGGCCATGAACAAGGCCCTTGAGATACTTGACAAGATAGCTGTACCAGTGGATGTCAAGAGCGATGAGAACCTAAAGAGGATAGCACACACCACCATAGGAAGCAAGTACTCTGGCCAGGGACCTGAGAGGGACAAGCTCGTTGAGCTCGCCGTCAATGCCATCAAGATAGTCGCCGAGCCGAAGCCTGAGGGCGGATACAACGTAGACCTCGACAACATTAAGATTGAGAAGAAGAAGGGCGGAGGGCTCGTCGACTCGATGCTCGTGAAGGGCATCGTGCTTGACAAGGAGGTAGTGCACCCAGGGATGCCCAGGAGGGTCACCAACGC
>JBMFHE010000006.1:0-22950 GCA_049977005.1 Acidilobus sp. | reverse complement strand
CCCTCGCCTATCGGGGATTAGCCCCAGTTTCCCGGGGTTATCCCCGTCCCGAGGGCAGGTTAGCCACGTGTTACTCAGCCGTGCGCCGCGCCCCGCGGCGGCGGGGCGCGCGACTCCCATGGCTTAGCCTCACCCCGATAGCAGTCGGGTCCGGCAGGATCAACCGGAGTTCAGCCGCAAGGCGCGGCTGAGGCGGGGAGGGCGCCACCGTTACGTGGCCCACGGGCCCCCGTCAGACCTAAGCATCCCTGAGGTAACGGCCTCAGGGTTTGCTTAGGTCCCCATTCGCTAAGCGTCCGGCCCCTTTCGGGGCCAGTCTTCTATGGTTTCCTATCCAGGGTATATAACGCTTGCTGGTAGCTATTTCGTCAATGGCTGGTCGGTAATACGCGACGGTAGCCTGTAGATGCGGCCCCGCTTGAAGGCCGCAAAAAGCTTAGGCCTGACGAAGGCCGTGGCTGCTAGGTGATGCGGTGTCCCCGCAGCCAGAGACCGGGCCTCACCCCGGGAGCGACGACTCCCTGTCGGCCCAGCGCCGCCGGGCGTTGGCTGCGGGGCCATAACGATAAGGGAGTCAAGGCCTATTAGAGCTTGATGCCAAGCCTCCTCGCCCAGGCCTCCCAGTCGACGACGAACGTGAGCACGCCTGCCACGGTCCCGCCGACCACGAAGAAGGCCAGGACGTAGATGACGGGCACGTGCAGGAGCCCCGACACGAAGTCCGAGAGGTACGTGACCGCCAGCACCTCGGCGACGGTCTTGACGAACTTCCCAGCCACCGCGGCGGCGGCCATCAGCTTTGCCCTGAGGCCTGACGCGCCCCCGGCTATGTAGACGAAGTCGTCAAGGGGGACCACTGGGACGACGGCGGCTATGAAGGCCAGCACGTAGACCCACCTGGCGGCTGAGTACCTGGCCAACAGCCTCACGTTCCTGTTCCTCATGAGCGGCTTCCTCAGGCCCACGCCAAGGTAATACATCATCATCTTCGCCGTCGCTGCCCCCATGGCGGCTGCCAGGACTGGCGGCCAGAGGCCGAGGCCCCCGTACCTAGCCTCGTAGGCCACGATGATTACGTAGGGGGGCGCGCCGAAGGGGATCAGGTTAAGTATGAACGCCGAGGAGAAGCTGGCCCAGAGGGGCCAGAGGGAGGTCACGCGCTTAACCTCGTGACGGCGTCAACCTGCACGTCCTCGACGCCGGGTACTGACCTGACGGCCTCCTCGAGCGCGTCCGTCCCGCCCTCGTAGTCCTCCGGCATGGAGACCACGAGCTTCAGCGCCTTTATTCCGAAGGCCAGGGGCTCCTCGGCCGAGCTGAGGAGCTTGAAGTCGGAGGGGAGGCTCCTCTCTATCTCCTTGACCAGGTCGGCCAGGTTTACGTCGACTGAGGAAGGGATCACGGTCATGAGGACAGCGACACGCGCCAAGGACTTCACCTCACGGGCCTACGAAGCCGCAGTTGGGGCACCTGTAGGGCGTCCCCTGCTTCCTGCACCTGCTGCACCTCCATATCAGGGCCTTCCCGCAGTTGGGACAGTAGAAGGCGACCGCCCTCTCCTTAGGGTGAATTATGCGCCCGCAGCTCGTGCAAACTGGGGGCTGAACTGTGTCAAGCATGTCTACCTTCTTTATCACCGCGACTGACATACACTTTCTCCGGGACACCCTTATCAACTGGCTTATTAAGTGTTAAGCGCCCGAGGGCCCCGTCCTCGGCCTCCTCAGCCCGCCTGCGCCGCCCTTCCAGGCGCCTGTCACCCTCCCCCTGCCAGGCAGCCTGAAGGCCACCTCGGAGGGCCCGAGCGCCCTCACCAGGTCGGGGTCCGGGGATCTGGACGCTATCAGCTCAAGCACGTGGGAGGCCAGCTCGTCGACCCTCTCGTCGCCTGGGACCACCCTCACGTAGGCGAGCGACTGGGCCGAGACCACGCCCTCCGGCCCGACCACAACGACCGGCAGGCCGTCCTCGTCCAGGGCGACCCCTATGTAGAGCTCGACCCTCAGCGGGGGGAGGTAGTTCTTTTTCCCGTAAACCATGAAGGCGCCCTTCGTCAGGTACTCCCCGGCCGGCGGCGACTTAGATACCTGGGAGCCGAGGGCCCAGTACACGCTAACGGACCCCATTTCCTCCTTCCAGGCCCTGCTGTACGCCGCCGTGATCACGGCCGCCTCAGCTATGTCGGCCTCCTGGGGGACCTGGCCGCCTGTGAAGAGGACAACGGCGGGGGCCCCGTGGATGTCAGCGTGTAGGAACAGGTCCGAGTCCCCCAGGAACCTCCTGACTATGCTCTCGTTCTGGTCTGCGTCCCTCCCCCCTATCGCCAGCAGGCCTGACGAGGTGACGAGCCAGTGGTACCTCTCGTACCAGGACCTCTTCCTCCTCCTCACGGCATCGGCGAGCCTCCTGACCCTGGCCTCCTCCTCGAGCCTGGCCAGCCTCTCCTTAACCTCAGCCTCCGCTGACGAGGCCCTCCTCGACTTGGCCCTGAGCTCGCCTGCCTCCCTGTAGAGCCTCTTGACGGCCTCCTCGACCTCCTCGTAGACCTTCAGCTTGACCTCACGGCCGTCGAGCAGGAGGACCACGTCGCCGCTCCTCCTGTCGAACCCCTTGACTATCGGGGGGACGCCCTCGCACCCGGCCCTCAGGCACCTGATGGCCTCCTCGACCTCGTGGTAGTGCGCGGCCAGGGCGTTGGCGGCGGCCTCGAGGTCTGAGGCCATGGTCGCGTACTCCTCGGCCTCCTTCCTGGCCCTCTCCAGGCTGGCGAGGAGCCTCTGCCTCTCGGCCTCCACGGCCTGCTCGGCCTGGGCCTGCGGCCTCGAGGCGAAGAGCTCGTCGAGGGCCTCGTCAAAGGCCCCGAACTCGATAACGTTAAGCCCTGGGGCGGTAGGCCTGAAGGGGTCTGCCTCCACGGGCCCGGCGTCTCCCTTAACCAGGAAGCCGCGTCCAGCCAAGGACTCCTCCCTTATGGATCTCAGGGCCTCCGACAGCCTGTCCGCCCTTGGCTCGTCAAGGTCTGTCGGCCTGAGCCCGGCCTCGACGCCGGACCTCCTTATGGCCTCCTCGGCCGCCTCACCGGGTATGCCGAGAGTTAGCACGAGGGCCCTGACCAGGTCCTGCGCCCTAGAGGCCCTTACGGCCTCGAGCAGCCTGCTGGACGGGAGCAGGAATGGGTCCTCGAGCCTCAGCGGGGGGTATGAGTACGGTTGGCCCCTCCTCAGGGTCCTGTCCTTCACTGTGAGGTAGGCGGTTGACGAGACCAGTTTGCCGTCCGGCGAGACAAGCGCCAGGACACCACGAGGCAGCAGCTCGGCCACCAGCCTGTAGCCGTTGTCAAAGGAAATCTCGACGAGCCTGTCAAAGCCGACCTGCCTTACCCCTGAGATCCTTGAGTCCCTCACAAGATCCCTCAGGGCCCTCCCTATCCCGCCCTCAGGGGGGCCCGAGGGCCGGTAGCGCGAGCTCATGTGGATCCTCACTGAGGGCTCTATCACAAGGAACTCGCCGTACCTCCCCCTGACCCTGAGGGCCACAGCCTGGCCCTCCTGGTAAACGTTGTCGACCCTCTGCCCCACCAGGGCGGCGCCGCTCGTGCTCACCCAGGCGAGCAGGTCCAAGGCGCTCATCGACTTCCTCGCCAAGGCTCACGCCCTCTCGGTCCTCAGACCCTCGAAGGCCCACTTGAACCTCTCGTAGACGTCGCACCTGATTATGACGTCTTCGCCCTCCCTTATCACTGACAGCCCCTCCAAGGGGTTGAGCGGGGGCTCAGGGAGGCCACGCGGCCTCGACGTCCCTGCGTATATCAGCTTGCCCTCCCCCCTCCTCCACCAGTACCTTCCATAGTACTCGTAGACCCTCCTAACACCGTTGACCACCTTGTAGACCTTGTGGACGGGCTTAAGGTAGTAGCCCCTCCTTGAGGCTATCGCGTTGTACTTGTATATCTCCTCCTTAACGTCACTCAATATGGACTGTATGGCGGAGTATCCCCCTATTACTCTTATCATGCACGGGGGCTCGTTCGGCTTTTCCCGCTCATCCCGCGCCGGTCGCCTCGTCGCAGGCCCCCTCATAGCCCCTGGGAGTTACACCCTGCCGGAAGCTAATTAACTGGGACTACCTGAGGAAGGCCTCTAGCCCCAGCTGGGCCCTCGCCCACTTAACCTGAACCGGGGCCTTGTTGAGCGGGAACGCGACGTTGTAGACCGGGACCCCATCAACCGACGAAAAGGGCTGCCCGTTGTGGGCGTGGCCGTGCACGGCGGCCGTCGGCTTCACCTCCCTGACCACCTTCTCCATCTTGGAGCTGTAGAGGAAGGGGTAGGCCTTGGGGTCCTCGCCCCTGAGGTTAGCCCTCGCGAGGCCGTAGTGCGACAGTAGAATTACCACGTCCGCCTCTGACTTGGCCTTTATCAGGAGCTCCCTGACCCTCCTGACCCTCTCCTCATAGACCCTCTCTATGCCGGGCACGTGGGCCCTCTGCCACTTAGTCGGTGAGTCGAGGGAGCCCGGGGTCCCAACGACGGCTATCGAGCTGTCGCCGCAGTCGTAGACCTTCAGGTCGTCAACCACCCAGTCGACCTGAGGGTACTGGGCCCTCATCCTGTCCCACACCTCTTGGTACTCGTCGTTGCCGAACGTGGCGACGAGCCTTCCGCCGAGCCTCTGAGCAGCCTCAAAGACAGGCCTTGCTGCATCGACCTGGCCCCTGTCAACGATGTCGCCGGCGAAGAGGAAGAGGCAGGGACTGCCCTTGACGTTAGAGAGGGACTTGACGTACTGGGCTAGGTACTCGGGTGAGTGTATGTCAGAGGTGGCGAGTATCAGCACCCCCTCCACGAGCTCTCCCGGCTCAATAACGGCTGGGGAAAGATTTTAGTAAATACATAAATGGACTTCATAAATAAGGCAAATTAGCCCTAGGCCCCCTAGACATCATGCCCGATGATGGACGATGGGCAGCCTGAGAGGTGAGGATTAACGACTTTCTGAGGGCGGTGACCTGTCAAAGGTTGCAGTACCTCCTCGATCACGAGCGGGACCTTGAGGCCATGGTCAACCAGTCCTTACCCGCCTCGGTGTTAATGTCTCTCCGCGATGTGGAGGGAAGGGCGCCAGGGCCGAGGGATATGGGGATACTATCAAATTTACACCGGGAGGCCGTGAGAGGGTGTTACAGCTTCGAGCTGAGGGAATAACCGCACATGACCTAGCGTCTCCCCAGATTCCAGCGGCCGCTGGCCAACCAAGGCGCGAGCTTGATCGCCTCCTCAAGAAGTTAGCGCCAGGGACCCGGAATGATATCGCGCCCTCAAGGGTGTTGAGGCGATAAGTCCTGCCCGCCGTTCCAAGTTGTAAATGGCTATGCGGAGCCGTGAGGGGCGAGGCGCTAGGGGTCGCCCTTCGCTATCTTCGCTTAAAATTATGGTCGTCTTCGCCTGGCTAGGAGGGCCTTGGAGGACCCCGTAGAGCTTGCTGAGAAGGTGCTCAGTGACGTCCCCCTATGTGACAGGTGCCTAGGCAGGCTGTTCGCTATGCTTGGAAGGGGGCTCGGCAACGATGAGAGGGGGAGGGCCCTTAAGCTAGCAGTCGTGCTGAGGCTTCACGCGAGAATAAGGGAGGGCGACAGGGAGGCCGTGGAGAGGTTCAAGGCAATAGCGCCGAACGTCGGCCCCCTCGCGTCAAGGCTCTATGAGGAGACGTTCGGCCAGAGGCTTGAGCCTAAGGCCTGCCACATCTGCGGTGGCCTGCTCGACAAGTTCCTTGACGAGGCTGCAGCGAAGGTCTACAGGGCCCTGGCCGAATATAACGTCAGGAGCTTCCTCGTAGGGGTCAGGGTTTCAAGGGAGTACGTCCTAAGGGAGGAGGAGCTGAAGTCGAGGTACTCCCTTAAGTATGCTGAGTCGCTCAAGTCAGAGCTAAAGAGGGAGATAGGCAAGCTGGTCCAGGCCAGGTACGGCCTGAGGCCTGACTTCGTCAAGCCTGACGCCATGGCTATCGTTGAATTCCCCTCAGGCGAGGTCGAGGTATCAGTGAGGAGGCTTGGTATTGGGGTCATCTACACAAGGCGTAACAGGTGGGCCCCGATCAGGCCCTATGAGCCCCACCCCCTCCTCGGGGCTGTCCTTGAAAGGACAGGGGGCGCCTCAGCCGCGGTACATGGCCTCGTGAGGGATGAGCTAGGCGTAAGGGTGTTGGGGACCGGGGTACCCATAGTGGTCGAGGTGAGCAGGCCGAAGGTGAGGGATGCCGTCAGGCCTGGCGAGACTCTTGACGCCAACGGGTCCACCTTCGAGGTGAGGTCCCTTGAGGCCGAGCCCCCCACTGATGAGGAGCTCTCCAGGAGGGTAAGGACCTACAGGTGCGTCATACTCGCCGAGGACCCCCTTTCACCGGCCGCCCTCTCCCTGGCCGCAAGCTCTCTCTCCGGCAGGCAGGTCAAGCAGAGGGTCGGGACGCATGAGGCGGTTGGGGAGCTGAAGGGGGTCGTCTGCAGCCAAGTGAGCGACAGGGTCGCAGAGTGCCTGGTCACCGTCAGCGAGAGGGTCTACGTTAAGGAGCTAGTCACGGGCGAGGGGACGTCCCCTAGCCTTTCCGAGGCCCTAGGCACGAGAGTCGAGTGCATTCAGGCCGACCTGCTAGAGGTGCGGTGACTTGCTACACCTTAACGAGGCCTTGGGCGTAGTCGTGATCCTCATAATATTGGTTGGGCTCATCCTGAGGGCCAAGTTTAAGAACACCCCCATCTGGACGATCATGGCCTTCGCCGCGTTCGTGACCATAGCGTTTAACCTCGTGAACCCTAACGAGGTAGAGGCCTACGTCGACTGGAACGTGATACTTTTCCTCACTGGTATGTTCTCGCTCGGCGCGATGGCGGAGGAGTCGGGCCTGCTGGAGTACGTCTTCACGTTCTTCACCTTTAGGGCAAAGGACTCGAGGTCCATGCTCTACACAATAGTCCTGCTCTTCGGCCTCCTCTCAGCGGTCGCCGTGAACGACGCCGTCGCCGTGATGGGTTCAACGGTAATCATACCCTTGGCTAGGGCTGCGGGGCTTGACCCTGAGCTGGCCGTGTTAGCGCTGGCCTTTGCGGTCACCGTGGGGTCCACTATGACGCCTATCGGCAACCCGCAGAACATGTTGATAGCCGTTCAGTCAGGCGTCAAGGCCCCCCTAACTACGTTCCTGCTTTTCCTGGGCCCCCCGACGATCGTCAACCTCCTCCTCACGGCCTACCTGCTCGAAAAGCTCTACAGGGTGAAGCCGACCCCCATAAGGGCCCCCCACAGGATCCCTGAGGAGACCATTAGGAACAGAAGGGACGCCTACATTTCTGGGATATCCCTGCTCGTCGTCCTCGTCCTCCTCGCAGTCAACGACTACCTTGAGCTCAAGGGGAGGCCGCTTGTCTCGGAGATAGGCGTCCTGCCCTTCACCGTGGCGGCAGCGACCTACGTCGCCTCCAGCAACCCAAGGGAGGTGATCAGGAGGGTCAGCTGGAGCACGGTACTGTTCTTCATAGTGATGTTCATAGCCATGGGGGGCGTCTGGAACTCTGGCGTCATGACCCCGCTATTCCAGGCCGTGCTCCCCAGGGCAGGTGGCCTGTTGAGCTCGACGCTTAGGATCTCGTTGGCCTCGCTTATTTACAGCCAGCTGCTAAGCAACGTCCCCTTCACCGACCTCTTCATACCCTACATGCACGGCCTGGGGTTCACCGCTTCTGACCCCGTCGCGTGGGTCACCCTGGCCATGGCCACTACGATAGCCGGAAACCTGACAATACTTGGCGCCGCCTCCAACGTAATCATATTGGAGTCGATAGAGTCGAGGTACAACGTCACTGTAAGCTATTGGAGGTTCATGAGGGCCGGCGCCATAGTCACCCTCGTCAACGTGGCCGTATACCTTGCGTATATCATACCCCTCTCGATGCTGGTTCACCTCCCCTTCTGATAATAGGGCGAGAGGGTCCAGACCTTCCTTGATGAGAGGGTGTAGTTCACTACGAAACCAGCCAATATGCCCACGAAGAGGCCAAGTAGAGGGTTAACGTGCGTCAGCCTCGTGACGAGCTCGGCGACGAAGAATATCGTGAGCCCTGCGGGCGCTACCATGAGGTGATACCTCAGGAGCCTCCAGTACCACCTGCCCGGCCTCCTGTCCCTGAAGGTCCACAGGTCGTTCAGGACGAAGTTGCTCAGTATGCTGACCTCTATGCCGCCGACGTATGAAAGCGTGTAATTAGTTACAAGGAGGAGGGCGGCCGCGACCCCCTCATTGACGCCGGTCCCTATGGCCCCGACGACGGCGAACTTCACCGGCCTCGATATCTTTATCACGTGCAGGAGGTAGTCCACGATGGTCCTGACCCCGAGCTTGCTCTCGCCGCTTAGCCTACGGGAGAAGGTGTAGGGCACGTCAACGACCTTCGCCGTAGGGTTCCTATATAATATCTCGAGAAGCGCCTTGTAGCCCGTCGGGTTGGCCCCTTGCACAGAGACTGACGACCTCTTGACCAGGAAAAACCCGGACATGGGATCGGACGTCCTCCTGGACTCGGGGACCAGCAGCCTCGCTATCAGCGTTGCCCCCCAGCTTATCAGCCTCCTTATCGGGCTCCAGCCCTCAACGCCTCCCCCCTTTACGTACCGGCTCGCCACAACTATGTCGGCCCCGCTCTCCTCAGCTGTCCTCACCATTATAGGCACGACCTCAGGGGGGTGCTGGAGGTCAGCGTCCATGACGACGACGTATTTCCCCCTTGAAGCCTTTATGCCGTCGATTATCGCTGTGCCCAGGCCCCTAACCCCCTTCCTCACGATCAGCCTGACCCTCCTGTCAACAGCAGCGAGGGACTCGACCACCTTGGCCGTCCCGTCGGGGCTGTCATCGTCTATGAACAGTATCTCGTAGTCAAGGCCCTCCAACGACCTCCTCAACCTATCATAGAGGGGCCTCACGTTGCCGGCCTCGTTGTATGTAGGCACGACGACAGTCAGCAGCGGGCCCTCGTCCACTCGTTGAGCCCCCGAGCTTAGGGCCGCCCTGCTTTAATTTCCCCAGGCCTCCCAGTAGCCCTTTCATAATCAAAAAATAATACTTTGTTAAGGTCGTAAGGCGCGCAGGACGCGATGTCCACCCTGCTGAGAGGGCTGAGGCTGCTGGGCAGGAACCCGGCGCTCGTGCACGAGGCAACATCATCGCTGATAATTAGTGACGTCCATCTAGGTTACGAAGACTCCATGGCGTCTCAGGGCGTGTACCTGCCCAGGCTTCAGCTGAGGAGGGCGAGGGTGATCATAGAGGAGGCCAGCAGGGCCGGACTAAAGAGGCTCATTATAGATGGTGACCTTAAGCACGTCTTTGAGAAGCTGACAAGGGGGGAGAGGGTAGAGATAGCTGAGCTTGTTAGACACGCCCTCTCGAACGGCATCAAGGACGTGGTCCTTGTGAGGGGGAACCACGACACGTTCGTCACGCAGCTCCTGAGGGACTTCGGGGTTGAAGTCGTCGAGGACTACCTAGACCTCGGCAACGGGCTTATCCTGACTCACGGCCACAAGCTCGTAGAGGGCCTAAGGACAGGGGCCACGGTAGTGATAGGGCATGAGCACCCTAGCCTCGAGATAAACCTGGCCGGGGCCAAGGTGAAGCTGCAGGTGCTCCTGCGGGCCCCGCTGAGGGACGGAGGGGAGCTTGTGATCCTGCCCGCGGTAAGCCTATATCAGACCGGCACATCGGTCACCCCAAGCCCTGAGACGTACCTTTCGCCGATAACGAAGGAGCTCGCCGTGCTAGAGGAGGCCGTACCAATAATAGTGGACAGGGAAATAGGGGTTGTTGAGCTCCCTCCCTTGAAGGACCTATTCAGTAGCTTGGCCCCTTGATGCACTTGTTCTCTTCCAATATCTTATAGATGTTATCGACGGCCTCGTAGACCTCGTTCTCCCTCTTGGCTCCCGTGATAACCATCTTCCCGCTACTGAAGATCAGGAGCACGACGCGGGGCTTGTCCATCCTATATATGAGGCCGGGGAACTGCTCTGGCTCATACATGCTGTGCGGGAGCACAAAGGCCGCCTTCTCGAGGTCGACGAGGACGTTCAGGTTTGCCGAGGCGACTATGTTCTGGATCTGTATCTGGGGCCTCCCCTGAATCACTATGCCCTTCGTTATGAACTTCTTAAGGATGGTCTTGACGGCCCACACGAGCTGCTTGACGCTCTTGGCCCCAGTCACTACCATCTTCCCTGACTTGAAGACTAGGGCCGTTATCCTCGGGCTCTGGAGCCTGTAGACGAGACCTGGGAACTGGTCAGGGTTATAGTCAACGTCGGGGATCCTAGCCTCGATTAGGTTCAGGTCAAGAGTGCTCTCAAGGATGACCGTGGCCACTATGTTTTCGATCCTCACGACGGGCTTTCTCTCCCCCGTGGGGGGAAGCTGCTCCTCGCCCTCGAATTCCCTGTCCTCATCAATCGACAAAATCTGCACCCGCCCTTTTAAATCCCCTTAAAAGGCGTGACGGTGGACTTATAAGCGTTGCTGGGACGTGGGCCTGGCCTTCCTCAGGAGGGGGACGGCGGCCTCAGGCCATGAGAGGACGGGCGCGACGACCCCCATTAAGTAAAGCCCTACGGCCTCCCTCACGTCGGCGTACCAGACGTCGCCTGCTCTCAGGAAGTCACCCTCTGGCGTCAGCAGGTCGCGGGTAGCCGTGACGAGGACCCTCTCACCGCTCGTGACAAGGGAGCCAGATATGAACTTGCCGTAGAGGTCCCTGAGGAGCTCCTGTGCGCTCAGGAAACCTGCGTCAACCCCCGCGTAGCCCTGGGGGCTCATATCGTCAAGCCTCGCAGTGGCAACCAGCCTCCCAACCTCGTCGACCAAGGAGACGTACCTCTGGCAGAGCTCAGCGTCCCCCGAGCAGTAAGAGCTCCTGACCCTCCTGATGGACTTCAGAGACTCGACGGTTATGATTTCATGGTTCCCAATCGCAGCCTTGTACGGGCCACCACCCGGGATTTCCGACGACATCTATCTCTCCGCCCCTCAGCTCAACTATTCCCGAGGACCAGAGGTAAAGGGCTATAGGGGCCGGCAGCGCGAGCTCCTCGCCTTCCCTGAACCCCACGCTGTAGCCTATTATCCTAGTCTGGTCGAGTCCCTTCAGCGCCCTCGCCTCAAGCTCGCCCCTGAAGGGGGACATCCAGGGGCCGGGGGCAAAGGAGTCGCATAGGGGCGTGACTATCAGCGGGCCCTTCACGTTCAGGGTACCAGGTATCCTGGTGAGCCTGGTCGGGTCCTCCGTTACCATTGAGTCTATGTCAACGAACGCCCTCGAGGCTGCCTCCCGCAGCTCGTCAAGGCTTAGCCTCTGGCCTCCAGCCCCAAGCTCGGCAGCTAACAGGCCCCTTACGCCCGGGTCCTCAGGGGTAGGGGGAGCCGGCCTGGCCTTCCCGCCTAGGGGAAACACGAGCGAGAGGTCCAGACCCTCCCCCCTCACAAGCTTAGCTATCTCCCTCCGCTCCTCCTTTCCAAGCGTGAAGCACTCCTCGCACTTCCCCCTTATGTGGAACCCCCTGTGACCGGTGAAGTAAACCATCGCCCTCCCGCCCAGGAGGTCCCTCACCACCTTCACGACCCTCTGGGCCATCTTGAACCCGGCTACCAGGCAGGAATCGTCAATGACGGGGGAGCTGCAGAGGCCTGGGTGGTCTAGGTCTATGTCGAAGAGGAGGTCAGAGCCCAGCCACCCCTTCTCCTCCATCGTGGGGGCTTCCGGCAGCTCGTAGATCGCGACGGAGTGATAGGCGTGCTTGGGCGTGCGGGACTTTATGTACGTCCTCAGCGACGCCTCGTCCTTGAAGGAGAGGTGCCTCACGTAGCTCTCAGACCCAAAGGGCTGGAACGCGAACTCCCTCCTCATCATGTCCTTAGGCAATATGAAGGGGGGATCCAGTGAGTAGTAGGCCTGGAAAAGCTCCCTTAACGTCTCCTCGCCCCTCCACTCCCTTACCCTGACATAGGTCCTCTTCGCCCTGTCAGTCCATCCTCGGTGAGACATAGAAGGTCAGCCTTCCGCCGCCCTCGAAGTCGAACTGAACCCTCGCTGGCGAGTCCTGCGCGTACTGAAGCGTGACCTGGTCAGCGCCCCTCGCCGCCTTGATCATGTCGTCAAAGTACTCGACGCTGTACTTAGCCTTGTCAGGCGAGTCCACCTTAATGTCGTTAAGGTTCCCAGCCTCGAGGCTCAGCTCAACCTCTACCTTCTCAACGTCGCCGGCCCCAAGGAAGTAGAGCTTTCCCTCCTCTGCCGAAAGCGTCAACACGTCGGCGACCTCCTCAACGGCCTTTATGGCGTCTATGAAGGTCGCGCTGGAGAGCTTGGCGTGGACTGTGAACGTTATCTTAGGCTCTGGGAGCTCCTCAACGTTTAGGGAGATCTGGGGTATCTTGAACCGCCTAACCCCGTGACCCTCAAATGAGATTAACAGGGATTCCTTCCCGGTCTCTATGGACAACGCCTCGTCCTTAAGGCTCCTGGCGAGCACCTTCCCCAGCGCGTCAAACGATACCCCGAAGGTCTCCTTGCCGCTTACGTCGAACTCGTCAAACGCCTCCCTTGGGTAGAAGAGGTCAACCATTACGACCCTGCTCGTGTCTAAGGCCCTGAGGGAGAGGCCCTGCTCAGAGGCCATGAAGACGCCCTCGTCAAGGATCTCCTTTATCGACCCAACTATGTAAGTCCACGTCCTAGCGTTCCTGAACTTAAGCCTCAACTCCGTCCCCCTCTCATCTCTCACTACTAGGCCTTATAGGGCCTAAGAGGCCTCAGGCTGACAAGCGAAAGGCTAAAATGACCCCGGGTCGTCTACTCCTTTACGGCCTAGCGCCGGGGTAGCTCAGCTGGTAGAGCGCCCGGCTGTTAACCGGGCGGTCGTGGGTTCGAATCCCACCCCCGGCGCCACGCCGACGCATTCCTCCTTGTCCCTCAAAGGGGCGACCAATAACTTATAATCCCAGTTAACTTCAGGCTGTGGGGGCCAAGCTTGAAGTTCCCAAAGACCATAAGGACGTACTGCCCTCGGTGTAAGACGCACACCGAGCACACGGTAGCGATCTACAAGGCCGGCAAGAGGAGGACGCTCGCCGAGGGCCAGAGGAGGTACCTGAGGAAGAACAAGGGCTATGGGAGCAAGAGGAAGCCCGAGCAGAAGAGGTTCGCCAAGACCACTAAGAAGCAGGTCCTCTTGATAACTTGCACCAAGTGCGGGTACAAGCGCCTCATACTGGGGATAAGGCTGAAGAAGGTTGAGCTTGTAGAGGCCACTAGGTGAGGCCCATGTCCGTGAGGGCCGGGGTCCCGAGAAGGAAGATCCTCGTCCCCGAGCCCAGGAGCAAGTTCCTGTTGGTTGTGTGCCCCAACTGCGGCCACAAGCAGGTCGTGTTCAGCCACGCAACCTTCCCAGTGAGGTGCCTCTCCTGCGGCGCCCTCCTCGTTAGGCCCAGGGGAGGGAAGGCCGAGATACTCGGCAAGGTCGAGGCGATCCTTGACTAAGAAGTCCCGCCATACTTCAGCATGTACCTGTACTTGACGTACTTATCGTCAGGCGAGAACCTGGGAGGGTGAGGCACGCGTAGAGGCCCGCCGCAGTAGGGGCACCTATCCTTTTCTAAAGTATAGCGGCCGCAGGCGGCGCACCTCCTCAGGAGCCACTGCAAGGAGGCTCACTCCTCCATCCTCTGAACAGACAGCTCCAACTGGAGCTCCTTGGCCTTCCCTGACGCCGCCTCCTGGATCTTCGCCAACGACTCCTCCAGGACCTTGTAGTCAGACCCTATCACGTCGACCCTGTACTTAGGGGCCCCAATGGAGTACACCTTCACGGTCACGTCAGGTGAGGGCGCCTGTCCCTCGATGAACTTCAACAGCTCCCTTATCCTATCGATGCCGTCCGGCGCCGTCGTCTTCGCGGTTACGATTAGGCTAAGCTTCACCCTCTTTATCTCGACATATTTCTTCGCGGCCTCTACGAGGGGCTTCAGCCACTCCTGCGGGACGCCCGCCGCGGCGAGGGGCTTCTCCCCTTCAAGCGCCGCCATCTCAAGCCCTGCCATAGCGTCGCCGTACTTGTCCTCCAGTTTCCATATAACCTCCGAGTACGCCTGACCTTCGCTCTTCTTGATCTCCTTGGCTATCATGAGCACTATGTTCACCGCCTTCTGGGTCCTCTTCCACCACGTCATCTTCCTCTTGCGCTCGTCGTCGGTCACCCTCTTCAGGCTCACGTCGACCTGACCCTTCGCCTTGTTGACCCTTATCACCTTGACCGCCAGCCTCTCGTTGACCTTGATGACCTCGTCTATGCTCCTGAAGGACCTGTTCGAGACCTCGCTCCAGGGGAGGAATGCCCTCAGCCCGTTAAACTCATCAAGTTCTAGGTAAGCGCCGTAGTCATAGATCTCCTTGACGGTCCCCACTACGACCTCGCCCACGTCCGGCAGGGCCCTCCTGTTCAGCAGCGGCAAGGCCTTCACCTGCCTAGCCTGGGGGCAGCGCCCTAATTAAAGCAAAAGCCCTGTCGTACGACTTGACCAGCGCCTAGGCTCAGCGACGAGCTGGGGCCTCGCCTGACCTCATTAGGTCGAGCCAGGAGAGCGCCATGCTGTAAACGCCGCTCTCCTTCAGGGCCCTCTCCATCCTGTAAAGCTGCTCGTGGGAGACCCCCAGCTCCTTAGCGACCTTATATGGGGGGACGCCGAGGTATCTCACGTAAAGCAACATAACGAGGCTTCTCAGCGCGCCCTCAGTCGTCACGTGCCGCCTGAAGCTCGGGTCCTGAAGAAGGCCTCTGAGCAGGCTCAGGAACTTTGAGTTGGAGGCCCACCCGGCCACGTCCTTCGGCAGCTCAACCTGCTTGGGCCTGCCTATACCATATACTATAAGCCGCAGCCCCTTGACCTCGACAACAACCTCGCCCTTTGACGGCACTGGGCCCAGGCGAACAGCGCCTTACCTCTGCTTTAAAGCCCAGCTGTCCAGGGGTCCTCGGGTGCCAGCTTACGCCCCCCATGCCCCCGTCTGCCCTCGCCCAGAGGATCATTGAGATGCTGAGGAGGAGAAGGCCTGACCTTCACGAGCTCCTTGAAGAGCTTTCAAGGAGCAGGCAGGGGATGAACCTCGTCGCTGAGGCCTTCAGCGTCGCTTACGAGCACTACCTCAAGACGGCCCAAATAGAGGACGCCTATGAGGCGTTCGTGGAAGTGATAGAGTCCAGCATAAGTGATTACGTGGATGACTAGCGGCCTGGGCCCTTTTGGCTTAGGTCATTAGGCCTCGGCCACCTCCTCCTCGTCCACCTTTCCGAATAAATAGTTCTCGCCCCAGAGCTCCCTCTTTAAAAGCTCCCTAACGGCAACCCTTATCACCTCACTTCTGTTCGAATACTTCTCCTCCTTAACCAACTCGTCGATGGCCCTCACGTAGAGGTCAGGCATCTTAACTGTTACCAGCCTCAACCACGCCACCCCAACAAAAAGCTTATAACCTCTGGGTATTAAGGGAACAGCCCCTCGTAAGCGTTTTCTTGTAACCTTGCTGGAGCCCCTCCAGCATTTGCCCAGTCTCTCTAATATTAACCCGCGGTTGCCCTAGCCCTGCCAGGGAGCTGACATCGTAACCGAGGTGTTAGCAAGGACCGGCGCGAGGCTTCACGCAGGGTTCTACTACGCTGCCGGCGAATGGTCAGTGAGGTGGGGGTCGGCCGGGTTTTACATTGACGTCCCTGCGTTCGAGGCCAGGTTCACGCTCCACGACGCGAGATGTTATGAAGGCCCCTCCGAGCTTAGGCCTTACGTTGAGAAGGCCGCTGACGTGCTCGGTGTCAAGGGCTTCTGCGTAAAGGTGTTGAGCTCCCTTCCCCTTCACAGCGGCTTCGGGGTTGGAACCCAGGTCTCCCTGGCCTCATATAGGGCGTTTCAGCTCCTCCTCGGACTTCCCCCTGACCCCTCACCGGTAGTCTCTGAGAAGCTCGACAGGGCCAAGGTAAGCGGCGTTGGCACCCTCCTGTTCGACTATGGAGGCTTCATAATGGATGCCGGTATGCCCGGGAGGCCCAGGGTCCTCCTGAGGCTCCAGATACCTGAGAGATGGCGGTTCGTCATAGTGATCCCGGACGTCGAGAGGGGACTTGATGAGAGGCAGGAGGACGAAGTCATGGAGAGACTTAAGTGGGGCGCCCCCAGCTCCATCCTCGCCTCAATGGCCGAGGGCGGCCTGAGGCTGGCGTCCGGCATAGCAAGGGAGGACATAGATGACGCAGTTGAGGGGCTCAGGGAGCTCCAGAGGGCCACAGGGACGTTCTTCGCCAGGGTTCAGGGGGGCCTCTATAGGGGGCCTCTCATGGAGCTAGCGGCTGAGGCCTGGAGACATAGGTTGTTCCTGGCGCAGTCAAGCTGGGGTCCTGCCATGTACGCTCTCGCGGAGGACGAGTCCTCGGCCAGGGGCGACGCAGACCTGCTCATCGAGACCATGCACGAGGTTGGCCTTAAAGGCCGCGTCATAATAGCGAGGCCGCGTAACATCCCCGCCGAGGTCAGCCCTGTTGACCTTGCTGGACGGCCTGCGCCTGGCTAGGCTGCGCCTCGGCACCCTGGGCCTTAGCGCCTTCCGCGAGCCTGACCTCTATTACGAACCTTACCAGCTGAAGTCCTAAAAGCTGTTTGAGGTCCGCTGTCAATAGCTGGAGCCTGGACTCAAGGTCGTTGAGCCTCAGCGCAGCCTCGGGGAGCCTCACCTCAACTCCCGACCCGTCCAGAACTGAGACCGTCAGGTCGCTCTCCTTAAGCGGCATGTACCTCAGGGCCAGGAACTTCACCTTCTCCTCCGTCGTCTCGAGCTTCTTCACGGCCTCGATCTGAATCTTAAGCTCCTTGCCCGCGAGGGGGTGGTTGAAGTCTATGTACGCAAACCTCTCGGTGACGCTCTTTATGACGCCAACCCTTCCACCGATCTCAACCCTTCTCCCAACCACCGGAGTTATACCGTAGCGGTTGAGCTGCTTTATTGGAACTCTTATGACAAGGTCGTCGCGGTGAGGCCCGTAGGCCTTCTCAGGTGGGGCCGTGAACTCCTTCTTCTGTCCGACGTCAAGGTTCCTCAGCTCCTCGTCAATGGCGGGCAACAGCTGGCTGCGGCCGATGACGACAAGATACGGCTCGTACCTCCTTTCAGCGCTGTACAGGCCTGCCTTCTTCGCCACCTCCTCTATGTTGGTATCCTGAACTACCTCAGTTCCCCCCTCAATGGTGCTAATCACGTAGTTCACGAGCACGAAGTCGCCATCCTTGAAGGGCAACCTAACCACCTCTCCTCAGGTACCAGCCCAGGTCTATCACTGGTTCGACCAAGGCCTGGACCTTGGTTTTAAGCCTGACCCTTCTGCCAACACCCCACCCTAGTGCCTCTCCCAAAGGGTCAAGGACTATCGCGATCCCTTCCGTGAACCTGACGATGTGCTCCTCGCCCACAGCCATGCCGTAGAGGAAGGACCTGGCCCCCCTCAGGTCTAGCTCGACGCACTTGATCCCCGCCTCGCACAGCCTGCTCAGCCGTTGGGCCAGGGGAAGGCCTGGCCGAAAGCCATCCCTTCCAATGGAGCCTATGTAATAGCCTGCCGCGTAGAGGGAGCCTAAGAGGCCTAAGACCGACTCCAGGCCCCTCGGTATGTCGAACACGTCCTTATAGAACCCCCTAGGGACCTCCAACACGTAAGGGTTAGCGGCGACGCTTTCGTAGCTTGCACCGATCCTCGCGGCGAACTCCCTCAGGGCCCTTACCTCATCCGCCGACGCCGGCCTCAGCCTAGGGACCTCAGCTTGCATACGAAGAACCCCTCTGTACCATGAACGTGAGGGAATAGCCTGCCACACCCCTTTACCCTGTCGTCGAACCTGACCCCTCTATACTCCTCGAACGCCTGCCTGAAGGGGAACTCCGTGAGCGGCTCCGTTTTGACGTTGTCCCTGTCCCTGAGGACCTTGTGGACCACGTACTCCCCCTCCTCTACGGCCGTGGAGCAGGCCGCGTAGACGACAAGGCCGCCGGGCTTCACGTTAGAGAGCGCCTTCTCTAGAAGTCTTACCTGCCTCTCATGGATGACCTTAAGGTCTGAGATGGAAGTCTTTCTCTTCCTCGTGGGGTCCTTCCTTATGATTCCCTCCCCGCTAGAGGGGGCGTCCAGGAGCACCCTGTCAGGTCTAATCGGGGGCGTAAAGGCTGACGCGTCGCCCTTGATTATGATGAAGTTGCTGAAGCCGAGACGCTGAAGATTTGACCTCAGGGCCCTGACCCTTTCCCTCTTCGGCTCAACGGCTATGAGCGTCGCGGAGTCCCTCGTGACCTGCAGGATCTGGCTGGCCTTGCCCCCTGGGGCCGCGGCCATGTCCAAGACTACCTCGCCCGGCATCGCGCCTACCAGGTATCCAATTAACATTGAGCCTGGGTCCTGCAGGTAGTAGTAGCCCTTCAGGTACTCATGCGTGGCACCGGGACTAATGGGGGCCTCCACCACCTCATAGCCGTGGGGGAGGAACGGTATCTTGGATATCATGAAGCCCACCTCGCCAAGCCTTGAGATCAGCTCGTCGCACCTGACCCTGTAGTCATTACACCTGAAGGTCTCCGGCATCGGGAGCTCGTTAGCCTCTAGCAGCTCCTCAGCTTCGTCGCCAAGGAGCTCGAGGTACCTCTCAACAATGTATGGAAGGTAACCGTACCTCTCTGCAAGCCTCCTCGCCCTCTCCGAGCTCCTGTCGCTGAATATCACCTTGTCCTCGTCAGCGCCCATCAACTCAGGGCAAGCGTCTCCCACACTTAAATTAAGCCTGCCCTACACCCCGCTAGGGAATGCCCTTGCAAGCCCGCTACAGGAGGCTGGTGTTCCCAGGCAGATTCCAGCCTCCCCACCAGGGTCACCTGAGCGCCATAAAGTTCGCCCTTGACATAGCCGACGAGCTCATAGTGGTTGTCGGCTCGGCTCAGGACAGCTACTCCCTGAAGAACCCCCTAACTGCTGGCGAGAGGATAGGCCTCCTCAGGAAGATCCTGGAACGTGAGGTCGGGCCAGATTACTGTAGGAGGGTTTACGTGGTCCCAGTGATGGACATAGAGATGAACAAGGTCTGGGTCCAATACCTGAGGATGCTCCTTGGGGACTTCGACGGCGTCGTCTCGGGCAACCCACTAGTGCTCCAGCTATTCAAGGACATGGGGCTCGCCGCGATAAGACAGCCGATGTTTAACAGGGAGGAGTGCAGCGGCACCAGGATAAGGGAGCTTGTCCTTAAGGGCTCGGATAAATGGAAGGAGTGCGTCCCCGACTACATAATACCCGACCTTGAGAGGCTGGGGTTCGAGGAGAGGATCAGGCAGCTGGCCTCTGAGGGCTAAGGTAATTAAGCAACCGGGCCAGCCCTTAATGGGAGAAGCGTATGGAGTTCCAGGTTATCGATATTCCTATCCCTGAGGGCTCAAATGTGATTATAGGGAAGAGTCACTTCATCAAGACCGTCGAGGACATCTACGAGGCCCTGGTCACGTCAGTACCAGGCATAAAGTTTGGCCTTGCTTTCTGTGAGGCCTCAGGGAAAAGGCTCGTCAGAAGGGAGGGCAACGACCAAGAGCTCGTTCAGGTCGCGACGGACTCCTGCCTAAAGATAGGTGCCGGCCACGTCTTCGTCCTTTACATAAGGAACTCGTACCCCATAAACGTGCTTAACGCCATCAAGCACGTGCAGGAGGTTGTGTCCGTAGAGGTGGCCACGGCGAACCCCGTGAAGGTCATAGTCGCCGACCTCGGTGAGAGCAGGGCGCTTATCGGGGTAAGCGATGGCTTTAAGCCGCTTGGGGTTGAGACGGAGGCCGACGTTAAGGAGAGGAGGGAGTTCTTAAGGAAGATAGGGTACAAGCTGTGAAGGGCAGGGATGTTAATAATAGCCGTCACAGGGATGCCTGGCAGTGGAAAGTCAACGGTTTCCCAGGGCCTCTCCCGTGAGCTAAGGGCCCCGCTCTTTGTAATGGGTGACATAGTGAGAGAGGAAGTCGTTAGGAGGGGCCTCCCGCTGACGGCCGAGAATGTGGAGCTGGTGGCCACTGAGCTGCGGAGTAAATACGGTCGGGGTGCCGTAGGCAAGCTGCTCTATGATCGGCTTAAAGGGTTGAGCTCAGAGTACGTCGTCGTGGACGGCCTGAGGAGCCCTGAGGAGGTTGAGATCCTCAGGTCGTTGGCTCCCACCTGCGTGGTTGCGGTTCACGCGGCCCCTTCCATAAGGCTAAGCAGGTACCTTGCAAGGGGGAGGAAGGGGGAAAGCGTTGACAGCTTCTCGCTGAGGGAGAGAAAGAACCTTGAGTATGGGATAGGGGAGGTCATAGCCGAGGCGGACTATATGGTAATAAACGAGGGAGGGCTCGAGGATCTGCTAAGGGCCGTGAAGGGTCTCGCGGAGGCGATCAAGGGTGGGGAGTGGAAGAGTCGTTGTGGAAGCCCAGGTAAGGCCCACTGAGGACGAGTCTAAGGTCATGCAGGCCATACTCAACATATTTGAGCCCGATCACGTGGAAAAGCTCGACATGGGGGACTACATTCTGATAAGGGCGTCGTCTAACAGCCTAACCTCCCTTGCCAAGCTTCACCGCCTCCTGAGGGCACAGGAGATACTTGAGGCGACCAGGGCGTACCTTCTAAAGAACTCCAGGGGCAACAGCGTGACGTTAACCCTTCACAAGCAGGCAGCCTATCAGGGCAAGGTGAGCCTCCTGACGTGGGACGAGGAGTCCCCGCTTGGGCCGATAAAGGTCTACATCGAGTACAGCGGCGACGTAAAGAAAGTGATAGACTGGTTGGCGCCGCCCACCTCGCGGGGTAAGCCCCTCTGGGAGAGGGAGGTTCCTGACCCCTAGACCCTCATTGAGAACCTCGCGAGGTCCCAGGCAAGTATAGTGTTGGGGAACACCTCGTGGGCCTCGTCCTCTAAGGCCTTCGCCTCATAGCCCTCGTACCTTGTGCTTATGTGCGTTAAGATCAGCCTCTGGACGCCAGCCCTCTTGGCGACTGTCGCGGCGCCCACGCTTGTGCTGTGGCCGAACTTGGAGGCCTCGCTTTCCATCGACCTGTCGAAGGTGGCCTCATGAATGAGCACGTTGACGCCTGTCACCGCGCTCACGACTTCATCGCACGGGGACGTGTCGCCAGTATACGCCAACCTGAAGGGCCTGGGCGTCACTGTGTCGGTCCCCGACTCAAGCAACCTCTTCGCCTCCTCGGCCGATGAGACTGGCCTGGCGAGCCTTGGGCCAAGGACCCACTCAAGGATGAAGCCATAGGACTCTATCGAATGACAGGTCCTAAACCACCTAAGCTCGAGCCTATCCCTCCCGCTTGTTGACAGCGTGAGCTGGCCGGCTGGGCCCCTGATGGCGTGGATTTCTATTGGAAAGGCCTCCCTTAAGCCCTCGACCTCTATCAAGCCCTCTAGGTAGGCCTTAAGGTACTCAGGGGCCACTATTAAGAGCTTGGATGTCCTCCCGCTGAGGTACATAGTTTGAAGGAGGCCCGGAAGCCCATTAACGTGGTCCCCGTGTCCGTGGGTCAAGGCAATGACGTCAATCCTGGTAGGCGAGACGCCGGCCTGTCTGAGCCTGTGCTGGGCTCCCTCGCCTACGTCAAGCAGTACCACGTTGCCGAGCCAGTCCCTAACTAGGTGAGAGGCCGTGAAGCGCTCCAGGCTCGGCAGCGCCGCCCCGGTCCCCAACGTCACGAGCTCGACCAGCCTTGCCACAGAGAGCCCCTGTCGTCTACGTTAAGCCGTCTTTTTAGCCACAACTATCTGCCTCGTCAACGCTGAGTGAACGAACTGGTCAACCCTTGCGACCACGGTGAGCCCCTCCTCGGCCGCGATGCGGTAAGGCCTCTCCTCGCTTGGCCCCGCGTAGACTACGTAGCCTCCTGGCCTCAGGACCCTCCTAGCCTCCTTGAGGAACGAGCGCACTAGGGCCTCATAACCCCCAGGGGCCCGTGTCGACCTCCCGTAGGGCGGGTCCGTGGCTATGGACTCCACGCTGTCAGGGGGCAGCGGAATGAACTGGGCGGAGTTCTCCTGAACTATGGCAAGGTCTACGCCCACCTTTAGCGAGTTTAGCCTGGCTCCAGCAACCATCTGGGCGTCTATGTCGAAGCAGAGAGGGCGTGAGGCGCCGATGAGGGCCGCCTCTATAGCGATGGTTCCCGTCCCGCAGAAGGGGTCTAGGAAGCCCCCGCCGACCCTAAGCCTTGACATGTTAACGAAGGCCCTTGACAGCAACAGGTCAAGCTCCCCGGACCTCCAGAAGGGCCTATTGGGCGGCGACCTGGCCCTCGTGTCGCCAAGGGATCTCTTGGCCGTCACGAGACCAAGGACTAAGGCCCCCTCAGTTACGTAAGCTTTAACCAGCGTGTCTGACAGCTGGTCCACCTTAAGGCCTTGCCCTGCGATCATTGAGATAAGCCTCCTTTGAAGCTCTACTGCCTCCATAGGCGTCATGGACCCCCTTAGCCTGTCAACCCTGACCTGGACTGACGCAGGCCTTCTTGACGCAAGTCTCCCAACTCCCTCCCGAAGGGCTAGCTCGTCCTCGACGTCGGCGAGGGCCAACAGCTCCCCGCCCTCCTTGACGAACGACGACCTCCTTACGGCCCTGCTGAGCCCTTCTAAGCTCTCCACTTCAAGGACGGCGACCTGGTCCAGCCTAAGGAGCTCCCTGAACTGAACCCCCTCGGCCTCTAGGGACCCCCTCAGCTCCTCAAAGGGCAGGATTGGGTGCTCACCGGATAGGTGCGCGAAGGCCAGCGGCATCTTACCCACCGCTGCGCCTTTAATGCCTCAGTAAAACCTCCGGCT
>JBMFHE010000005.1:0-66560 GCA_049977005.1 Acidilobus sp. | reverse complement strand
GCATGAGGACAAGGTTAGGGCTTACATCACGATAGAGGATGAGAAGAGCCTTTACACTAGGGCTAAGGAGAGGGGAGGCCGTTGACCCCAGGCTAGTCAGAAGCCTGATCCTGAGGGCTCTGACGAGCCTCAGGACGGGGGCAGAGGTTAAGGGCTAGAGCAAATAAACCCCCCTTTTCATAGACAGCGGGTAAGAGCGGCTTGACCTCCCAGCCGGCTTGGCAAAACTTCACGTGGCCTGACTACTCAGCCCCCAACTCGCTATACGGCGTCGCCTGCGGTATAGCCTCGTTCTTCCAGGTGAAGAGGCAGTGCGTGGGTAAGCCGTTCGAGGTCTCGGGCAGGAGGCTCGTCCTTGTGTACCTGGACGCGCTCGGGTGGGACCTCTTCCAGGAGGCCGGCGTCAACGTGAGCGGCAGGGTTGAGAAGGGCGTCACGGTATTTCCCTCCACCACATCGACGGCCCTCTCGACGCTGATGAGCGCCCAGACCCCTGGCGAGCACGGCCTCCTCGGCTATATGATCTACAACAAGCTTCTGGGCGGCGTGATAAATGGGATAAAGTACTCCTACATGGGGGAGTCCGGCTCAGGCACCATACTCAGGCCGCTGACTCAGGCCTTTCCCGTCAGGCCCTGGCTCGCCGAGACCGAGGCCAGGGTCCTGGCCCTCATGTCGTCAGGCGCCTCCAGCGGTGAGCTCACAAGGTCCTACCTCATGAGCAGGCCATCACCGGGCCTCACGCTGGTCAAGCCTCACTCCAGCCCATATGAGATGCTTGCCTCGTTGACCGAGGCCCTTCAGGGGGACCCCCAGGACATGATATACGTCTATTACGACAATCCTGATCACCTTGGGCACGTCTACGGCCTCAACACGTCACACAGGGAGCTGGCTGTCATGGAGGTGAGGACGATATTGGAGTACCTGAACAGGCTGGCCGAGAAGTACAGGGATCGCTACAGCTTCCTCTTGATCTCCGACCACGGCCAGGTGACGGTCTCAAAGATTTACATATTCAACAGCGACCCTGAGCTCATGAGCCTACTCGAGGTTCCCCCTTATGGGGACTCGAGGGCCGTGTGGTTTAGGTCGAGGGCTGACCTGAGGGACCTACTCGCTAACAAGTACGGGATGGCCGTTATGAGCAGGGAGGAGGTGATAAGCTCAGGCCTGCTGGGCAAGGTTGACCCCTGGGTGAGGGACAACGTCATGGGTGACTACCTAGGAGTAGCGACCGACAGCTCGACCAAGTACCACTACCTTTATCGCGATGATGACCCCGCCCTCAAACTGAAAGGTCATCACAGCGGGCTGACGCCGCAGGAGATGCAGATACCAATAGCTTATTGGGAGTAGGCCTTAACCTCTTAATTAGGTCCCAGCCAGACCATAGTCCGTCAGAGGGGGATCGTTTGGAATTCCCGCCAATCCAGTCGCTGCTGCTCTCGGTCGCTGTTGGTGCAGTGGTGGGCCTGGTCAACGAGTACAGGAAGATCTCGGGGGCCAGGATATTCCTTGGGCTTAGGACCTCGATATTCACGTCCATGTTAGGCTTCGTCTTTGCCGCCCTCAGCTATCTCGGGGGCTTCTTAATGGTAGCTGTAGGCTTCCTAGCCGTCACCGTAATCGCCGCCACGATTTATGTCGAGAGGGCCAGGGTCCTCAAGTCGCTGGGGGCCACGACGTACGTCAGCATGCTCCTCGTATTCTCTTCCGGGCTGTTGGTGGGCATGGGCTACTACGTCTACGGCGTCATGATATCGGTCCTGGTCGCGGTGTTGAGCTTCTACAAGACGCAGCTCCTCCAGGCCATATCAAAGATTAGGCGTGAGGAGCTGCTCGCCATACTTAACCTCCTCCTCATATCGGCCGTCATACTGCCCGTGCTGCCGAACAGGTTCATTGGCCCCTACAAGTTCTTCAACCCGTTCCAGTTCTGGCTGACGGTCACCATAGTGGCCATCATATTCTTCGTCCAGTACGTGACCCTCAGGATATCAAGTAAGGGTCTCCTGGCCTTCACCCTGATAGGCGGCCTCGTCTCCAGCACGACGGTCACGCTCAGCCTGATCAACTTAAGCAACGGCCTGAGCGATGAGCGGCAGCAGGGCCCCCTCGCCATTAATGTCCTGATGTCTAACCTCCCCCTCGCCCTAGTCCAGGTCACGGCAGCCCTATACTTCTCCACGGGATCCCCCGCCATCCTCATGGGTCTCTGGCCTTCAATCCTCATCATAAGCCTTGGCCTCGTAGGGCTCGGCCTTGCTAAGAGGTCGGAGCTAAGCCCCACTGGCATTGAGCCGCCTTCAACCCCCCTCCCCATCATGAGGATAATAGAGTTCGCGGCCCTGCTCTTCATAATCACCGCCGTGGCCAAGGTGGTGGGCGAGGTAGCGCCAAACCTGCTCCCCCTAGCGATAGGGCTCAGCGCCCTCGGTAACGCCCTCAGCGCAGTTATAGCGGTCGGGCTGCTGTTCGACAGGCACATCATAGTGGCGTCAGAGGCCGCGAAGCTGGCCCTGCTTTCCTTGATCGCTGGCGTGGCCGAGAAGGCCCCCCTCGCGATGATGTCAAGGAGCTGGACCTTCAGGAGGAACGTCGCGGTCGGCTCCCTTCTGCTGGCGCTGGCCGCCATGGCCCCAGCGTTGTTCATCGCCGCCTGAGAAACTTCCGGCCGGGCTTGGCCGAGTCCGGAGGGGCGCGTGCACGTCATCGGTAGTTTAAGGCCTGGGGTTCAAAGGGGGTTAAGGCTTGGCCCAGCTTTACTTGGAGATATAGGTTTTGTAGGACCCAGAGCCACACAGGGAGGGCAAGGTTGGCTCAGGAGAACCGTAGGCCTAAGGACATAACTGAGCTGCCGGGCGTTGGCCCGACTACTGCTGAGAAGCTTATCGAGAATGGGTTCTCGACCATAGAGGCGATAGCGGTTGCCACGCCTCAGGAGGTAGCCCAGGCCGCCGGCATACCGCTTCAGACGGCCCAGAAGATAGTCGAGGCAGCCCGCCAGGCGCTCGACATAAGGTTCAAGACAGCCCTCGAACTTAAGAAGGAAAGGCTGAACATAAGGAAGATAACGACCGGGAGCAAGGCCCTCGACGATCTCCTGGGCGGCGGGGTCGAGACGAAGCAGATAACGGAGTTCTACGGCGAGTACGGGACCGGGAAGACGCAGATATGCCATCAGCTTGCCGTTAACGTTCAGCTGCCAGAGGACAAGGGGGGTCTTGGGGCCAAGGCCGTCTACATAGACACCGAGGGCACCTTCCGCTGGGAGAGGATAGAGCAGATGGCCAGGGGCCTCGGCCTCGACCCGGACAAGGTGATGGATAACATATACTGGATAAGGGCCATCAACAGCCACCACCAGATGGCGATCGTGGACTCCCTGTTCGACCTGCTGAGCAAGGACAACGTCAAGCTCGTAGTGGTTGACTCCCTGACCAGCCACTTCAGGGCTGAGTTCCCTGGCAGGGAGAACCTCGCCGCGAGGCAGCAGCTCCTGAACAGGCACCTCCACCAGCTCATGAGGCTCGCGGAGGTTTACGACGCAGCCGTGGTAGTCACGAACCAGGTCATGTCGAGGCCTGACGTCTTTTATGGCGACCCGACGGCCGCGGTCGGAGGCAACGTGGTGGCTCACGCCCCCGGGATAAGGGTTCAGCTGAAGAAGAGCAGGGGGAACAAGAGGATAGCCAGGGTCGTCGACGCGCCTCACCTGCCGGAGGGTGAGACGGTCTTCGCTATAACCGAGTTCGGCATAAGGGACGCTGAGGAGGAGTAAATGGAGGGACAGCCCTGGCCTGCCCTGCTCCTACCATGGCTCGTAGCTATAGCCTTGAGCGTCGAGCCGGCAAGGCTTGACCTCCTCTACAGGGAGGTGCCCGAGGAGTTCTGGGTCGTCGGCTCCAAGATAGGCTTCGCCGTCTCCCTGATAACCTACCTGAGGTTTTACGGGGTTCGCACGCTCGCGGCCTACTATGGGCTAAGCCTAATAGGGGCCTCAGCGGTCGGGCTCGCCTCTGCCCTTGGGCTGATGGGCCAGGGGGACTTCCTGGCAGTGCTCGCGCTGTCCTTAACGATCCCGGCCCCCTTCCCAGGCTCAGCGCTGCCGCCCATCTACCTTGTCATAATCATAGCGTCCATCGCAGAGGTGACGGCCAGGGCCCTGATAGCGCTCAGGACGTGTGGCTCCCTCAGGTGCGTGGGCGGCGCTGAGGTCACGTGTGAGCGGCTGATCGCCGAGTTGAGGTGGTGGTTCCCCGTCGGTGCAGACTTCACCTCCGACGTGCCTAGCGAGGCAGCCGTGAGGGCCTGCCAGGGCGGGAGGGGGTCGGTCAAGGCCCAGCCGGGGCTTCCATACGTCACTTTTATTCTCCTAGCCCTTCCCCTAGCGCTGGTCGTGGACGCCCTGATAAGGGTGCCATGAATGGACTGGCCAAGGCCTTGGTACTCAGTGCTGTGGGCGCCCTGGAGGATGAGCTACATAACTAGCGTGGTTGAGAAGAAGGAGGGAGGATGTTTCCTCTGCGAGGCGCCGAGGATTGGGGATGACAAGAAGGCGCTGATAGTCTTCAGGGGGAAGGAGTCGTTCGTGATACTAAATAAGTACCCATATAACACCGGCCACCTCATGATAGCCCCTTACAGGCACGTCGCCAACATTGAGGACCTGACGGACCAGGAGCTTATGGAGATGGTCAAGCTCATTAAGGCGTCTGTGGAGGCGCTGAGACAGGTTTACAAACCGGAGGGCTTCAACATAGGCGTGAACATAGGCGACGTCGCTGGGGCCGGTGTGCCAGGGCACGTCCACATACACGTGGTTCCAAGGTGGAAGGGCGACTCGAACTACATCACCGTGATAGGGGGCGCCAAGGTAATTTCGCAGGCCCTCGAGGACACCTATGAGCTGCTGAGGCCTAAACTGGAGGAGGCTGCGAGGAAGTATGGCGTCGTCTAGGGGCAGGCTCTTCATAATAACTCACACCGACCTTGATGGCGAGGCGGCCGCGGCCTCATACATGAGGATAGCTGGGGCAAGGCCTGACGACGTCATCATATACTTCACGGAGCCCTACAACCTTCACGAGTCCGTTGACGAGGTCGCTGAGGAAGTCGTGGAGGGCGACACCGTGGCCATAATGGACATAGGCTTCAACAGGGACTCCACCCCCAGGGCATTAGAGGCCCTGAAAGGGATCGTGGAGCGGGGGGCTAGGGTTGAGTGGTACGATCACCACGTCTGGGACCCGAGGGATGCCGAGCAGATCACCAAGGCTGGGGTGAAGCTCTTTCTAGACAGGTCAACGTGCGGCGCAGGTGTCGTCATAAGGTACGCCTCGAAGCTCTACGGGGTGGAGCCCGACGACTTCCTGAGGCGGCTTGAGAGCGCCGTATGCTCCGCTGACCTCTGGACCTGGCGGGACCCGCTCGCGCCGAAGCTGATGAGGGCCTCAGGCTCCTCCAACGGACCCTCAAAGGTTAGGTGGAAGCAAAACATGGTCATGAAGTTCTACTCCGGCATCCTTTGGGACGACGAGCTTCAGGCCAGGCTGCTCGACTACTTGTCCAGCGAGCTCAGGAACTCGACTGGGGACCTAATGACGCTCCAGGTCGCAGAGTCTGGGGACTGCAGGGTGGCCGTCGTCCTTAGGAGGACAGAGCTTCCGTCGGACAGCGTCATGGGGTCCATGCTGACCTCTAGGACCAACGCTAGCATAGCAGCGATGGTCAAGAGGAAGGGGCTTGGCCTCGTTTCGGTGTCGCTCAGGAGCCGCGGAGGGGCAGACGTTCAGGTCATAGCTAAGGAGCTCGGCGGGGGAGGTCACCCGAGGGCGGCAGGGGCCTCTATGAGGGTAAACGCTGTTGTTTACCTGCTAAGCTTCATATGGCCTAGGCTGCTGACTCGGACGGTAGCCAGGAGGCTCCTGGGGCTGGCGATCAAGCTGGGGGCCTGTGGTGAGAGTCAGGCGGACGAAGGGGAGGGCCAGGCCCCCATGAGCTATTGAGGCGTCAGGAGCCCTTGCCCTCCTGTTCAGCCTTGCTCTCTGACTGCGCCTGGCTCGACGCCTCCTGTGAGGGGGCCTGTCCTCCCTGAGGCTGAGGAGGCTGAGGCTGTGCCTGCTGGGCCTCCTTCGGTGCAGACGGCTTTTCGGCCTTCTCCTCAGCCTTCTTCTTTTCGGCCTTCTTGGCCTCAGCCCTCTCCTTCTTCCTCTTGGCTATCTCGGCGTCTATATCAACAACGTTTTTGCAGCCGAGCTTTGAAAGGACTTCGTCAACCTGCGAGGGCTCCACCTTCAAGGTGTAGAGGTAGCGCTTGGTCCTCAGCTTGATCTTGGCCTTCCCATCCCTTGTGGTCCTTTTGACGCGACATTCGATCGCCTTGGGGGCGACCTTAAGGGCCTCCTCAAGCGTGTACAGCTCTACGGGCATGCCAGGGACCCACCTAACGGTTCAAGCTTGGGTTTTTAAGTTATGGCTACTCATTGAAAACCTTCATCCTAAGGATGGTGAATCTGACCACCTGACCCTCCTTCACCCTGGTGTTTGAGTACCCCCTCAGCTCCTCCCCGTTGAAGTCTATATGGACAAGGTACCTCCCCATGAGGAACTCCACGTCTTCAACAACGCCCTGATAGGGCCCCTCGCCCACGATAACGTCCTCCGCCCTTATGCCAACGTACCCCTGTACGTCCAGGACCTTGCCGTCTATGACGGCCATAGGGGGGTCCCCAATGAAGGATGCGACGTACTTGTTGGCAGGCTCCGTGTAAAGCTCCTCAGGGGTACCTACCTGGAGGATGCGGCCATCCATCATTATAGCCATGCGGTCGGCCTCGGCCATGGCCTCTATCTGGTCGTGAGTCACGTAGAGGGTCGTGATCTTTTCCCTGCGCTGGAGCTCCTTGATGAACCTCCTCGCGGCGATCCTCTGTGGGGCGTCAATGTTGCTCAGGGGCTCGTCGAGGAGGAGGACCCTGGGCCTCTTCACGAGCGCCCTGGCCAAGGCAACCCTCTGCTGCTGTCCCCCTGAGAGCTGTGAGGGGTACCTGTTAAGGAGGTCCCTTATACCGAGCTCGTCAGCTATCTCGAGGACCCTCTTCCTGGCGTCAGGCTCCTTCTCGATGGGCATCATTATGTTCTCCAGCACGGTCTTGTGGGGGTAAAGGACGTAGTTCTGGAACAGCATCGAGACGGATCTCCTAGAGGGCGGGAGGTCAGTCACGTCGTTGCCGTCTATGTAAATTCTCCCGGAGTCCACCTTCTCAAGGCCTGCTATGCACCTGAGCAGTGTCGTCTTTCCCGAGCCCGAGTATCCAAGTATGACGAAGAGCTCGCCGTCCTTCACCTCAAGGTTTACGCCTTTCAGCACGAGGTGGTTTCCGTAACTCTTGTAGAGGTCCTTTATGAGTACTCCCAAGGCTCTCCTTAAAGGATCACTGGAAAAGGGTTTTTGAGCCTATAAGGGGCAGCTGTAGGGTCAACGTCATTAGTGCCCGGCCCCGGCTTGGAGGGGCCTGCGAGGCCTTTCGGACCTCACGGGCCCCTCCAACGCGGCCGGCTTAACTTCCGGGTTCGAGACGAGTCCGGGTGTTGCCCGACCGCTATGGCCGGGCCGGGCGATTAGTGCGTTCGGCTGTGCAGCTTAAAAGCCTTTTGCCAAGTTCACCGCCTAATCTCAGCGTGCGCCCTCCTGGCGGCCTCCTGGAACTCGTCAAGGGTGATGGGAAGCCACTTCCTGAGCTCCTCGTAAAGCTCCATAGAGACGTAGTTCGTCCCCTTCTCGCCCATCTCCTTCATTATCTCCCTGTAGGCCCTCGCGACCCTGTCCTTCTTAGTCATCGTGGTGATTACGGCCTTCTCGACGTCGCCGTTATAGATGTACCTCGCCTTAAGGAGTATCTCGACGATCCTGTTTATTCTTTCAGGGACCCCTATGACCGAGCCCCTAAGCTCAATCCTTCTCGGAACCCCCCACGGGACGAGGGAGTCCAACATCCTGCTGAGGCCAGGCCTTGGTATCTTGTCGACTATCCCTCCTATCAGGAACGCGTCGGCGCTCATGACGTCCTCCGGCCTCAAGGGGGTCGTGGCGTCTGCCCTGAGTATTATCACCTTATCTGCGTCGTACCCCCATAGGACCTCGCTCGGCCTGGCGTTAACGATGGAGACCTTGTTAACACCCATAACTTCCCCGAGCCACTTGGAGGTCTCCTCATCAGCTCCCGTGATCGACAGGTGGGCGTCCCACAGGTACTCCCTTATTACTGACAGCGAAACTGCGAGCTGAAGCCTCAGCTTAGACAGCTCCTCAGGGGTGTGAAGGAACTTCATGCTGAGGTCGACAACGAACAGGGGCAAGGGGGGCTGGGGAAGGTAGTCTAGGAGCGCCCTCCAAGGTATGACCCTTTCAGTTGGGTTCGACCTCTTAACGAGCACCACGTCAGCCTTTGAGTCCCCTTTCCCATACACTATTGACTTCTTAGCCCCCCTCCAGTCGACCTCAAATGTCTTCCTTCCCCTGTAATCCTCCTCGGCAAGCATGTACTCCCTGACCAGGGTCTCAACGGCCGCGTACTGAAAGCCGAGCCTGTACAGCTTGTCGGTTTCAAGCCACTCCTTTGAGCCAAGGGTGTTATATCCGTAGTTATCCATTAGCCTGAGGAGGGCCTCGAAAGGCCTCGTCCCAGCTTGTCCCTTGCCCCCCGTCCTCGGCACCCCTATACCATGAAGTCCTCAAGTGTCCTCCCGGACCTTTTAACTTTCTTTACGAAGGCGTCGGTCCCCTCCAATGTTGACCAGGAGTACCTGATGATCGGTGGCCTCGTCCCGGAGCTGAGGACCTTCATTACCCACTCCCTTGTCTCCGGGTCAGCCGGGTAGCCGCTCCCCCTAACCCCATACATCGACCTAAGGACGTCAATCCTGCGGTCCCTTATCACCTTCGCTATTATGCTCGCGGCGGAGACCACGGGGTACCTCGAGTCAGCCTTAGGCTCTACGACAAGCCTTCCCGAGAACCCAGCCTTCCTCAGCTTAAGCGGCAGGTCACGTAGCTCGCCGAACTTGTCAATGTATATCGCCTCCACAGGGCGAGGGCCGCCAATCCTAGTGAAGAGCAGCCTGAGGAGATCCCATGCCCTCCTCTCCTCGAGCCTATTGATGTTCTCTGAGTCTATCTCACGGGGTGTTATTGGAAGAACTACGAAGACTCCAAGCCTCGTGAGTTCCCTGTACAGCTCCTCCCTTCTCGCCCTCGTAAGCTCCTTGCTGTCCCTTACGCCAAGCCTTACCAGCTCGTCCTCGTGCTGCCTCAAGATGCCATAGGCCGCTATAATTAACTCCCCGACGAGACTCCCCCTCCCGGCCTCATCAATCCCTATGACCCACAACCTCCCTAACCTCTAGGACTGCGTCTGCCCCTCCTGGGAGGAGTAGCTGAGCTCGCTCATCCTCCTCTTCCACTCCTCAACAACGTCATAGCCATATATTTCCTTCAGCATCTCCCTTCCCGCCTCACTCACCATGTCAGGGCTCCAGGGCGGGTCGAAGGTGACCTCGATCTCGAGGTCCTCCTCAGCAAGCCCCGGTATCTTGTCGAGGAGGGCCTGCTCAACGTAGGCAAGTATCGAGCCGGTCACGGGGCACCCTATGGCAGTGAGGGTCATGACGACCTTAACCTTAGGTTTGCCGTCGACCCTCCTGGCGTCAATGGAGTATACGAGACCAAGGTCGTAGATGTTGACTGGGATCTCAGGGTCGTAGACCTCCCTCAGGGCCTCCTCAGCCCTCTTTATAAGGTCCTCGTCGCCGCTGACCTTGAGATGAGGCGGCCTCCCTTCTCCGGTCAACTCGCCTCCCGCTAACGTCTGGTCCGTGAAGGTAAAAACTGTGAGTAATTAGCCTGTAGCCTCGTCATCCTCATACCTCAGCACCTTATCCTTATACATTACAATTATGAGCCCATATGATAGCCATGGGGACAGCAGGACAATGGCCGAGCCAAGTATTAGGGCCCATCTGCCCCACGTGGAGCTCATCGAGACGAGGACCGCGCCAACCGCCGCTATTACGGCTGTCAGTATTACCTTATTCCTGACAGCCCTCCTCAGTAATTTCTCCACCCCTCGACCTTGCACCCTCCCTCACCATCTCCAGGGCCCTCATGGCCCTCTGGGTGGCCTCATCCTTTGTGGGAGCGGAGGCCAGGACCCTGACCTCAAGTATTGGGCCCCTTATCTCGTGCCCCTTGGGGTGACTCTTGACGTAGCATCCCGGGTTCCTGCGCTCGGCCTCCTCAATGAACGGGGCGAGCTCCGACTCAGGGACTCCGACGACGATGAAACCGCAGTCCGCTATGCTAAGCCTTGGGGCCATCTCCTTGAGCCTGTCCATAACCTCCTCGAACATGGCCTGCATCTCGGCAGGGACGCCAGGAAGCGATATTATTACGGTGTCCTTCACCTTCAGCAGCGACCCAGGGGCCGTGCCGACGGGGTTCCTTATGGGCTCGGCGCCCTCAGGCATGTAGGCCATCTTCTCCCTCTCCTTAGTCATCGGCATGTTCCCGCTCTCGTACTTCTGCCTAACCCACTCCAGGGCTACCTGGTTCAGCGTCAGCCTCCTCTCTGTAGCGAGCGCGACCGCTTCAAGGGTTCTGTCATCGTAGGTGGGACCGAGCCCGCCGGTCGTGACTATGACCTTGACGTCACCTCTGCTCAGGGCCCTCCTTATCTCCTCGGCCACCTCAGCCGGCTCGTCCGGGGTCACGATTATCCTCTCTACATTAAATCCGAGGAAGGTAAGCCTCCTGGCAAGCCAGGCAGCGTTGGTGTTGACGACCCTGCCTATCAGGAGCTCGTTGCCTATTGTGAGGAGCCACGCCTTGGGTCCCTGTGGTAGGGCCACGCTCCTCCCCGCTGCAACGGCTCGTGGCGCTTTAAGGTATTACTGACCAGGTGCCCCTAGTAGAGGCGGAGGGAAAACTCCGAGAGAGGGGTAGTGAAGGGTGACTCTGGAAGCGCTTCAGACAGCGGTTAACCAGATCTTTGGGCACCTGCAGGTCACGGGGCTCTCGGGAATAGGCTACGCGTTCATAGTGATAGGCCTTGGGCTGCTGCTGGGCGTCATAATCATAGGCGGCGCGGTGTTAATAGCAAGAGGCCTGAGGGCCCTGGGCAACCTGACGCCAGGCAGGTTCGTGGCTGTCCTGATAACGCTGGCGGTGGTACTCATTATTGCTGGAGCCCTGTTCCCCTGACCGCCGCTACCCTCGCCTCCTCGGCCGCTGCCAACCTTCTTTTGAGGTGCTTGAGCCTCACAAAGTCCTCCCTTGCCCTCTCCTCCAGGATCATCGATATGAACTTCATAGCCTTCTCATAGCTTGGAATTATGACGTAGTCTAGGGCGTTGATCAGCCTCTGTGTGTCCTTCAGTTCCTCAATGAGCCTCTTCACGGTCTCCTCATACTGCGCAAGCCTTAGTATTGCGGGCAGCTCCTCTCGCAGCATGATGTAGCTCGCGACGAGGTCAGGCGAGGTCCCCGGGGGGAGGGCTGGGGTAGGTATGGTTTCTGGCATGAGCTGGAACACGGGCGTCTTCACCGAGAACAGCACCATGGTCGACGTGCGGACCCTGAGGCTCTCCTTAACTGCCGAGGCCAGGGCCCAGGTCCTGTCGACGCCCTCTGAGGCCTCACCTCTGTAGAACGTTGTGAACATGTCCTCAAGGACCCCATAGACCTCCTTTTGATACCTGTTGTACTCCTCCGCGACGCTCCTGATGTAGTGGAGGAGGACCTCCCTCTTCTCCTCCATAACCCTCCTTATTCTCCTGATGGTGGCGTACTCCCTTCTCAGCCTGATCAGGTTTATCTTCGTTGGCAGCGTCGACCTGACATCTATAGCCAAAGGCCTTCCCTTCAGGTGGCACGCAAGCTGAGCTTTAAGCTCTACCGTCGACCCTTGCTAGTTGGCGTGGAGGTCAAGGTACTGGACTCCAAGAAGAGGACGATCGAGGTACTCCCGCGCAGCGAGGAGGACCTTTGGACGCTGGCGCTCACGCTGAGGAAAGGGGACAGGCTCAGGCTGGTAGTTTTGAGGGACGTCGCGGGCAGGGAGGCCAAGGAGAAGCAGAGAAGACCGATCGAGGTCACTTTAAGGCTGGAGTCCGTCGAGTTTCAGCCTTTTTCTGGGGCCCTCAGGGTCTTCGGCGTGATTGAGGAGGGGCCGGACAGGTTTGGCGTGAAGGGGCGCCACCAGTCGGCCTACATAGGGCTGAACGAGCCGATCATTATGGTGAGGGAGGAGGGCTGGAGCGACAGGGTCCTGAGGAAGCTAATCGAGAGCGGCCCAAGGGGGAGGGCTATCATAGCCTCCATCGACTATGACGAGCTGGCGATAGGCGTGCTGACATCAGAGGGCATTAGGATCGTTGAGGACAGGGGCCTTTCGCTGGGGCCTAAGGATGATCCCTCCAGGGAGAGGAGGCTCGAGGAGGTAATCTCTGAGGCGGCCCAGACCGTAGTCAGGCTCGCCTCTGAGCAGAGGGCCTCCGTCGTCTTGTCAGTCGGGCCAGGACAGCTAAAGGAGGACCTCGCTGCCAAGGTAAGGGGGCTCGCTCCGTCGCTCACGGTGATCACCGACTCAGCGTCTAGCGGCGGGGTTGAGGGCATCTATGAGGCCCTTCGTAGGGACTCTACCGTGAAGGCCCTCAGGGAGGTCGAGTCCGTCGAGGCCCAGGTCATACTGGAGGAGTTCCTGGCCAGGGTTTCAAGGGACCCCGCTACCGTTGCATATACTGTTGATGATGTCTTGCAGGCGGCTGAGATGGGGGCCGTTGAGAAGGCTGTTATTATTGACGAGTTCCTTTACTCGGATGACGACGAGGTGAGGGAGAAGTTCACTAAGTTAGTGGAGCTCGTAGAGTCAAAGGGGGGAAGGGTCGTCATCATTACCCGCGAATCGCCAGCCTCTCAGACGGTCTCTAACATGGGTGGCGTGATAGCGCTTCTCAGGTACAGGCTCGAGCTAGGGAGATCCCGCTGACGTGATGGCCTTCAGGATTACGTCAAGCTTGTCTATGGCCACGACCACGTTTCCGAGGGGTAGAACCCCAGTTATGGGGACGTCCAGGTCGACCCCCTTATCATCAACGGCCCTGGCCCCGCACTCCCGGGCAAACGCTATGGCCGCCGCGGCGTCAACGTTTCTCAGCTTGCCCCTCAGGTCAACGTAGGCGAGGCCCCTGCCGAGCCCAACTAGGGCTATCTCAAGGGCCGCGCTCCCGAGGCTCCTAACCTTTGCCCCTGGAATTGCGTTGAAGACCCTCGCGACCTTGATGGCGTCACTCACAGACTCGACATAGGTATAGATCAGCCTCGACTCGCCCCTTCTCGGCGTCACCCTTTTGTCACCTTCGTAGCACCCATAGCCCTTTGCGAAGGAGAGGGTCTCTCCCCAAAGGGGGGCGACGGCCCCGGCCACTACGTCACTGAGCCTCGTGGACTCAGGCGGCGCCACGGCAACGGAAACTGAGGACCACCTGACGCAGTGCTCGTAGTTCAGGCTCCCGTCAAGGGGGTCAACGACGAAGACGTAGCCACCTTGGCCCGTCAGTCCGCTCTCCTCAGAGACCACCGTGAAGCGTCCCAACCTCGCCCTAATGGCCTCGCGGATCAGCCTATCTGCCTCAAGGTCAGCCCTTATGGTGTCCCCCTTAACAGACTGGGTGAGCTCAGAGCACCAGGCCTCTGAGAGGTACCGCGCCGCCCTCTCGGCCACCTCAACGGCTATTCTCCTCAGGTCCTCAGGGGAGAGGTCGCTGGACATCTCTGCTCTCGCCAGACATGCCGAGGCCGAGTTAAATGTTGTTGCTCAGGGCGAAGGCCTAGACGAAGGCCGATATAAAGGAGGCGACGGCAAATGGCATCGCGGCCAGGTAGAGGGGGCCCAGGCCGGCCCACCTAATGACCAGGGCCGCTACGACGGGGGAGAGAACCTCGCCAGCCCCCGACGATATCGAGTAGACGTAGTTAGCCTTCACCTGGTGCTCACTTGACGTGAGGGCCATGTAGAGGGTTGATGGGTAGACTAAGGAATGGGGTACCGCAAAGAGCAGGAGGCCAGCTATCACAAGGAGCTCCTGCCTCGTCGAGAGGAGCGCGACGGCCAGTAACAGCGAGGCCTCAGCTATCCTATGGGCCTTCGCTACGTCCCTTACGTTGACGGAAGCGCCCCTTATCGTGGCTGATATCAGGAACATCGAGGCGATCGCGGCGAAGGCCATGTCAGGCTTGAGGCCGATCACGCGAGTGGCGTACAGGGCCCAATAGGATATTACTAAAGGGAAGACCAGGGAGTACGAGAAGTTCGACGTGAAGGCCCTCAAGAAGGACGGGTTCATGAATAGCTTGAGCGCATCGCTCGCTGTAGGCAGGTCGACCCTAACCGACGGGAAGTCGACCCCTGACGCGGCCAGGAGGACTGCAACGGCCGCGGAGACCGCTGAGGCCCCGAGGAAAGCGAGCGGCAGGCCCCTCAACGAGGCCAGCGAGGTGTAGGCCATGGCGGCCACGAGGCCTATGGATAACGACAGCGAGTAGCTCGCCACGCCCTCAAAGGGCCTCCCCTCTGAAGACATCTTGTGGAGCGCGGGGGCGAGCGAGGGGCTCGCGAGGCCGGCCCCGAAACCCGATAGGGGGACGGCCACGAGTGCTAGGGGTGAGGGCCCCCTTGAAAGGTATAGTAACAGCAGGCCGCTGGCCATGGCGGCAAGGCCTAGGAGGCTTGTGAGCCTCGCCTCCCTCACAAGGGCCGCGGACAGGGAGCCGGCGGTGACCGCAGCCCAGAGTATGACCGTTAGGGCTGCGACGCCCGTCAGGCCAAAGCCGAAGGACGCCAGCAGGAGGGGCGTGGCGGCCTGTAGTATTGCTGTCGAGAACCTCATCGACGCGGTCGTGGCGGCCAGCGCTACGAGCCCTCTCCTCAACTCCTCCCCTCCAGCACCCTGGCGTAAACCTTTAGCATGGCCTCGCCGACGACCTCTGGGTTATGCCTTCTGCTCACGAGATCGAGGGCCCTCTCCGAGAGCCTGGCCCTAAGGGCCTCATCGTAGATGAGGGCCTCTAGGGCGTCAGCCGTCGAGTCGTAGTCATCCGGGCTCACTATGAGCCCTGAGTCGCCGACCAGCTCAGGCAGGCCACCTACCCTGGACACTATCGGCACAGCCCCGTGGGCCATTCCTTCAAGGACCGTCAGGTTATAGGCCTCGGCCCTGCTGGGGGCTAGGATAATGTCGGCTGAGGACATCAGGTAGTCCCTCAGAAGCCCCTCGCTGACGTGGCTGTAAACGATCACGCGACCGCCGTCGTGAAGGGGGTTGACTGGGCCTACGACTATCAGCTTGACGTCACTGCTTCCCCTTACAGCCCTCTTGAACGCCCTGATAGCTATGTCGACCCCTTTCCTCACGGGGTCCCTAGCGACCATAAGCACGTTAACTCCCTTGTGCGGCCTCCTAGTCCTGGGGACGACGGGGGGCGGGATAACGTAGACCCTGGAGGGGTTGAAGCCGTCCTCTACGAAGCCCTTGGCAGCCCACGAGGACCACGTTACGACGGCATCGCAGTTCCCCGCCACGAGGGAGGCAAGGGCTGACTGGAGCGACGCTGGAGTCTTCACGTTAAGGTAACCGCTCAGGTATTGACCAATGGACTGGTCCGACTCGTATATGCAAGGCGCGTCCACCCGCGTGAGGTCGAAGAAGAACTTGTGAACTATGTCAAACCCCCTGCCAACAGGGGGCCTGACGAGCCTTGCCATTTGTCTCAGGATAGACTTGAAGGCCTCGAACGGCGGGAGCTTCTCATAGCTGGGGGGCGAGACGTAAATTTTGGAGGGCCCGGCCGGCGCGTAATACTTGACGCCAGGAGGGGGGTAGGTCGCGCGCAGCTGGGGGCCCCGCCTGAGCCCGCCTATCCTTGAGTCGACCTCGGCGATGAGTAGCACCCGCAGGTACGTATCGTCAGTCCCTCTCGTGACGTCACCTTGGTGTTCGCCGTCACTCGGGCCCCGCTGGCGTCGACCTTGGAACGTTAACATGGCCTCTAATCATTAACTATCACAAGTATCTTATAAGGCTCTTGGACTCGCAGTCCACGCGGACAGCTTCGACGCGCCTAGAACTTGACCTCACAGGGAAAGGCCGAAGCCCTTCAGGAAGTACTCCATCCTCTTCAGCTCCCTGAGGAAGTCCCTGCCCCTATCGGTCAAGATGAGGTAGTTTCCGTCCTCCCCCCTCTCCTCGACGATGAACCCCCTCTCCTCAAGGTCTGCCAGGTAGCCAAGGAACCTCTCGTAGGGGACGTTGGTCGCCGTGAGGACGTGGGAGAACCTGGCCCTGCCACCCTCGGCCTCGATGCTCCTGAGCAGGTCAAGGTAGATCTTAAGCCTGCTCCTCGGCGACGACCTAATAGCCACTTCTATACCACCCTAATAGAAAGACGAGTATCAGCGTGAACGACACGAACTGTATCAGCTCACCAACTATGTAATAGAACGGCGTCCTGATCATTGAGGCGTACAGCATCACCACGTGGGAGAGCAGAAGGACGAAGAATGATAACAGTATGAGCCTTGAAAACGAGCTGCCTGACCTGCTAGTGAGCAGTAAGGCCTCAAAGATAAGCACCATGAGGAGGAGTATGCTGATCAGCTGGGACACGTCAAAGATTGCGAGGCCGAGGAGGAAGAACTTCCGGAGCTCCTGCGGCGTTATCGCTATCAGGGGAGCTGCCGTGGGCCAAAAGGTGAACCTCCCGTAGCCAATGACAAGGATCAGATACGCCAAGTTCTCGACGAGGAGGTAAATGACGCCAATTATGAAGGCGGCCCTAGCATCCTCGTAGACGTTCCCGAGCTTCAGCGCCAGGACTAGGCCGAGGGAACCCTGAAGCAGTAGCCCGACCCCCAACAGCATGAAGCTTATGCTTATATAGGTCAGTACGCTTACGTCGCTCATCTTGAGGTACCTGTAAGAGACGTAGCTCACCGCTAGGGCGACGAGTCCGCTGACGATGCTTAGCAGGCCGCCCAGGGCTATGAAGCCTGGCGACGCCACTTGCTCTCTTTTTCGGCAGGGCCTGCATAGCCTATAAAGGCTCTCCCTCTGATCGACCTAGCCTCCTCCATAACTGCATGGAACTTTTCGAGCGCCCTGTCGTAGGCTTCCTCAAGGGTTAGGCCCTCGACAACGTAGTAATGGGAGGTAAGCGCGGTTATCACGTCACCTGCCCCAGTCCTGTCCTCGAGCCTGGGCCCCCTCGATGGGAGCGCGGTGGCAAGCCCCCTCGTGAACGCTATGGCGCCGCCAGGGCCCAGCGTGTAGAGGACAGCCTCAAGTCGCGAGGCAAGCCTCCTCGCAACTTCGATCGGCCCATCGTCGTCTGACATGTGGGCGAGCCTTATTACGTCATGTGGCAGTTGGTCTATCCACGCCATCCCCATAGACCTCACGTACCCCTGGACGTCTAACACGACGTTCTCAGCCTCTCTGAACGACCCGAGCAGCTCGAGGGGAAACTCGTCATAGTTAGGCGAGACTATTATGAGGTCAGGCCTACACAGGGTCAGGGACGAGGTTAGCTCCTGGGCCCTCAGCGGCCTGGGCTTCGTGATGATGGTCGTCCTCCTCGACCCGCTCGCGTCATAGACGTGCCTTATGAGGAAACCGGCTTCCCCCTCGCAGCAGACCCTCCTGACCCCGATCGACTCCTCGACCTTGACCGTGTTGACAGTGTCGGGCCCATAGACTCCCGCCGCACAGACCTCGTACCCTAGCCTCCTAAGCGCTAGCCCTGCGAAGAGCCCAGGCCCGCCTGGGGCAAGCGTCCTGGTGCTGGAGCCCTCGACGAGAATTTCGTCAACGGTCGGAGACGATATTACGAGGGCCCTCAACCCTCCCCACCGCCGCACATCTCCTCCAGCTCCTTGAAGGACGACGGGTCACCTATAACAACGATGTAGTCCCCGGCCCTCAGCTTCATGTCAGGTGTAAAGTATGGCGTGAACCTGCCCTCCCTCTCGACGAGGATGGGGGTGACGCCCTTTGGCAATGACGATATCGCTAGGCCATCGCATGCGGACCCCTTCTTGACCTCGAAGAACCCAATTCCATGGCCGTGCCTCGTGAGGGCCCTTGACGAGGCCTCCGTCGACTCAAGGAGAAGGCCGCCAATGTTGCCTGAGAGGGCGAGGCCCACTATCGCCCTGCTGAGAAGCCTCCTCGACCTGATCACGCTGTTGGCTCCGGCGCTCTTAAACACGTCGATGAGGTCATCGTGATGTATTAGCACGACCGTCCTCGCTTTCGTGCTTATCGCCCTCACCCTGATCAACGCGACGAGGTTATCGAGGTCGTTGTCAAGGGCCACGATAACGGCTGATGCCTTGTCGACGTTAGCCGCCCTCAGCTCGGCCTCGCTGGTGGGGTCACCTAATATGACCCTTCTGGCGCCGAGCCTGTTAACGAGGGAGGCGTCCTTCGTCACCATCACGTACTCGACCCCATACTTGTCCAGCTCCTGGGCCGCCTCGACAAGGTCGCCGAGTATGACGACGTGCCCCTCCATGTGGGCTGCCCTCCACCTAGCCCTCGCGTCGATCCATACGGCCCTGGTCGTCAGCGTCCTTATTATGTTGCTCACGAGCGTCGTGTATATGGCCACCGAGGACGCGACCAGGACGGTAAGCACGGCCTTCTCGACCTCCGGCATGGCTGAGATGGGTGGCGTGTAGAGGCCTATTGTCGTCACGAGGCCGACTGCAGCGTACAGGGCGGAGATCAAGTCAAGGCCCTGGAACTTCATGAACACGAACGCTGCGGCCATCGTGACAGCGACTATAGCTATGACCTGCGGCATCACCCTGGAGAAAACCGAATAGGGGGCCGCCAGGGCCTCAAGGACGTCAAGTACCCTGCAGCACCTCTTCCTTCGGGTCAAGCCTGCCCTAAGCCCCCGCCTGGGGTTATATCGATTTTTCAAAACGTGGTGGGGTCCTTCCTCATGGCTGCCTCCCAGAACATTATTTCGAACCTGACGCTGGTGATGAAGGCCTTCTCCATCTGGGGGGTGACGGCGTACCTGTCGAGCACGTTCAGCACGGCTCTGACCCTGGAGTTGTAGTCCTCAGAAGCGTAGAACTCGGCCCACCTCCTGTAGACGGGGTCTGGCGTGTTAAGGGCGAAGGCCCCGACCTCTGAATAGCCCCACATGCACGGGGCCCACGCGGCCAAAAACTCAGGCCAACCCTGTGAGGCGTAGTACAGAAGGTGTCTCGTGTAGGCGTAGTTCACCATGTTGAAGCCCGTTGACGAGAGCTCCTCGTCAGTTATCCCGAGCGACGAGTAGAGCTGCTCGTGGACCTCCTTCCCCTTCAGCGGGCTCCCGAAGACCGCGTTGACAACGCTGATAGCCTCCTCAAGCGGGGCCCTGGAGGAGGCCAAGAGAACGGCCCTCTGCATCTCGGCCACGTACTTGGCGTCCTGTATTAGGTAGTACCTGAAGACGTCCCTGGGAAGCCTCCCCTCCCTCAGCTCTACCACAAAGTCGTGCTTAACGTACCTCTCCCATTCCTCACCGGCCATTGACTTAAGCAGCTCAGAGGTCCTCACGCTTGGTCAGGCCAACGAGGGCGGCAGGGGGAGAAAAGCGTGACCTTCAGGGCCTAACCGAGGGGCTCCTGAGGGTCTTGGCCTTCGTCGCGAAGGCGAGCGTAAGCAGGAGTATCACAAGCACGATTGGGGCGATGACAAGGAATGTGTTTCTGTAGCCGACCCTGTCCGCTATGGACCCAAGGAGCGCGGGCAGCAGGGACCCTATGATCATCATTATCGAGAAGAAGTAACTGTTGGCAGCGTTCAGCTTGTCCCTCTCGAAGGTCCTTGAGATGGCTATCACGCTGAGCGTGTAGGTCATACCGTGAGGAATGCCAAGCACCGCCATTGCAAGGTAAAACGTGAGGAGGTTGTTCGAGGCCCACGCCGAGACGAGGCCCACGAGGCTCAGGGATGCCGCGATAATCATGTCCCTCACGATGTTACGAGGGGGGCTTAGGGTCATGACGAGCCTGCTAAGGAGCGACGTCGCGTAGAAGGGGGCATAGGCGAGGACCCCAAGCCATCCCTTGGCCCCGAACTGATGTATTACGTACACTGCAGCGAACGCTGTCAGGTATGAGAAGGGAACCTGGTAGGTCAGGTTGTTCAGCACCGAGGCGATGAAGCCCTCGTTGCCTATGATATCTCTAGGCCTTACCGTTTGGCCGTGGCTACGACCCACCTGAGGCTCTTGGTGGAAGGGGAGGAAGGGGGCTGATATGGCGACCATGGCAGCAAGGGGCTCTAACAGGAGGAACCCCTCCCTCACGCTCACGTAGCGAATGATGACACCACCTATGGACTGCGCTATTAGAAGGGACACGCTCAACGTCAACGTGTACAGGGCCAGGAGCCTCTCGCGCTCCCTCTGACCCTCAACGCTGCCCGCAGACGTCATGATGTTCGGCATGATTGGGCCCATCGTGAGCCCGGCGATTACCATAACGGGCCAGATCAGGACTGGGTTGACAAGGTAAAACATGGCGTAAGTTACGGCGTAGGCTGCGGCGGACGCGATGAAGTACTTCCTCCTAGTAGTGCTGGGGAGCCTCGCGTTTATGAGGGCGCTGGCGACGAACGAGGACGCCATAAAGGAGACGGCGAGGAGTCCGAGCTCCGTGGCGTTGAACCCGAACTCGTTCCCCAGCAGTTGAGTGTAGGACGGTATAAGGCTGTTGGAGGCCCTCGCGCCGAACGTCGCTGACACTATTATGGCTGCCAGCGCTGTCAGCGACGCGGCCCTCTGTCGATTCGCCTTGCCCATAGCCCTAGGCCTATAGGGTTAGCTCTGGCTTAGCTTTGCCCTATAAATTTTTATCTATAGGAGCTCAGACAGGTCGTCAATTATGTACTCCCTTGGTACCCTGCCCCTTTCGTCCACCTTCACGCCCTCGAGCTCGAGCAGGGCCCTCTTCACCTTAGGTCCCCCGAAGGAGTACCCACCAAGCGTTCCGTCTGACCTGATGACCCTGTGACAGGGTATGAGGAGGGGAAGAGGGTTCTCCCTAAGCGCCATTGCCACCACCCTGGGGTGAAGCCCGAGCCGTCTGGCTATCGCGGCGTAAGTGGTGACCTTCCCTCTCGGCACCCTCATGACGACCTTGTAGACCTCCCTGAACGTGCTCCTGCGGTCCAAGGCCAAAGGTAACTTATTAACATGAGGGGTTTATGTCTAGCGCGGCGGGCGCGTTGGGTGAGGAGATAAAGCCTGACGAAATAGTTAGGGCCGCCAGGGCCGTGGGCCTAACGGTAGGCGCCTTTGTTGCCTCGTTCCTAGAGGCCCTCCCCCTCTTCGCCAGCTCACTTAGCGCGGCCCAGGGCGAGCCATACTCGACGCTTACGCAGTGGATAGAGAGAACCTCCAGGTCGCTGGCGGATGTCCTCGTAAGGGAGTTCCCTCCAGACGAGGTCGCGAGGATGGCCGAGGACGCAGCTAAGTCAATTAAGGGAGTCAGCGCGCTCGTGACCGAGGTCCTAAGGTCCCTCGGCGACCCCCAGCTCGTCGAGGTCTTCAGGAGGACGTCAGAGGGGTTCAGAAAAAGCCTACAGGCCCTCACGTCCCCCAACGTCGGTGATGTTATGAAGGCTCTCTCAGACCCCGACGTAGTCTATGCCCTGTCCGTCCTCCTCGCGCTGCTGAAGGCCCTGGGCACTGCCATAAGGGTCAGCAGCGCAGCCGGGCAGGCCGCAGGAGCTCAGTGAGACCCCTTAGGACCCTCGTAGTGGATTATCTGCGTTGGGCAGCTCTGGGCGGCCGCGTCAACGCAGTCCTGGTAGTCGTCAGGCACGACGCCCTCGCTCCTGTCGCCCTGGTCCTTCCTGTCCGGGTCGGGCCTCCACTTAGCAATTATGATCGACTTCCCATCCACGTCACTCATCTCAAACACGTCAGGGCATAGGCTCACGCACACCATATCAGCTATGCAGTTCTCCCTAGGCTCTATCCACACCTTTATGGGCACCCTACGTCACCTCAAACGTTAAGTAGCTGAAGAAAAGTTTAGAAGACAAGTAAATATGTAGAGGTTAGACAGAAAAGTTATACAACATTTTGTGTCAGAGTATGAGCTTTGGCGTGTTGATCGCCTTCTGGTACCTCGCCTCTACGTCGTCCCAGTTGACTATGCTCCACCAGCTGTCTACGTACTTTGCCCTGTCATTTCTGTAGTCTATGTAATACGCGTGCTCGAACACGTCAACGGCCAGGAGGGGGATCAGGTTGCTAGTCACGACGTTGTTGTGCTTCTCGACCTGCAGTAGCCTCAGCTCGCCGGTGACCGGGTCGTAGGCCAGTATAGCCCAGCCGACCCCCTCCACGTTCTTAGCCGCGTCACCCATAAGCCTCTGGAATTTCTCGAACGACCCGAACGTCTTATTTATGGCGTCGGCTATCGCGCCGCCAGGCTTGCCGCCGCCCTTACCCTGCGGGGCCATGTTGTACCAGTAAAGGGTGTGCAGTATGTGACCCCCGTAGTTGAACTCGAAGTCCCTCAGCACGGCCCTTATGTCGATGCTTTCGAGCTGTCCGTTGAGGTACTTCTCGAGCTTCTCCAGCGCCGCGTTAGCCCCGTTTACGTATCCCAGGTGGTGCTTGTCGTGGTGGTATGTCAGCGTCTCCTTGCTCAGAACGGGTTCAAGGGCGTCATAGGGGTACGGGAGAGGAGGCAGCTCATACCTCTTCAGGGAGACCATATCCGGTCCTAGTTGGCAGGTGAGGGAGCACAATATAAGCGTGAGTACTATTCTTGTTAAGAAGAGTTTGCTTTGGCTCACAGCTGCGCCTGCCATCCGTTAGCTAGCTTCATCCTTACGCCATAGGCCCTCGACAAAAGGTCCTCGCCAATTCTAGCGGGCGGCCCGGCGTAGAGTACCCTGCCCCCCTTCAGCACGATCACTTGGTCAGCCAGGTCAACGAAGCGAACGTCGTGCGTCGCAACGACGACGAGTCTGTTCTTATCTGCAAGGTACCTGAGAAGGGAGAACACCTTTGCCTGGTTCCCCAGGTCAAGGAAGGCCGTTGGCTCGTCGGCAAGTATTACGTCGGTCTCCCTCGAAAGGGCCGCAGCCAGGGTTGCGAGCCTCTGCTCGCCACTGCTAAGCGTCTCCAACCTCCTCTCCTCAGCCCAGGCGACGCCGAGGAGCTCCAGGTAAGCCCTCAGGGACCTCCTCCAGCCATCCCCCTTGTTGAAGTTCATGGCCTCGCCTAGGTCTACAACCCTAGTCAACAAGTCAACGGTGAGCTGCGATGGGATGTAAGTCAGTCTATTCCTGAGGCTTGAAGGCCTTAGCCCGTCAATCGTGACGCTGCCCCTTGTCGGCCTGATTATTCCGGCCAGGAGCCTCAGCATTGTCGTCTTTCCGGCGCCGTTAGGCCCCAGTAATAGGTTGAGGCCGCTGCAGAGGCTCAGGGTCACGTCGTCTATGATCCTCTTCCCCTCGACCTCATACGTAACTGAGTCGAGCTTTGCGCAGGGCAGCCTCATTCACCTCTTGACCCGAGGAGGATGTATACTAGGAGCGGCGCCCCGAAGACGCTGGTCACCGCCGTGAGGGGTGCCTCCGATGGAAATATTATCATGCGGGCAATTACGTCGCTTAGGGTGGTGAGCTCGGCACCTACTATTGCCGACGTTGACAGGGTGACCGCGAACCTGACGCCGAACGCCCTCTTCGAGAGCCACGGGGCGGCCAGGCCGACGAAGCCAACGGGCCCGGCCATCGCGACGAGGGAGGCCGTTATGAGCGAGGCTAGGGTGAAAGCTGTGAGCCTCACGGCCCTCACCTTTACGCCTATTGCCCTCGCCACGTCATCCCCTAGGAGGAGGGCGTTTATGGACCGTGACATGATGGCTAGCCCGAGCATGGCAGCCGCAACTATTGCAAGGGTCCTCAAGAGCAGGGGTAGCGTCACGAAGGCGACGCTGCCAAACATCCAGTAGAGGGCCCCTGGGAGCCTCGGGCCGAGGCTTATCATGAGGAACATTGTGACCCCGGAGAGGGCGTATGAGAGCGCGACCCCCGTGACGAGCAGCGTCGTAGCGCCGCCGCCCACGAGGCCTGATATCACGACCACGAGCAGGAGGGTCAGAAGGCCCCCCAGGAGCGCTGAGGCGTAGAGGGCCCAGAAGGACGCCTTCCCCGCCGCCAGGGCGGCCGTCACGCCAAGGAGGGAGCCGCTGGCCATGCCGGTGAGATAGGGATCTGCCAGGGGGTTCCTCAGCGTGAACTGTAGCGTCGAGCCCGCGGCGGCGAGCCCAGCCCCTAGTACGAGCGCCGCTGCCGTCCTCACGGCCCGGTATTCTATAACGCTTACGTCTACCTGGCTGTTCAGGTGTCCAAGGAGGAGCTCGATTAGCGTCAGCGGGCCCACGGACTTATACGGCCCCACGCTGAGGGACAGGAGAACAGTTATCGGGAGGGAAAAAGCCAGTACGAGGGTACCAAGCCTTTCTCTCATGCACGGCACCCTAGCCCTCTGGCAGCGGCAGGGTTGCCGGTGAGACCTCGGGGGGGACCTGAGTTACGTTGAAGGCCTGTGGGTGAAGTATCGTCGCGAGGAGCCTGATGCCAAGGGGCGTGAGAACGGCGGGCTGACTTATGATATCTTCGTACCAGCCACTTATGACGTAAACCCTGTGATCCTTTATAGCTGCGATCTGCAGGTATGAGCTACCGATCGAGGAGTTCAGCCACTCATAGAGCGACGTCACGTTGAAGAGGCCACCATTGCTCATGATTATTATTACACTTGGGTTTGCCTGAAGCATCTCCTCAGGGCTCACGATCGGCCACCCGCTCAAGTTTCCGAACACATTCTCGCCGCCGGCCAGCGTCAACATGTCGTTTATGAATGTCGACCCACCGACGACGTATGTGGGGTTTATCCAAAGTATGACGGTCACGTTCACTACGGGCTGCCCCTTCAAGGCGTTTTCCAGGGTTGAGATGGCTGCCGACATGTTCTCCACGACCTGGACGGCCTGATTAACGTGACCCGTGGCCTCGCCCACCATTATGATCGACCTGTAGACGTCCAGGAGGGACTGGGACGAGGGGAGCAGGAGCACGGGTATGCCAAACTGGGCCAGCGTTGAGGCTATGTAGTTGTTGTACCCCCAGCCAGCCGTGCCTATTACTAAGTCCGGCCTCAGCGAGAGTATGGCCTCGATACTAGGAGAGGTGTAGGTGCTCCCTATCACCTCAATTGACCCGTTAGCAAGCAACGCGTGAAGGGTGGCGTTGTAGGGCGGGGGGAGGTAGAGGAGGCTGTCGTTGTCTACGCCGACCAGCTGACCGCCGCCCCCAATAGCAAGCAGGATCTCGGTTGAGGCTGGGTCCAGGGTGACGATCCTCTCCGGCCTTGACGGTATCACGACGGTCTGGTTGAGCGCGTCAACTATCGCCACCGGGAAGCCCTGGGAGGACTCAAGCCGCTCAAGCTCCGACTTTATCTGGACGACCTGTGAGGCCAGCGACGAGTTCACGGTAGCCAGGGCAGAGCCTAGCTCCTGGGCCTCCCTGGCGATCTGGTTGATCGCCAGCGTTGACTGCTGCACGGTCGAGTTAACGTTATAGAGGCCTGTCCCAAGCCGGGACACCATAGACTTAAGCTGGGAAAGCTGAAGCGAGTTGTAGACGTTCATCGTCACGGCCGCTATCACGAGGACCGCGAGCACCGCAATGAGCGCGTCCCTGGACTCCAACGTCTCACCTGCTGGATACCGTATCCAACAATTTTTAAGGGTATCGGTCCAGGCTCTTAGTCAGCGTTATATCCTCGTTCAGAGATAGTCTCAGTGCCGGGGGGACTATTGCTAGAGTCGCTTAGCCAGGCTGTCAGCTTGGTCTCGAGGGAGCAGATCAGGGGGGCGGCTTGGTCCGCTGAAACGCTGGCGCAGGCCATCATAGCCGACGCCAAGGAGGGCAGGGCTAACTGCGACCACATCGAGGACATACATAGGTTGCTAGTAAGCGCTAACCCAACCATGGGAAGCATATCAAATTTGGCGTGGACCCTGAGGGAGGCCTGCCTCCAGGGCTTTAGCCTCGAGAGGGCGGCAGGGGCGTTCATGGAGTACATCAGGCTCTCTCGAGCAGAAGTGGTGTCCCACGCGAGGGACCTCGTCAAGGACAGGCCTATATCGGTGGTCACCATAAGCTACAGCACCAACGTGATAGAGACGCTCGTGGCCCTTGGCCCAATGCTGAGGAAGGTATACGTGCTTGAGAGCCTTCCAGGTGGTGAGGGGAGGCACGCCGCCGTTGAGCTTAGGTCAAGGAAGGTCGACGTTGAGCTACTGCCCGACGCCGCGGCCAGCTCCGTAGTCGGGAACGTTGACGTGGTCTTAATTGGGGCTGACAACGTAACGCTGGACGGTTGCGTCTACAATAAGCTTGGGTCGAGGAACCTCGCGATTTTGGCCGGCTACTTCGGCAAGCCAGTCATCGCGGTGTTCGAGCCGTACAAGATATCAGCTGAGGCCCAGTGCGGTGAGGTAAGGCTGCTCGAGAGGACCTACGTGGCTGAACCGTGGGGCGAGGTCTCCTACAGGGTATTCGACGAGCTCACGAGGGACCTGATAGATGGCGTCCTCAGCGTGAAGGGGCTGGGCGACAACACGCCCCCCAACCTGTCGATGCTGAGGAGGGCCTTCGAGGACTGGATAATGTCGAGACTGAGGGGGGAGACCGAAAGCGGTCGGTGAAGTGCTTGACCCTGATCATAAAGCTCTCGCGGAGAACCACGTCAAGGGGTCAGGATGTAGGTGTCGTGGCAGCTAGCCTTAAGGGCCTTGTAGCCGGGTTCATAGTTAAGGAGGCCCTACTTGCTGAGATAGGTGCCAGGGAACTTACCGCCCTGAGGCCCGAGGCCCCTGACAGGTTCCTAATAGCTGACCTGAGGCTCGAGGACGCACCCGACGACCTAGTTGAAATTAATGGCCTCGCTGGCATAATTAACGGCGTCACGGTCACCTGGAGGCTGGCTACGAGCGAGGAGTGGCGCCAGCTCGAGGGCTTCCTTAGGTCGGCTGGGATCAGGCCAGTCCTCTCCTTGACAAAGTACGAGCTGAGGAGCCTAGGGGGCAGCGCTGTTGACATCCTAGAGAAGGCCATAAAGTCGTCAGGCGTTAACTATGTCTACCTGCCTGAGGAAGCAATCGACGTCCTTGGTCGCCTTGTCGCGTTAGCCCCTGGGGTCAACATCATGATAGAGGGCGTCGAGCTGGGGAGGGGTCTGTGTCGGGGGGCTAAGTACGAGGTCATAGACCAGGGGATTCTAGGCGTCGAGGACCCCATAGGGTCGGTGAAGATGACCATATACAGGCAGAAGAGGGCCTCGGAGGAGTGCGCGGGCGTGTCTAGCCCAGGCTCCTCTTGACGTGTATTGACCTCTGGAGCACTGTGATAAAGGCCAGGGCCGCGATAACCACCATCACCAGGTTTACGAAAAGCACCTCCCTCGCGAGGGCGAGAAGCGATGCAATGAAGAGAAGGATCGACCTCTCCCCGCGCTCCGCTATGCCGACCCCCTCCATCTTAACTCCCAGGACCTCACCCTTTGACCTGGTGTAGCTGACAAGGAACGAGAACGTCAGCGCTATCAGCGAGATGTAAAAGTTGGCCCCCAGGACGGCGAGAGCCAGTATGAACATGGCGTCGGAGAACCTGTCAACGACGGAGTCGAGGAAGGAGCCGAAGGGCGTCGTCCTCTTCAAAGCCCTCGCCACGGCCCCGTCAAGGACGTCCATGACGCTCGAGGCGGCGATGAGAACTGGGACTGACCAGGTGACCCTTAGGGCTGCCATAACTGGGGTCAAGGTGGCGAGTGCAAGGCCCAGGTACGTAATTTGGTCAGGGCTGACGCCTGCCTCCGCAAGCGCCTTTCCTACGGTCGACGGGGCGAGCCTGTTGACGAGGTCCCTAAGCTTGCCCATAACCACAGTCCATCACCGCCCTGGTCGCGCTGCCAATCGTGGCTATGTCAAACCCCTTCGCCGTGTAGGCCTTGACAAGGCTCTTAAGCTTTAGGTAAAGCCCAGGGCCTGTCCACAGCCAGATGTCGGGCCTCCAGTGCCGCACCCTCACGAACTCCCATGGATGGAGGAAGAGAGTTACGTAGCGGAGCCTGGTGAGAGACGCGAGCAGGCCGGCGGGGACGGGCGACCTCAAAACGCTGCTGGTGACCGTTACTGGTACCCTGAGGACGCCGTCCTGACAAGCTGGCTCCCTGGCAAAGGGGGGCTTGTACAGCGCAAGGCTCGAGTCAACCTTCACTCCACGCGCTCTCAGCGCGCCAAGGAGGTAGCGAGGGAGCTTGAGGTTAGGGGCCCTAAACGAGGTTACGTCGTAGAACCTCCTGAGTATAGAGATCGACTTTTCTATGGCCGCCTCGGCCTCGGAGGGGGTAAGCCTATCAAGTCTTTCATGGTTATAGCCGTGTCCGCCTATCTCGTGCCCCCTATCGACAATTTCCTTTACGATCCGCTGCCTCTCCAGAGCGACCCGCCCAACCACGAAGAACGTCGCCTTGACCCTGAGCTCGTCAAGTACGTCGAGTATGCCCGGAAGCGACTCATCGACCCCCCTAAGGCCGTTAAGGTAAGGAGGCGCGTCAGGCTCTACGTCGAACGATAGGAACAATACCTTCCTTCGCCCTCTCATGGTATAGCCACTTCCTTCCTTTACACCACTCCCCCCTCACGACGGGGTCCCCGGTCAGCCTACGGTAAATAGTGTAGGCGAGGAACCTCCTGTCGTCAACTTCGCACCTATCAATCACATCCCTGTACAGGGGGAGTATGATGTCCCTCACCACCCGCTCGCAGTCAAACCTCTCCGCAGTCCTCGAGGCCTCGTTGGACAGCCTGGCGTAGAGGCCGTCCGTCTCGTAGGCCTCCTGGAGCCTCTCGACGAGGGACTTCGGGTCGTTGACGATGAAGCCATTGACGCCGTTGAGGACAAGGTCAGTGACGCCGGGGGACTCGTACACTATGGGCACGGTTCCAAGCGCCATGGACTCGAGCACCGCGAGGCCGAAGGACTCCCTCCTGCTCGTCAAGACGAAGAAGTCCGCGGAAGCTATGAGGCCCGCTACCTCCTCGCGTGGCCTAACCCCGAGGAGCTTCACGTAGCCTCCCAGGCCCCTATAGCTCAATTGGCGCTTGAGCTCTGGGCCAAGGAGGCCGTCACCTATAACGTAAAGCCTGGCCCTGGGCATCCTCTTGACGAGCTCCTCAGCGACCATGGCTATTTCGAGGGGGTTCTTACGTCTTGAGAGCCTGGAGGTAATTATTATCGTTGGGTCTCCCTCCAGCTCAAGCGGCCTCGCGCTCTCAATCCATGCCCTCACGTTTATGCAGTTCGGCGTCACGCTGGCCTTCCTCCCGCTTATCCTCTCGATGTCCCTTGCGGCGGCCCTCGACACCCCTGTGAGGGCCCTGGGCCACCTGAGGGCATACCTAAGGAGGTAACTGGCAGGCCATACGAGCGAGTCGCTGAGCAGCGAGTGGTTGGTCAGTATCGTCGGTACGCCCGTTCCGCCGGCTGCTATCATTGAGGTAAGGAGGCTCAGGGTCGAAGATACCCCGTGCGAGTGCACAAGGTCAAAGGCGTTCCTCTTTATGAAGAGAAGTGACCTCGCGACGGCCAGCGGGTCAACGGTCACTCCATCAGGCCCGTTAAGTAGGCTGGGCGCCCTGTAGACCGTGTACTCCTCAGAACTCTCCAACGGCCCGCGACCATCGTTCTCCCCCCTTGACGTGGTTATCACGAAGACCTCCATCCCCTGCCTCCCTAGCTCGGCCGCGAGCTCACGTATGCTGACCTCTACTCCTCCGACCCTTGGGAGGAACCAGTCGGAGACGAGGGCTATCCTAATGCTTTCCATGTCCTATCCTCCTCTTCGCCTCCTTGAGGACCCTGAGGCCGCCTGACGTCGCCAGGACGACGAGGCCGACGAGCGCCGGGAAGATGGTGTCAACAATCCTTTAAGCCACTATGTACAGGGCAGCGGTTTCTGCCGGAACGCCGATCAGGGCAAGGACGGCAAAGGCTCCGGCCTCGAAGACCCCCAGACCGGCTGGGGTGGGCGCCAGCGATGAGAGCCTAAGCACTATGTAAATGATGAGGACATCGATCATGGTGGGGACGTACCCGAGAAGCACGAGCATGTAGGCGACCTTAAACATGTCAAGCATAATAATTATTGCTGAGAGGCCGAGGTACAGGGCCATGATCTTCCCGTTGGAGGCCAACAGCTTCAAGTCGCTTATGAAGTCGTCGAGGGCCTTCCTCAGCCAACTATGAGGCCTCCCCTCAGTTTCTGCGATGGAGATCAGCCCAAGGACGGCGATGGGTCTCTTCATGATGAGGGCTACCAGGAGAAGCGCCGCCACCACTACGCCCTCGCTAACCCACTCCATGGTGGTTGCGGAGATGACCTTGCCCCTCTCGGAGGGTGACGCCCTGATGTAGGCTATTCGGAACGCCTCCTGCGCGACCTTATTCCCAGGCAGGATAGTGCCGATGGGAAAGCTGGAGGTTATGGCCTCCAACGCCTGAACATATGACGTCCTGAGCCCGAGAAACCGAAGGCCTGTCCTCCACCTGAGGGCCCACAGAAGGGTGAGGACGAGATTTACGGCGGACCCAAACGCTACCGCTAGGCCTGTTTCTTTAAGGTAATGAACGGCGTTGACTACGTCGCCTAGACCTATCACTGCGCATCAGTTACGCATGTAAGCAAATTAAAAGTGTTCACCTCCCTCATCGGGCCCTATGTATAACGGCCCCCGTTAACATTTATGACATGACCTGTGATGTTGTTCGCCGTCTCCGGCACCGCAAGGAAGTAGATCGCCTCGGCTACGTCGGCGGGCGACGCGATCCTCCTAAGAGGGTGCATGGCTATAACCTGATCCCTCGTGGCTGGGTCTGATAAAATGTTCGCCGTCATGTCTGTCTCAACAAAGCTTGGAGCGACTGCATTAACCCTTATCCCGTACTTGGCCAGCTCAACGGCTAACCTCTTCGTCAGGCCGATCAGGCCGGCCTTGGCGGCGGAGTAGGCGACGCTAGCCACCACGTTCCCCGTCTCACCGGCTATGCTGGCTACGTTAACTATCGATGCCCAGGGTGCCCTCTTTAGGAGGGGAAGGAAGTACTTGATCATGTAGAACGGGCCGTATAGGTCCACCCTCATCACCTCGTCCCACCTCTGCGGGGTGAGGTCCTCAAATCCCGTCAAATCAAGGATGCCTGCGTTGTTGACGAGGACGTTCAGGTATGGGATAACCAAGGAGACAGCGGACGACAACTTCTCAACGGCCTGAGGGTCAGATACGTCCAGTTGATAATACAGCGCGGAGGTCGCTCCCGCGCTGAGGATGTCATTTATGGCCTGCTCAGCGGCCTCCCGGTTAGACTTGTACGTTATTATGACGTTAAACCCCGCCCTTGCAAACCTCAATGCGGTGGCCTTGCCTATGCCCCTGTCACCGCCGGTCACTAAGACGTACCTCTCCTCCACGCTGGCCACCGCTTAAGCAGGGCTTCTCCTATAAGATGTTTCAGCGGTTAAACTCCAAGGACCCTGTAGATCATGTAGATGCCTACGAGTACTATTATTATGCCGTAGGCCCTCTGGAGCGTCTTCCTCGGGGCCTTCACCGCTATGTTAGTCCCGAAGTAGCCGCCCAGCACGCCGCCTATTACGTAAAGGGCTGAGACCAGGAAGAGCGTGTCCCCGTAGACGGCGTACTCAAGCCCGCTGGCGACGCCGAAGGTTCCAACGCTAATGAGGGAGGTCCCTATGGCCCTGGCGATGCAGAGCCCGGAGGAGAACATCAGGGCAGGGACTATCAGGAAGCCGCCCCCGATTCCGAAGTACCCGCTGACGAGGCCTACGACGAAACCTGACGCGGCGACCAGTGAGAGGGTCCTAGCCGTCAGCTTGGGGCACTTCCTCTCCGCCTCGAGAACCCTCTCAATTTCGTGGTGCGTCCCGCCGGTTGAGCTCCTGAAGAAGCCTATGTAAAGGCCGAGGACTATCATGGCTATTGCGAAGTATAGCAGCAGCTTCTGGCCAGGAGTTATGTGGCCAAGGTAGGTGCCTATGAGGGCCCCTATCAGGCCAACGCCGGCGAACACGCCTCCTACCCTGGGGGCGACGTTCCTCTTCCTAAGGTGCATGTAGGAGTTGATGTAGGCGTTGATCCCGACCGCGAGCGCCGTGGTCCCCAGCGCTATGTGGGCGGCGTTGGGAATAGACGACAGCCCAACGAAGTATAGGAGCAGGGGCACGGCCAGGATGGAGCCACCACCACCTATGAGGCCCAGGGAGAACCCGACAATGACGCCAGAGACGACGGACAGAGCGTACTGCAAGGGTGTTAGCACTCGTGGTCACCTCTCCTGTATAGTTAAGCTAGGGCTTGTTGAGGATTTAAACGCGTTTATTTTTTAATTAAACATATAGGCTACGAACACGCTTGCCTAGGCCGCGTCCAGCCTCTTCAGCTCCTTGAGCAGGTCGTAGTAGGCCGCTATCCTGCTCACGTTCTTTGTGCCCTTGGGGCCAGGCATCTTCATGAAGAACCTGTTAGTGGGGGCGTGGGTCCCGCTTATCCCGCGGTCCAGCAGCACCTTGGCTATCGGGACGATGGATGCCACCAGGCCCGCAAGGTTAGCCTTGTCATTTATCCTCGCGTTGACGATTATCTCGTCCCTGAAGCCTCCGAAGCTCATGTACTCTATGTGCATGGCCACGAACTTCCGATCGCCGAGGGGCTCAAGGTAGCCGGTAGGCTTTATGAAGTGAGGGACGTCGTAGCCAAGTATGTCAGCAACTATGCTGCTCTTCGTAACCTCCTTAGAGTGGTTCCTCTCAGGCTCCATCAGGCTAAGGAAGTCCATGTTCCCGCCAATGTTGAACTGCGCCACCGAGAGCACCCTCCTCCCCCTCTCAGCCAGGTGCTCCAGCAGGTCGGCCGTGAGAGGCGTTGCTCCGGTGGCCGCGTCGTCGCCGAGGACGAGGGAGCCCACGGTCTCGTAGTACTTGACGACGCCTGTGCTGTTCGCTATGGGGGGAGGGGTCAGGTTTACGAAGGCCACCTTCCTCCCCGTCTTCCTGCTGTACTCAGCCACTGCGTAGGCGTACGCCATGGAGGCGCCGAGCCTGCACGTGGGTGCGAGCTTTACGAACTCCTCCTGGGTCTCAGCGTAGGCTATTGGCTCTGTAGTGATTACGTTTACGACCACGTCCGGCTGAAGCCTGGACAGGAGCGATATTACCTCTTCGACCCCGCTCACCGGGTCGCCGATAATGTCATCTAGCCCCAACGCGCTCACGGGCAGCCCTTTCAGGCTCCCGCAGTGAACGCCCCTCTCCACGTGTATGTCCTTTAGGGACTTGGGCAATTCGTCGTAGGGGACCAGCTTCCTGGCTATCTCATACATGTCCTTGCCGACCTTGGAGACGTCGACGTCTATGACGCCAACTATCTTTACGTCCTCAGGGGAATAGGGTCTCAGCTCCTTTGCAAACGGTATCCCGACAGGAGGTATCTCCTTCGACTTAAGCTTCTCAAGGCCTGCCGCATAATAAGATGCCCCAGCTCCAGCCCCTAACAGCACCAGCCTTATGTTCGACATCGGCTTCACTTCTATTCATCTCATGTAGCTCCACTGTTATTTATATTTTCGCATTTTGAAAGGCCGTTCTTTTACTTTATCTCCACGTCAGGGACCGCTATCTCGGGGTTAAAGCTCACGTACTGAACCATGCTCCCGCGTATTAAGATCTTCCCGAGCTTGGCCACCACCTGCTTTCCGTCCTTAACCTCGACGGAGTTCTCAAGAACCAGGTTCATGGTTGAGTCGGTGACCTTGAGCAGACCCACGTACTCGCTCCCGTCCTTCAGCTTAACGTAGATCGTGGTGTCCAGCGCGTCACGCAGGTACTTGAGGGGGTTCGCAACTCTTTGGTTCTGATTAGATGACATCAGGCCGCGCACCCCACTACTCTATGCTCGCGCTCGCCGTCCGCTGTGAACTTTAAAAGGTTAGCTCGACCCGTCCCAGGGAGCCCCCTAATGATTAGGCTCGCGAACGTTGAATACGACGGGAGGCCCTCCTTAGCGATAGTCGAGCCCGACGGGACGCTGAGGATCCTGAGGTCAAGGGACGGCTCGACCATCAGCCCCCTCGACCTTTTCTCGGGCAGCTCGTTTGCATTAAGCCTCGTCGAGGCGGCCACGCCAGCTGAGCCTATAGGGAGCGTCAACAACCCCCTAAACCCCCCGGTCCCTAGGCCCTCCAAGATTATTGGTATCGGCAAGAACTTCGCAGGCCACGCGAGGGAGATGAGGTCCGTTGCCAGGCCAGTGTACTTCATGAAGGCCCCGAGCGCGCTCACCGGCCACCTGAGCCCCATCGAGATACCCCCCTTCATTCAGAAGGCCGACTACGAGGGCGAGGTAGTCATAGTCGTAGGGAGCCAGGTCAAGCACGCGAGCAGGGAGGAGGCGAAGCGCGCGATAGTAGGCTTTATGGCGGGTAACGATGTGACGGCCAGGGAGCTTCAATACGACGAGTGCATGCCCTGGTGCCTGTCCAAGAGCGTTGACACGTTCTCGCCGACCGGCCCTTACCTCGTCATAGTTGACGAATACGATCAGCTCGAGGGCCTCTGCCTAGAGACGTACCTGAACGAGGAGAAGGTGCAGGCGGGCTGCGCCTCAGAAATGACGATGAGCTACGCTGACATAGTGGCTGACATCTCCAAGTACATGAAGCTCTACCCAGGCGACCTAATCTTCACCGGGACGCCGCCTGGCGTAGGCCACCCAAGGGGGAGGTACCTAAGGGATGGGGACGTGGTGAAGGTCAAGGTTTCCTCTGAATACCCTCTCGTAAACCCCGTGAAACGTAAGGCCTAGGCGAGACATTATAATTGGCCTTGTTGCTCCTGCTAAGGGGGAGAACATGGAATACGTGAGGCTGGGCAAGACGGAGGAGAGGGTCTCAAGGATAGGGCTCGGCGCGTGGCAGTTCAGCGACGCATGGGGGGTGACTGACTACAATATAGCTAAGTCGGTCATAGCCAAGGCTGTTGAGCTGGGGATAAACCTCATAGACACGGCAATGGTGTATGGGCGAGGGATGAGCGAGAGGTTCATAGGGCAGGCCCTACGTGAGCTCAACGTTAAGAGGGACGACGTGTTCATAGTTACGAAGATACCGGGCGAGTACCTTTCAAGGGACGACGTGTTCAGGGCCGTGAGGGGGTCCCTTAGCAGGCTTCAAACGAACCACATAGACGCCCTGCTCGCCCACTGGCCGCCCGCCTGGCACAACATACCTACATGCGAATACGCCAGGGCATTTGAGTCGCTTGTGTCAATGGGGAAGGTCAGGTACATAGGGCTGAGCAACTTCCCAATAGCCCTCGTTGAGGAGTTCAGGTCCTGCCTCAGCAGGTATGACGTTGAGATATTCGAGCTTAGGTATAACATCGTTGAGAGGCGCGCTGAGGATGAGCACATCCCGTACGCGGAGGCCGAGAGGATAACAGTGCTCGCCTGGAGCCCACTGGCGCAGGGGGCCGTCCTCGGCAAGTACACGCTAGAGGACCTCTCAAAGTTCCAGGACGTAAGGAGGAACAACGTCCTCTTCAGGCCGCAGAACTACCAGCAGATACTGAAGCTCGTCGACGTTATGAAGGAGATAGCTGCGAAGCGCGGGAAGACGCTGTCTCAGGTTGCCCTCAACTTCCTGATCACCTCAAGTCCTGTCGTCCTGCCAATACCTGGGGCCAAGAAGCCTGAGCAGGTCGAGGAGAACGCCGGCGCCGTGGGATGGTCCCTCACCTACGAGGAGTGGTCAAGGCTCGACGAAGCAAGCAGGTCCCTAAGGATCAGCTACGTGGACATACCAGAGTAGACCTACGTCGCTTTATACTTCGTCCAGCGGTGCACTCCTGGGGGAGGCTTTGTCAAGGGCGATCCCTCTCTACGACCTTCATAAGGAGCTCGGGGCTACCTTCGGCGAGTTTGCTGGATGGACAGTCCCCATGTCCTATACCTCCACCATTGAGGAGCACATGGCGGTGAGGCAGTCGGCAGGGATCTTTGACATAAGCCACATGGGCAGGCTGAGGCTGACAGGCCCGGACGCGGCAAGGCTCCTTGACTACGCCTTCACCAAGGTCGTCTCCTCGACCAAGGAGGGCTTCATGAGCGGCCCTACCCTCGCGTTAAACGAGCACGCTAGGGTCATAGATGACGAGATGTGGTACAGGCTGCCGGGCGGCGAGTGGCTCGCCGTCCCTAACGCGGCCGCGAGGGAGAGGATAAAGGGCCACCTCGCCCTGCTCGCCTCGTCGAGGGGCTTCAAGGTTGATATTGAGGACCTGACCGACAAGTACAGCATGTTAGCGATACAGGGCCCCAGGAGCGCTGAGATCATGAAGTCCCTCGGCGCCCCTTGGGCAGCTGAGCTCAAGCCCCTTGAGTTCAGGGTCAACGTTGAGCTTGCCGGGGCCCGCGCCTTCCTCGTCAGCAGGAGCGGGTGGACTGGTGAGGACGGCTTTGAGGTGTGGGCCGAGCACTCGGAGGCCGAGAAGATCTACAGGGCTGCCTTATCACGTGGCGCTAAGCCGGCCGGGATAGCCGCGAGGGACACGCTCAGGATAGAGATGGGCTTCGTGCTGGGCGGAAACGAGTACGGCGAGGACCCAATTAAGTTCCCGTGCGCCGTCAGCCTGAGGTACGGCATGGGGGCGATAGACTGGTCCAAGAGGGGCTTCTACGGCGAGGAGGCCCTGAGGGCATGTCGCCGTGAGGGCCTGAGGTGGATCAGGGTAGGCGTTGAGATGAAGAAGTCGCACGCGAGGTTCATCCCAAGGTCAGGCTATAAGGTCTACGTCGAAGACGTTGAGGTCGGCTGGGTGACCAGCGGGACGTTCAGCCCCGTACTGGGGAGAGGCATTGGCCAGGCATACGTAGATGTCAGGTACGCCGTGTTCGGCGAGCCGGTAACGGTTATTGATGATAAGGGGAGGTCAGGGGAGGGGAAAATTGTCGACTTCCCGTTCATAAGGAAGTGAGCTCGCCAGGCCTAGGTCCCTTGGTGAAGGGGCCTTGAATGAGGGAGGGGTCAAGGTCAGGGCCTTTTTCGGGAGGATATACTTAACGTATAGCCCACAGTTGGTCGTCGAGTCTCTCCTGACAGTCGGCGACAGGGTTGTCGTGGCGGGGGAGGCGAAAAGGGTAGAGGCCATCTGCAGGGAGCTCCCAGGCTGCGAGGAGGTAACCTTACCGGGCAAGGCGTCGGGGCCGGGCTTCGTGGACTCCCACCTGCACCTGACAGGCCTGGGCCTTCAGCTGAACACCCTTGACCTAAGGGACGTCAGGAGCATCGCCGAGCTGAGGCAGAGGGTGAAGGACTTCGTCAGGCAGAGGAACCCAAGGGTCCTCATAGCCAGGGGCTGGGACCACGAGAGGATGGCTGAGAAAAGGTTCGTGAGAAAGGACGACATAGATGACCTGGTCCCTGACAGGCCGGCCATCCTAGTCAGGATCTGTGGCCACGTGGGGACCCTCAACACCTACGCCCTAAAGCAGCTCGGGTTGACGGCACGTATCAACGACCCTGACGTTGAGACCGACGAGAGCGGCAACCCGACAGGCGTCATTAAGGAGGACGCCCTGATGAAGGCCATGAGGTCCCTCGAGCCCCCGCCCGAGGAGTATATAAATTACGTCATCGATGCGTCGAACCTCCTGCTGTCGCAGGGGGTTACCTCGGTCGGCTTCATGAACGTCCCCCTCAAGATGCTCCCATGGCTGCTCGCGGAGGCCGGGAGGAGGATTAAGGTCAGGCTCCACCTATACCTAGACCTCGACGCCCTTGGCCTGCTCGAGGCTCTGGGAATAACTGGCGGCTTCGGCAACGAGTGGGTAAAGGTCTCAGGCGTCAAGGTGTTCGCCGACGGTTCCCTCGGGGCAAGGACTGCCCTTCTGTCCGAGCCTTACAGCGACCAGCCGGGCACGCTTGGCAAGGCCAACATAACGGTAGACCGCCTCGTTGACATAGCGTCGAGGGCCAGGAGGCTCGGCATCGACGTCGCCGTCCACGCCATAGGTGACGCCGCGCTTGACATAGCCCTCAGCGCGATCGAGAGGACAGGCGCTTCAGTCAGGGTTGAGCACGCCTCACTTGTGAGGGACGACCAGCTTCCCAGGCTCAGGGGTGTCAGGGTCAGCGTACAACCGATGTTCGTAATTGAGGACAGGGGTTGGCTCAAGTCAAGGCTTGGCTCTGAGAGGCTGCGGCTTGCCTACAGGTTCCGCTCCATGATTAACTCGGGGGCGATTGTTGGCATATCGACCGACGCTCCCGTGGAGCCGACGAACCCCTGGATGACAATATACGCCGCGGTCACAAGGGGGGCAGGAGAGGGGTGCGAGCTGGCCTCCTTGAGCCCCCAGGAATCCCTAAGCCCTGCCGAGGCGCTGCACCTCTACACCGTCGGCTCGGCATCAGTGCTCAGGAACCAGCTCATAGGCTCCCTCCTTCCGGGCAGCCTGGCGGACATAGCGTCGTTCTCGGTCGACCCGTTTGAGGTGACCGACCCAGCCGAGCTAAAGTCAGTAAAGAACGTTGCAACCTTTGTGGGAGGCGAAAGGGTTTACTGACCCCTACTCATAGGTTTTTGACAGGCCGATCGAGCACAAAATTATCCCAAGGGTCGTGACGGCTATCATGAGCCACTCATAACCGGTGAGCCTCTGTCCAAACACCAGGAACGCCAACAGAGAGGCCCCCGCCGGCTCAAACGACATTGCTATCGTTGACGGCAGGATCTTTCGCCTCCCAAGCATGTAATTCATGACCGTGTGCCCGCCGAACATCGGCAAGGCGACGAGCCCGAGGACGGCGCCGACCTGACGGGGCGTCACCGGGAACTCGAGGGTTCCTGACAAGGCTGCCACGGCGAGGCTTACGATGGCAGCGAAGCTGTACGCGAGCGCGGCGTACCTAGTAGTTGACCATTTGCCCCTTACCCAGCGCCCCAAAATGACGTAACCGACCATGCTTGCCATGCCCCCAAGGCTGAGGAGCACGCCAACTAACCACGATGAAGGGTCGCCTCCAGCCAGGGCAAGCCCTACTACGCCTAACACAGTAAGTGCGGAGCCGACCAGCTCAAGAGGCGTGTATCGCTCCTTGAAGAGGGCGCTGCCGAGGGCCCAGATGAATGCGGGGTATGAGTCAACTATTGCGACGCTCACGCCGACCGGTATTATGTAAAGGCTTGACATCCATAGATCGAAGTGCAGCGCAAGGAGGGCCCCGCTGGCAATAGTTGCTGCCAGGGTTGATCCGTCCAACCCATTGAGGTCCTGGGCCCTCCTGCCCAGGAGGAGGACCCACATAACCGCTGAGCTTATGACGAGCCTCCACGTGGCGGCTGAGGGTCCGGGAAGCCCGCTCAGCAGCACGAATATGGAGGCCGATGAGAAGCTGACTGCCATCAGCGCGATCAATGCGTAGTCTAACGCGGCGCCAGTGCAGGGCCTAAGCCTACGCATTTTTACTCTAGGCATCGGTGTGATAGGGAGGGGCATAATTGGCTGAGGTCAAGGTTATTGATGTAAGCCCTGGCGAGCTCAAGGGCTACATATCGTCATTCGTCGTCATAGACGAGAGGGTCGCCGTAATAGACCCTGGCCCTGAGAGCTCCTACACCAAGCTGAAGGAGGGTCTCGAGGCTCTCGGCGTAACCCCTGACGTTATAGTCGCAACCCACGTCCACCTTGATCACGCTGGCGCCACGGCCCACCTGCTGAAGGACTACAGGGCCTCGGTCGCTTATGCACACCCTAGGGGGGTGGCCCACATAGTTGACCCGAGCAAGCTTTACTCGGCCGCCTTTGAGCTCACCCCGCTCCTACCTCAGACCTACGGCAGGCCCCTAAACGCTGACCCCTCAAGGGTGAGGGAGGCCTCCGACGGGATGATCATAAGCCTCGGGGGCTCAAGGCTTAGGATCGTCCACACGCCGGGCCACGCCAGCCACCACATGAGCGTCATCCTTGAGCCGGAGGGCTTCATATTCACGGGCGACTCCGCCGGCGTCGTGTTCACGTTTAAGGGCGTCGAGATCCCGATGCCGACGAGCCCGCCGCCCTTCAAGCCTAAGATGTACCTTGAGAGCATAGCCAAGATGGAGTCCCTTTCTCCTAGGCTCTTCGCGCCGACCCACTTCGGGGTTCATGATGACGCTATGAAGTGGCTCGCTCTTGCTAGGCAGCAAGTAATTAGCTGGCTCGAGGCGATAAGGTCAGCCGGCATAGACAAGAGCGTCCAGGAGCTTGAGTCGGTCATAGCTGAGAGGGAGCAGGCGATATCAAGGCTGCTCCAGATCGACGAGTCGTTCGCCGTCAGGGCCTTCCTTGACACGACTATTTTGGGCCTCGTGGACGCGCTTAGGAGGGGTGAGTGGCCTTAGGCCTTGACGGCCCTCAGGACTCCCCTCCTGAGGCCCTCTGCGAAGTCCCTGTCCCTTATCATCACAGCTACCGCGTCAGACATGTAAGGGACTCCTATCAGCACCACGTCACACGCTATCATCAGGTCGATGAAGGCGGAGTCTGACTCGAGGAACTTGAGGCCGTACCTCTCGAACTCATCCCTGTAGTCCTTGTACCTCTCTAGGTAACCCTTAGGGACAATGACCATCGTGCCGGGCCCTGCCTGCATCGCGAGGCCACGGAGAAGGGGCAGGAGCTGGTCGATCCTGTCAAATACCTTGTACGCCATGAAGACGGGCCTTTCACGACACTCGGTCACGCTCTTCAGCGCGGCCCCCATCACGGTCTCCATGCCTCTCAGCATTACTACGTGAGGCCTTGCCCTTGCGACCCCCGACAGCGCCTTCAGCTCCTCGGCTAGCTTCTCTATCTCGCTGGCCCTCGCCATAGCTCTCGCGACCTCCCGCCCGGCCAGTATGTGGAAGGACTCGGCGGGGTCAACGGCCTCAAACACACCGTCCCTCTCAGTGACGAGCCCGACATCAACGAGAGACCTAAGGGTGTCGTAGATCCTCTGCTGCGGGATGCCCGCGAGCCTCGCTACCTCCTGTGCCTTCAGGGGTCCTGACTTGAGCAGCGCCTCGTAGGCGAGGGCCTGATACTTGTTCAGCCCGAGGACCGACCTCAGCCTGGCCTCAATGTCTGAGCCCACGGCGCTCACCTATATTTACTGGCAAGGGAAATTTTATCCTGAAGTTCACCTTCTCCCCTCCTGAGAGGATCTTCTCGCCCTCAGCTCCTCGATAACCCTCATCAGGACCTTAATGACCTCGCTTCTTACGGGCTCCTCTGTGAAGCCCCTTGAGTACACGTCAACAGCTATTACATAAGTGCTCTGGCTCGTGTCCAGTATATTGACTATGGGCTCCCCCACGATGAAGGGCAGCTTAGAAACCTCTTCCTTCACCCTCTTAGTCACAAGCTCTGGGTCAACGTCCTTCGGGATCTCATACTTTGTCCTGACCTTCCTCAGCTCAGCGTCAGAGTGCGTAAATATCGCCGCCTGGGCCATGACGCTGTTCGGCACCTTAAGGGGGACATTCTCGTCAGTCATAATTATGGTGTACATCAGTGTGATCTCAACTACGGTCCCAGTGTAGCCAGGTATGAGGAAGTCCTGCGAGAAGAACTTCGGGGGGTAGGTTGGGGCTAACAGGCCGTACTGCCACGTTGTGAACGTTATCCTGTCGCCGACCTTGTAGGGCCTCGTGATGATGATCATGATTCCAGCTAATATGTTCGATAGGACGTACTGTGAGGCAAGCCCGACCACGAGGCCAAGGAACCCGCCAGCGGCCAGGGCCTCGCTCACGCTCACCCTAATGAAGGCCAGAAAGCCAACGAAGGTTATCGTGTAGCCCGCCAGCTTTACCACGAAGGCCACCGAGGAGGCGTTCGCGGGGCCTATGTGAGGCGTGAGGGAAGCCTTAACGCGCGAGCTTATCGCGTGGGTTACAATGATGGCGGCTACCACCCAGAGGACGCCGTAGAAGTAATTTTCGTAGGAGGCCGGAATAACTTTCTCCTTTGTAAGAAAGTACCCCACGAGAAGCGTGATCCCGACCGCGATGCCTGAGATAGCTATAGCGCCCAGGTAATTCGTCCTCGCCATCTCGTAAGGGCCCTAAGCTAATGTCCCGCGCTGTCTCTTAAACTCCTTGTACAGCTCAGACGCGAGCTTCCTACCCTCCTTCGTCAGCTCGCAGTAAAGGCCCTTGACAGGCCTATCCGCCCTCTTGGCCTTAACTTTAAGCCACGGCTTAATCGACGAAGTTGGAAGGCCCTTGAGGGGGCCCCTGTAGTGCCTCAGCAACCCGGCCTCGATGAGCCTGTGGCAGGCCTCCTCGACCTGTGACTCATCATATTTGGGCGAGGGCCCTGAGAGGCCAAGCGCCCTCCTCGCTATCATCCATGGGGAGTCCGGGCCGTACTTGTAGATGTGGACCAGTATGACCTTCTCCAGCTCGCCTAAGGTGACGTGGCCGCCCATTCAACCTCCCTTAAAGGCCCCCTCAACCTTTAACTCTGAGGGCCGATGAGGGAGAAAGCCATCGCCTGAGGAAGTGATGTCCCACGCAGGCCCCGAGGCCCTGGCCACGTCATCAAGTTGGCCAGCTAAGTGAGGCTTAGGTTGATTACTCCGGACGGGGCCTCATCGCTAGGGGGTGGCTACGACCCAGGAGGCAAAAGGGGGCATGCTCGTCCTATACGACGGCCTCGTCTTTGACTCGGTCAAGGGAGACGCCTTCAGGGGAACCGTAGTAGTTCAGGAGGGAAAGATAGTAGACGTTGGCACCAGGGGCGAGGTAAGCGTCCCACAGGGGGCCGAGGTCATCGACCTAGGGGGAAGGTTCCTGATGCCTGGCCTAGTAGACGCTCACTTGCACCTGACCGGTTCAAGGAGCGGGAGGATAGAGGAGGACCTCCTGACGCCGATCGGGGTCTTCTTCGCGAGGGCCGTGAAGGACGTCGAGGCCCTCGCCCGTGCAGGGTTCACGACAGTTGTCGACGCTGGTAGCATAGTTGGCCTTCACCTGAGGGAGGCGGTCAAGGAGGGGACGATAGTTGGGCCAAGGATTGTCGCAGCCGGCCCCGTCCTCAGTCAGACGTTCGGCCACGGTGACGTCCACTACCTGCCGGTCGAGTGGGTCGACTACAGGACGACAAGGAAGCTGACCCCGTTCGCGTCTCTGATTTGTGACGGCGTTGATGAGTGTAGGAAGGCCGCCAGGTACGCAATGAGGGAGGGGGCCGACTTCATCAAGGTTATGGCCTCCGGCGGCGTGTTGAGCCAGAGGGATCGGCCCGAGTACAGGCAGTTCACGCTTGAGGAGCTCACCGCCATAGTTGATGAGGCAAGGGCGGCCGGCCGGTGGGTGCACGCGCACGCCGAGGGTAGGGAGGGGATAATTAACGCCGCCAGGGCTGGCGTTAAGGTCATAGCGCACTGCGACCTAATCGATGAGGAGGCGGCGGAGGAGGTGATAAAGGCGGGCTCCGTCTGCGTGCCCACGTTCGCCATCGACTACGCCCTGCTGAGGGAAGGGGACAGGCTCGGCGTGCCTGAGTGGGGCATGAGGAAGATAAGGGAGCTCATAGACGTCCACCTGGAGAACGTGAAGAAGGCCATCCGGCTAGGGGTCAAGATGGCGACAGGCACGGACTTCTCAGGGGGCGTCGGGAGGCACGGCGAGAACGCTGAGGAGATAGTGATATTTGTCGAGAAGCTGGGGATGAGGCCAGAGGAGGCCCTAATCTCGGCCACCAGGCACGCCGCCGCGGCTGCCGGGCTTGAGGGCAGGTCCGGTGTAATCGCGAGGGGCTACCTTGCCGACCTGATAGTAGTCGACGGTAACCCTCTAGATGACGTGAAGGTCCTCAAGGACGTAAACAGGATCAAGCTGGTTATGAAGGAGGGCGTAATCCTCAAGGACGAGCTCAGGGGCCCGTCTGGCAAAGCCGCATGAAGCCCTGGGCGTCCTCCTTCATGTAGACGTTGTTAAACATCACGAAGACCTCGCTTTGATCGGACCTCCTCCTTACGATCTCACAAAGCTTCCTGAGATCGTCCTCTGTGTACTTGTAGCGGTAGTTGACCTCACCTTTACCTATGCCGTGAAGCCTGAAGTACGTTATCTTGGCCTCCTTGACAGGCTCGGACTTAAAGGGGTCGACTACGTGGATGACGTTGTCGAGGTCCTCAATGACCCTCAGGATCTCCTGAGGCCTCTCCCTCCAGGTCCCCCTTGGCTCCCACCCTATCACGAAGTCCCGCGGCGAGACGGTGACGAAGAACTCCCTGGCCTGCCTAGCGTTCTCGTCGCTGTAGCCGAAGCTCGGCGGCGTCTGTACCACGACAACCCTTGCCCGAAGGCTCCTGGCCGCCTTCTCAACTATGTCCCAGGCCTCAAGGTTCTCCTTGGTAGTTCTGAGGTCGCCGTACCTGTCCGCCAGCTCGGGCGGCGGCCTGAACTTGGCCCTCCTCCACGTGGGGGAGTCGAGGGGATGAGTCACGGCCTGCCATGCCTTCATGGCAAAGGAGAACTCGCTCGGGGCCTCTGAGGCCAGCCTGGCCAGCCTCTCTGGGTCAGGCCTATCGTAAAACGTGTCCTGAAGCTCCACGGCGTTGAAGGACCTGTAATAGCTAGACCTCCCGAGGCACCAGCCGCAGCACCCTACCCTGATCATGGCCGTTAGGTAAGATTTGGCGGGACGCGGTTAAGGGCTGAGAGCCACCGTACAGCAATCTAATGATACATAAACTTTTTAACTCTCCTATTTTGAAGAAGCTTTATAGATCGACAATCGATAGATGGGTGAGTGATATGGAGTACAAGTGGACGGTGCTGACCAATACAACGCTTGGCATAACGATGGCGATGATAAACTCCTCAGTCCTGATAATATCGCTTCCCGCGATCTTTCGGGGCATCGGGCTTAACCCCTTCGCCCCAAGCTCCTTCGACTACCTCCTCTGGCTCCTCATGGGTTACGGGGTCGTGACCTCATCACTTGTGGTGAGCTTTGGGAGGCTATCTGACGCCTATGGCAGGGTCAGGATGTATAGGCTCGGCTTCCTGATATTCACGGTGGGCTCAGTCCTCCTTTCCGTGACCTTTGGTCGCGGGAGCCTTGCAGCCGCCGAGCTCATAGCGTTCAGGATGGTTCAGGCGGTTGGAGCTGCGCTCCTCATGGCGAACAGCGCCGCCCTCATCACTGACGCGTTTCCGCTGAGCGAGAGGGGGAGAGCGCTGGGGATCAACCAGGTAGCCGGCATGGTCGGCAACCTAGTCGGCTTAGTCCTCGGCGGGGTCCTCGCCACCTTCAACTGGCGGCTCGTGTTCCTGATCAGCGTGCCATTCGGCGTCGCTGGGACCGTCTGGTCCTACATGAAGCTAAGGGACGTCAGGCTGCCCAGGCAGTCCACAAAGGTAGACGTGGCTGGTAACGTCGTGTTTATCGCGGGGGTCGTGTCAATCCTTGCAGGGATTACCTACGCGCTCGAGCCCTACGGAGGACAGCTCATGGGCTGGACGAGCCCGAGGACGCTCACCCTAATGGGCGTCGGGGCCGCCCTCCTCGCCACGTTCCCCCTCATTGAGATGAGGGTCAGCGAGCCGATGTTTAAGCTGGAGCTCTTCAGGTCGAGGCAGTTCACGTTTGGGCTGATCGCCGCCCTCTTGGCAGGGCTCGCCCTGGGCGGGCTCATGATCACGCTAACGATAATGCTTCAGGGGATATGGCTTCCGCTTCACGGGTACAGCTTCTCCTCAACCCCGTTCTGGGCCGGCGTCTACATGTTGCCCATGATGGTTGGGTTCGTGACGATGGGCCCGATCAGCGGCGCGCTCTCCGACAGGTATGGAGCTAGGGGGATAGCGTCACTTGGCCTCGGGGTCGTCCTCGTCTCCCTCAGCCTCATCGCGGCGCTGAGCTACAACTTCCCCTACCTCGAGTTCGCGTTCGCCATCTTCCTAACCGGTGTTGGGAACGGGATGTTCGTCGCCCCGAACACAGCGAGCATAATGAACTCGGTTCCACCCGAAGACAGGGGAGTGGCGTCGGGCATGAGGTCGGTCATGACAAGCGTGGCTAACACCGTGAGCATAGCTATGTACTTCTCCCTGCTCCTCAGCGCTTTCGCCCAGAGGCTCCCCTCAGCGCTCTACTCGTCGCTCCTCTCAGCGGGCTTCCCCCAGCAGCTCGCCGCACTAATATCTAAGATGCCCCCGACGGCCGCCCTCTTCGCAGCATTGCTCGGGTACAACCCAATGGAGGTCGTGCTCAGGCAGCTGCCCCCCAGCGTCATATCGCAGCTTGAGAGCTCAGACCCGGTCGCCATCAGCGACGTGTTAAGCAGGTACTGGTTCCCAAGGACTATAGCAGGCCCGTTCATGTATGCCCTAAGGATTACCCTTCTGGTGTCAGCTGGCCTCGTGACGGTCGCGGTCGTAGCCTCCCTCATGAGGGGAGGAAAGGCCTATCATGAGAGGGCCGTTGAAGTGATCACGGGAACGGCATCAGTGGACCAAGGAGCCAGGGGGCGAGCTCCTTAGCCAGGCCAAGTATGAGGAGGGCGGTCAAGGGTATCAGGATGTTGTCGTCAACGCCGTTGGCCCTCTCTACGAGCGAGGAGGCGACGCCCGAGGCGAGGCCCGCGTAGCCGGCCACTACGACGCCCAGGACTGAGCAGACGGCCATCATGGCGAGGGTTCCATCCCAGCCCTTTGCCCTCACGCCACGATGGGCCCTGACGACGCCCGTGATGCCGTCGCCGACGGAGAGGAAGAGGGCCGCCAGTGAACCCAGCAGGAGGTTCTCAGCGAGGACCCATGAGATGAGCATCGACACCCCCCACATGAACGCGAACGTGACCTCGTTGTAGTTATTGGCCTCCTGAAACCATGCCATCAGGTTCATGCGTCTCCTCAGGAAGGCGTAGGCGCCCACGAGGAAGGAGAGGCTGACGGGCAGGAGAGGACCCCTGAACACGAGCGGCGCGAGGGCGGCTGGCACGCCGCCTCCCAGTATGTGTATGATTTTCCTTGTCACGTACCTGGCAAGGTTTTCGTCCTTAAACTCGGCGAGGGCAAGCATGTAGTACCTTCGAGACAGCCCCGTAAGCACGTAGTAGACCCATAGCACTAAGGCTGCCGAGGCTGCCAACTCAGTTGTGTAGCTTACCATTGTTTCTGGTCAACTAATTTAATTAATTATCGTGGGTTTAAATTTTGACGCGACTATTCACAAGGACGAGGGCAGCTGATATCAGGGTTGATGCCAAGGGTAGGCCGAGAAATACGTACGTCCCACCCAGAAGGGCGACACCTCCTGCAAGCGAGCCCATGAGCGAACCTATCTCCTTTAGGACGGCGTAAGTGTGGACTCCATAGCCTGACGCCTGTTTCACGAAGAGCCTGTAGAGCATCAGCTCGACCGAGGCGAAGAGCACAAGCGAGACAGTTACGTACAGGGCGAGGCCGGCTAAGCCTCTCACATAGGTCAGGAGGGCAGCCATCCACAGCCCCCTGGCTATCACGAGCCCGGCCACGAGGCATGGGCCAGCTGAAAGCGCGTCGATCACAATGAGCCCTAGGGCTGCAGCCAGCCCAGCAGCACCGAAGGCCAGGGTGTACTCGACGTAAGTGAAGCTCTCCGACCTGAGGTAGAGGGGCAGGGCGGTCAGGAAGTAGTCCCCGACGAAAGCCGAGAAGGCCGCGGCAAGCCCAAGCCTTAGAGGTGAGGGCCTAGTCTCAACCTGCGCCGAGAGGGAGTAAAGGATCCCGTAGCGGCCCCCGACGAAGGCAGCAAGCGATGACGTGTACACGCTGAAGGCGGACAGCCCCCTGAACGCCTTGCTCAGCCTCCTCTCGAGGAGGGGCATTGAGGGGGGAAGCGTGAAGGTGAGCGCGACGCCGGCTACTGCGGCGAGGACTAGGGCCGCAACTATGGGGCCTAAGGTCCCCACGAGGGGCTCGAGGGCGGCAAGCGTGAGGAGCGCCAGGCCCCTGAGCGAATAGAGGCCGAGCCTCTGGATCGATGTCCTGAACTCCCACGACTCGGCTGGGGTGAGTTCGAAGAGGCCTGTGGAGAAGGCGAGGTTCGCCGACGCAGTCGCAACCGCGTGCAGCATGTAAGCGGCCCCCATGAGGACGATTGAGCCCCTTGAGATGGTGAAAAGCACCGCCGAGGCGGCGATCGTCGCCGTCGAGAGCTCAGCGAGCCTCCCATGTTCCCCCCTGTCCGCGAGCCTCCCCAGCAGCTCGTTGCTAAGCACGAACACGGCGCTCCAGGCGCCGCTTATCACCGAGAACTCGACGTAGGTGACCTTAGGGTCAAAGCCTATGTAATTGAACAGCGTGAAGTCGACGATCGACAACGCTGCTATGTAAACAACGCCTACGGTGAACCACAAGCCCGCCCCCATCAGGGCCTCAATTCTCAGGAAATTAAGGGGGAGTGGCCCGCTCAGATGGATTGGGCGTCGCTCACCACTCGCCTTAGGCAGACATCGTCATCGCGGGCCCGCGATGCTGAGCCTCGCCGCCGGCTTAATGGCTAGCTGCTGATTAAGTTGAAACTAAATATATCGACATATAACCTAGAGTAAACCGGGGTGGGGCCGTTGGAGGTCCTGCCGGGCCTCTACAGGGTTCCCATACCTGAGACCAACGGGAACGCCTACGTCCTTGTAAGGGGTGGCAAGGCCATCGTGATAGACACCGGGATACCCGGTAAGGCAAGCGTTATAGTAGAGGAGGTCGTGAGGGCGGGGCTGTCCCCAAGGTCCGTGGAGTCAATCGTGCTGACCCACTTTCACCTTGACCACTCTGGGAGCGCGGACGAGCTCAGGAGACTGACGGGGGCGAGGATTTACATTCACGTGGCGGACTCGCCGTTCCTGGAAGGCCTTCAGCCTCCACCCTTGCCCAGCCAGGCGCCGAGGGAGGCGGTTGAGGCCTACAGGTACTTCAAGCCCGTCAAACCAGATGGCCTCCTCAGAGACGGTGACCTGATCAACGGCCTCAGGGTCATCCACGTGCCGGGCCACACGCCGGGCTCCATAGCGCTTTACGACGGCAGGCTCCTCTTCTCTGGCGACACGATAAACGTGAGGGAAGGAAAGGTCGTGGGCCCGCCACCGGCCTACACAACCAATATGGACGAGGCCATCAGGTCGCTCAGGAGGCTCCTGTCGCTCGAGTTTGACGTACTTCTGCCCGGCCACGGGCCTCCCATCGTCGGCGGCGCTAGGGGGAGGGCCCTCCAAGACCTCAAGGACGTCCTCGGGGAGGCTTAATAAATGAATTTTTTATTAGTTTACTTAAAATGGGAATGGGTAATAAATGCTTTGCATTGGTATACGAAACACAGCATCCTAGAGGTTAACCGCAAGGACAAAGAAGGCCGGCTGTACCGGTTCAACTTCCCCTAAAGTCAGAGCAGGGGAGGACCCTAACTTAGCGGGAGGGGCAATAATACGAAATGCTGCCCCGGGCGGGTGGGCAAGGTTCGGAGGGAAAGGAGAAGTTGATCAGACTTGGGCCCATCAGGTCAAGGCCAAGGGGAGCCCTGGTAGTTAGTCCCGGAGAGCTCGACCCCAGGAGGTTCAGAAGGGGCCTCGTCGTAGTGAGGCCTGACGGGACCAGGGTTGGAACAACCTACGACGTGATAGGTAACGTGAGCTCCCCATACATAGTTGTGAAGCTCGACCAGGGCGTCGAGGTCCCACCCGGTCAGGAGCTCTACGTAGTCATCCCCCCTGCCCCACCTGCCCGGAGGAGGGGAAGGAGGTGGAGGAAGGGTTGAACGGACAGGAGAACGAGAGGGTGAGCTTAGGTCAGCCCTGCGGCCCTGAGATGGTTGAGGACAGCGGCAGGGTGATTTGTCCGTCGAGCGGGTACGTGATTGAAGAGTCGCCGATATCGGATTTGCCCGAGTGGCGTTACTTCAGCGCGGGGGGCGTGAAGGGGCTGGAGAGGGCGTCGGCAACTAACGACATGCTCAGGCACGACTATGGCATGGGCGTCACCTCCTTCAAGGCCTCGAGGAACAGGTCAGTCCTCAAGAGGTTGGCCCCGCTTCGCTCGAAGATCGCGAAGCCGCACCCGATAATGAAGGGTGAGAACGCCGCAGTTGAGATATTTACCCTCGCCAACGAGGCCGCAAGCCACTTCGAGCTCCCGCAGACCGCGAGGGACTTCCTGGGGGCCCTCCTACACATCTACGTTGAGAGGGCCAAGAGGCCGGTGGGGAGGGAGAAGGCGCAGATCGTGGCGGCTGCCCTCGAAAAGGTTGTCGAGGTGTACAACCTCGGCATCTCTAAGGGCGAGATCAAGGAGTTCTTCGACATAGACGATAACGACCTGTGGGAGGGCATAAGGAGGCTTAGCGACTCAGGCGCCCTGGACCTCGTGAAGCGCGCCGAGGCGGACAGGTTCAGGAACTCGACCGAGAGGGTCCTGGAGAGGACGCTGACCTACATAACGAGGATAGTTTCGTCCCTGAACCTGCCATATAACCTCACCCAGCAGGCCGTCGAGTTCATAAGGAAGTCCCTTGAGGTCCCAGGCAAGACCCCCTACGGCAAGAAGCCGGAGGCCCTCGCGGCCGCCGCTGTGTACCTAGTCGCGAGGCTGAACGGCTTTGAGGTTAGCCAGACCGACGTGGCGAACGTAGTCAACCTCAAGGAGTCCACCGTGAGGAAGCTTTACAGGTTCCTGATGGACGGAATGGTCGTAGTCGTGGACGTCTAGGCGTTATAAGCCTTTCACCCCTCTCTTTCCCTTAACCTCGCTTTTCTGGGTCCTGACAAGAGGAAAGGGGGCGAGCAATAGACTGACAAGCGTCGCCCAGAAGCTGAGGTCAGTTGCCTTCAAGGCGTCGCTGAGGGTGCTGAGGGGACTGGGTGCCGAGCCAGGGGACCTCGTGGAGTTTGCGCTGTCGCACGGTGCGCCGCCTCAGGAGGTCTCGGCGTTAGTCAGGTCGCTTAGGTCTTGTCCTAATGACCCCGTGAGGCTGTCGCAGCTGTTGGCGGAGAGGGGGCTGTACGAGGATGTGGTGTACCTGGCCTCAAGGCTCCGGTGCCCGGTGTCATCAGAGGCCGTCAGGGCCTCAAGGGCAGCCCTGCTAGGCCTAGCTGAGCCCAAGTGGGAGGCCGAGGCCGCTGGCCTCATTAATGAGAGGCCCAAGCTCGATGGCAGCTCGTCCGTGATGAGCGTCGTCTGCGACAAAGACTTCGTTGAGGTCAACGTGGACGGCGTAGTTACAGAGGTGCCCCCAAAAGGGTCAGGCTGGCGTGCGCCTCCCAGGCAGGAGCTCATAACAAGGATAGCCGAGCTGAGCGGCGCTCGCGTGATCCTCACCTGGGGGTGTGACCTGCCCGGATCCGTGAACGTGAGGAGGCTAGCTGAGGTCGCGTTCCCCGACGCCTGGCCAACGCTGCCTGGCCTAGCCCACGCCCTTGGCCTGGGAGCTAACATAAGGCCCTCTGTGCTAGTGCTCGAGATAGCCAGGGCCGCGGCATTCGTTCTTGAGGGCGCCGGGGTCGACTGGGCAATCCTCCCACGTGAGCTCAGGGGCGCCAAAGAGCTCGTTGCACTCATTGAGCCCCCGCCCATGCCCCACCCCAGCGGCGGGGTCGTCGTCACTGACCGTCCCAGGGCCCTCTACAGGGTCTGGAGGCCCTTCTCCGTTGATTACGACAGGGCCGAGCTCAACGCCTCCCCACTAACGTCAGCCTCCCTGAGGTCGCTGAGGGCCAGGGGAGGTGACGTGCTAAGGGCCCTGAGGAACGCCCATGCACTGCAGCACGGGGAGGAGCTGTCAAGGGCTATCATGGGCTCCCTTATCGTTAACCATGAGGGGCCTGCCCAAGGTGATCAGGTAGAGCCGTGGGACCTAGAGTGCGTGAGGGGAGGCCTAGAGGAGGTAACCTTTGACTGCGCTAGGCCGCCGAGGGAGTGCCTTGAGCTCCCCCCGCCCCCTGACGAGCTTGAGCTCATGGCCAAGCTAGGTGTCAGGTGTGAGGGCAAGAGGAGGTCGACCTCGCTTACGTACAGCCCTCCAGGAAAGGTCAGGACAGCGGTCGTGGACCTTCACGGGGGCGCCTCGCTCTCAGCGATAGCGTCCGCGGTGGCTGGGGCGGAGGAGGTCGTGAGGAGGCTCTTGGTCGTCGTGTCCACGCATGTCCTTAAGCCCCCAATAATGCGGTCCCTCAAGAGGCTAGCGGAGAGCGAGGACGCCTGGGCGATCAGGGGCGGATCTCTAGTCCTCACCCTTGAGGAGCTTTACTCGTCACCACACCTACTTCAGCTCGCGGACGACGTCATAGTTGTGCTGCCCGAGCGGTACAGAGGCGTGCTGAACGACGAGCTCGACGGCGTGGAAAGCGTGGTGAGCCTGGCCAAGGAGAGGACGAGGTGGCTCACCGCCATAGCGATAACAAGGGCCTGGTCGGCAACAGAAGACGACGTGGAGCCTGTTCGGCTGCCCACGGCCCTCGTGAACGTGAGGCTGAGCCCTGACGAGCTGATGGAGTACGCCAGGGATGTGTTCAGGAGACTCTGGGGAGACGACGTGGAGCTGAGGCCATACCAGGAGGACTCGCTCAGGCCAATCTTCGACATGGTCACCAGCGGCTCGCCTTCCCTGGAGTTCGTTATCCTCCCTACGGGGGCGGGCAAGAGCGCGATATTCCAGGTCGCGTCTGTCGTGTTGGCCGACCTAGGGTTCGGGCCGGCGGTCGTCATAAGCCCCCTGAGGGCCCTCATGCACGATCAGGTTAGGAACGCGAGGAGGAGGGGGCTGAGGGCCAGCTATGTCGACTCCACCGTGCCTGACAGGAAAAAGGATGAGGTTGTGCAGGCTGCCCTTCGCGGGCTCCTCGACCTCGTCTACGTGACCCCGGAGGGCGCGAGCGAGGGCGTGGCGGCAAGGCTCCTCGAGGAGGGCTCCCTCAGCCTCATAGTGTTTGACGAGGCCCACGCCCTGTCCAGGTGGGGCCTCAGCTTCAGGCCTAGCTACCTCAGGCTGGCCGAGGCTATCAGGGAGCAGAGGCAGAGGTCAGGCTGGCCTCCGCTATTGGCCCTTAGCGCCTCTGCGCCTCGTGACGTGATAAACGACGTCATGACCGCGCTGGGCTTCACCGAGTGGGACGAGCTCAGGATCTCCCTGACCCACAGGAGGCTTGAGGGCGTTGAGTTCAAGGGGAGGCCGCTGGTTCTCAGGGCCCCCGCCCTAAGGCCTGAGATAGAGGTCGACGTTATACCTGCGCCGCCGGACGAGGGCAGGCTTAATGTGCTAGCCAAGGTGGTGAAGGAGCTCTCCGACTGGGCGACGTCCACTGGGAGGCCCTGGATCGGCATCGTGTTCGTCCCCTTCGTCGAGAGCAGGGAGGTACCATGGATGAACGTGGACTTCGTTGCCGACTACCTTTCCTCAAGGCTTGGCCTCAGGGTGGCGAGGTACCACGGCAGGATGGGTGACGCGGAGAGGAGAAGGGTAGAGGAGGAGGTCGTGAGGGCGTCAAGGGGGGAGGGAGGACCGAATGTCATAGTTGCCACAAAGGCCTTCGGAATGGGTGTTGACATCCCGAACGTGAGGTGGACCGTCCACTTAATGCCGAGCGAGAGCGTGGAGGACCTTTACCAGGAGATCGGCAGGGCCGGCAGGGACGGCAGGCGGGCCAGGTCGATAATTCTCTATAACCCAAGGGACGTGAACCTGAGGGTCAGCCTGGCTAAAAGCCAGTCCATCAGGCCGTCGCAGGTCTACTCCCTGCTTGAGGACCTCAGGGCCGCCTCGAGGATTTTCTCAAGGGGGTCACCGATACCCGTTCCGATAGGGGACGACGGAGTTGACATAAGGGGCCTTGACGTCCTGAGGCTCTCGGGCATAATTGACTACGAGATAATAGATGGCCCCCTGACAGTCGACGACAGCTGTGAATCATCGGGCATCGTAATTAATGCCAAAGGGGGAGTGTGCCTGGTAATCGGGGATGGAGATCCTGCTCACCTATGCTTCAGCGAGTCCGGGGCCTCCTTGACGAGGGAGGGCCAGTGCACGAAGAGGTGGACGTATAGTGGACCAGTTGCATTAGTTTACCCGCAGCGGGCCCTCAAGGGCGAAGCCCCCCTGCCAGTTGATGCGTTCGCCCTCTCCCTGTGGATGTCGAGAAGGGAGGTCAAGAAGGTCCTTGACGTTAAGGACGTAATAGAGCAGGCCCTCTCTGTGAGGTCAAGGGCGGGGAGGTTCGCTGCCAGCGAGGCCATTAAGAGGCTCATAGACGTAAAGCTCAGCGAGGGGTACGACGTCCTTCGCGAGGTGCCAAGGCTTGGGGAAGTCGTCTCCTGCGACTCGCTCGCGGAGTGCGCGGATAAGGCCGCAAAGCTGGTCCATGACCTGGTTGAGCGACTGGGGGAGACAGCCGTGACTGTGGCCGCGGGCCCCACGGCCGCAAGGGCCTTCGTCGCAAGGTACGTCAAAGCCTTCGGGAGGGCGCCCCCAGTGTCGACAAGCGCTCACTCGCGCCTGCTAAGGTACCTCAGGACGGGCCAGCTCGAGAGAATCGTTGACATGGGCTACGTAGTTCTCATAACCAGGATGGGCAGGAGGACGGAGGAGGTCATCAGGTTGGTCAAGAAGTACCCCTACGTGGCCGCCTATATCTATGGGTCAAAGAAGGGGAGGAGGTGAGGTCATGAGCGGGCTGAGGAAGTGGTGCCTCACTGGGCCGGTCGCGATCGTCTTGGCCTGGGCGGTTATAGCGCTGAGCGTCGCCTTCAACCCATGGTTCTCAATATGGGTCAACGCCTTCAGTGACCTAGGTGGGCCCAGCGCCTCGCACCCATGGATTTACAACTATGGCATGATGCTTGTCGGCTCGCTCGTGGTAGCATACGGGTCGTGCATGGTGAGAGAGGGGCGCAACAAGCTTCACGACGTAGGGGGGTCCTTCTTCATAGTCGCGGGCGTCTTCCTGGCGCTCATAGGGCTCTTTCACGAGGGCACTTACCCCCATCTCTTCGTCTCCAAGTGGTTCTTCGTGCAGGCCGACCTCAGCGCCTTCGCGTGGTCTCTGGGATCAATTAGGGCAGGCCTTAGGAGAACTGGAGTGGCTGAGCTGCTAATATCGCTGGTGGGGCCTGCCGGCGCCCTGGCCGTCAGGTGGCCGTCAGGGGCCCTGATAGAAACCTATGGCATCATCCTAATAGACGTCTTCGCGTCACTGGCCTTCTTGGACGCGGGCCTCCCTCACTCGCTGGAGTAGGCCGCGGACGCGAGGTACTTCTGGGTAAGGTCCACCACGTCCCTCGCGGTCAGGATGCCTATGACCCTGTTATTTTCGTCGACCACCGGTAGGTGCCTTATGTTCCTCTCCGCCATGAGCTCAACGGCCCTTGACAGGGGCTCAGAGCTCTTAATTACCACAGGCGACCTTGTCATTACTGCCCCGAGCTGGGTGTCATATGGGACGCCCTGAGAGACCACGCGCGTTAGGTCGCGCTCCGTGAATATGCCTATAACTACGCCCTCCGGGGAGGTAATCACTACGCTGCCGATGCCCGAGGAGTACATTGCTGTTGCAGCGTCCCTGACGCTCTTTTCAGGCGAAAGAGTCACCACCTCCTTACGCGCTACCTCCCCGACCTTCTTGGACCAGAACGACAAGTTTCCACCAGAATATCCTTACTCTGTCGGCTGGGTTTAATTAAGCCTCTGCCGCGAAGGGGGCCTTAGATGAACCCATCGCCGGGCCTACCTCCTGCAGACCGACCTGACGCCTTCCTCAGCCCTCGGGAAGGCCCTATGGGGGGCCCGCTCGTAGTTCCACTCCCTCTTCGCGTACTTTTCGTTGTAGAGCACGTTAGCTATCTCCAGCTCCTCGCTCCTCGGGAGGTCGACGTAGTACCCCTCGTAGCCCAGCAGGGAGGCGAAGGACGAGGCGAGGGCCTCGATTAGCTCGCTAACGCTAACGGGCCTGAGCTCCGAGACGTTTGTGACCCTGTACTTGACGCTTGAGACGCCCTTGTCTATTAGCTTCCTCTGCGGAACCCTGAGGACAGAGGCGAGCTTAACTAGGTCGGTCGAGACCAGCATGGCGCCATGGAAGAAGGCTGACCCCCAGGCAATGGTCGCCGCGGTCCCGCTGACCTTTCTCCCCTGCACTACGACGTCATTTATGTTCTGAACCTCTGCCTGAAGGCCCAGGCTCCTCAGGGCGTTCACGGGACCCTTGACGAGTTCACCGAATATGTAGTCAAGGGAGGCCCTGCCCTCATAGGCGGAGATTGAGAGGGCGTAGTTGAGGTTTCCCAGGTCGTGGTAGACCGACCCCCCTCCCGTAAACCTCCTCACGACGGCAGCGCCTATCGACTCAGCTACGTCAAGGTTCACCTCCTCGTCAGCCCTCTGGAAGTAGCCTATCACCACGGCGTTGGCGTTCCTCCACACCCTGAGGGTGTCGGGGACCGCTCCGCACCCCCTGGCCCTGGGCACGGCCTCCTCGAAGGCCAGGTTGAAGTAGGCGTCATCTGGCTCCTCAAAGAGGAGTAGCCTAAGCCTCACTCTGGTCACCCTCTATGGCGCACAGGATCGCGTCGACGAAGTCGTCTGTGGTGGAGCCGACCAACCGCGCTGACGAGAGGACCTCTGAGACGACCGACCTTATCGCGTCCCTGTATGCCGGTACCCCCCGAAGCCTTGACTCGAGCTCAAACACAAGGTCCTCAGGGATCAGGAAAAAGTCGCCCGTTATGGCAACGTCCTCCAGCTTTCCGCCCTTGACCGTTGCCCTGGCCCTGATGAGGCCTTTCCTGGCCTTGACCTCACATACCCCCATCCTGTCAGGCCCTGATAGCCTTCAGGAGCTCCTCCTTAAGACCCATTCTCTTGTGCATGAATATACGTTCGTCCATGAGCTCAGGCTCTTTCCTAATTATTGGGCGGAACTCCATCTTCTGAAGGACGTCCTTCTCAAGGTCAACACCTGGGGCGACCTCGATCAGCTCGAGGCCGTCAGGGGTCAGCTTGAAGACGGCCCTCTCAGTAATGTAGAGGACCCTCTTGTTCTGCTCGAGCATGACCTTTGACGAGCAGCCGACCTTGTATACTTTGTTAACGAACTTCCTGATTTCGCCGTCGCTCACTATCCTGAGCCTCCCTTCACCGATCTCGTACCTTGCCCCCTTACCTGCCGTGAAGAGGCCAGCGTAGTATATCTCAGGAGCGCCCGACGCTATCGCTGGGAAGCCGCCGGGCCCGGGCATCCTGGTCTCGGTGTAGAAGGAGTTCACGTTGCCCTCCCTGTCAACCTGCATGAAGCCGAGGGAGGCGGCGTCAATTACACCTCCCTCGTACATGGTGAACTGGTCGGGGACCGAGATAACGGCGAAGGCCCCGATGGACACGCCGAAGTCAGGCCCGTAGAGGGGCCTGCCTCCCCAGGTCCCTGACTCGACCGTCAGCACCATCAGGTCCTGGACTTCCTCCTCAACGGCCACCTCGCCGACGACGGCCGGTATGCCGACCCCAAGGTTTACGACGATGGGTCTCCCGTAGCGCATCACAAGCTTGGCGAGCTCTAGCGCGACCCTCCTAGCGATCACCTTCCTCTCGTTGAGCGGCTCCTCGGCGGTCGGCCTCTGCAGCGGAGGTATGACGCGACCTGCCACGACGGGGTCGAGGTCAAAGCTGTGTGACTGCCAGTGGTACTCCCTTGGGGCGACCACGACGTAGTCGACTAGGGGCCCGGGGACAACAACGAGCTTGGGGTTGAGGCTTCCGAACCTGGCGACCCTGAGGACCTGGGCTATTACTGTCCCCTTCTCAGGCATGGCCTTAGTGGCCTGCGCTATGTTAAGGACCGTCCCGTACGCGGCCTCGTCCTCAAGGGAGAGGTTGCCGATCTCGTCAGCCGTGCTCCCCCTAATGAGGGCAAACCTGGGCTTAGGGGCGGTGTACAGGAGGTACTCCCTGCCGTCGATCTCAAGCAGCTGAACCCTCACGGTCCTCCTCTCCTTAGCGGTCTCGTTAAGGGCCGTACCGTCCTGCCTTGGGTCTGCCGTCGTCCCCAGCCCGACCCTTGTGAGGACCCCTGGCCTGCCGCTTCCTACCTCCCTGAACCAGTACGCGAGGATCCCTATGCTCCAGGCGTACGCCTCGAACCACTCCTCCTTGACCATCCTCTGGAGCGTCTCGCTCCAGCCGTAGTAGGCCAGCAGAACGCCCCTTATGAAGTCCCTGTCCCCTCGCTGGTACATCATCTGGGCCACTTTGTCAAGGCCTCTCCCAGGGGAGCCCGGGAAGGTGTCGCTTATGATGAAGAGGTTCCTGGGGTGGCCCGTCTTCACGTAAAGCCTGTAGAGCCTCTCGATCAAGTAGTCGGGCGACGTGATCTCGTTGAAGCCCGATATCGCAACGACGTCGCCGTCCCTTATCTGCGATAGCACGAAGTCTGGGTCAGAGACTATTTTCCTCCTGGCTATGGCGTCTATTACCTCGCTCATCTGGTTCACTCCACTAGAGATATGTTAAAGTCCAGCTTAATACTCACCGCAAACATATTCGCTGGGATACGCGTGTTCAAGGCGATAGCAACTGACGTCGACGGGACCCTCACGCTCAGGAGAGGCGACGTCAGGCTGAGCCAGCACGCCCTGAGGGGGGTAAGGGAGGCCGAGAGGGCTGGCATAAGCGTCATCATAGTCTCCGGCAACAGCCTGCCCGTCACGGCAGGCCTCAGGACATACCTGGGGGCCTCGGGGCCGGCGGTGGCAGAGAACGGCTGCATAGTCTTCTACAGGGGGAAGGTGACCCACGTCTGCACGAGGAGGGTGCCGGAGGAGCTTGTCGACAGGGTGAAGGGGATGGGGCTCATAGAGAGCTGGCAGAACCCCTACAGGGAGCACGACGTGGCGTTCTACGTACCGAGGGGGCTGGGCTCCCCTGAGTCGATAATAAATGAGGTCGCTCGGCTGGCCTCGTCGTATGGGGTCAAGGTGCTGTGGAGCGGCTACGCGCTTCACCTCAACACCGGCTCCGGGAAGGCCTCCGGCGTCCTCAGGGCCCTCGAGATGCTTGGGGTTTCAAGGAGCGAGCTGGCTGCAATTGGGGATGGCGAGAACGACCTAGACATGCTTGCGATCGCCGCCTTCTCCGGCGCCCCGGGCGACGCGGCGGACGTTGTGAAGAGGTCAGTCAACTACGTGGCGAGCAGGCCAGGGGGAGCCGGGTTCCTCGAGTTCGTGAGGGAGGTGATAAGGAGGTCCACGAAAGCGTAGTCAGAGACGTCCCCTATCTTCATCGCCTGCGCTCAGCACTCGGCAAAGACATCATCCGCCTGCTGGCTGTCGGCCGGGCCTATTATAGGTCTAGTCGAGCTCTATGACGTCCCCGTTCTTGGGCACCATAACGTCGACCCCCAGCTCCTCCCTCACCCTCTTGGCCAGCGCGACCTGGCCGTCGGGCTCGCCGTGGACCAGGATGACCCTCTGTAGGCCGACGACCTGCCTCAGCGTCTGGATGACGCCCCTCCAGTCGGCGTGGCTGGAGAAGTCGAAGAGCTGGAGCCTGGCCTTAACTGGGACCTTCCTCTCGCCGTCGAAGTACACGCCGTCCTCAAGGGCCATCCTCCCGGGCGTGTTGGGGGCCTGGTAGCTTACCAGGAAGACGGCGTCCTTCTCGTTCGAGACGAGCCTAGCGTAGTAGTAGAGGCTTGGTCCGCCCTTGAGCATGCCGGCGCTGGCTATTATGACGCCCGGCTCCCTCAGGGCCCTCTTCCTGTCGTTCCAGCCCTTGACGACCCTCTGGTTCTCAACTGCCCTGGCCAGCAGCCTCGGGTCCCTTAGGAACGCGCTGTGGGCTAGGTAGAGGTCGGTCACGGTCCTTATCATGCCGTCTATCCACACAGGCCAGCCGAAGCCCCTCTCCTCGAGGAGGCACATTATCTCCTGGCCCCTGGCCACGCTGAAAGCCGGGACTAGGACCTTGCCCCCTCTTCTGACTACGTCGAGGACGCCCTCATAGAAGTCGTCCTCCGTCTTTCGTCTCTCAGGGTGGGTCACGTTGGAGTACGTGGACTCTATGATCACCGTGTCGGCCTTGACGCCCGCGAGCTTGTTGGGCGAGGTGAGCTTCGTCTCGATGGTGTTCATGTCGCTCGTGTAAAGTATCCTGTGGCCGCCCACGTCAACTATCGCCGACGCCGAACCGGGTATGTGACCGCTGTACATCAGCGTCAGCATGAAGTCCCCCACCTCCACGGGCCTCTCGTACTCGGTCTCCTCAGCCACCGCCAGCATGTCGTCGACGCTCTTAGTGTCAAATATCAGGTTAGGCCCGTTCAGCTTAATCATGTCATACAGTAGGACCCTGGTGACGTCAAGGGTGAGAGAGGTGGCGAGGAGCCTCGGCCTCACCGACATGTAGAGGGACGGGGCGGCCCCTACGTGGTCGAGGTGGCTGTGGGTCAGGACAAGGGCCTCCACGTCCCTTGGCCTTATGTGAATGGGGTAGATCGGGACGTCGTTCTCGTCGAAGTTGACGCCGTAGTCGAGGAGAACGTTTCTGCCGTTGAACTCTATGGCTATGGCTGCCCTCCCGACCTCCATCCCGCTGCCGAGCACCTTGATCTTGACGTGACCCTTCGCGGCTTGGCTCAACCTAACTCCTCCTTAGGCCAGAACACCCTCTCCCTAGAAGGCTATATTAGGTAATATTTGTCTCGGTATCAGGGACGCTGGCTTGATGGGGATCAACCCGAGGGAGCTGAGGAGGGCCCTCAAGAGGATGGGGATAGAGGCCGAGGAGCTGAACGCGACGAGGGTCTCGATAGAGACGGCCGACGGGAGGCTCCTAGTCGTTGAGTCACCTCAGGTCATGGTGGTGAGGGCAAAGGGACAGCCCACGATGCTATACGTGGTGGGGGAGCCCAAGGAGGCCAAGCAGGGAGGCGGCCCCCAGAGGCAGGTTGAGGTGAGCGAGGAGGACGTGAGGCTCGTCGCTGAGCAGGCCGGCGTCGACCTTGAGACCGCGAGGAGGGCGCTTGTAGAGGCGAACGGCGACATAGCTGAGGCTATACTGAGGCTTAAGGGCTCACCTTGAGCTGGCCCTGGCCCTCAGCCTGCTCACCAGCTCCTCGACGGTCGGGAGCGTACTGAGCACCAGGGGGACCCTGTCAAGCCTGGCCAGCTCGATGGAAAGGCTGTCAACGTGCGTCCTGGGGCCGTGGATGACAATAACGCTGGGCTTGACAAGGGAGACCCTCACCGCCACCATGGGGCTCCTACCGGCCGTCACCTTGGTGAAGACGATGACCCTCTCCGGGACCGAGCCGAGCAGGGAGTAGAACTGCATGCTCGAGAGCTCAAGTATGGCCTTTATGCTGTCTATTATGGTGTAGCCGTAGGCGAAGACCCCCTTCGCGTAGTCTGGGTACAGGAGGATACCGTCGACGGCAATTATAAGGTCCTCCAGCGTCAGGGGCTGTTTGAACTCCTGCATGTCAATTACTGCTGTCACCGGGATCCCGAGGGCCTTCGTCAGGTTCTCGATCTTCCTTGAGCCCCTCTCGCTGTCGATCTTGAGGAGGGCCCTCACGAACCTCCTAACGAACGCAGCTCCTGGCGACCTCCTGCCCTTCTCATAGTCGCTCAGCACGCTCGGGGAGACCCCCATGGCCCTGGCGACCTCCTGCTGGCTGACCTCAAAGTACTCCCTCCACTTCCTCATCGCCAGGCCTGGCTCGTCGCTCAACACGACGTCCCCGGCTATCCTTATGGCCACGGCCCTCGCGGCGAAGCTCTCAGGCTCGCTCAACCCACGCCCTCCTGGAGGCCCTCAACTATAGTGGTGGGCTTTATTTAAGCGGCTGAGACCATGGTGGAAGCCAGCCAAAAGTATTATAATTACCGAAAAGGTCACGGCTCCATTCACCCTTTTAACCTAAAACAAGTGAAAAGCAACGCCGGCCAGGAGGAGAGGGACGATGCTGAACATGCCGCCGGAGCTGTTCTTCAGCCTAGTGCTGGGCGCCAGCGTACTGTCGGGGTTCCTGGGGGCCCTCGTGGGCCTTGGGGGCGGCACCTTCCTCGTGCCGATCTACACCCTGTTCCTTGGCATCCCAATAGCCTACGCCACGGGGGCCTCCCTCATATCGACCATCGCTACCTCAAGCGGCTCAGCCAGCGCCTACGTAAGGGACAGGATAACAAACGTCAGGATAGGCATGGGCCTTGAGATAGCGACGACCACGGGGTCCATAGTCGGCTCCCTCACGGCCGCGTGGGTCTACTCACACCACCTGACGAGCATAATCTACGTTGTGTTCGGGGTCGTCCTGCTGACACAGATATACTTCCAGCTCGAGAGGTCAAAGTTCGAGCTCCCCAGGCCCATGAAGCCCGACTGGACGACGAGGGTCTTTCAGCTGCACGGCGAATACTATGACGAGGCCCTGGGACAGCTCGTCAAGTACTACGGGGTCAGGTGGTGGCTCGGCGAGACGATAATGTTCTTCGCGGGGTTCATATCGGGCCTGCTCGGCATCGGCAGCGGGGCCCTCAAGGTCCTCGGCATGGACTGGGCCATGAACCTCCCAATGAAGGTAAGCACCACCACGAGCAACTTCATGATCGGCGTGACGGCGGCGACAGGGAGCGCGATATACTGGGCGTTCGGCCTCATACAGCCCATCCTGGCCGGCTTCACGGCCCTCGGCGTCCTTGTGGGGTCAATGGTGGCCTCGAAGATACTGCCCAGAATAACGAACAGGTCCATTAGGTACATCTTCACGGCCATCCTTGCATTCCTGGGCATTGAGATGGTCCTGAGGGGACTGGGGATAATGAGGTGAGATCATGCCGAGAAGGCTTGAGTTCGAGGACATAATTGGGTGGTCGCTAAGGATCGGCGTCCTGGTCTCAGCCGCCTTCATAATCCTGGGCATGGCCCTCATATTCGTCCACCGCGGGGCCGGAGACTACGGGCTCAAGGAGCTCATCTCCTCCAGGTCGCCGGTGAACACCTCAACCCTCCCCGTCAGCTACATCAACTGGTCCAACGTGTCGAGCCTTAACGGGCTCGCGTTCGTGCTCATAGGCCTGATAGTGTTGATGGCGACGCCCGTGCTGAGGGTCGCGATAGGGATAGCGCAGTTCGCCCACGAGAGGAACTGGCTCTACACGATCATAACCGCGATAGTGTTCATGAACCTAATGTTAGCAATATTCGTCATACCGAGCCTCGTAATAAGGTGAGGCCGGGGGAGAAAGAAAGAGAAAAAGACAAGATGGTCTAGCCTCGGGAGGCCTAAGCGCCGCCCATAGCCCGCTTGAACTCCTCCCTGACCTGCTCGATGATCTTCCTGGTCTCCTCGAAGGCCGCCGGGTCGTCTAGGGTTGATATGTCCCCTAGCGGCTCGGCCCTCAGCGTCGCCCTGAGGAGCCTCCTCATTATCTTGCCGCTCTTCGTCTTTGGCAGCTTCCTGACGAAGACGACCCTGTCAACTATGAAGCCCGCGTTCCTGGCGTAGGCCTTTATGTCGTTCTCCAGCTGGTCGCTGGGCTGGTAGCCGGGCCTGAGGACGACGAACGCCAGGAGGGCCTCGCCTTTGCCACCTGGCAGCGGCATTCCTGCGGCAGCGACCTCGGCGACGGCGGGGTGGGTCCCTATGACGCTCTCGACCTCCATGGTTCCGACCCTCTGGCCGCCGGCGGCAAGCACGTCGTCCGCCCTGCCGAGGACGTAGAGGTAGCCGTCCTCGTCCATGTAGCCGTAGTCGCCGGTGTAGAAGTAGCCTGGGAACCTGCTCCAGTAGGTCTTCTTGTACCTCTCCAGGCCTGGGTCGTTCCACATCTTACCGAGGGCTGGACTCATGGGCTTAAGGGCTATGTAGCCCTTCCTGCCCGGCGGCAGCGGGTTGCCGTCGTCGTCAAGTATGAAGACCTGGGTCGGCGAGAATGGGATGCCCGCCGCGCCGGGCTTGAAGGGTATCTCGCCAAGGCCGTAGGGTGTCCCGGCTATCGGGCTCAGGTGCTCGGTCATCCAGTAGGCGTCAGCAATAGTCACGTCTGGCAGGTTCTCCCTGAACCACTGCCATGCGCCGACGTTGAGGGGCTCGCCGGTGTTAAGTATGATCTTGAGCGATGAGGTGTCCCCTCCCTTCACGGACTCCGTGCCGAGGCCCTTGAGGGTGTAGAGGGTTGTTGTCGAGGACCAGACGTGGGTGACGCCGAACCTCTCAACTATCTTGGCGAAGAGGTCCGGCCTCGCGCCTACGTAGCCCTCGAAGAGGACAGCCGTGACGCCGGAGACAGGGGCCGTGTAGAGGTTAGCCATGGGCCACACGGGCCAACCTAGCTCCGAGAGCGTCCACCAGACGTCGTTAGGCCCAAGGTTGAAGAGCGCCTTGAAGGTCCAGTTGAGGGCGACCACGTAGCCTCCCTGGGTCTGGGTTATCCCCTTGGGCTTGCCCGTGGTGCCGCTCGTATAGTAGATGGTGCCGACCTCGTTCGCCTCCACGGGCTCGGGCGGGACGTAGACCTTGCCCTTGGGGGCTATGTCCTCATAGACCAGGTCACGCCCGCCCTTGAGGTTGAAGTCCGAGAAGCCCCTGCTGACCACCAGAACCTTCTCTACAGGCGTCTGGTAGCGCTCTAGCACCCTGTCGGCCAGGTCCTTGATCCTGATCTCCTGCCCTGCCCTGAAGCCCTTTGAGGCGACGACGAGCACCTTGGAGCCGGCGTCCACAAGCCTCGTGGCCAACACCTCGTCGCTGAGGCCAACGTAGTGTATGGCAAGCACTGCTCCCAGCCTGTGGACTGCGAGGCCGAAGTAGACGGCCTCAGGTATGTTCGGCATTATCATAGAGACTACGTCGCCGTGCTTGACGCCGAGCTCCCTCAGGACGTAGGCGGCCCTGTTGACCTCATAGAAGAGGTCCCTGTAGGAGACGTGCTTGACCTCGAGCCGCTCGTTAGTCCAGTAGAAGGCCACCTTGTTCGCCTTGTCGTCAAGGTGCCTGTCAACAGCGTTGTAGGCAACGTTGGTTATGCCGCCCACGAACCACTTCTCATGGGGAGGCTCTCCCTCCAGGGCCGTAGTGGGGGGCTTGAACCACGAGATGAGGTTTGCCTGTTGTGCCCAGAAGGCGGCGGGGTCCTTGGCGGCCCTCTCGGCCGCCGACTTGATCCTCTTGTAGGAGTATATCTCTTCCACGCTTGACACCTTTCCTAAGAAAGCTAATTTGGGTATTAGGTATAAATCCCTTTAAAGTGGGATCGCTTTGACGCTATATATACCTTGACCTGATGGCGCTCAGGTCCTCCTGCGTCAGGGACCACCCGACAGAGCCGACTATCTCGTCAATGTGGGCCTTCCTGGAGGCCTTGGGTATCGGTATGGCGCCATTGGCTATGATGTAGTTGAGGGCCACCTGGACCGCCGTCCTTCCGTACCTCTTGCCTAAGGAGGAGAGGAAGGGGTCCCTGGCGGCCTGACCCCTGCCCAGGGGCGAGTAGGCGATTATCGCGACCCCGTTCCTCCTGGCGAAGGGTATGAGCTCAGCCTCCGGGTCCCTGTGGTAGACGCTGTACTCCACCTCGTCGGCGACAACCTCATACCTTTTGGCGGCCGCCATGGCTTCCTGGAGGAGCCTGACGTCAAAGTTGCTCACCCCCATGCACCTTATGACCCCCCTGTCGATCAGGTCCTCCATGGCCCTTATCGACTCAGCTATTGGGACCTCTGGGCTCGGCCAGTGAATGAGGTAGAGGTCGATCGACCTGACACCGAGCCTCCTCCTGCTGGCCTCCGCAGACCTGACGAGGTCGTCGTACCTCAGGTGGTTGGGCCAGACCTTTGAAACTATCAGGACCTCGTCCTGGAATTCCCTCAGGGCCCTCCCGACGAGCTCCTCTGAGTGCCCTCCACCGTACATCTCAGCCGTGTCGAAGAGCCTGATCCCCCTGTCGTGAGCGTACCTTATGACCTCAACCCACTCGTCGTCCCTTGAGTATTCAGGCGTCCAGTAGCCGCCCCCTATCCCCCACGTCCCGAAGCCGAGCTGGCCGACCTCCTTGTCGCAGAGCCTCAACCGTGACCCCCTCTAACGGCGGGCCCTAAGCACAAAACCCCTAGTATGGCCCCGTGGCCTGCACGCTTAAAGCCTACCAGGCCGTATCTGCCGCGGCGATGAAGACCCAGCTATCCCTGAGGTCGTGATGAGCGTGGCCTTTGCGGAGCCGCTAGGGCTGGGGCCCAGTGAGCCTCCTCAGGTCAGACAGTAGCTCCAGGAGCCTCCTG
>JBMFHE010000004.1:0-93139 GCA_049977005.1 Acidilobus sp. | reverse complement strand
GCATGAACTCCACGTGCCCGCTGCCCAACACGCCAGCTCCCGTTATGTGGCAGGACTACGCGACAGACCTGGTGGAACAGGGGGTATATCTGCCTTGGAGGGCCGCTATGATACTTTATAATCAGCTCCAGGGCAACGGCTCAGTCCTGACGCCCGTCGCCACGGCGCTTGACATAGGGTCTGCCGTGGCAAACTCGGTGGCCGCCGCACTACGGCAAGTCGCTCCCGAATACGCGGTGCCGGCCCCCGTCATCGCGGCCCTCCTCGGCGGGGTCCAGGTCAGCATCGCCTCTCTCAGCCCGGCGGTGATGATGGCGAACGTTCCCACGGGGGGCTACTATACCGCCGTGATGTTCTCAAACCTCACCCCGACCTACGTCCAGGGGTCCTACACCTACCCGCTGCCCAGGGTCATGTTTTATATCGTGCCCCTGAACAGCAGCGGCTAAGGGGCCTGAGCCCAAGCATAGGGACGGCCTTTTCCCGCAACTACGTCCTCAGCTTACCATATAAAGCCTAGCACCTCTGGGGGGTTGGGATAGGGGTTGAGGTTCAACGAGCAGATAGCCAGGCAGGTCGCAGACGTCGCGAGGCTCCTCTACAGCAGGGGCCTTACACAGGTGAAGGGAGGGAACGTCAGCGTCTACGACAGGTCTGAGGGGCTAGTGTACATAACCCCGACCGGCGTCCCCAGGCACCTCATAAGGGAGGACGACATAGCTGTCATGAAGATCGACGGTACTGTCCTGGTCGGGACCCCGAGCAGCGAGTACAGGCTACACCTTTCGATCTACAGGGAGCTGGAGGGGGCCGTGGCGGTCGTCCACGCGCACCCGCCTGACGTAGTGGCGCTTTACGAGTCCGGCCTGACCCTCGACGTAGGGGTGCTCATGGAGTCCTCGATACGCGTGGGCTGCGTGACCGACGTCCCCGCCATAACCCCTGGGACGCAGGAGCTCGCGGAGGCCGTAGCTGGGGCGCTGAAGGCCAGCGGCTGCAGGGCTGCAGTGCTGAGGAGGCACGGGGTCGTGGCGTACTCGGGAAGGGACGCCTATGATGCCCTCGACGCCGTCGAGTCCCTGGCCGACGCGGCAAGGATAATGTTGTTCAGGGCGCTGAGGGGTTAGCCTCCTGGGGTTCCGTGGTAGACAGCGTCCCTCCACACGGCCTCCCATATGTCCTGCTCTGTGAGCGTGATGTTCTTGATGAGGGCGTTGTACAGCTGCCTCAGGACTGCGTGATGGAAGCTCTCGTCCCTTAACAACATGTCTATGAGGAACGAGAGCGCCGCGTCCCTCTTTATGATCTCCTCTGACTTCAGCCTCTCGAGCTCCTTCAGGCTCTCGGCCTCCATGGAAATGTGCTTCTCTATGTCGTTGAGGACGCCGGCCGACTCGGCCTCATCTATGAGCCCAGGGTTCATTATTAGGGCGGCCATGGTCTCATATATCTTCGAGTGCTTAATGGAGTCCTGGGACACGGCGTCAATTACGAGCCTCACCACGGGGTTCTGTGACCTGCTCGAGGTGTTGTTGAGGAGATTGGCGTACTCCAGCTCCCTCTTGGCCTCCTGCTTAAAATACTCGGCGAGCCTCCTCCTCTCGTTGAACTCCTCCACGGCCACGGATGGGTCCTAGTAGGACTGGAGCGTCCTCGGAGTATTAATAGCTGAATTTTATGACTACCTAAGGTGACCCCTACGAGGGTTGTAGACCTACACGAGGACGTTGGGCACTGGTTTGCCAGGGGCTTTGACTTTGAGGGCGGAAACGCCCCCTCAACCCTTCAGAAGCTCTCTAGGCTAGACGACGCCATTGTCGTGGCTATGATGTTCCCCGCTACGGGCAGGTCCAGGTACGACCTGACCCTTCAGACGCTCCTCACCGAGCTGAAGTACTTCCTGAGGCTTGAGCGCGAGGGGAAGGTGAAGATCGTCAGGACGAGGGATGACCTAAAGGAGAAGGGCGTGAAGTTCATCATCGGGCTCGAGGGCACGGACGCGCTCAACGACCCCTACGACCTACTGTGGCTGTATGAGGCCGGCCTCAGGGTCATCGCCCTGAGCTGGAACTACGGCACGAGGTTCGCCGCGTCATGCATGTCAAAGAAGGACTACGGCCTCACCGACCAGGGTGAAGAGCTGGTCAGGCTAGCCAACGACCTGGGGGTCGTGATAGATATCTCCCACGCCTCAAGGCAGGCCTCCATAGAGGCCGCCTCGATAAGCAGGGCGCCAATAATAGCGTCGCACAGCAACGTATACTCCCTGAAGCCTCACCCCCGCAACCTTGACGACGACGTCCTCAGGGCGCTCGTCAACACCGGTGGCGTCGTCGGCGTCACCTCAATACCCGACACGCTGCCGGAGCCGAGCGTGAAAGGCATGGAGGCCGTGGCGAGGTACATAGGGGAGAGGTTCGGCTGGGAGCACGTTGCGGTCGGAACAGACTTCCTCGGGCTTGACAGGTACCCTGAGGGGTTCTCGGACATTTCGAACCTCAGCGACCTCTCCGCCCTCCTAGGCCCTAGGTCAGACCAGGTCCTGTGGGAGAACGCGTACAGGGTCTTCAGCCAGGTCCTCCCTAAGGGTTGAGGTTACCCCTTTTACCTCGCCCGCGCCCCTATAAATTGGCCTTGAGGAACCCGAAGGCTAAGGGCACCAGGGCCGAGAACGAGCTGGCCAACATGCTCTGGGAGGAGGGGTTTGCCGTCGTCAGGGGCCCCTCCAGCGGGGGCGGGTCCAGGAAGAGGTTCCAGCCAGACCTGGTCGCCATCAAGGACGGGGTCGTGGTGGCGATCGAGGTCAAGGCCAGGTCAGAAGAAGGGCCTGTCTACATAGAGGCCGAGCAGGTGGTTGGGCTGTCTGAGTTCGCGAGGAGGGCTGGCGGGAAGGCCTTCATAGCGTTCAGGTTGAGGGGAGGCGAGTGGAGGTTTCACCCAATCGATGGGCTGGAGCCGACGGGCTCCTCCTTCAAGCTCAGGGACCCCTCGTCAGGCCTCAGGTTCAGGGACTTCCTAGAGGTCGTCCTGAGGAGGCACAGGGACCTGAGCGAGTATCTTGGCACCCGGAACGGTTAAGTCATAGCTTGTTCAATACGGCCTGAGCCTAACGCACTTAACGACGAGCATTAGACCCGTTAAGTGAGCGTGAGAGGTTTGTCCAAGCAGGTAGAGTGCCAGTATGAGGAGGGCCCCCTCGGCAGGAGGATCATAGTCCCTAAGGGGCTAGACAACGTCATAGTTGACGTCACTAACATCAGCGGCGTGGACCCCACGGGGAAGGCCACGATATACCGCGGCTACACAATTGACGACATAGGTGAGCACGCGGACTTCTACGAGGCCGCGTACCTGTTACACTACGGCCACCTGCCCAACGAGGACGAGTACAAGGAGTTCAGGGCGAGGCTTGACAGCTACAGGGCGCAGATCCCAGAGAAGCTCATAGACGCCCTCAAGCTCGTGCCTGCCACGCACCCGATGTACTACGCCCAGTTCGCCTACAACCTCCTTGGCCAGTTCTTCGCTCCCGAGTGGCCGCAGAAGGCGTCGTTTGAGTTCCTCGAGGAGCACGCTATGAGGCTCATCGCGCTGACCCCGTTCATCTTCGCTGCGGCCTGGCACCTGCCTAGGGATGGCGTTCTCCTGAGGCCTGACCCCAGCCTGCCCCACGCCAAGGACGCGCTCAGGATGATACTAGGCAGGATGCCCTCAGACCTGGAGGCGAGGGCCTTCGAGTCGACGCTGGTCCTCTACATGGATCACGGCTTCAACGCCAGCACGTTCACCGTGAGGGTCGCGGCCAGCACCCTCACAGACATGTACAGCGCCGTGGCGGCCGGCGTGGCCTCGCTGAAGGGGCCGCTCCACGGCGGCGCGAACGAGCAGGCGATAAAGTGGCTCCTCGAGGCCAAGGCGCAGGCCGAGGCGAAGGGGGTGCCGTTCGAGCAGTACGTCGAGCAGTACATACTGGACAAGCTTGCCAAGAAGGAGATAATAATGGGGTTCGGGCACAGGATCTACAAGATTCACGACCCAAGGACTGACGTCGCTAAGAAGTTCATCCTCCAGTTCAAGGACGGCGAGATGTGGGTGAAGGTCCTGGCCAAGGCGGAGGAGGTGATGTGGAGGGAGAAGAAGCTGCCAGCCAACATAGACCTCTACACAGGCGTCCTCTACTATCAGCTCGGCATACCGATACCGATGTACACCCCGATCTTCGCCATGGGCAGGATCGTCGGCTGGACCGCCCACTACATAGAGCAGTTCCTGAACAACAGGCTGATAAGGCCTGACGAGAAGTACGTGGGTCCCACTGGGCTGAAGTACGTCCCCATGAGCGAAAGGTCGAGGAAGTGAAAGCCTGAGGTCACGTCCTAGCCTTTTTGTTTTTCAGTAATTCTCCAGAACCCTCAGGCTGGCCGCCAGCCCGGCCGCTACGAAGACTGCCGTGAAGCCCAACAGGATCCCCCACGCCTCATAGTAGTTGACCGTGCTGAGGCCCAACAGGTTGTACCTCACTATGTCGACGGTATACGTCAAGGGGTTGAACCTCGCTATGTCCTGGAGCCACCAGGGCATCTGCCTCAGGGGGAAGAGGACGGGCGACGCGAACATGAGCGGCAGGTTTATGAGGTTCACTATTGAGAACATTATCTCCTGGTTGTCGACGTTAAACCCTATGCCCTCAAACACGCTCACGAAGCCCGCGGCCATTATTGCTATCGCCGCTCCAGAGGCGAGGAAGCCCGTCACTGACCACTTCGGGTTAAACCCAAGGGCCAGGGCTATGACGAGGAGCACCGTCTCGTAGAAGAAGATCCTTATAAGAGTAGCTATCATCTTGGCTAGGAATATGCTCGCCCTCGGGGCCGGGGTCAGCCTCAGCCTGTTCATGCTGCCGAGCCTCTTCTCAAACACTATGTTAACGCCGCCGAAGACGCTCTGGAAGAAGGCGAAGACCACGAACATGCCCGTCGTGAGGTAGCTGAAGTAGTCCGTCGTGCCGAAGAGCCTTATGAGCGTCTGGTCTATGTACTGCTTGACCAGCTGAGGGTTCACGAACTGGGACGTAGTGAGCCCCCCTGAGAACATGTTGACGAAGTTAAGGCTCTTGCCGAAGAGCGCCAGCCAGGCCAACGGCGTCACGAGGGAAACCAGGAAGGTGCCCCGCCTGCCCAGCCACTTCTTAAGCTCCCTCATCACGAGGACGTACGTCTCCTCCATCATGTCCTCATCGCCCTCACGAGCCTCCTGAACTTGAACGCGTCGAAGCCCCCCTCCTCCTCCCTCAACCCGTGCCCCGTGAGCTCGAGGAACACCTCCTCAAGGTTTGGCCTGACAACCCTCAGCTCCCTTACGTTAAACCTGGAGATCGCCTTGACTATCTGGGGCATCGCCTCAACAGAAGAGTCGACCTTCACCACGATGGACCCGTCAACGTAGCTGACTGAGCTGAACTCCGAGGACAGGGCCTTGATCGCCTCCTGGGTCTCGGCGTCGCTGCCGAGCCTGATGTATATCCTGTCCCCCTTCACCTTAGCCTTCAGCTCCTCCGGGGTTCCCTCAGCCACTATCTTCCCCCTGTCTATTATGGCGACCCTGTCAGAGAGCTCCTCGGCCTCCTCCATGTAGTGGGTGGTCAGTATTATGGTGACGCCCTGCCTCTTAAGGGCCCTCACAAGCTCCCATATGTGCCTCCTGGTCTGAACGTCAAGCCCTACCGTGGGCTCGTCAAGGAAGAGCACCTTGGGGTCGTGCACTATGCTCATGGCTATCTCGAGCCTCCTCCTCATGCCCCCGCTGTAGTACATCACCCTCCTCCTCGCGGCGTCCTCAAGCTGCATGAACTTAATCGCCTCCCACGCCCTCTCCTCCGCCTCCTTACCCCTGAAGCCGTGAAGCCTCGCCATCAATAACACGTTGTCGAGGCCCGTCAGCTCGTCATCAGCGGTGAGGTCCTGCGGCACGACGCCTATTACCTTCCTAACCATGACCCTGTCCCTGACGATGCTGTAGCCCTCGACAAGCGCGTCCCCCTCCGTGGGGAGCCTAAGCGTGGCGAGCATTGAGATGGTTGTGGTCTTCCCGGCCCCGTTGGGCCCTAGCAGGGAGTAGATCTCACCCCTGTACACCCTGAAGCTTATGTGATCGACCGCGAGGAGGCTTCCGTACCTCTTCGTCAGCCCCCTTGCGTCAATCGAGACCTCAGCCACGGCTTGATCCTCCCATAGCCTTATTTCAGAACTTTATATATTTTAATCCAATACTTGCGACTACGCTAACTTCAGCCTCTTGTAAAGCTGTGAGGCCTCGTTGAGGTGCTTCCTGCCTATCCTCATGTGCTCGTTCATCTCGACAAGGACGTCGAGGCCAGCGATCACGGACTCAACTGAGGCCCTGGATACATATATCTTCCTTATCTCGTCGACGTCCGCCGCGTAAATCATCATAGACGGCGGCCTCGAAGCGTCATAGACCACAAGCTCAGCGACCTGCTGAGGCTCAAGCCTGACCTCAGGCAGGCCCGCTATCCTTCTCAGCCTCTGGCTCTTCTCCAGGACGTCGCCCAGCCCGTCAAGCTGGTACCCTCCCCTCCCGGTCAGGACAAGGGCGTCCTCCTCACCGTCCCGCACGTCACCGCCCTCGCAGCCCTCTCCCCCTATCGTTATCTCCCCCTTCAGTATCGGCTGTACCGCGAACGCCTCCGTGCACGACGGCCTGGCGACGCCGTAGAAGCCCCCAATTTTCCTGGCCAGCTCGAGGGGGAGAGATGGTGAGAGGGCCTCAACGAATATCGTGGTGACCCCCATGACGTGGAGCTCGTAGACGCCGGGCAGCGACGATGTGAAGAGCTCCCTGTCGCTCAGCCCCCTGTAGAACTGGATCCTCTTCGTTATGGCCGGCTTGCTGAATCTTATTGGGTAGGCCGCTACGTCGGCCACGGCGGTGAGCCCGGGCACGACGACCCTGCCCTCCCCTCCGATTATCAAGGTGGCGTCCTGAATCTCGTCGGGGGCCGGCTGGGGGCCTATGTCCTTAACTACCCCGTCCTCGATGTAGACGTAGGCGTCCCGCAGGAGCTCCTTGCCGGTGTAGACCGCTGAGGCGTTGACAAGCACGCTCAGCGTCAAGGCCCTTGCCCAGCCAATAGTCGCGCCTGACCATTAAACCCTCTTCGCTTCCGACATGAAATTCCAACAAAGGGATATTTGGCCTGTGCTTCCCCTTAGGCTCGAGACGGGAGATAGCGTGGGCGTCGACCAGGGCCCGACATACATAGTTGACCCTGACTCGGTAATAGATGGCTCGCTGCGCAAGCTGCTCGAGGCCGGCAAGCTGACGGGCAAGGTGCTGATACCGAAGGGCCTCGTCGACTACTTCTACGCCGAGGCCCGGAGCGGTAAGAGCATAGGCTTCACCGGCCTCGAGGAGATGGCCAAGATCTTCAGCATGGGGAGCGGCATAGTCACCCTTGACGAAGGCCTGGGCTCAAGCGAGTACGCCAAGCTGAAGGAGGAGGTCAGGGACAGGGCGTACAGGTCGAAGGCGATACTCGTCACCAGCGACCCTATACAGGCCCAGGCTGCCAGGTCCCTCGGGGTCCAGGTCCTGTACACCGGGATCCCGAGGGAGGGCAAGCTCAAGATCGAGGAGTACTTCAGCGAGAAGACCATGAGCGTCCACCTTAAGGAGGGGGCTGCCCCGCTCGCTAAGGTCGGCAGGCCCGGCAACTGGATATTCGTCAGGCTCGACGAGAGGCCCCTACAGAGGCAGGAGCTTGAGGAGATGGCGAGGGAGATCATTGAGAGGGCCCTCACGACAAGCGACAGCTTCGTTGAGATCGACAGGGCCGGCTCCACGATAGTTCAGCTGGGCGACTACAGGATCATAATAACGAGGCCGCCTCTGAGCGACGGCTGGGAGATAACGGCCGTGAGGCCTATAGCTAAGCTTAAGCTTGAGGACTACAACCTGCACCCCAAGCTGATGGAGAGGCTCACCTCGAAGGCTGAGGGCATACTTATAAGCGGATCGCCGGGGGCCGGCAAGACGACCTTTGCGCAGGCGCTGGCCGAGTTCTACGCCAGCAAGGGCAAGGTCGTGAAGACCATAGAGTCCCCCAGGGACATGAGGCTCCCGCCGATAATCACCCAGTACTCCAAGAGCTACGCGGACCTCCGCGAGCTCCACGACATACTGCTCCTCTCCAGGCCTGACTACACGGTGTTTGACGAGATGAGGGACGACGAGGACTTCAAGCTATACGTCGACCTCAGGCTTGCTGGCATAGGGATGATAGGCGTTGTACACGCGACGAGCCCCATAGACGCGATCCAGAGGCTCGCCACGAGGGTGGAGCTCGGGATGATACCGAGCATCGTGGACACGGTCATATTCATCGAGGCGGGCCAGGTCAGCAAGACTTACGAGATCAGTATAACCGTAAAGCTGCCCACGGGACTGAAGGAGGAGGAGCTGGCCAGGCCCGTCGTCGAGGTCAAGGACTTCATAACCGGCGAGCTTGAGTACGAGCTCTACACCTTCGGCGAGCAGGTAATGGTCGTGCCTGTCGGGGGGAAGGGCTCAAGGCTTTCCCTCACCGATAAGGTGGCCAAGATCGTGCCGGGGGCTGAGGCCGAGGTGAAGGACGGCGCCCTCGTCGTCAAGGTCCCCAGGAGGGCCCCTCTGACGTCGAGGAAGGTCAAGGCCCTGAAGAAGCTAGCCCAGGACGAGGGCCTAGACCTAAGGTTCGTTCCAAAGGAGTAACTCATCACAGGGTAAAATAGGGCCTAGACCTTACCTACAGCTGGGGCCTAGCTTGAGCCTTGACCTGACTTACAGGTTCTCACGCCAGGTCCTACTGAGCGGGATAGGAAGGGAGGGGATGGAGCGCATCAGAAACTCGAAGGCCGCTGTCATAGGCTGCGGCGCGCTGGGGTCCGTTGAGGCTGAGCTCCTCGCCAGGGCCGGCGTTGGGTTCATCCGAGTCGTCGACAGAGACGTCGTAGACCTGACAAACATTCACAGGACCCACATGGTCGGGGAGAAGGAGGCCGAGGAGGGAACCCCTAAGGCCATCGCGTGCGGGAACGGGCTGAAGAGCATAGACAGCTCCATAAAGGTCGACGTAGTCGTCGATGACGTAGACTCCGACAACGTTAAGGACCTCATAGGCGACGTCGACATAGTTCTGGACGGGTCTGATAACCTTGAGACCCGCTTCCTCATAAATGAGGCTGCCGTGATGCTTGACAAGCCCTGGGTTTACGCGGGCGTCAACTCGTGGTACGGGACGGTCATGTTCATAAGACCCAGGGTCGGTCCCTGCTTCAGGTGCTTCATGACCCCGATGCCCCCTTCTCAGGAGTCCTGTGACGTAATTCCGACTATCGGGACCGTCACAACCATGACCGGGGCAGCCGCGGCTGGCCTCGCCATAAGGTACCTTGCGGGGGACTCACCAAAGCCTGGCGAGCTCATTCTCATTGACGGGAGGAGCATGAACATCGAGAAGGTTGAGGTCAAGAGGAACCCGTCCTGCCCAGTCTGTGCCCTCGGCCGCTTCGAGGAGCTCTCAAGACCGCCCTCGTACGGCATGCTAAGGCTGTGCGGCTCAAGGGCGTACAAGGTAAGGCTCGGCAACGCCCCGCCCCTTGAGGCTATAGCGAGAGCCTTGCAGTCCAGGTTCGCGTGGGTCACCTCAAGGCCTAACTGGGTTAGGGTGGTCACCAAGGAGGGGGTCACCGTAACCATCATGGGAAGGCTCGCCGTCATTGAGAACGCCGAGGACCAGGAGCAGGCCAGGGCCGCCTATGACGAGGTCGCAGAGGCCGCGGGCCTGCCGAAGGTGTGAGGCCGTGTGGAGGCTCTTCTGCCCCAGCTGCGGCTTCAGGGGCGAGGAGGGCAAGTACTACCCCTTCTGCCCGGTGTGCAGGGGGGCCCTTGAGCTTGAGGGGGAGCCGCCGGCCTTCAGGCCCCTGCTCGGCGAGGGCAGGACGCCGCTGGTCCTGAGGCGGACGAGGGTCGGCGAGCTCAGGTTCAAGCTAGAGTACGTGAACCCGACGGGGAGCTTCAAGGACAGGGGCGTATCGCCGAGCGTCCAGCTGGCCAAGGAGCTCGGGTACAGGTGCGTCGTTGAGGACTCCAGCGGGAACGCCGGCATCTCGACAGCGGCCTTCGCGGCTTACCTGGGCCTTGAGGCGAGGATCGCAGTGCCGTCAACCGCCCCTCCTGGGAAGAGGGAGCTGCTCAGGGCCCTCGGGGCCTCAGTGGTTGAGCTCCCAAGCAGGGAGGAGGCCATGAGGTACGCGGAGGCCATGTCATCTACCTGCTTTTACGTGTCTCACTCCAGGAGCGCCGTCTTCCTTGAGGGCATGAAGTCCGTCGGGAGTGAGCTGCCGGACGACGTTAAGTCCGTGATCGTCCCCTCCGCCAGCTTCTCCCTTCTCCTCGGCATATGGCGCGGCTCAAGGCGTAGACCCAGGCTCTTCGCGGTCCAGGGGACGTCTAACCCGACCCTGTCAAAGTACCTGAGGCCGCTGGCGGTAGGGGCGACGAACGAGTCAAAGCTTGCCGATGGGCTCGTGCTCAGGGAGGCCCCGAGGGCGCGTCAGGCCGCCGAGGCCGTCCGCGAGAGCGGGGGAGGCCTTGTCCTGGTCTCAGACAAGGAGATAGCTGCCGCCACGAAGGAGCTGTGGTCGATGGGCTTCATGGTTGAGCCCACCTCGGCCACTGCCTACGCAGCGGCCTCGCTGCTTCACGAGAACGGCTTCGACCTCGACGGTGCTGTCCTCTTGCTCACGGGGAGCGGCCTAAAGATGTACGACCTGATATCTAGACTTGTGAGCACCTCCTCCTCAGCTCCTGAACGCAGGCCTCAACACACGCCCTGAAGTCCTCGCCGCCTATCGTCGTTTCCGCGCACTCCTCCCTGCACACCTCGACCACGTGCTCCCTGACGAAGGGCGTGCACTCCACCATAGTCACTCGGCGAGCCTGCCCATCTCCTTCAGGCGCTCGGCCACGTCGACGAGGCCGAGCCTCTCCAGCGTCGACCTCTTGATGTAGCCTGTCTTCAGGTCCCACCCGAAGGCCTCGTAGGCCTCGTCAACTAGGCCGTCCGGGTTCTCCACCTTCAGCCCCTTGGCAGGGCCTGTGAGGATCGGCGTCACCATGCGCTTGGGGAGCCTGTCGTGCTCCCTGGTGAAGCCCTCCCTAACGTTGAAGGCCCTCTTGAGCTGCCACGTCCTCTCGCCAGCCTCAAGTATCTGCTGTGGCGTGATTTCTATGCCCGTGAGGGCCGTGTAGAGCTTAGCCAGCCTTCTCGGGTTCAGGACGCCGCTCTCAGGGCCAGCCGAGTAGAATATGCAGTAGCCCAGGTTGTTGAAGGCCTCGCCAAACGAGGCCAGAACCCTGTAGGCCCTCCCCTTACCGACCCCTGTCTCGGCGAGCCTGTCGGGGAGAGGCCAGGGGAGCCCAAAGTCCCTCAGGCCAGCGTCAACCTGCATCATGTCGTATGAGGGGTAGATCGGGTGCACGTGGCAGGCCCCCCTGGGCATTACGGCGTACTGTATGGCGAGGAGCTTTGACTCGACCCTCGGGTCGTGTGCGGGGAGCTCGAGCCCCTTCACGTGGTTGACCAGCTCCTCCGTGCCCCTCCCTATAGCCTTGGCGGCCCTGTAGCTCCCCTCGGCTAGCAGGTTGCCGAAGCCCCTCCGGTACGCGATCATCTCAACGAGCCTCAGGTAAGTCTCTGGGTCGTTCCACCTCAGCTCGAGGCCCCCGGTGTCCTCCTTCGTTATGAGGCCCTTCTGGTAGGCCTCTATGGCCCACGAGATGGTGTGCCCGAGCGAGATCGTGTCAAGGCCGTAGTTGTTGGCGAGCCAGTTCACCCTGATCACGACCTCCATGTTGTCGATCATGGGCATGGCCCCGTTCATATCGGTCGTCTCGTACTCCGGGCCCTCATGAGGCGGGGTGACGAAGGGGCCCGCAGCGACGTAGCTGTACCTGGAGCAGCCTATGACGCAGGAGTGGCAGGCCCTCCGCTTTATCATGTAGTTCCTCTCGAGCGTCTCATGAGATATGTTGTACGCCCCCTCGAAGTAGCCTGTAGAGAAGTTTGCCGTGGGGAGGCCGCCCATGGCGTTGAGGCCAAGCAGGCCGCCTATAGTGCCGTGCTCCCCCATGGCCCTCTGGCCTGGGTCTGACCTGATACCCTGCTGCGCCTCAAGGGCTGCCGCGAGGAAGGTCTCAGGGTCATAGACTGATATGCCTTCTCCGCCCGCCGCAACGATGGCCTTAAGGTTCTTCGAGCCCATTACGGCGCCTCCTCCAGTCCTGCCCGCCGCCCTGTCGTAGTCGTTGATTATCGCTGCGAACCTCACCAGGTTCTCGCCCCCAGGCCCGATGGCAGCGACCGAGGCATCCCTGTCGCCCGTGTCCTCCCTTAGGGCGTCGGTCACCTCGTGAACTGTCATGCCCCAGTACCTCTTCGCGCTCCTCACCTCGGCCTTCCCGTCCCGAACGTAGATGTAGACGGGCTCGGGCGCCCTCCCCCTTATTACGACAAAGTCGAACCCGCTGTACTTCAGCCACGCCCCGAACTTGCCGCCTGACCGCGTCTCCCCCCAGGCGCCGGTCTGTGGCGACTTGAACGCCCAGAATATGTTCCCTGACCCCGGCGCTAGGGTTCCAGTCATAGGCCCCGTCGCGGCTATGAGCACGTTGTCGGGCGACAGGGGGTCTGTTCCAGGGGCCAGCTCGTCCCAGAGGATCCTGGCGGCGTAGCCGAGGCCCCCGATGTACATCTTGACGTAATCCAGCCTCAGCTCCTCCGTCGAGACGGAGTTAGAACTAAGGTCAACCTTCAGTATCCTGCCCTTATACCCGTACCACTCCAAGAGCCGCGCCGAAGAGTATTGTGTGAAGCGTCAAATATTAACCCTAGCATAATCAGAACCTTGGGCCACTCGTTGAGCTCCGCGGTCTCAAGGCTCTTGGAGGAGCACCAGCTGATCAGGAAGTTCTCCTCAGCGCTTCAGTGGCTCTCCATAAGGCTCGGCTCAAACTCCTCCGTCGACGAGGACTTCGTCGATGCGACCTTCAAGTTCCTTGACTTCATCTCGGGCTGCCACCACGAGAGGGAGGAGGCCATAGTGTTCCCCGCCCTCAGGGGCGTAGCCCAAGACCTTGTCAAGGAGGCCATAGAGGAGCACAGGCTCTTCCTCCAGCTCTCCAACGACCTTAAGGGCGCGATGAGCGATGGGGACCTCGCTAAGGCGTCAGACGTGGCCGCTAGGATCTCGTCACTTTTGCTCAACCACATCCAGTGGGAGGAGGCAGGCCTGTTAGCGATGGCTGAGGCGAGCCTCCCTGATGAGCTGAAGGACGAGATCTCGAGGGAGCTCTCAGCCCCAAGGGAGGGTTGCTCAACTGAGGAGGCGGAGAGGCACCTAGAGACCATCATCTCGGCCATGTCAGGTGGATGAGCTTGGGCAGTAAGGCGTCCGTCTCCCTGGTGCTGCTTGACAGGGGGGTATACTCGCTCCAGTGGTTCGTCCTGGCCCCGGCCCTAGCGGCCCTGATAAGCTCTGGGTCAGCGCCAAGGTGGCTCGTGGGCGCGCTCCCCTTCGCCTTCATCGTGGGGGCCGCAGCCTTCCAGCTCGTTGGAGCCGAGGCGTCCTCAGTGCTCGGGGCCAGGAACGCGTTCCTGCTCGGCTTCTCCGTCCTGTCGGCCTCCGACGTAATCGTTGCCTTCAGCCGAGGCGCCTGGGAGGCAGTAGCGCTGAGGCTCCTGGCGGGGGTCGGGGCTGGGCTCTTCTTCTCCCCGGCCGGCTACTACTTGGTTCAGGTCGGCGGCGCTGAGTCAACGACTATGATGGGCCTCTACAACGCCGCCTTTGAGCTAGGCGGCTCCGCGGCCCTGGCCTGGGGCCTCGTGGATGGAGTGCTGGGCTGGAGGCTCGGGACCCTCGTCGCGGGGGTGATCGGCCTCGCGCTGGCCCTGGCCTCCCTTCTGCTCCTCCCCGAGAACCCTAGGCCGCCCAGGCCCAGGGAGTTGATGACGGCCAAGGGCGTAGAGTTAGTCATAGCTGGCACGGCCGGGGCGGGCGCCTTCGGGGCCTCGTATGTCCTGGGCCTGCTGCTCCCGTACTACGCCTCTGTCGAGTTTGGGGCCAACCCATACACCAGCGGGACCTTGACGGCACTCTCCTTCGTAGGCGGTGCCTTGGGGGGACTGATACCGCTAGCCCTGAACGTCGTCCCGAGCGCCTCGACTACGGTCCTCCTCCTCGTCGTTTCCTCGATCACATACCTGGGACTGCTGGCGAGGCCCTACGAGGCCTTCCTCGTGATGACCTTTATCAACGGCCTGATGGTCAACTGGGCCGCGAGCGTCTACTATGGTCACGTCGTGGAGAGGTTTGGAAGGGCTGCCTCAACGACGTCGCTTGCCCTCATGAACGCCGTCAACATGTTAGCGAGCCTGTGGATGTACCCGGTTGCGAGCCTGCTGACGTCAACGGACCTCGCCACCTTCCCCGCGTTCCTAGCCGTGACCTCCGCAGGCTTCTCAACGCTCCTGTTGACCGGGTCAGGCCGTTCAGCTGCCGGAGGGAGGCGAGCGGGTTAAGCGCAGGACGGTCATGAGGATGTGGGCCCGCGGGGATTTGAACCCCGGACCTCCGCCGTGTGAGGGCGGCGTCCTAACCAGTCTAGACTACGGGCCCCCGCCGTCAACATCATTTGCTTGCGAGTTTTAAGGGTTTTCCCGAACCCCTCCCTTAGGTATCGTGAACGCGCTCAGCCCCTGCTTGATGGGGTAGTAGAACCTGAACCTGCCCCTGCAGCTCGGACAGACCAGGCTCCTGCCGATGAAGTTGCCGAACCTCCAGGGGGCCCTCGCGAGCTTGAAGTCCCTGACCTTACCCCGATAGCCGCAGAGGGGGCAGGTCAGCTCGGAGTTAGCCCCTGCCAGCGCGTCCCTGAGAAGGCTGATGGCCTGATCTAGGCCCGCCACGGACTTGAAAAGGAGGGCCAGGTCATCCCTACCTATATAACTAAGCCATGAGGCTATGTGGCCCTGCGAGAGGTGATATTCGACCGCCTTCGGGTCTACCGACGAAAGCCTCTCCATCTCGCTCAGCAGCTCAAGCTCGTCGTGGGCGACCCCGATGACCCTGTCATAGCTCTTGAAGTAGAAGGGCTCCTTATTGGCCATTCACAGCCCTGGTACTGCTCGTCAGCCCAGCAATATTTGCTTAGATGGAGGAAAGAGGATGACGTGTAAGATTTATAACTTTGCGGCCTCCTCAGGTTTCTTTGCCATCGGTGCTAGGTTAGATGATGAAGGCCCTTATAACCAACGACGACGGCATCGACAGCGTTGGGCTAAGGTACCTTGTCCAGGAGATGTCAGCCAGGGGCTTCGAGGTCTACGTGGTGGCCCCCAGGGTTCAGGTGAGCGGTGCGGGCAAGTCGAACTCTTTCACGGTGAGGGTCACCCCCGCGAGGGTAGAGGGCGCCGAGGCGGCCTGGGCCATTGACGGGAAGCCAGCCGACGCCGTCGCAATAGCGATCAAGGCCCTGCTCCCCTCGCGGCCTGACATAGTCGTGAGCGGCATCAACATAGGGCCAAACATGGGCATCACGGACTTCTTCACAAGCGGCACGGTGGGGGCAGCGATAGAGGCCGCGCTCCTCGGCTTCAAGGCCGTCGCCTCGAGCTACGCTGTCCTGAGGGGGCTCCGTGACGATGATATACCACACGTGAGGAAGGCCGCTATAATCACCGCTGAGTTCGCCGAGAGGTTCTCAAGGGCCTCGCAGATGGCGCGAGACGTAGACCTCGTCCTGCTGAACTTCCCTAGGGGGGAGCCTAAGGGCGTCAGGCTGGCGCCGCTAGCCATGATATCAAATATCGAGGTGTACAACGGCGAGGAGGACGGTGTCTATCACGTGCTGGGCTGGAGGACGGACCGCCTTGACGTCGCCTACTCGGGCGGTGAGGAGGGCAGCGACGTTGACCTCGTGAAGAAGGGCTACATAGCCGTCACGCCGATATGCCTCAGGTGCATAGCGTCCACGACCTCGGACGGCAGGTTGATGGCCGAGCTCTCCCAGCTGTTGGGCGACCTAATCTCGTGACTAGCAGGTCCAGGTTGACGACCACGGAAGACACGCCCTGTAGGCGAGTAAGGAGGCCTTTAGGGCCTCAGCGGCCCCAAGCCTGTTCAGCAGGGGCCTGAGGGGGCAGGGGTCGTCACACCTTATCCTATAGGTCACGTCCCCGACCCGAAGCTCGACATCCCTGACCCCAACCATTTCGACCTTGACCTCCCCTGATCTGACCTCCCTGGCCTTAAGCTTCGAGTTCAAGAGCGACACCCCCACGTCCTTTGCAGGCTTCCCCCAGGCCAAGGCGAGCGACACCATGTCTGCCGCGGCCCTGGCCTCCCTTGTCAGCCCCCTGGCCTTGGGGCTCGCCTCCTCGACGAGCACGGCGGTGCCGCCGAGCTCGGCGAACAGGGACACGAGGAGGGCGACGGAGCCGCTGGTGTCAGCGTCCATTAGCTCCACGACGTTGCTCGCCCCTATCATCTTTGGCAGCTGTACGTCCTTTATCGCGTGTAGCCTCAGGAGGTATGGGAAAAGGCCTGGGACTGGGGATGGCAGGGCCACGGGGTCCAGGACAGGCCTTGACCTGTCAGCCTCGGCCCGTCTCTCTATAAACCTCACAAGGCCGACGTCCTGGTCGCCAAGGAGGACAACGACCTCCCTTGACGAGGCCCAGGACAGGTCCTCGGCCGCTGACCTGGCAGGCACGCTCATGAGTAGATCGAAGTGCCTCGCGACCTCCCTCAGGGTGCCCTGGTCAGCGTCGACGCCCAACCTAATGCCGCGTAGGGCCCCCCTCAGGTCCTCCGATAGCCTCTTGACCTCCGACGCGTCCAAGCCCATGGGCGCGATCACAACGTAGTCAGCCCCCTCAGCCACCACCGATGTAACCTTTGACTCCACCTCTTCGGCTGCCTGGCCCCTGCCGACCGGGACCTCGCTCACGACCGATATTGGGGGAGGGGTAGATGGGATGGGGCTTGCCTTAGCCCTAAGCTCCGCGAGCCTGGCCTTAGCGAGGGACTCCAGGAGATCTGGGTGTGCCTTCTCGAAGGCCTCGGTGGGGCTAAGTACGTCAGGCCCGTAGACCTTAATCACGTCAACTAGGAGGCCTAGGCCCTCGGGCCCCTTAACGAAGCGCCCCCTGCCGCCGCTCAAGCTATAGGGGTACGTCCCCGGGAGCACTATGTAGTCGTATTTCTCGACAGAGCCCCCTAGGCGCGCCGCCAGCCTGTCAGGGGGCATAAAGAGGAGGTCAGGTACCTCAGCGACGTCGACATCGTAGCCGAGGGCTTTGAGCTCGGCTGATGCAAGCTCAGTGACCCCCCTTGTAGACGTGACCAACAGGATGCGAAGCCGCCTGGCCGTCATATCACAAGCAGCTCCCTCTCGACCGGCCTCCCCTCAAGCCCTAACAGCCTCGTCTGTATCTCTGACCCGTCCCCAAGCTCGACAACGTCCCTCTCGAGGGCAACCCCGGCCGCGACCCTGCCGATCGAGTCGCCCTTCATGACCCCGCTCCCGCTGGTGCCGGCTGCTATGACCAGGTCGCTGTTGAAGGGCTCATAGACAACGGGGAGCCCGTCAAAGCTCACGTCGTAGTGGCCGGCCCACGCGGCGTCCGGGTACCTGAGCTGGAACCTAGGGAGGTAGGTGCCGAGCACAGGAAGTATCCCGTACGTGTAGAACCTCTCCTCAGGCTGCGGGTTCTCCTCCCTCCTGAAGGGCCTCCCAAGCTCATCAGCCATCCCAATCCAGAACGTGCCCTCCAGCGGGTTAGGCCTGACGTAGGCCCCCTTTGGTAGTATCGTGAAGGGCATGTACCCGAGGCGGTTGAAGCCTTCGACCCTGAGCAGGGCCCCCAGCTCGCCAGACGCCTTGACCACGAAGAGCTGCCTCTTCTTCGGCCTGCTGAACGAGTCAAGCCCTATCGGGTTAAGCAGCTCAGGGCTCCAGGCGCCGAGGGCCGAGACGACCTTCTTACCAGCCTCAACCTCCCTGCCGTCCGCCAACCTGACCCCCTTAACCCTCAGGTCCTCCCATGGGAACGGCTCCCCCTCAATGCCGAGGGGTCTCCTGGGCCACACTATGAACTCCTTAACCTCCGTCCCAAGGGAGAACTCGACGCCCATCGACCTGAGCTTGTTGTAATAGTAGTCGACAAGCTTCTCCACGTCAAGCACGCCGGCCTTCTTGAATAGGTAGCCTCCCACCACGTCGCCTACCCCGAGCATCTCGGCCTCCTCTGAGCCCCTCAGCGAGACCCTCATCCCCAGGGCCTTCTCAAGCCTGTCAGCGCTGACCTCCTCGACCTCAACGCCCTCGGAAGCTGCGACCCTTACGCCCTCCTTAACTGCCCGCTGGGACCTCTCGTCAACGACAAAGAGGTAGCCCACCTCGAGGGCTGCCAGGTAGTGGCCGCTGGCCTGGAGCCTCTCATAGAACTCTATGGAGCCCTTGGCGAGCTGAAGGTTGATCCTGTTCGTAAAGGCGGCCCTGAAGGCGGCCGCGCTCTTGGCCGTGTCGCCGGCCCCGACGCTGTCCTCCTTATCTATTACGAGGACCTTTGAGTCAGGCTTCATCTCCTTGATGTGATAGGCCGTGGCGAGGCCAACTATGCCAGCCCCGACCACCACGTAATCGAACATGTCCCCTCAGGTTGATCATGGACGTCGTCGCTATTAAAAGCGCGACATCCCGCTGCGCCCCCTTTATCTCCCCACGCCAATATGCCGTCAAGCATATGATAAGAGTTATTTCAGTTCGTTGATGTGTGTATTCGTGAGGGTTACCGTGGCTGGCTTCACGAGGTCCGACGTGATAACGTGGGCGAAGGAGGCGGCCAGGCTCGCGGGCCTGGAGGCCTCTAAGGTCGAGTTCGAGCTGCTGAGGCTCGGGGCCAGGTCACCTGAGGACACGTTCAAGAAGGCCCTTGAGACCTTCGCAAGCTGGTCCCTCCTAGACCCCAGCTGGGACGAAGCTGCTAGGCGTCTCGTGCTGGCGAGGATCTATCACGAGAGGGGGCTGAAGCAGCCTGAGAAGCTCGAGGGCCTTGAGGCCTGGGCAAGCTGGGTCGGGCTGAACCTGCTCTACGAGAGGTACCTTCTAAAGAGGGGTGACGCCGTTGCAGAGACGCCAAACGAGATGCTTGAAAGGGTCGCCTCGTTCGTGGCCGAGGCCGAGCTAAGTTTTGGTGGCAGAGCGGAGGACCTGAAGGGGGAGTTTTACGAACTCATGGCGTCAGGTCGCTTCATGCCTAACAGCCCGACCCTGATGAACTCGGGCACGAAGTACCACCAGCTCGCGGCCTGCTTCGTCATACCGATCGATGACGACCTTGACTCCATATTCTCCGCCCTCAACTCGGCGGCCTGGATCTTCAAGACGGGCGCCGGTGCAGGCTTTGATTTCACCCCACTCAGGGCGAGGGGGTCAAGGCTGTCCTCAGGCGGCTTCGCGAGCGGCCCCGTCAGCTTCATGAGGCTCTTCGACCAGGTGGCTGACGTAATAAAGGAGGGCGGGAGGAGGAGGGCAGCCATGATGGGCGTCCTGCATGACGTGCACGCCGACCTGTTGAGCTTTATCGAGTCTAAGGTTGGCGGAGGCCTTGAGAACTTCAACATCAGCGTCGGAACCCACGACGCCTTCATGATGGCCGCCCTCGAGGGACGCGAGTGGAACCTCTACGACCCACAGGAGTGCCCGCAGATGGTAGGGCTCCTCAGCGGCGACCTCCCTGACCTCTGGAGGAAGTGCAAGCCTAAGGCTGTCGTGAACGCGGGCGAGGTCCTGGACAGGATAGCTAAGGCCGCGTGGGAGGTTGGCGACCCTGGGCTGGTGTTCCTGGACACCATCAATGAGCACAACCCAACGCCCAGGCTCGGCAGGATAAGGACCACTAACCCATGCGGCGAGACGCCCCTCCTCAGCTGGGAGGCCTGTAACCTGGGCTCGATAAACCTGGGCAAGTACGCGACAAAGGACGGCATAGATTGGGAGCAGCTTGAGCACGACGTCAGGGTCGCCGTTAGGTTCTTAGACGACGTTATCGAGGCCTCGTGGTACCCAAGGCCGGAAATTGAGAAGGCGGTCAAGAGGACCCGCAAGATCGGCCTGGGAGTGATGGGCTGGGCGGACCTCCTTGTGAAGCTCGGCATACCCTATGACGACGACTCGGCCCTATACCTCGCCGACAAGCTTATGGAGTTCATAGCCTACGTGGCCCGCGACGAGAGCAACAGGCTCGCCGACGAGAGGGGGCCGTACCCTGAGTTCCCTGGGAGCATACACAGGGAGGGGAGGTTCAACTTCGAGCCCCAGGTCTCCCCCAACATGATCTATGACGAAGACAGGGTCTCGGAGACGGCGCACAGGGTCGTTGAGTCGAGGCCTAAGCTTGACTGGGAGAAGGTAAGGCTTGACATGACTGAGGGCACGAGGAACGCGACGGTCACCACGATAGCGCCTACCGGCAGCATAAGCATAATAGCTGACGCCAGCAGCAGCATCGAGCCCTTCTACTCGCTGATTTACGTGAGGCAGAGCAGCCTGTTCTCATGGATTGAGGTCAACAAGTTCCTGAGGGAGTGGATGTTGAGCACCGGGAACCTGACCGCTGACAAGATAAAGGAGATCATCAGGCGGGGAGGCTCTGTCAGGGGGCTCAGCTGGGTGCCCAAGGACGTCCAGATGGTCCTCGGGACAGCGCTTGACATAGACTGGAGGTGGCACGTAAGGATGCAGGCCGCGTTCCAGAGGTGGGTCGATAACGCCGTCAGCAAGACCGTTAACATGAGACATGACGTAACCCCTGACGACGTCAAGGCGGTCTTTATCGAGGCCTGGAGGCTCAAGTGCAAGGGCATCACCATATTCAGGGACAGGAGCAAGGGGGTTCAGGTAATGCAGGTCTCAGCAGACCTTGACCAGCTGATACGCGAGCCCCCCACCATTGGGATAAGGGTCAAGGCTAAGCTAGTCCCTGGCGTGATAAACGCTGGCGACTCGAGGGTCGTCGCCGTGAGCGAGGAGTATGCAGGCGGCTGCCCCACCTGCGACCTGTAGCCCTCAGGACTCGCGCTTAGGGGTCGCCACCGTGAGCCTCCTGTTCTTGATCCTGGGCTCGAGGACCCCCTGCTTGATGAGCTCCCTTAGCAGCTTCCTAGCGACCGACATCTTTATGCCGAAGGCGTTAGCCAACCTATAGGGGGTCACGTACTTCATCTTCGCGACCTCCCTCCTCGCCCTGTTAACCAGGTCTGGCGTCACCTCCAGGATGGTAGGCCCTGCCGCCTTAGCCTGAGGCCTGGGCTGCTGCCTCGCAGGCTGCTTCTTCTCAGGCGCCGCCGAAGACAAGCCGTCCACCATAACGGCGGCAGGCTGGTCGAATTAAAAAGGTTTGGCCTCAGAAGGATATCGTCGTGCCTCCCCTTGGGCCCCTCTCCTGCTCCGTCGCCAGCGTGGAGCCTATCTCCCTCAGTCGCGTCAGGATCGGGTTCAGCTTCCCCTGCTTCGAGTAGGCCTCAAGGGTGTTCCTCATGCTTGTCGTATGCTCGATGTCGAGCTCCAGGAGCTCCTCAAGTATCTTCACAGTCCTCTGCCAAACCTCGACGAGGAGGTCCTTGGGCGCGTTGGTAGTGATGAACGGGTCCTGTAGCCAGTCGTCGAAGGCCTTCAGCGTCCTCATCATGTGGCTGAAGGCGAGCCTCGTGTTGACGATTATCTCGAGCCTGTCGGACTGGGCGACCCTCTGCTCGTTCTCCTTGAACGTCTGAAGCACGCTCTGCTGCATTGCGATCCACCTGTCCAAGTTCCTGAGGAACTCGGACAGGTCAGCCCTGTATTGGGACACGCTCGTCCACCTCTGCGAGTAGCCCCGGTTCCCGGGGCCTATTATTCACATAGACTGTACCGTGGCATGAACGCCAGTTTTAATTTTTTGAAGCACAGATTGTACAGCACGGTACCCGCCTTGAAGGGCTGGAGCGGCCGTCTGCTCTGGGTAGACCTGACGAGGAAGGAGTGGAAGTTCGTCAACTACCCTGCCGAGTGGGCGCTCATGTACGTCGGGGGTAGGGGGCTCGCCGCAAGGATCCTTTGGGAGTACCTGCCGCCGGGGGCGGACCCGCTGGGGCCGGAAAACTTGCTAATAATGGCAATAGGCCCCCTTACTGGGCTCCCGGGGCCGAGCACGGGTAAACTTCAGGTAGCGGCTAAGAGCCCCCTGACCGGGGGGTACGGTGACGGCAACGTCGGCACATACTTGGCTAACGAGATGAGGAAGGCCAACATCGACGCGATAGTTTTCAGCGGGGCGTCGGACAAGCCTGTCGTCGTAGAGGTTGAGAACAACAAGGTCAGCTTTGAGCCAGCTGATGACCTGTGGGGGCTCGACACCTGGGCTACCGAGGAGAGGCTGAGGAAGAGGTATGGCAAGTTCGCGGGCATCGTTGAGATAGGCCCAGCCGGGGAGAACATGGTCAAGTTCGCGACGGTCATAAGCCAGGAGGGCCGTAGCGGCGGAAGGCCTGGGATCGGCGCAGTCATGGGGTCGAAGAAGCTGAAGGCCGTCGTCGTGAGGGGCTCCTCGAGCGCGGACCTATACGACGATAAGTCGTACAAGGTCCAGGCCGCGAAGGCGCTCGTCGAGATCAAGGGGAGGCCAGGCTACCCCTTCTGGATGAGGCAGGGAACGATGGCTACCGTGGACTGGGCCCAGGAGACCAGCGTCCTGCCGGCCTACAACTTCAACGAGGGCGTGTTCGACGAGTTCAAGGGGATAGACGGTTACACGATGGAGGCCGGCAAGGTTGAGCAGAGGGGGTGCCCCAACTGCAACATGCAGTGCGGCAACGTGGTGCTTGACTCAACAGGGATGAAGAGTGAGCTGGACTACGAGAACGTCGCCCTCCTCGGGAGCAACCTCGGGATCGGCAGGCTCGCCGACGTGGCCCTAATAAACAGGATAGCTGATCAGATGGGCCTTGACACTGAGAGCCTTGGGACGACCCTGAGCTGGGCCGTGGAGGCCTCTCAGGCTGGCCTGCTGAAGGACTACGGCGGACAGCTAGAGTGGGGCGATGTCAAGACCTTCGCGGAGCTTACGTACCAGATAGCTAAGAGGTCGACCCCGCTAGGCAACCTGCTGGCTGAGGCGAGCTCAGGGGCCTGCAAGAGGGTGGGTGGGTGCGAGTTCTCCATGGACGTGAAGGGGCTGGGGGTCAGCGCTTACGACTGCCACGCGGCCCCAGGTATGGCGCTAGCGTTCGCCACTAGCCCGATAGGCGCCCACCACAAGGACGCCTGGGTCATAAGCTGGGAGGTCCAGCACGACAGGTTCTCCTATGGCAGGGAGAAGGCGGAGAAGGTAGTGGAGCTCCAGAGGATAAGGGGGATGTTCGAGTCCTTCACCACCTGCAGGCTGCCGTGGGTGGAGGTCGGCCTTAGCCTTGACCACTACCCCCTGCTCCTCTACTACTCAACGGGCGTCAAGTACACGTGGGACGAGCTCTACGCGATAGGCGACAGGATATACGCCCTCATAAGGGCCATATGGATAAGGGAGAAGGGCGGATGGTCGAGAGAATATGACATGCCTCCCGTAAAGTGGTTCAAGAAGCCCCTCACGAAGGGCCCGCTGGCCGGCGCGAAGCTCGACTACGACAAGTACAACCAGCTCCTGGACTACTACTATGACATAAGGGGCTGGGACCATAACGGCGTGCCGACCAGGGAGACTCTCCACAGGCTGGGCCTCGACTTCGTTATACCTACCCTTGAGAAGTACGTGAAGCTCTCGTAGGCGGCGGAACGTAGAACCTCAGCTTCCCCACGTGATAATCCCTTATGACGGCCCTTGCCGCCTCCTCGATGTTAGGCTCGTGCGTGCTCTTGTATATCCATGACCTCCTCTCCGCTATCTTCTCCAATATCACGTAGGGGTCGCTCTCGTCTATTCCGTAGGCGTCCACGACGGCCCTGGGGTTTAACGACAGGGCCCTCTTGAGGAGCATGACGGCCGGCCTAACGGGGTCGCTCATCTCCTCAGGGCTCTTCCCCCTTATGGCAGCCTCGAGGGGGTCGCCGCCTACCGGGATGGTGCCCGGTGTGTCAATAATGTAAATTCCCTGGGTGACCCTGTAAAGGGTGTATCCTTTAGTGTAACCGTGGCTTCCCGGCACCTTGCTGGTAGGCGCGCTCTTGTAGCCCTTCAGGAGGTTAATGACGCTTGACTTGCCGGTCTTGGGGTAACCTATCACCGCGAACACTGCCGCCCCTTCACCGCCGGCCAGCTCAACCATTGCCTTGATTAGCCTGCCCCTCCCCTCCCCCCTAAGGCTTGAGACCGCGACGGCCTTCAGCCCAAGGCCGTCGTAGTAGGCCAGCCACTCGTCGACGACGTTTCTGGGAATCAGGTCAATCTTGTTTATCACGAGCAGGAGGCGTTTGCCCAACGCCCTCGTCATGGACTCAGCCCTATGGCTTCTCGTCCCCTCAGGGTCCCTGGCGTCGAGCACCTCAAGGACGCCGTCTGACCTCCTGATCACCCTCGCGAGCGTCCTCCAGTCCGCTAACAGCATCCCGTCTTCTGCTTGTTTACCTTAGCCCTCTCCTTTTAAACTTATGATGACTGAGACCTAAGATTGTCATAAATTCTTCATCTGAGTTTATAAGCTTTAGTTGAAGCATTTAAAGGGCGCTAAGGGGGTCACGCTTATGCCAGAGAGCGTCCCCCCGCCCGATAACGGGCCCGGGCCCTCCGCAAACAAGGTGAAGTGTCCTCCAGAGAAGATCGTGTACGACTCCAACACGGGCGCTAGGATTTGCTTGGACACCGGGGAAATAATAGAGGAACAGGTGATAGGCGACGAGGCCGAGTGGAGGGCCTATACCCCTGATGAGAAGGCCAGGAGGACCAGGGTGGGGGCACCCCTCTCCCTGGCCAAGCCAAACCTAGGCGTTGACGTTTACCTGGGGAGCCTGCACGAGGGCTCGGGCAAGAGGATCAGGGGGCTGAGCAAGAGGATAGAGGCCCTGAGGCTCCAGAGGAGCTACAGGCTTGGCAGGACCCTATCAGGGATCGAGAAGAACATAAACCAGGCCCTCAAGATACTTGACGACATTGCCAACAAGATGGAGCTCCCGGACAAGGTCAAGGAGGCGGCGTCGAAGCTTTACAGGGACGCGACCGAGAAGGGCCTGACCAGGGGCAGGAGCATAGAGAGCGTCGTGGCCGCGACCCTGTACGCCACGTGCCGCATCCTCAAGATACCCTGCACCATTGACGACATAGCGTCATACCTCCCCTCCAAGAGCACCGACGTCAAGAGGGACGTGGCCCGCTGCTATCGCCTCCTGGTCAGGGACCTAGGCCTTGACATACCTGTTATCGAGCCAGAGCTCTTCGTTAACAGGATAGTGAGCGCCCTCGGGCTGCCTGACTACGTGGCCGTTGAGGCCATCAGGATCCTGAGGGAGGCCAGGGCTAAGGGGGTGACTGCAGGGAAGGACCCGAGCGGGCTGGCCGCCGCCGCAGTCTACCTGGCCGCCCTGAGGTACGGGCTGAGGAGGACCCAGAAGGAGATAGCTCACGTCGCAGGCGTCACCGAGGTCACGGTGAGGAACAGGTATAAGGAGCTCGTTGGCGACGAGTCGAAGAGCGATAACAGGGCGGCTAAGTGATTAGCCCTCCTCGGTTGACCTGGTCCTCATTATTTTTGGCTTCCCCATTATCAGCCAGTACTCGATCTGAGCGCCGGGCTTCAGCCTCTCCAGCAGCTCCGGGTCGTCCTTAGGCTTCTCAACCTCAATTGTGTCATAGGTCTCGAGGTCCATCAGCTGGATCGAGTCGCCAAGGTCCGCCAGCACCTGCCCGTTCCTCTTCTCGATTATGGGGACCTGCACCTGGGCGTCGGTGGGGGCCACGAGGGTCCTCTTCTGGCCAGTGAAGAGGCCTATGGCGACGACGTGGGCCTTGGCGCTCCCGTGCTTCCCCGTCTTTGCCTTGGTTATCTCAACTATCCTGCAGGGCTCCCCGTCGATCACGATGTAGTTGCCCTTCTTAAGGTCCCCAAGCGTCGCGAACTGGACGCTCATCCTGCCTCCCGCTTCGTCATTATGTCAGTTAGCTTAAAAAGGTTGGTGCCTCAGGCCAGCCTCTCCAAGACAACGCTTAGGTAGCTGACGTTCCTGTTGCGAGGCCTCGCCGTCCCTATGTCAGCCCCGACGACCCTTACGGCCTCGCCCATCCTTTCCTTCACTATGATGTACGCCTCGACGAGCTTGCATATCGAGTCCTCGGTCGCGTAAAGCTCGACCTGCGAGAAGCCCTTGTTGAACTCAAGTATAGTCTTAAGCGCGTAGTCCTCCGCGGTCCCTTGGTCCTCAACCACCACCTTGCTCCTGGACTGCATAGCAATTCCCTGGCTCGCCTGCCCCTTGGGAATTTTAACTTACACGTCCACCAAGCCCTGGACAACGGATGAGGGTCGGCGTCGTCGGGTGCGGCGCCGTTGGCACGGCCCTCTCCGTGGCCCTTGCCATGGGAGGCGCCTCCGTTTACGCGGTCTCCAGGAAGGCCAAGGGCTGTCGCAGGGTCAGGGCCTCCTTCAAGGGCTTCGGTGAGGCTGACGTTACCCTCTGCGGCTGGCAGGAGGCGCCCAAGGACCTCGACGTCCTCGTTATAGCCACGAAGGCCTATGACGTAGCTGACGCGGTCAACGCCGCCATATCTTCTCGCGTCTCGGCGAGGCTGGCGGTGTCCGTGCAGAACGGGCTCGGCTCGCTCGAGCTCATAGAGAGCGCTTTCCCCTCCGCCGCTGGGGCGCTCATCTACTTCGGCTCAGCGAGGACCGGTGAGTGTCAGGCCACCTACACGGGTGGCAGGAAAGTCATCATTGGGTGCAGGCTGAGCTGCGACCGTGACGCCCTCGCAGGATTCGCCGAGGCCCTTCGATCCGGCGGCCTCGACGTTGAGACCGTCGGCCCAGCTGAGTTCGAGGGACATCGGTGGCTGAAGCTGGCCGTCAACAGCGCCATAAACCCCCTCACGCTCATAACCTGGTCAAAGAACGGGGCCATAGTCCGCGACCCCGCCCTAAGGGAGGCCGCCTCCGCCATCGCTGAGGAGACCTGGCGCGTCGCGAAGGCCCTCAACATAGCCGTCCCTGAGGACCCTGTGGAGGCTACCATCAGGACGGCGTCCGAGACCGCCGAGAACTGCAGCTCAACGGTCCAGGACGTGGCCGAGGGGAGGAGGACGGAGCTTGAGTTCATAAACATGGCCGTCTGGGAGAGGTCCACAAGGCTAAGCTTTAGAGCTGCCCTCAACCTACTGGCCTACCTGGCGGCGGAGGCTGCGTCGAGATGGCAGAGAGGGAGAAGGTCACCGTGCGAAGGATAATGCAGCTGAAGGGCAAGAAGAAGATCGTCATGGTGACGGCCTACGACTACCCCACGGCGAAGATCGTCGACAGGGCAGGCGTTGACATTATACTCGTCGGCGACTCCCTCTCAATGACGGTCCTGGGCAACCCCAGCACCCTTCAGGTGGACATGGACGTGATGCTCCGACACACCGAGGCCGTGGCGAGGGCTTCCCCGAGGGCGCTGCTCGTCGCCGACATGCCTTTCATGAGTTATGAGATCGGAGGGGCTGAGGCCCTGAAGAACGCCGGGGAGTTCCTGAGGGTGGGGGCTGACGCGGTCAAGATAGAGGGTGGCGAGGAGTACACTGACGTTATAAAGTCGTTCACCAGAGCTGGCATCCCAGTCATGGGCCACGTGGGCCTGACGCCACAGAAGCACAAGCTGCTCGGGGGTTACAGGCTCATCGGCAAGACGGCCTCCGAGGCCCTACAGGTGATAAGGGACGCCGAGGCTGTTGCGGAGGCAGGGGCGTTCTCGGTGGTCATAGAGTACACGGCCAGCGAGGTCGCTAAGTTGATCACCGAGAGGATAGGGGTTCCAACGATATGCATAGGCTCAGGCCCCTACTGCGACGGCCAAGTGCTAGTGTTCCACGACATAGTTGGCCTCTCGGACTCCCCGCCCCCCTTCGCCAAGAGGTACGTTGACCTGTCCTCCGAGATCTATAAGGCGATAGAGGCGTTCAGGCAGGAGGTCGAGGCCTCAAAGTTCCCTGACGAGGGGAGGTACTGGAGTATGAAGGAGGGCGAGCTCGAGAAGCTGATGAGCGAGCTAAGCAAGGATAAGGACGCCTGATCACAGCCTTATGTCAAACCCTGCCTCCTTGGCCTTCTCCAGTATTTCATCCCTTACCTTGGCGACGAACTCCGTGACGTCCTGTTGGCCGGCCTCAATCTTGTCAAGGGCGTCCTCAAGCCTCGCGCTCTCCTCCTCAGTTAGGAGTGGGGCGAAGGGTGACGACATTAAGATCTCGTAGACCTTCCTGCCGAGGTTCGTCGGTATGATGAACTTTGACTTCTTGCTCTCTATTATATATCCGTGCCTTAGGTTGGACTCGATCACCTTGGCGTAGGTGCTCGGGCGCCCTATGTTCTTCTTTCTCATCAACATGACCAGGTCGCCGCTCCTGAAGAGCTGGACAAGGCTGCCCCTGAACAGCTTGACGTTCGTTACGGGGACCTGGTACTCCTTCCCGATATCCCTCTGGACCCATGTCTCAAGCCTCGGCCTGCTTATCACGGTGAAGCCCTCCTTCAGTATCCCGATCGTCGCCTCAATCTCGGTGGTCAGGGCGCCCAGGGTCAGCTTGACAGCAGCCTTCTCAAGGGTCGCCGGCGCCATCTGGGACGCGATGAACCTCTCAAATATGAGCTGATAGAGCCTGTAATGGGCCCCCGTAAGCTGCATCGGAACGTTCAGCGAGCCGTCAAGCACGGCGCGCTCCACTTCCTCGGCCGACATGGGCCTCGTGGGCCTAATGGCCTCGTGCGCGCCTCCGGTGCCCCACGTCCTTGGCTTGAAGTACTGAGCGAGGCCGTGCGCCTCGAGGTACTGCCTGGCCACCGCTATGCCGGCGTCCGAGATCCTTGTCGAGTCGGTCCTGTGGTAAGTTATGAGACCCGAGTAGAAGAGGTCCTGGGCGAGCTTCATGGTCAAGGGCGCTGAGTAGCCTAGCCTGGCCGAGGCCTCAAATATCAGCTCGTCAGTCGTGAAGGGCGGCTGCGGGTTGACCTCCTCGGTCCAGATCTTCTCGGTCACGGCCGTGAGGCTCTGGGCCTGGCTGGCCTCCTCGGCCTCGCCCTGGTTCTGGGTGTAGAACGTGACCGGGGTCCCCGAGGGGAGGACAACCCTCACCTTGTAGCCCAGGTTGTCCTTGTACTGGGAGTACCTCTCTATGACCCAGCCCAGGACGGGCGTCTGCACCCTCCCGGCGCCCAGCCAGTTCTTGCCGAGCTTTGACCACAGGAACTGGCTCGTTATGAACCCTATCCACCTGTCGTCAATTCTTCTGGCTATCTGCGCGTCAACGAGGCTCTGCTGGATCTGCCCCGGCGTCCGAAGGGCCTCCATGAAGGCCCTCGGCGTGACCTCGTGGAAGGCGCTCCTGTAGACCTGGGAATTATATGGCCTGAGCGCAAGGTAAAGGTCCCACGCTATCTTCTCCCCCTCCCTATCAGGGTCCGTCATTATGATGACCCTGTCAACTTCGGACGCTATCTTCCTCAGGGTCTCCACGATCCCCAGCGAGTCCACGATCCTCGCTGAACCGCACCTTGGGCAGACGTTCGTGTCCTCAGCGAACTGATAGCCGCAGTCTAGGCACCTCTTCACGCTTATGTAGATGGGCTGCCAGGAGTCCTTGGTGACCTTTACCCCGAACAGGGTCCCCTTCTCAGGCGAGGCGACGAGGTCGAAGACGTGGCCCTTGGACGCCGTGACTGTTATCAGGTGAACCGTGTTGGTCACGTTGTCAACCACCGTGGTCTCATAGATGTTCAGGTTCCCCTCACGCCTCCTTGCCGGCCTACCCCAGAAGTTAGCTATCGTCTTGGCCTTGGTAGGGGACTCCACTATGATCAGCTCTGTCACGACGTTTATCTTCCTTGAGGCGGCGACGGACTCCTTCCTCGACTCCTCCAGCTCCTTCTCCACCTCTCTGACGTTAAGGGACTCGAAGGGCACGAACTCGGCCTGGCTTATCCACCTGAGCCTGTCCTGTAGCGCCTCGACAAGCTCTGGGATCCTGTCAACGACTATGGAGAGACCCCTCGTCATAGCCCCGTGGTATAGCCTGCTCGTCCTACCGCTGGCCTGGATGTACGTTGGCGCGTCCGGCGAGTAGAGCCAGAGCGAGCCAGACTCCCTCCTCACGACCATTGTGCCTATCTTGACGGCCTGCCCCTCCTCAGGCAGGATGCCCTCCAGGAAGGACGCGACCTTCTCGGAGCCCTCCAGGACGAGGTTCTTCAGCTCCTCAAGGCGTCCGTGGGCCTCAAGCTGCCCCCTTACGACTGCGGCTACGATCTGGGTCTCGGCGCCGTACCTCCTCAGCAGATCCTCCAGCCTCTTCCTCAGGTCCGAGAAGGCCTTGTCCTTCTCCTCTGCGAACATCAGCGCCCTCAGGAGCCTCCTGGGGGAGAGGAGGGCCGTCTTGATGTCAAGCCGCGTGGCCGGCACTCCGACAAATACCGCGTACCTTATGACCTCAGGCAGGTCTATCCCCCTGACAAGGGCGCCGTACCTTGACGCCACCCCTACCGCGACGTCGATCTCGCCCGACTGGAGCTTCTCGACGGCCCTCCTCGGGTTTGAGATAGCGTGGAGGGCCCTGACCCCCTCCTGCTTAAGCCTCTCGGTCACAACCTTCACGAGCGACTTCCCGAGCGACTGGGAGACGAAGACTAGGCCTCCCCTCCCAAGGCTCTTAACCAGGCTTACGGTGGACTCGAACACGTCGTCAGTTATTACGTAGGAGTCTATGACGTTCCTAAGGTAGTCGGTGCCCCCTCCTACCTCAAATCCCAACATCTCCCTGAAGACTAGGTGCTTGACGCCCTTGGGCCTGCCAGTGGCTGACGCTATCACGAGCTGGCCCCTTGACGTGGACTCGCCGCCCTGCCCAACGCCAACCTCCTTTAGCTTGCTGAGCTCAAAGCCCTTCTGCGCTATCTCATTCATGAGCTCGTCGGCCCTCCTCTGCAGGCCCTGCTTGAGGGCCCTCGCCAGCTCAAGCCTTAGCTGAACCAGCTCAAAGGCCAGGTTCACAGCCTCCTCGCTGAACCCTAGGAGGACGAGCGTCCTGTCGATGTTCTTGCTGTTCCTGAGGAGGCTGTCAACGTCGTCAACAACGATTAGGTTGTAAGGGGACGCCTTCTTCAGCGCGTCGAAGTTACGGACCAGGAAGCCTGGCGTGACGACAAGGATCCTGTAGTCGAGGTCGCCTATCCTCTTCAGCATGGCCTCCCTGTCGCTGGCCTTCATCGAGCTGTAGTAGTAGGCGACCGAGCCCTCCCTCGCCATGCCCATGAGCCTCTCGGCCGTCTGGGCTACCAGGTTCTCGGTGGGGACAAGGTAGAGGATCCTCCAGTTGTCGACGTCAGCCCTGTATGCGGCGTACGCCATGAGGAGGGTCGTCTTACCTACGCCTGTGGGAGCCACTATGGAGAAGCTCTCGAGCCTTAGGAGCCTCCTGGCCCAGCTCCTCTGGGCGCTCGAGAGGGAGAAGCCGTACTTGTCCTCGAAGTAAGAGGAGAAGTCCTTGAACGCCTTCTCGAGGAGGTAGAGGTACATGTACGCGCCCTCGACGCCCCTGGCCTTTAGCATGTTCCAGACGGTGATCGGGTCAGCCTCCTTAGGCTCCTCGGGCAGGCAGGCGGCGCAGGGGAGGCCCCTCGCAAGCCTTTCGGCGCTTATCTCCCTTCCACAGTTTGGGCAGAGGCCCTTGTAGATAGGCTCTAGCCGGGGCACTCCATAGCCCTCCTGAGCTCGGTTAGAGCGCCTTGGTCAGGCCACGCTATTAAGGCTTACACCTGCCTACCCCCCGAGGCTTCCCTGAAAGGGGCTGTCATGAGCTCCAAAGCCTTGTGAGGCCCCTGAAGTAGGGCTCAGCCTGATAGGGGTCCTCCAGCGCAAGTCCCACGAGCTCACCCGAGGGCTCGCCCAGTATGACCATGAGGCTCGTCCTCGAGGAGAGGCTGTCTAGTAGGGGGTGCTGAAGCGGCTTGACCTTAACCCCTAGCCCCGAGAGGGCCGAGAGGGCTTCGGTGGACTGCCCGTCAACCACTGCGACCCTCAGGTCGCTGACGTAGGGGAGCAGCGCCTTGACCAGCCTCTCGCCTAGGCCGTTCTCCCTGAGGCGCGTTGATAAGACTATGTACATGGAAGTCGAGCTCTTGAAGAAGTCCACGGCCACCGATATTATGTTGAACTCGCCCTTGACCATGGCAAACCTTGGCCTTCCCGCCTTTGCCTCAAGGCCCTCCAGGGCCTCAGCCAGTGACATTATCTCCCTGGCCTTCCTCCTGGACTCCTCCTCAAGCTTAGCGATGCTTATGGCCGCCAGAGCCCTGGGGCTCACGGCCCTATACCAGCCCGACTGGTCCCTGTAGACCATCCCCTTGCTCTCAAGCACCTTAACGACGTCGTAGATCCTGGGAAGCGGCACGCCGCTCATAACGCTGGCCTCCTTTGGGTCGCTGGCGCCCTGAAGTATGGCCAGGTATAGCTTAGCCTCGTACAGAGTGAGGTCAAGGGCTCTCCTAAGCTGCTCGACTAGAGAGGCCCTATCAAAAGACAACCCGAGGCCCCAAAGTGAGGGGTTTTAAGAAAAGCTTTAACGCTAAGCCCCACCGGGCCGGGAAATCACTTCGTAGAGGCCGCGGTTGCGGTCCCTGTCTGCTGTGAGCTTGGGACGGCTGTCTCGACGCTGGGCAGCTCTGGGAACTCCTGCTTCATCCTCTGCTCCGCGACTATGCTGGCCTCCTTGAGTATCTTCTGCGCCTCCTCGGTCACGTACTCGTTCTCGAACAGCGGCACGGCGCCTGAGGTGTACTGGGTCAGTGCAGCGGACAGCTGCTCGTCGATGTCCATCAGGTCGGCGAAGACGTCAGGCATGGTGCCCCTCAGGTAGACGGCAACCTGCTTCAGGGCCACTATGGCGGGCGCGAGGTCTGCGTTTACGTCTCCCATTATCAGGGTCGTGTCGAGCCTCAGCTTAACCTTCTCAAGGGCGTACTTAACAGTCATTATTATCTTGGCCATCCTCCTGACCTCGGCGACCTCGTTGGCGTACATTGCTGCCCTGTTCTTGTCGCCCTCAATTATAGCGTTGACGACCTTCTCGAAGAGCTGCTTGTCGTAGGCCTGCAGCTTGCTGAGCGTGTACTCGAGCTTGTTCATCTGCGAGGCGACCCTGTAGCTAGCCATCATTATCTGCCTCTTGAGCGGCGGAGGCGGTGATATGAACTCCCTGACCTTCTCGGCTATCGTCTCCCTCTTGGGCTCCTCATTCCACCTCTTGGGCCAGTTCTCAATTCCGCTCAAGCCACTTCACCGGATCGATCATCCTATTATGTCATTGGCGTTATAGGGGGATAGGCTAAATTAAGGGGGCTTCCCCTCTTTATAGTTCCAAAGGCCGACCGATTGAAAGGTGTAGGTTGTGTCAGCCATACGCGTTGACGAGGCTTCCAAGTTCATAGGGTCTGAGGTCTACGACGACTTCGGGAGGTCGCTCGGGACGCTGGTCGCCATAGAGAGCAACGTAGATGGCAAGGTGGTCAACATAGTCGTCAAGGTTGTCGACAAGGGGCTCGAGGTCGTTGAGGGGGAGAGGGTCAAGATAACCGAGGGAAGGCTCGTCATCACGCCCGAGTGGAAGCACCAGATAATTGACGTCATAGAGAACCTGGACAGGGCCTACAAGAGGAAGAAGGCCATAGAGACCATAGGGAGCAGGAATGAGCTACCGTCCACCGTAATTGACCCCCTGAGGAAGAAGCTCGAGGAGGAGATTAGGTCCCTTAAGGTCAGGGCTGACGAGGTGAAGAAGGTCGTAAGCTCCAGGATCGCTGAGATAGAGGCCGAGGAGCTAAGGGTGGCGAGGTCGATAGCCCTCATAGGTATAGCTTACTTCAGCGGCGAGGTCAGCGAGAGGGGCTACACCCAGAGCATGAACCACCTCAAGAAGCTGCAGGAGGCCCTCAGCGAGGAGAAGAGGGCCGCCAAGGACCTCCTGGACAAGCTCGACAAGGTCCTGCAGCTGGCCTTTGAGGCTGAGGCCCCCAAGCAGCCAGCCTCGACTCCCCAGCCGGTGACCCAGGCCCCGCAGGCCCAGCCCCAGGCAGTAGTCGTTAAGGTGGAGAGCTGAAAGCGAAACGCTTTATGGTCCCCAATACTGAAGGGTTTGTTGGTGCGGGGGTGCCCGAGCCCGGCCAAAGGGGACGGGCCCAAGACCCGTTGGCGTAGGCCTGCGTGGGTTCAAATCCCACCCCCCGCACCTCTCATGATGTAGCACATCAGCCAGAAGCTCAAGGTTCACTTACTCGGCGCCTCGGCCACCGCGCTTATACCTCCCGCTGATCACGTCCTGAAGGAACTCGGCCAGCCCACGGAACATCAGCAGGGCCGCAGCGATCGCCACCGCGAAGGCCAGGACGTCAAGCCACAGGTTCATGTACTTGATGCCGAGCAGGGTCAAGATCCATGACAGGCCCATCATGGTCGCGCCGACTATCATGAACTTAAAGTAGACCTTCAAGAGCGGAGACCTCAGTAAAGCCAGCAGGCCACGTAGTGCTCTGGCTCTACCTCCTTTAGGGGCGGCTCCTCGGCCTCACACCTCTTCATTACAAAGGGACACCGAGGGTGGAACCTGCAACCGGCCTTAGGCCACACGAGCTCGAGCTCCCTCACGTTAACCTTAACCAGCTTGTCCTTCATGTCGGGGGCTATCCTTGGGTAGGCCTGTAGGAGGGCCTGCGTGTAGGGGTGTAGCGGGTTCTCAATGACCTTCTTCGTGGGACCTATCTCGACTATCTTGCCAAGGTACATAACCGCGATCCTGTGAGCTATCACCTTGGCCACCGGGAGCTCGTGGGTTATGAAAAGTATTGATATCCCCCTTGACTGGTTGATCTTCTTGAGGTCCTCGACGATGAGGCCCTTCAGCGAGGCGTCTAACATGGTGACGGGCTCGTCGGCCACGACGTACTCGGGGTTCAACATTAGGGCCCTGGCAATCGCCAGCCTCTGCCTCTGACCTCCCGAGAGCTGGAACACGTAGTTGTTCAAGAGATCGTACGGGAGCCCCACGTCATCAAAGGCCTTGTGAATGATCTCCATGACCTCGCTCTTGTCCCTGACGCCCGAGTAGTACAGGGGCTGCCTCAGGGCGTCGTAGACCTTCATGTACGGGTCTATTGACGAGTAGGGGTCCTGGTAAATCATCTGCAGCTTCCTCCTTATCTCCTTGGTGATGCTCTTAGGGGTGATTACGTGCTGCCCTCCCTTGCTGTCATAGTATATGACCTCGCCCGCGGTCGGGGCCTGAAGCCCAATGGTGGTCCTCCCGAGCGTCGTCTTCCCGCTGCCGCTCTCCCCTACGAGGCCCAGTATTTCGCCCCTCCTTATCTTGATGCTCACGTCGTCGACGGCCCTTACGTAGCTCTTCTTGCCGAGGAGGCCGCCCTTGACAAAGTACACCTTGAGATTCCTTGTCTCAATTATCACATCGTCGGCCGGCAACTTGGCCACCTCAGTAGAGCCAGCAGGCCACCTCCGAGCTCCCAACCCTCTTAAGCTTAGGCTCCTCCCGCTTACAGATGTCCATCACGAAGGGGCACCTCGTGTTGAACCTACAGCCGGGCGGGAGCTTGGCGAGGTCAGGCATGAACCCAGGTATGCCCTTTATGTACTCCTTTGAGAGGTCGGGGACGGCCTCCATAAGGAGCTTTGTGTAGGGGTGCTTGGGGTTCCTAACTATGTCAGCGGTGTTCGCGTGCTCCATTATCCTGCCGGCGTACATTACGTAGATCCTGTCGGCAAGCATTGACATAAGTGCTATGTCGTGCGTTATGAAGATTATTGACAGGCCGAGCTCCTTCCTGAGCTGCTTGAGAAGGTTGATAATGTGCGTCTGAGTTATGACATCAAGCGCCGTGGTCGGCTCGTCGGCTATTAGGACCTGGGGGTTGAGCGCTAGCGCCATCGCGATGAAGGCCCTCTGCCTCTGCCCGCCGCTCAGCTCGTGCGGGTACCTGTCGGCTATGGATGGCTCCAGGTTGACCATCTTCATCAGCTCGTTGACGCGCTGGTCAGGGTCGCCCGTGTAGCCGTGGACCTCGAGGACCTCCTTGATCTGGTCCCTTATCTTGAAGACTGGCGTGAAGCCGTTCATGGAGCCCTGGAAGACCATGGCTATCTTCTTCCAGCGGTACTCGGCGTTGAAGACCTTCTCGGGGAGGTGAAGTATCTCCGTTCCCTGGAGGTATATGTTTCCGCCCTCTATGACGCCCGGCGGCATGATGAGCCTCATTATGCCGAGGGCCAGCGTGCTCTTCCCGCTGCCGCTCTCGCCCGCGATCCCTATGATCTCCCCTTTGTCAAGGTATATGTTTACGTCGTCGACGGCCCTGACCTTGCCTCGGGGCATGTGGAAGTATATCTTGAGGCCTTCGACCTGCAGCAGGTGCAAAAGCCTCCCCTTACGCCGTTCTGGCTCTCGCCTTCCCCGTTAATAACCTTATTATGGCCGTGAAGATCCCCCGTTTGGTCCTCGTCTTAAAAGAGACGCTAGGGGGCATCTAAGTCAGAGTTAAAATCAGATGACAAGCTTAAGGGCGTCGGCGTAGGGGACGCTGGCGACGTCCTCAAGCGTGAACCCGTAGTGGACCTTCACGAAGCTGGACCTGAACCTCTTGACCTCCTCCCTTACCTTCGCTGGGTCCTCGCCCTTAATTAGGACGCGCTCCATGAAGTCCGCTATCACCTCCATGTCGTCCTCCTTCATGCCAAACCTCGTCATCTCCTGGACGCCGATCCTCAGCCCGCTCGGGTTCTTAACGGCCTCGGGCGGGTCGTTCGGCAGGAGGTTCTTGTTAACTATTATATTGGCCTCCTCAAGCAGCGTTGCCGCCTTTGCCCCGCCGCCCTGCGGCCTCACGTCAACGAGGACCTGGTGGCTCATCGTGTAGCCCAGGCTCTCAGCCAGGACCTTGAATCCCCTCTCGGCCAGCGCCTCCGCCAGCCTCTTGGCGTTCCTGGTTATCTGCTCAGCGTACTGCCTTCCGAACTGGAGCATCTCGAGGGCCGTGACCGCGGTTGCGGGCAGCCTGTGCAGGTGGTGGTTGCTGACGAACCACGGGAATATTGTCTTGCCGACCTCCTTGAAGACCTCCTTGTCAGAGGCTATTATGACCCCTCCCTGCGGCCCTGGGAACGTCTTATGTGTCGAGGCCGTCATCACGTCAGCTCCGTGCTTTAGTGGGTTCTCCCAGACGCCCCCCGCGATCAGCCCAAGGACGTGGGCGGCGTCGTAGACTAGTTTGCCTCCGACGGAGTGGACGGCGTCCGCTATCTCCTTGACTGGGTGTGGGAACAGGTACACGCTCCCCCCGAGCACGGCAAACCTGGGCTTCGTCTGCTCTATGACCTTGACGGCCTTATCCACGTCAACGTTCATCCTCTCCTCGTCATATGGCAGCTCGACCTGCTTGATTCCAAGGGCGCCCAGGGTCCCAAACTTGGTGTGGCTCACGTGGGCCCCCGCCTGGACAGGGGCTATGACCGCCTGGTCCCCCGGCTGGGCCAGTACCCTGAAAACGGCGGCGTTGGCTATGGTCCCGCTGATGGGCCTCAGGTCGACCATGTCAGTGTCGAAGAGCCTGCCCATAAGCTGGCCCGCGAGGACCTCAAGCTCGTCTATGTACCTCGTGCCCTGATAATGCCTCTTGAAAGGCTTGCCCTCGGCGTACCTGTACATGGCGTCGCTTATATACACCGCCAGGGCCGCCGGCGACATGACGTTCTCGCTCGCGATCAGGTTAATCGTCTCCCTGAGCCTCCATAGGTTGTGCCTGTTGGTTAGCTCAAACACCTTGAGCAGCTCGTCAGGGACCCCCAAGGCGGTCGCCTGTGGGTATGGGCGAGATAGAAGTTATTATGTATGAAAGGGTCGCTTGCCAGGACCTGACGCCTTTCAAGTAAACTTTACGCAACAGCTTCCTGCAGCCTGAGTCGCGCGCTTCAACAGAATCGGCTGGAGCATGGTCAGCCGCAGGCTTACCTACCCCAATCCTAAAAATTACTCGTCTTACCAGTAATCCGCTGGCGAATGGGCGCTTCCGGGCACGGGTGCCTGAGAAATGCTCAACCTGGTGGTCAGGCAGTCCCCATGGGATGACGACCTTGCCGTCAAGGTCGCGTGGGAGGCGGCCATGAGGCTTATGCAGGAGTACTCAATAATGGCGTTCGTTGAGGTGGTCAACGAGACCATAGGCTATAAGCCCTTCCATGAAGAGCCGATCATCGAGGTTGGCCGCAGGCAGATCCCTGTGGACCCGGCGTCGCTTGACGTTAAGGGCCTCGTCGACAGCGTTGTTCAGGCGGCCCTTGAGGAGGCCGGTGCGGGGGTAGAGGCCCCTAAGGTGTTCAATGGGAACGACCAGGAGGCCCAGGAGGCCTTCGTTTCGCCTCTCTTGGCTTAAGGCGCGGACCGCCTAATGGCTGGAGGGCCTCTCCTCAACGACTATCCTGGTCCTGTGGGGCAGCTTTGAGGCAGCCCTCCTCAGGGCCTCCTTAATCTTGTCAACGTCTGAGGCCCTCCCATAGACCTCAATTATGGCGTCGCCTGGCTCGACCACGGCAGCGACGCCGATGGGGGTTCCGAAGGAGAGCCTCATGCCGTCCTGGAGCCTGTCAGCCCCCGCAAAGGCCATCATCTTGTTCTCCCTGATAACCTGGTGCGGGTACTTCTTCACGACCATGAAGTAGTTGGCGTCGCCGACCGTGGTCGATAGGTACTTCGAGGCCATGACCCTAGCGGCTTCAAGCGCGTTCGACCTTATTTGACCCCCCTCCAGGGCTATGAGCGAAACCTTCACCTCATACGACTCCCTTACGGAAGGGGTCCCGGCCGTGAACTTGGTGATCTTGGGCGGCGGGGCCCCATGAATGTACTCCTTCCTAGTGTAGGGCTGGCTCGTCACGTGCGAATAGCAACGCCCTGGCCTCATGGGCATGGGTTATCGCACCAGGACTGGCGTCTCCACAGCTCTTTTAAATGTTTTCACTGACGCCCTTTATGGGGCTAGCCGTGGGGCTAGCCGACTCAGTGATGAAGTTCCTAGAGAGCGCCCTCCCCCAGAGGGCCCACATAGTTGATGAGAGTAACGAGGTTGACGCAGAATTCCTTGAGGGCCTGAGGCAGGCCGGCGGCTTCAGCTCCCTGTCGATGAGCCTTCAGGAGCTCATGTCGGTAGTCCGCTTCGCCTCTAAGTGGAGCCCAGCCATAGCCCATGTAATTATGACGTCGGCGACCGTGGCGAGACGTGTCAAGCGGGATGGCGTCATCTACTCGCTCTGCGTCACTGAGCCAGGAGGAGGCACCGACATTAAGGCCAACCTCAAGACCGTCGCAGATGAGAAGGGCGACGAGGCTTACATAACCGGCGAGAAGGTCTACGCGAGCAACGCGCTTTACGCGAGCCACTTCCTCGTCCTGGCCAACGGCCCTGCCGGCCCCACGCTCTACCTCGTCGAGAAGGGCAGCGGCGTTAAGGTGGAGAAGCAGGACCTCTTCACGTTCAGGGGGGCCGGCGTGTCAAGGGTAGTGTTCGAGGGAGCGCGGGGGGTACGCGTCGGCACGCCTGGGAAAGGCATCAGGGAGGCCCTGGAGACCATCAACTACGAGAGGCTAAGCTACGGCGCCATAGGACTGGGGATCAAGGACGGGGCCTTCGAGGAGGTCGGTCCGAGGGCCTTGACTAAGAGGATATTCGGTGTCGAGCTTGGCGACTACCAGGGGATCAGGTGGTCATTCGCTGACGTCGAGGCCAGGGCCAGGGCCCTTGAGTCACTAATCGAGCTCGCCTCAGCTAAGGCCGAGTCTAAGGGGTCTGTGGACCCGTACGACGCAGCCGTAGCTAAGCTTCTCGGGGCCGAGATAGCCCAGAGGTCGACGTGGCTCGCGATACAGGTCATGGGTGGGGCAGGGTTCTCGAGGGGGTCAAGGCTTGAGAGGCTGGCCAGGGACGCCAGGATGCTTGACATCGGGGCTGGGGCGAGGGAGGTAATACTTGACTTTGTCGGTGAACAAGTAATTAAGAGGTTAAGGGGGCACTGAGGGAGGCAAAAAAGACACTTAATGTTAATAGAGAAAAATTTTATAAGTTTCCTTTACAAGGCCCTACAGGGACCAACGTTGGAGGTTGTCCCGCTCAAGGCGCTGAGGGCGATGATACAGTGCGCTTCTATACCTGACCCGGACGTCTCAGCGCAAATAATATGGGTCCTCCTGGAGAGGAAGGAGGTCAGCGTGAAGGACCTAACTAAGGAGCTGAACGTGAGCTACCCCCTCGTGCTCAGGGTAATCAATGACCTGACGGGCCTTGGGATAATCAGCACGAGTAAGCTTAAGGTGGAGGGGAGGGGAAGGCCCAGGAAGCTGGTTAGGATAAACGTTCAGAAGCTCAAGAGCCTGCTCGAGGACTGCAGGAAGGACCTTGAAGAGGTCGACAAGCTGATAGCCTCAAAGTCGGAGAGCAAGCCTGTAGCTAGCGAGCAACAGAGCTGAGGGCGTCGGCGAAGTCCTCCATAACCCTCGCTGGGTCCTTCGCCTTCATCACAGCGCTGGCCACCAGTATGCCGGAGGCGCCGAGCTCGACCGCCCTTATGACATCATCGCGATACGTAATCCCTGCCCCGGCGAGGACGGGCAGGTCGGCGACGGCCTTCACGGCCCTGACGCCCTCGGTTATCACCTCTGGCCTGGCCCTGGACACGGAGACGCCAGTCCCAATCAGCTCGGGAGGCTCGATCGCTATGTAGTTAGGCTTCAGGTAGGCGAGACCAGCGGCCTCACCTGGGGTGTCCGCGCACGCCATGACCTCAAGGCCGTCCGACCTCACTGCCCTGACGACCTTCTCCACGTCGCGGTAGACCATCTTGTGCTCACTGTGGTTCACGAGGGCGCCCTTCACCCCCAGGTACCTCAGCGCCCCCGGCGGTAGGTAGCCGGTGAAGGCGCCGAAGTCTATGGGGTCAACGTGCTCAACGTAGACGTCATCGTAGACCTGAAGGAGCCTTGGAGCCATCGCAGCAGGCGCTACCAGGATTATCCTCACGTTCTGATACCTAGTCGCTAGGCTTGAGGCCGCCCTCGCGATCTGGAGGGACACATCGTTAAAGGCCGTGTCGTAGGCCTTGTAGTTTATAGCGAAGACCAGCTTCGCCATACTGTCGCCCAACGTTTGTTGCTACAGGCAACAAAAAAGGCTAGCGAGCCTCTCAGTCGCCCGAGGGCTCTAGGAGCTCCTCCTTCTTAATCACCGGCTTATAGCCTAGGTCGAAGGGCTTGAACCTGTTCTCCAGCCTCTTCAGGACGTCGGGCAGGGTCGTGTACTCCATCTCCTCGGGGCCCAGCCTATGTGGCATGAAGGGGCCGTGCCTCCTCATGTAGTCCGTTATGACCTGGGCGAGCCTGCGAGTTTCGTCAAAGGCTACGTCGTCAAATAGGTCGCTGGGTCCCACAAGCCTTCCATCCTTGACGTTAAAGCCGAGCCCCAGCACCCTAGGCGGCCCGTCAAACCTCGTCATCTTCGCGTCCTTCATGCCCACGGGCATGAGGGGCCCCGCGTGGCTCCCCCTCATCCAGCCCGCCACGAGGTGGGGGAACGAGAAGGCTTCAAGTATCTCGCCGAGGGCCGGGAAGCCCGACTGGGCCCTGACTATCATAACAGGATCGTCCTTACCGACGTACTTACCAGCTATGAGGTTTAGCCTCTCGGAGCTCACGACGGCGGCCGGCTCGCCGTCCTTCCTGTGGACGTACTTTATCACGTACCTTGACGTGGTCCCTATGAGCGCGAGGAGGTCGTAGAGCTCCTCAGGGGCCCTCATCTCGACGGCCCTCCCCTCCATTATGTCGAGGACCGTGAAGACGAAGCCGTCGTGCAGCTTTGGGTCTATCACGAGCCCTGCCGTGTTGAAGGGGTCGGCAAATATCCTGAAGAGGGGAAGGTTGAAGGCGCTAGGCTCCGTCTTGTCCGCCATGAAGATCGCTATGGGCTCTGAGGGCCTCTCGTAGAACTCTAGCTCGGCCACGCCTGGGCCGAGCCCCCTCACGTTACCGCTGAACGTGTCGCTGAGCAGGTCCTGTCCAGCCGCGTAGAGGCCCAGGTCCTTTGCAACCTTAGTGGCCTCCTTGAACGCGTCCCAAGCAAGCTCGTGGACCTTTGGGTCATTGGGTCCCCTGAAGTGAGTCATGATAAGCTGAAGGTCGTCCCCTACGTTGGTCACGTAGAAGTCCGCTATTATCCCCTGCTTCTTGCCCTCGGCCAGCACCCTAGAGGCGGCAAGCAGCGTGTCAGGGTGGGCCTTGTGATGGCCTGCAAGGCTTCCAATGTCGGCCTTTATCACGCTCACGGTCGTCTTCTTTCTTTCCTGGGCCACTTCCTTCCCACCCATAACTTGGAGGCCAAGCGAAGGGGATATCTCCAGCTTTTATGTTTTGAAACATGAATGGGCAATATCAGCCAGGACGCCTCACCACGGCACCTTTTTCAGCCCGAGCTTGTAGGCCCCCCAGTTAGTGAGCCTGTGGAGGCCGTAGACCACGGCTGCCCAGGCAAGTTCATCTACCAAGGGGAAAGACTTGCCAGCCGCGTAAAGGAAGAGGAGGGCGAACACGTAAAACCCGAGCTGGTCAAGCAGGGGGGCCTGGGCGCCCCTCTCGAGCCCAACCCTCCTCTTGACGAAGGACCCAAAGAGGTCACCCAATAGCGCGCCGAGCGAGGAGAGGGCGCTGTAAGGAATTATCTGCGCCCCGACGAAGGCCGCCTCAACCGCGCCCGTCAGGGTCCCTGCGGTCAGTCCCCCTAGCAGGCCGCCCCACGTCTTGCCGTCGCCGAACAGCCTCCTGCCGTCCCTGAGCTTAAGGCCGAAGTCTATTGGCGGGGGTCCGTTCATTATCACGGGCGCCCCGTTGGCTACCATTGCGGGAATTATGTAGATGATTAGCTCAACAAGCCCCCTCAACAGGTCCGTCAAGCCACCTCACCCCCTCCCCCGTCAGCTCGTACTCATACGTCCTGCCCAGCGGCTTAACCAGGCTGAGGGAAGAGACGGGTCTCCTGCACCGAAGCCTCTCCGACCTCGCAATTACGTGGGCCCAGGGTATCACCCACCTTCCAAGGGCCATCTCGTAACCTTCGTACTCGGTCACCTGGCCCACCGCGACCCCGCCCAGCCTCCTCAGCAACGCCGAGATCATGGACAGCCTTACCAGGTTGGAGGGCGTGACGTATCCCCTGAAGGGCCAGTTTATAGAGTCAACCACTATGAATGACCCGCGGCTCCCAGCCTTTACGAGGGTCTCCACCAGCTCGTCAATTGATAGTATTGGAACTGTTGGGACGCAGGTGACCACGTTCCTTGCGTAGGCTAGGGTCCCTGGCTCGGTGGCAAGGACTACGACGTCCATGCCAACCGAAATGGCGTACCTAGCAAGCTCGTAGGCCACCCTGGTCTTACCGGTAGCGGGAGGGCCATAGATGACCAGGTAGAGGCGCCTCTCCACGAAGTCCCTCAGCTCAGCCGGCAGGGGTGAGGAGGGCGTGCAGGGTGAGCTCAACTGGAACCCTGCTCCGCCTGGCCCTCAACTACGACCTCTCCTCCGGCGGCCTTAATTTTCTCAACGGCCTTCTGAGTCGCCTCGGGCACCACGACCTTTACCTTAATCGACACCTTGCCGGAGCCCAGGAGCTTCTCGTAGCCTAGCTCGGACAGGTTGACTACATAGGTGTCGTTCTCGACCTTGACCTGTCCACCCTTGGCAAGCTCCTTGACGAGCCTCTCTAGCTCCTCAAGGTCTATCGCCTTGGGCTCGCCCCTCGACGTCGGGTTCTTGAAGCCCCTCTTGCCAAGCCAGTGCGGGGCGTACTTAAGCATCCACGACTTCTTGTGCTTGCCCATGCCGGCAGCTCCGCGCCCGCCCCTGCTCCCGGACTTCCTGTGCTGGCCTATCCTGCCCCAGCCCATGGTCCTAGTCCTTCCCCTGAGCTTCCTCACCTTCTTGCGGGCCCTGGGGATAGTCCACGTCATTGTTCTCCCCTCACCTCCCCTCCCTTGAGGTTATAAGCTTAAAACATCCTCTGGACGAGCTCATTTATCTCCTTGCCCCTGTAGCCTAGCTCGCCCTCAGGGTACAGCTTCTTCACCGACCTCTTGAAGCCCCCGCTTGGCGGGTGTAGCCTGAAGAAGGGCTTGACTCCGTACTTGTCAAGCTCGTAGTACTTCAGCTCGTTCTTGGCGATCCTTTCGGCTAGCTCCATTATCCCGCTCAGCTTCAGCCTCTCCTTGACCCACTCGTCCGTTATCGGCCTCTCGCCGACGAGCCTGCCCCTCCTCTGTATCAGCTGTGCCAGGACAACGGGGTCCACCTCCCCCCACGTGATGGCCGTCTGAGCTGTGCGGAGCATGCCAACTATGCCAGGCAGGTTGTCAGGGTAGACCGAGGCCACGTATATCCTGTGAAGCCTGAGGAGCCTCAACGTCGTCCTTACCTCAGGCCTCAGGTCAGGCTCTCCCCTGATCCTGATTATCAGGTATGCCATGACGATCACCTCGTCCAGTCCGAGTACGTGACTATCTTGTACGTGTTCCTGAGGGCCATGTAGACAGCCCTCGCGAAGTTGTAGGTGGTCCTGGTCTCTCCGAACGTCTGTGACCAGACGTCCCTTATGCCCGCGAGGGAGAGGACGACCTTCGCGACGTTGCCAGCGACTAGGCCTGTTCCCTTGGGCGCCGGCTTCAGGACGACCCTCACCGAGCCGCTCTTGCCCTCGACCGTGAAGGGCACGCTGTGGGGCTCACCGCAGGTGCACTCCCAGCTGCCGCACCCCCTCCTGACAGGCGTTATGTTGAGCTTGGCGTCCCTTATGGCCTTATCTATGGCCTCCCTCAGCTGCCTCGCCTTGCCCTTGCCGAGGCCGACGTAGCCGTCCCTGTTCCCAACCGCTACAACAACCCTGTACCTGGTCACCCTGCCGGCGTCCGTCATCTTCTGGACGTGCGATATGTCAAGGACCTCGACCTGTAGTCCTGGGAGCAGGAGGTCAACGATCTCAGGCTCAAGTATGGGCAGGTTGCGCCTGAAGATCTCATCGATGCTGGCTATCTTGCCCTCCTTAACCAGCCTTCCAACCTTTGTCTTTGGGACCCACTCCTCAAGCTGCGGCTGTGGAACCGCCGGCTGCCTCTCTGCGGCCTCGCTCATCACTTCGTCACCTCGTTAGCCTCCACGGCAGATGCCTCCAGCACTGCCTTATAGTCGGCCTTTATTTTTTCAAGGACCTCTTCGAAGTGCTTGGGCAGCTCAGCGGGGTCTATGCGCGATGAAATCCTTGAGAAGAGCCTCTTGAACTTCTCCGGGTTCTCCTGCCTCAGCTCTGAGGCGAACTTAGCTACGTGCTCACACCTGATCCTGTCCTCGCTTGGGAGGACTTCCTCACCGTGAGGCACCTTGACCCCTGCGTCAAGCGCTCCCTTCAGCGCAGCGAACACCCTTGCCCCCCTCGCCGGCTTGTGGAGACCTATGTCGAGAACTGCCTCACGGCCTCCCTTCTGAAGGAACCTAGCTGCAGCGAGGAAGCCCGTGAGGTAGGCAGCGCATGTAGACTTCCCGCTGCCCTTCCACCCATAGAGCTTCTCCAGCTCCCTGGAGTGCGCCGCCGCGACCACCTTGTCGCCCTTCAGGTCGAAGTCTATGAACTGGACTACAACGTACTTGTTGCTGACCCTCACCACCATCCTCGTCTTGCCGCCAAGCAGCAGGCGGAACCTGTGATAGTAGTTGGTCTTGCCCTCACGCCTCCTCCTCAGAGGCACCTTGTACCTTGGGCCCCCCTTCACTTCTGCCCACCCGCGCCTGCCTGCTTGAGCATGCCAGAGCTCTCAATGAACCTCCTCAGGTCTGCCAGGCTCGAGAACCTGTTGCCCTTTATCAGCCTGTACAGTTGCCTGTAGTCCTTCCTCGTTATCATCCCGTGGTCCCTCAGCCACCTTATGTACCTCCTCATCTTCCTGACCTTGTGAACCCACATCTCCTCAGGCTTGGTCCTGGCGCCCGCGGTCCCCTCCCTCTTGCCGGGCCCCCTCCTGTGCCCCTTCAGCCTCTTCAGCTTCCTCTCGAGCCACCTGTGGGCGTTGCCCTTGGCTGGAATTACCTTTATCAGCCCCCTGCTTATCAGCGCCCTCACGTCATCCTTGGTCACCGCTGACTCTATCTCGTCCCTGTGCTCAGGGTCTGGGTCTATCCAGACCCTGCTCTCCCCGACCCCAAGTATCTCAGCCGCGAGCCTCCTCTGTAGGCTGTAGTCCATCACACACCACCGTTGGCCACTCTGAGGCCTCTCTTCCTGGCCTCCTCAAGTATCTGGAGCCTCTTCCTCAGGCCGACCTTGGAGGATATATAAACGATGTGCGTCGATGGGCTGAGGCCCTCAAGCTCCTTGACGTTTGACACCACGACAGGGATTAGACCCGAGGGGTGCCTCCCCCTTATTGAGGAGTCCGTCCTGTACCCTACCTTTACTAAGGGTGGGTATCCCTTGAGCTGTAGCCTGACCTTGTTGTCGATGCCCTTAGGCCTCCTCCAGGACTCGTCGATGCGGCCGAGACGCCAGGACAGGTACCTCCTGAACTCCACCCTGAGCTTCCTGCTTATCCTCAGCTGCAGCAGCCTCCTCTGCCTGAGCTGGGCAGGTATGGTCCTGGCCTGGGGCTGGGACATCACTCTATCACCTCCCTGGAGTAGATGTAAATGCCGTCCATGAACTTCCTGCGGTCAAACTCAGATATATGTGTAGCCCTCTCAATGTTGGCCGCGGTCTGGCCCACGGCCTCTATGTCGTTCCCCTCCACAATTATGTCCTGGCCCTGGACCTTCACGGTCACGCCAGGCATTATAGTAGCGTACCTGGGCGCCTTCTCGCCGAGGAAGTTGCTTATGACGACCCGGTTCTTCTCAACCTTTACCGAGACAGGGAAGTGGGTAGAGATTATCTTCAGCCTATACCTGAAGCCCTTGACAACGCCTGTTATCATGTTCTTAACGTGGGCGGCTATGGTCCCGACCAGGGCCTTGGTCCTGGTGTCGGCCAGGTAGGACTCGACGACCACGTGGTTGCCCTCAACCCTAATATTTATGCCGCGGGCGTGGCTGAAGTCCTTCCTGACCTCCCCCCTGGGCCCCTTAACGGTCACCTTTAGACCGTCGACTTGCACAGACACCCCCTGCGGTATCTCAACCCTTCTCTCGACGTGCAGCGCCCTTGGCAACTCGGCACACCTTAGCTTGACGCATCCTAGGCAGGGATGCGAGACCCTCTTATAAGCGTTCTAAAGCCTCTCCAGCTTCTCCCTGACGACGGGCTCGAGCTCGTCAAGCCTGATCACCGGGTAGCCTGGCAAGGGCTCCTTCACGCGACCTAATACTACGACCCTGTCCGGGTCCTCCTCCTTCCTCTTTCGGAAGAGCCTTACCTTGAGGTAGCCCCTCTCCTTTCCCATGTATATGAAGGCTATCTTGACCCTCTTGTCGCCCATGCGGACCGCCGCTCAGGACGCTTCTAGCGGGTTTTAAAACCGCTCAGTCTTCGTGAGCTATCATGGTCGCGGCCTTCACGATCTCCTCGAGGCTTCTGCCCACGTACAGCTTGCCGCCCGTGCTCTCGGCCAGCCACTTCAGCTTTGACAACTTGCCCGAGGACGGCTCTGCCACTAGAAGTATGTCGAGCCTTACACCATCATAGCTCAGAAGGTTAATTATATACTCAGGGTCGTAACCCTCGTTGTAGTCCCCGTCCGTTATCACGACGATCCTCTTCCTGTAGCCAGCTGGCGCCCACTTCAGCATCATGTAGGAGTCCTTTATCGCCTCCGAGAGGTTTGTCGACTTCCCCTGGATCCCCAACGAGCTCAGGCCCCTCTCGATGACCTGTATGTCGCTCGTTAGGTCAACTATTGGCATGGAGTGCCCATAGAACGCGACAAGCCCAACTACGGCAGGGACGCCGGAGCCAAGGGTAGTCCTAACTATGACAGACGCCCCCCTCCTCGCGGCCTCAAACCTCGTGGGCTTCAAGTCCTTGACGCCCATGCTGATGCTAGTGTCTATCGCTATCACTATTGCCTGGCCTAGGAACCTTCCCCCGGCGCCCTTCATCCCCTTCAGCGTCCGATGGTCTGGAGTTCACCCCTAATTTATAAAGGACGCGTGGGTCTAGCCTAGGTACTGCTTAGGGATCTGGTAAGGTATGGCCCCGAGCCTCCCGACCAGGAGCCTGTAGTTCTGCTCGTCGATGACCCCGAGCTCCTTCCCGAGCAGCAGCAGGGAGAGGGTGGTGGCAGCTGGAACTCCGTGGGCCCTTGCGACTTGCCTCGTCCTCTTGTCGTCGCTCAGAAGAACGCCCTTGGACTTCTTGGCGACGTAGATGGCCTGCGCCTCCTGCACCGTTATTCCGTTCTTGTGGGCGAACCCCGCGAAGTTCTTGTCGACCTTCACCTCCTCAATGCCGTCCATGCTCACTATGATCCCCCGCATCTTTGAGAACTTGAGGATCAGCGCCTGGGCCCTCTCTGCTACCTTAGTCGGCATGAGGAACCTCTTACCGAACTTAACGAGCGTCCCCTGCAGGTTGAGCTCGAGGGCCGCGTAGAGCGAAGAGAGGTCCAGGACGACGATGCTGGCCTCCCTCAGGCCGTTCAGGCCGCTCACTACATCTTCCTCGGCGTCAGCGCCAAGCCCGGGGGCGGTGTCCCTTGACAGGAAGTACATTATTAGCTCATCAATGCTTACCCCGCTAATCTCAACAGCCATCTGAAAGCTTATCGTCCCTCCCCTGTAGGCCTTTAGCGACACCTCCTTCATGTCGAAGCTTTCAACGAGCCTCCTGACGGCGTCCCTGATGGCCTCCGTCTTGCTGCTGTATATTCCGGCCCTCACGAGGGCCTCCAGCATGTCCTCAACGTAGCCGCTGATCTCAATAGTCGTTACCAAGGCGGCCCAGTTAGAGTGAAGGCGAGAGGGTTATAGGTTCTCTGGAGGAGCTATCAGCGTAACCTCAACCTCGTCACCCTCGTCGTAGCCCTCCACGTCCTCAGGTATTATGAGGATACCGTTCGCCTCTGTGAGCGTGGAAAGGACCCCTGACGCTGTTATCGCCAGCGGCTCCACCTGGTAGCCGCTGCCGGTCCACCTGACCTTTACCCTGAGGTAGGTCCTCACGCCGGCTATGTTTGCGACCCTCCTCGTTATGACGCCCCTGACCGTGGGTACCGGCTCAGGGCGGGAGCCTGTCATGTGAAGAAGGGTAGGCCTCACGAAAGCTATGTAGCCGGTGAGCCCAGCCACGGGGAAGCCGGACAACATGAAGACGGGCTTCCCGTCTACAACCCCGGCCCCGGTTGGCTTACCTGGCCTCATCCTGACCCCGTTGAAGATCACCTTGCCGAGCCTGGAGACCGCGTCAGGCACTAGGTCGTGAGCGCCTATGCTCGTGCCCCCTGTCGTGATCACGGCGTCGGCCCTCCTGAGGCCCTCCGCTATCCTCTCAGCTATCTCCTCCACGTCGTCCGGCACCGTTCCAATGTCCACGGGCTCGTAGCCGTCTGACCTAAGCAGTCCCTTTATCAGCGGCTTCGTGCTGTTAATTATCGTCCCCGGCCTGCCGGCCCTTGGGTCATCAATGTCAAGTACCTCGGAGCCTGTGCTGAGCACGGCGACCCTCACCCTGTAGACCTTCACTGTCTTGATGCCGAGAGATGCCATAGCGCCTATGTGCCACGGCATGATCCTCTGACCCCTCCTAACAACCACCTTTCCCTCCTGGAAGTCCTCGCCCTTCCTTGAGACGTTCTGGAACGGCGTCACCTGCCTCATCACGTCAACGAACTCGCCCTGCCTTATGGCGTCCTCAGCCATAACTACGGCGTCAGAGCCCGGAGGCAGGGGGGCCCCAGTGTAAATTACGTAGGCCTCCCCCTCGCCCAACGGCCTCAGCGTCGAAGGGTCAGCGCCCGCCTGAACCTCGCCGATGACCCTGAGCCTGATAGGGCTCAACGTGCTGGCGCCCAGCGTGTCAGAGGACCTAACGGCGTAGCCGTCCACGGCGCTCCTGTCGAAGGGAGGGAAGTCTGAGGGGGCGACTACGTCCTCCGCGGCCGGCAGGCCGAGCGAGTCCTCGATCCTAACCTCGACGACTGTAGGTACCCACCTCACCTCGCTCAGTAGGGCCCTCAGCGCGTCGTCAACCCTTGTCAGGGACTTGAAGCCCTCCATGACCCTCTTCTCGGCAGGCACTCGCAACCCCTGCCGAAGTCGGCCGCGCTAGTTTTAGCTATGCTTCAGACTTCGTTAGCCTCAGGAGGCCGTCAGCCCTATCAACGCGATACCCAAGCCCAGCTGCCACGCTGTGAAGCACCCTCCTCCCCAGCTCTAGCTTCAACGACTTGACCCTTGGGTCGCAGTAGTCCTTGTGACCGCAAACGGGCTGGGTACCTATGTCGGACGTGACTACGCTCCCTGCCGAGAAGACCATCGCGAGGACCGCGGCCCTGTCACCGTCCGTGAAGGCGCCCACTGGAACCGTACAGAACGGGTTATCGACCTGTGCCGTCAGTATTAGGCCCCTCCCTCTGGTGAGCCTTACCACCTCGGCGGCCCTCACAGTGTTGTCGCCGTGGACGTGAAGAAAGTAAGGCGTCTCAAGGGCCAGCGCCATGTGGAGGAGCCTCAGCGACTGGTCTGCGTCCCCGACCAGGGCGGCCGGCCTGATGCCGTTGGCAGCCAGCGACTCAAGCTCAGAGTCGGTCGCGATGACTACTTTGCAGCCAGCCTCCTTGACGAGGCCTGCAACGATCGAGCCGGGCGTCACGACGCATACCTCGGAGCCCTGGACCTGCTCGACGAACCTCTGGAGGGCCAGACAGGCCTGGTCGCAGTCGACGTAGTTGGCCACGAACGAGAGGCTCTCGAGCTCACGCTCCCTTGGGAATCCCATGACTGGCTCAACTATCGTGGCGTAGGCGTTGAGCGAGACCTCAAGCGCGCTTAAGTATGGATCTAAGCTCCTGCAGTACCTCATCAGCCGCGTTGACATACCTGGCCTGGCCCCGCGCCGACCTCCTGACGCACCAGGCTAACCCCTCAGCATAAGGTAAATACCACTCCTCCCAGACGCCGGCCCTAGCCTTGGTCAGAAGGACGAGCAGCTCCACGAGGCACCCGTAGGTCCTAGTGTAGGGGACGTGCGAGCCGGCGATCATGTTGAGCCCATCGCAGCTGTACAGGCTCCCCCTCTCGTCTGTTGAGGCGAGGGCGTAGCTGCACTCATACCAGGCCCCCAGCCTCTCGTCCGGGCGGGGGCACCCCCCTGACCAGTCGATCTCCGCCTCAAGCTCATGTCTTAGGCTTTGAAGGAACCTGATAGGGTCATACGGCGAGAGGAGCCTAAGCCTTCCTCGCTCCGGCAGCAGGTCGGCGAGCCTTGTCCCCCTGTAAAGGTAGAATGTTGGCCGAGGGCCCATGAAGATGCCGACAGGCATCGTCGCCCTGACGCAGCACGGGACTGCTATGAACTCGTAGTAGACGCCCTCAATCACGACCATCTCCTCACCGGGGAGAAACCCTTTATATCCTATTCCCTACGGGTCTCGGCAGGAGCGCCATGGTAACGGCCAGGGACGTGCCGGCCGACAGGCTTATCGCGAGGCTCGCGGCGAGGCTGAAGAACTTCGAGCAGATCAAGCCGCCAGAGTGGGCACTGTACGTTAAGACGGGGGTCTTCAACGAGAAGCCCCCAACGGATCCCGACTGGTGGTACGTTAGGGCTGCGTCCCTCCTCCGCAAGCTGTACCTAGCGGAGGGGCCCCTTGGCGTCGGGACCCTCAGGACAATTTACGGGGGGAGGAAGAGGAACGGCTCCGCCCCTGCGCACTTCGCGAAGGGCTCAGGAAGCATAATTCGCAGGCTGCTTCAGCAGCTCGAGCAGGCAGGCCTCGTCAAGATGACCGGGAAGGGAAGGGTGCTGAGCCCTAAGGGGAGGAGCCTCGTTGACCAGGTTGCTAAGGAGATAGCTAACGAGCTGGTTAAGGAGAACCCTGAGCTCGCCAAGTACTTCTAAGCCCTGACCCCCCTCCTGCGGGCCATCATCTCGGCGTACGTCTCAGTCACAACCTCACCCTCTATCTGAAGCTCCCTCAGCGCCTCGGTGACGCTCACGTCCCTGCCGTCCTTAGCCTCGACCTCGACGAAGCACCCAAGCCCCTCTACCTCGTCAAGCGTGACCTCGGCCTTCTCGAGCTCAATATATCGCCTAACCTTCACGACCTCAACGTACCTAGTGAAGCCGAGCGCCCTGAGGATGGGCTCTGGGTCGCTGGAAAGGGGGACGTTGACCTCAGTCCTCGACTTGTACTGCGACCCCTGCCTGGGCCCCTTGTAGGTGAGGCAGCAGGGTGAGCCGTTGATGTACCTTACTCTTAGGGCCTCGTCCGACTTTGAGAAGTCCCTGCATGGATGAGAGTAATATACGTCCCTCTCCTCAACGGGGTCCGTGACGTTGACCCGTCCCGACAACCTCGTCAGAAGCCTCCTCAGCTCGTCGCAGGGGACCCTCAGCTTGACCTCTACCTCTAGGCGTGACAAGCCAATGACGCCTCACATGGACAATATCATCCTCTTGAGCCTGTCGCCCATCTGCTCATACCTCATGATGTCCTCCCTTGAGAGGCTCGGCTTCACCTTCTTCAACGCCTGCTCGAAGTGCCTCCACTCCACGGGTCCCGCCTCCAGCTTTTCCCTTAGCTTCATGAACACGGCCTCCCTTACGACCGCGGCTATGTCAGCCCCTGTGTATCCCTCCGTGAGGTCGGCCAGCCTGTCTATGTCGACATCCTTAGCCAGGGGGACCTTTCTAAGGTGTATCTTGAATATCTCCTTCCTGGCCTGCCTGTCCGGCGGCGGAACGTAGATCAGCCTGTCGAACCTGCCAGGCCTCAGCAGCGCTGGGTCTAGTATGTCAGGCCTGTTCGTGGCCGCCAAAACCACCACGTTCGACAGGGGGACTATACCGTCCATCTCTGTTAGGAGCTGGTTCACGATCCTGTCCGTTACGCCGCTGTCGAAGCTGTAGCCCCTCGCGGGCGCTATGGCGTCTATCTCGTCGAAGAACACAACCACGGGGGCTGCCTGCCTGGCCCTCCTGAAGGTCTCCCTTATCGCCTTCTCGCTCTCGCCGACCCACTTGCTCAGGACCTCTGGCCCCCTTATCGCTATGAAGTTGGCGCCGCTCTCGGTCGCTACGGCCTTAGCGAGCAGGGTCTTGCCCGTGCCCGGCGGCCCGAAGAGGAGCACGCCCTTCGGGGGCTCAATGCCCATCTGCTGGAAGATCTGGGGGTACTTTAGAGGCCACTCCACGGCCTCCCTCAGCTCCTGCTTCACGTCCTCGAGGCCGCCTATGTCGTCCCAGTGGACCTCCGGGACCTCGACGTATACTTCCCTCATTAGCGTGGGCCTCACGACCTTCATTGCCTCGAGGAAGTGCCTGCGGCTGACCTTCAGGGTCTCGAGAACGCTCCTTTTGATCTCGCCCTCCTTGCTTAGGTCAACCTTCCCGCTCTTGATGAACTCCCTCAGGGCGGCCATCGCCGCCTCCTTTGCGAGGGCGGCGAGGTCAGCCCCCGTGTAGCCCTTCGTCATCTCAGCTATCTCCTCAAGGTTGACGTCAGAGTCCAAGGGCATGTTCCTAGTGTGGACCTGAAGTATCTCGAGGCGCCCCTTCTTATCCGGGGGCCTAATCTCGATCTCCCTGTCGAACCTCCCAGGCCTCCTTAGGGCTGGGTCTATGTCTTCAGGCCTGTTGGTCGCGCCAATGACGATAACCTTGCCCCTCTCCTGAATTCCATCCATTAACGTAAGCAGCTGAGCGACGACCCTCTTCTCTACCTCACCTACGACCTCGCCTCTCTTAGGCGCTATGGAGTCTATCTCATCGATGAATATTATCGAGGGGGCGTTCTCCTGGGCCTCCTTAAACACCTCCCTTAACCTCTCCTCGCTCTCGCCGTAGAACTTGCTCATGATCTCGGGGCCGTTGATGGCGATGAAGTACGCGTCGCTCTCATTTGCGACAGCCTTTGCGAGTAACGTCTTGCCCGTGCCAGGGGGGCCGTAGAGGAGTATGCCCTTCGGCGGCTCTATCCCGAGCCTCTGGAAGATCTCGGGATGCTTAAGGGGCAGCTCCACTATCTCCCTTATCCTCTCCTTTGCCTCCTCAAGGTCCCCTATGTCCTCCCATGTGACCCTGGTTGACCTAACCAATGCAGGGTACTCCGATGGCTTTACCGGCTCGCTCCTGATCTCGACCTCAGTATCCTCGGTGATGTAAACTGGGTCCACGGGGGAAGTCGAGACCACCACGAACGGTATCTCGCCCTGATAGATAAGCACGTCGCCCCTCATGACTGGGCTGTTGACGAACTCGTCCTTCACGTCATCACCTGAGACAACCCTGCTTATTGGAACGGCGCCGAAGAACGTCGGAACCGTGGCCTCTCCTAGGGGGGCAAGGATCACCTTTGACGCCGGCCTCACGTTATCTGCCCCCGTGACCTCTACCTTGTCGCCGACGCTGACGCCGAGCGCCTGCCTCAGGTAGCCGTCCATCCTTATTAGGTCGGTGCCTATGTCGTTTCCCCTCAGCGGCCAGGCCTTCGCGACGACCTCGCCCTTCTGGCTCCTGATCCTCACGAATGAGCCGAAGCTGAGCCCTAGCTCATTCATCACGCCGGGGTCTATCCTAACGATCTTCCTGCCGGGCTGGTCGTTTCGGTAAGCCTCGGCAACCGTGAGGGTGACCGACTTGGCCACAAACCCTTCCCAGCGCCTAGCCTATGTTGAGCCTAAAAAAACCAACATGTGTCGACCGAACCCACAGAAATTAATAGGGCCCGTCCCACCAGTCACGGAAGACGTAGGATGTATACAGGCGTTGAGGTGTTCTTCGAGCCGAGGAGCGTTGCAGTCGTAGGGGCCTCGCCTAGGCCAGACAACATGGGCAGGGCGATCCTTGAGAACCTCCTCGCGGGCTTCAAGGGGAAGATATTCGTCGTGAACCCAAAGTATGAAGAGGTCCTGGGCGTAAGGTCCTACCCGACCTTCCAGGACGTCCCGGAGCGCGTCGACCTGGCCGTTTTAGCCGTCTCAGCGAAGATGACGCCTGAAATAGTTGAGGACGCGGGGAGGAGCGGGGTCAAGGGGGTAATAGTCTTCAGCGGCGGTTTCGCCGAGACGGGCACTGAGGAGGGGAGGCTCCTTCAGGAGAGGCTCGTGAGGGCCGCGAAGAAGTACGGCGTGAGGCTGCTCGGGCCCAACTGCATAGGCGTTTACAACTACTCCGTGGGCCTCGACACGTTCTTCCTTCCGAGGACAAAGATGAGGAGGCCGCCGCCAGGGCCGATAGCCCTCGTGAGCCAGAGCGGTGCCCTGCTCGCAACTCTGATGGACTGGGCCTCGGCGGCCCACATCGGGATCGGCAAGGCCATAAACTTCGGCAACAAGGCCGACGTGGATGAGGTCGAGAGCCTGGCGTACCTCTCGTCCTCAAGCGACGTCAAGGTCATAGTCATGTATATCGAGGGCGTCACGAGGGGCAGGGACCTGGTCAACGTCGTTAAGTCGGCCGTCAGCTCAGGCAAGTCGGTCGTAGTAATAAAGGGAGGTAGGTCAAAGGCTACCGAGAGGGCCACGTTAAGCCACACGGCCTCAGTCGCCGGCTCCTATGAGGTGTTTAGAGAGGCCCTGCTCGAGGCAGGGGCCATCCTGACGGAGGACCTAGAGACGGCATTTGACATAGCCAGGGTGCTCGCCGTTGAGCCCACCCCATCCGGCCGCAGGGTCGGCATCATAACCAACTCAGGGGGACACGGCGTGATAGCCGCCGACACCTTGACCTCGCTAAGCGTCGAGGTGCCGGAGACCCCGCGTGAAGTCGTGAGTAAGCTTGCGCCGCAGTTCCCCGAGAGGGTCTCGCTCAGGAACCCGATAGACCTTACTGGTGACGCGAGGCCGTCACAGTACGAGGTAGTCGCCGAGACCCTGCTAGACTCTGGGAGCGTTGACTCGCTCATGCTCATCGCCCTCGTCCAGCCTCCCACGATGGACCCAGACGAGGTCGTTAAGGTCGTGAGCTCTATTAGGGAGAGGCATCGGGGCACCCCAATAGTTGTCGTCACCATAGGTGCTGAGGCCGGCGAGTCGGTCAGGAGGGCCCTCGAGGATATCGGCGTCCCAACCTTTGAGCTACCTGACCGCGCCGCGAGGGCGCTGGCGGCGCTGATAACGCGGCAGGGGCCGAGGAATGACCTAGGGCCTGACAGGCGGACCCTTGGGATTGATGACGCCTCCTACCAGAGGGCCAGGGAAATAATCACGGCCGCCCTGAGAGAGGGGAGGGAGAAGCTCCTCGAGCATGAGGCGTTAGAGCTGCTGAGGCTTTACCATATCCCAGTAGCGGACTTCTGCCTCGCCAGGTCCGAGGACGAGGCCTCCAGGTGCGCTGCTAAGATAGGCGGGAGCGTCGTGATGAAGGTCGTGTCCCCTGACATATATCACAAGTCCGACGTGGGCGGGGTACTGGTTGGGCTGAGGCCTGAGGAGGTCCCCGCTGGGTTCAGGAAAATAGTTGAGGCAGTAAGGGCAAGGGCGCCCAGCGCGAGAGTTGAAGGCGTCCTGGTGCAGAGGCAGGAGCAGGGCGTCGAGCTGATCGTGGGCGGGCTAAGGGACCAGGCCTTCGGGCCAGTAGTCACGTTCGGGAGCGGCGGCCTGCTCGTCGAGCTAATAAAGGACGTCTCGATGAGGCTGGCCCCTGTCAGCCATGAGGAGGCCATGAGGATGATCGCCGACACGAAGGCCGGCCGGCTCCTAATGGGTTACAGGGGCTTCGGCGGGACGAACCTGGCCGCGGTAGCCGACGTCATAGTTCGTGCAAGCGTCCTACTTGCTGACCACAACGAAATAAAAGAGTTAGATATAAATCCTATTCTTGCGAACCAAAAGACAGCGATAGCCGTAGACGCAAGGGTGTTGCTGAGCAGGGGAGGTGGATAACCGGTTGGACGAAGAGGCCTCGCGCAACAACGCTGAGAATAACCCGGCCCAGGCCGCTCAGCAGTCCCAGGCTAGTCAGGCCGAGGCCAAGCCTGTCCAGCTCCCCCCTGACGTTCAGGAGCTCGTCAGCGTTGATATAAACAACAAAGGCGAGGACGAGCTGTACCAGCTCGTCGACAAGATAAGGGACAAGATAGTTCAGGTCAAGAGCGAGAGAAGCCAGCTGATCGATGAAGTCAAGGGACTCAGGGAGCAGAGGAGGTCACTGATAGAGAAGAAGAGGGGGCTTGTTGAGCAGCTCCTGAAGCTTAGGTCTGAGAGGAAGGGGGTCCTAGATGAGCTGGCGAAGGTGAAGCAGGAGCTGGACAGCCTCCTGAAGGACCTGAAGACTAAGAGGGAGCAGCTCAAAGAGGCCAGGCAGCTCCTGGAGAAGGAGGGGAACATAGCTAAGCTCAGCCTAAGGAGGGTCCAGAAGAGGATAGAGGAGCTGGAGTGGAGGCAGCAGACCTCGGTCCTGCCTCCACAGGAGGAGAAGAGGCTCGTGGAGGAGATAGAGAGGCTAGAGCAGCTCGCTGAGAGGATAAGGAAGGCCAGGCAGGAGGAGATATCGATAATGGAGCTCGAGGCTGAGGTGAAGGGGCTGAGGCTGAGGATCACAGAGCTCGTGTCGAAGAGGGATGAGCTCAGGCAGAGGGCCGGCGCCCTCAAGGGGCAGATTCAGACCCTGTCAGCGCAGGTCGACGACCTAAATAAGCAGATCAACTCACTGAAGGCGACCATAGACCAGAAGAGCAAGACTATAGACGAGCTCTCGAAGACCCTGGACGCCCTGTACTCAAAGTACAGGGAACTGATGGTCAAGCTCAAGGAGATAAAGATAGCCAGACAGAGGGGCATACAGCTGAAGGTGCTGGAGGAGAAGAGGAAGGAAATAGAGGAGAAGGCGAGGCGCGGAGAGGCGCTGAGCCTAGACGAGATGAGGATACTGTTCGGCGAGTTCGACCTAACCTGAAACCCGTTTTAGCCCCCCGTTCACTACTCCTCGGGACCTAAATTGAGCGGCGTAGAAGAAGGAGTCCTCGAAATGATAAGGCTTTACTCCACCTGGCCTGACCAGCTCAGGAGCTCCTACACGTCAGCGCTCTCCGTGAAAGGCCCCATCGTATCGCCTGCCAGGATCCTGCTGTGCGGCATGGGCGGCAGTGGCGTGACCGGTGACTACATAGCCTCCACGGCCGAGTCCAAGGGCCTCAAGGTGCCAGTCATAGTCCATAAGGCCGACGGCGTCCCCTCGTGGGTCGGTAAGGACGACCTCGTCGTTGCTGTCAGCTACTCTGGTAACACCTATGAGACGCTAAGCTGCGCGAGGGAGGCGAGGCAGAGGGGGGCCCTCGTAGCCTCCGTGACGAGCGGGGGGAAGCTGGCCGAGTGGGCCTCCTTAAATGGTCTCCCCCTCGCTAGGATACAGCCTAACTTCTACCCCCGGACGGCCCTTGGCATGTTGGTCGGGGCAGCGCTTGGCATCCTCAAGTCCCTTGGGGTCGCGATAGTCAGCGATGATGAGGTTGAGAGGGCCGCGAGCGCGCTGGCGTCCACGTCCCCAGGCGAGGGAGAGCAGATAGCGAACTCCTTAGGACGTAAGGACATCTATGTTGTGGCCGGCTGCGGCCCCTACCAGATAGTGGCCCACAGGTGGAGGCAGGAGTTCAGCGAGAACGCCAAGGTCGTCACGAAGACGGAGTTCTACCCCGAGTCGGCTCACAACGACCTTGTCTCGTGGCAGGTGCTCCACGGAGGCATCAGGAAGGGCTTTGTCCTAATTGAGGGCGGGGGCCCCCTGTGCTCCGTCTTGGGGGCCCTGCTAAGAGAAGTCTACTCGGAACAGAACGACGTGCTGGTCAGGGTCACGCCGAGAGGGGATAGCGTGTTTGCCCAGCTTCTTCAGGGCTCGCTGCTCGGGGGCTACGTCTCAGTTTACCTAGCAAAGCTTAATGGCGTGGACCCGAGGGGCACCCAGATCACGGGGAGGTATAAGAGGGCAATTGAGGAGGCCGGCCTCTCCTGAGAGTCATCCTTAAAGCTTGCCCTAGCCTTAACATCGTTGAAGCACTGCCTTGCTGGGTCGAGACGCCTTTGACGAGGACAGGCTCGGCGCGTTTGAGCAGAAGGGGGTGATCCAGGACTCAATACACGGCTTCATCCCAATAAACAGGGCCGAGTACTGGCTCCTGCAGACCCCGTTCCTTAGGAGGCTTCACGGGATAAAGCAGCTCGGCATGGCGTTCCTGGTCTTCCCGTCAGCGAGGCACAGCAGGCTTGAGCACTCCCTTGGCGTCATGCACCTCGCGACCCTCATCGCCATGAGGGTCGTCCAGGTGGCGAGGAGGGACCCCAAAGTCCGTGACGCCATCTTTCAGACCGACAAGCCCAGCGCCGTAAACTCGTTCGTCCAGGTTGCCAGGCTGACCGGCCTCCTTCACGACCTTGGACACCTCGCCTACAGCCACATGACGGAGGAGGCCGTCACAAGCCTGGCCATGTACTCTGAGGAGGGCAAGGGCTCGGCTGAGCTCTTCAAGGAGCTCAGCGGGCTAGGCCACGGTAAGATTAAGGTTCACGAGGCCTACACGCAGGCCTTCATTGACGGCCTTGTGAAGCTGGCCTCGGAGGCCCCGGCCGAGGCAGCCGTCGACACCATTCAACCGTTCCTCACGCTTGTCAAGAGCACCCTTGCCAAAGACTTAGAAGGCCGTCAGGACACTCCAAGGTCTGCCCTCGAAGAGCTCGGCCTCAGGGAGGGCGCCCTGAGCGTCATTCGTGACATAATCAGTAACGAGATCGCTGACGCGGACAGGCTTGACTACCTTCAAAGGGACGCCCAGGCGACCGGGATAGTCTACGGTAACATTGACGCTGACAGGCTTGTTAGCGGGATCACGGTCAACGTGATAAACGACGAGCCCGTCTTAAGCCTTGACATAAAGAGCCTTCAAACGCTTGAGGACGTCTTCGACGCCAGGTACAAGATGTATAGGTCCGTGTACTTCCACCATAAGGTGATAGCCCTGACAAAGGCCGTCACCTACTTCATGAGGTCCTTGGCCTTCGAGTGGCGCAGCGACGCGATACCACTTTATGAAGGCCTGTCCCTCTACGAGGTGCTTAGCCCCTCACGCCTAACGAACGCCATCCTTGAAGACAGGTACTACTTCGATGACGCTGAGCTGGACAACGTGGTAAGGTTCTACGCGGCGAGGGGGAAGCTTTCAAGGAGGTGGGCCTTAAGCCTCCTGGACAGGAGGGACCTGCTCCCGATATCGATCGTAAAGAGGAGCGAGGAGCTGATCATAATGGCTGAGGACGTTTTAAGGTCCGCCAACGTCCCTGTCAACCCCGACAACGTCAGCAAGCTGTTAGTCTACGCCGTTAGCAGGCTTAACCAGATCAATGACAAGGTTAAGAAAAGGCTCTCGGTTGACGTCAAGCTTGACGACTTTAAGGAGAACGTGATCAATCCCCAGAAGCTCTACTCAGGCGGGCTCAGGGTGTTCGGATGGGAGCAGTCCCTCTACCTGAGGTCGCTCGCGGAGGAGGGCAAGATACCGGTCGTGCTCCTCTACGCCTACGCGGACGATGATAAGGTCCACGTGGACTGGGTCAGGAAAAGGGCTGAGGAGCTCAGGGAGCTCACAAAGGCGGAGCTCAGGGACGTCATGATGGAGGGGCTTGACGAGCTGAGGTGAAGGTCTTCTTCACCACCTCGTCAATGAGCTCAGGCCTCACCGTGAGGCCCGATCTGAGCTCCTTCACTATCTCCTCGAGCCTCTCATAGTCGTTGGCGAGCTCCAGCGCCACCCTCTGAGGCCAGCCGTCGCCAGTCTTAGATATTGTCAGGAGGGCCTCCCTGAGCCTGCCCATGTCCCAGCTGCCCGCGATCATGACGGCAACAGAGACGACGGCCCCCGGCGCCTCGTGTCTGAGCTCCCAGTCAGTCCTGGTCAGCACCGAGACGCCCTCAAGCCGTATTGGCAACCTTGCCCCTTCATGGGGTAAGGTCAGTAATACTACAAAATAACCCAGGGCCCACAGCGGGCTGGGGAGGCCATTGAGTCAGCAGCTCTATGAGGAGGCGGTCTCTGTCCTGGTCGGGGGCGTTAACAGTCCCGTCAGGGCATCAGTGAGGCCCTACCCCTTCTTCGTTAGGGCCGCCAGGGGGCCCTACCTCTATACAGAGGACGGCGAGAGGCTGGTGGATTACGTCCTAGGGTACGGCCCCCTGATCCTCGGTCATCATAACGAGTACGTGGCCAAGAGGGTTATCGAGCAGGTCGAGAAGGGCTGGCTCTACGGGGCCCCAACAAGGGCTGAGGTCGAGCTGGCCAAGAAGATAGTCAGCCACGTCATGCCGGGGGGAAAGGTCCGTTTCGTGAACTCTGGCACCGAGGCCACGATGACGGCCATCAGGCTGGCGAGGGGCTTCACGGGCAGGTCAAAGATACTCAAGTTCGACGGATGTTATCACGGGGCGCACGACGCTGTCCTAGTCCAGGCCGGCAGCGCTGCCTCGGAGTTCGGGGTTCCAAACAGCGCAGGGGTCCCCAGGGAGGTCGCGTCGCTCACGCTGGTAGCCAGATATAATGACGTTGACTCTGCCGAGAGGGCGGCCAGGCAGGCCGGGAATGACCTTGCGGCCATAATTGTGGAGCCAGTGATAGGGAACATGGGCGTGATACCTCCAGAGAAGGAGTTCCTCCGATCACTTCGCGAGCTTGCGGACAGGTACGGAGCCCTGCTTATCTTCGATGAGGTGATAACAGGCTTCAGGCTATCCCTGGGCGGCGCCCAGGAATACTACGGCGTAAGGGCCGACATAGTGACTCTCGGAAAGATCATCGGCGGAGGCTTCCCGGTAGGAGCGGTGGTCTCAAGGAGGGAGGTTATGGACAGCCTCAGCCCGCTCGGCCCCGTCTTCAACGCCGGCACCTTCAACGGCCACCCGGTCACGATGGCCGCGGGGCTAAGCACTATCGAGGTCCTTGAGTCAACTGACGCCCTCGCGAGGGCCTCAAGGGCCGCGTCCGAGGTCTCGAAGACGCTGGAGATGGCCGGGCTGACCGTAAACAGGGTTGAGAGCATGTTCCAGGGGTTCTTCAAGCAGGGGCCCGTCAGGAACGCCGACGACGCAAGGCTGGCGGACAGGGAGAGGTACGCAAGGCTTCACGAGGCCTTAAGGCGTAAGGGGGTCTTCATACCGCCCAGCCAGTTCGAGTCCTGGTTCACTAGCGCAGCACATGATGAGGAGGCCCTGACAGAGACCGTGAACGCTGTCGAGTCCGCACTAAGGGATCTGAAATGAAGCTGAGGGTCGCCACCAGGGGCAGCAGGCTGAGCCTTATCCAGGTCTCCATCGCGATGGAGTACCTCTCAAGGGCCCTCGGCGAGGCGATAGAGTATGAGCTCCTGATCGTCAAGACCAAGGGCGACGAGGTTCAGGACAGGCCGATAAGCCAGATAGGCGTTAAGGGGGTCTTCGAAAGGGAGGTGGACCGCGCAGTAATTGATAACAGAGCTGACGTTGCGGTCCACAGCCTTAAGGACCTGCCGTCAGAGCTCGCCGGCGGGCTTGAGATAGTGGCGCTTCCTCCCAGGGACCCCCCTAACGACTCACTTGTCATAGGCAAGGCCCCGGTCAACTCCCTTGAGGAGATACCCCCTGGCTCTACGGTCGGGACCTCGAGCGTCAGGAGGTCGGCCTTCCTTCTCAGCAGGAACCCCTCAGTCAGGGTGACGCTCCTTAGGGGCAACGTTGACACGAGGGTGAGGAAGGTCCAGGGGGGCGAGGTCGATTACGCCATACTCGCAGAGGCGGGCCTGAAGAGGCTGGGCCTTCAGGTCCCGCGTGTCGTGATGCCCCTCGAGTATTTCCCACCTGAGCCCGGCCAGGGCCTCATAGCTGTCGTCGCGCCATCCGATGGCCCAATCGCCAAGAGGCTGGCCAAGGCAACGGATCCTCAGGCTTCCCTCATGGCGAGGGCCGAGAGGTCGTTTGTGTCGGAGCTGAGGGTTGGCTGCGGCGCCCCTGTCGGAGGGGTCTCCCAGCTGGGGCCCGGCGAATCAATGGTTTTCATCGCCGGCACCGCGAGGGCTGACGGAAGCTCGATGGCAATTATAAGGGTCAGGGGCGACAGGTCAAGGCCTGAGGAGCTTGGGAGGAGAGCAGCTGAGGAGCTGAGGAGGTTCCTGTGATGAGCCAGCGAAGAGGGAAGGTCGTGATAGTTGGAGCAGGCCCCGGGGACCCTGAGCTCATTACAGTTAAAGGCCTCAAGGCGCTCAGGGAGGCCGACGTCGTAATTTATGACAGGCTGATCCCAAAAGATCTCCTCAGCGAGGTCAAGCCAGGCTGCAAGCTGATATTCGCTGGCAAGTCGCCTGGAAGGCATGAACTTGAGCAGGAGGAGATCAACAGGCTTCTAGTCCAGAACGCGTCAGCCGGCCTCAACGTGGTGAGGCTCAAGGGCGGGGACCCATATACCTTCGGGAGAGGTGAGGAGGAGTGCGAGTACGTTATAGCGCACGGCATACCGTGCGAGGTGATCCCTGGCGTGCCAAGTTACGTCGGGGCGGCCGCCTACGCCGGCATGCCGCTGGCTGGAAGGGTCTACGGCTCGAGCTTCGCGGTGGTGACAGGACACGTCGCAGGGGGTAAGAAGGAGTTTGAGGACTACCTCTCAAGGCTGAGCGGGCTCGCGAGACACGTAGACAACATAGTCATACTTATGGGCGCTTCCACAGCCCGGGTTGTCCTCGAGGTGATAGCCTCCGTGAGGGGCAGGGACGCGCCCGCCGCCGTTGTAATGAACGCCACCACCGGCTCACAGGTTACCATAGCAGGAACCATTGACGAGCTGCTCTCAGAGGCCGAGAGGGGCACGATCAGGAGCCCGGCCGTAATCATAGTGGGCCCTGCAGCCCTGGCGAGGGGTAAGCTTTGGAGGGCGGATGCAGGGTCCTCTACCTAGGCCCTGAGCTCCCCCCTGAGCTGATTGACCTCAGGGGCCTTACGTGGGCGCGGGCGGTTACGATAATTCCTCTAGAGGACGGCCTGTCGCTGGCTGCCGACCTCATAACGTCCAGGGCCTACGACTGCGTAGCCTTCGCGAGCCCGAGGGGCCCCGGCCTGCTGAGGAGGTTTATGAACGAGTGGCCTCCTGGCGTGAAGCCCCTATGCGTTGGGTCAGGAACGTCAAGGGCCTTCTCAATAGCCTTCGGCAGGCCCTGTGAGACCCCTCGCGAGTTCTCCACCAGGGGGCTTGCCGAGCTCGCTATCAGCGAGGGATGCCGCTCCCTGCTTACCCTTAGGTCTGAGCAGGGGGACCACGAGCTTGAGGACATAGCCTCAAGAAGAATGAATGTCAGAAGGGTAGACATCTACGCCGAGAGGCCCGTCGAGCTTAACGTTGAGGGCCGCTTCGACGTCCTCATAGCCTCCTCCCCCCTGATCGCCAGGATAGCGTGCGCGAAGCTCAAGGGCCAGGTAGGCCTCGTGATAGCGATGGGCGTTAAGACCGAGCGTGCGCTCAGGGAAACGTGCCCAGACGTCAAGGTTTTGGCCCCGCACGAGCACAGCTTTAAGGCCGTCCGCCAGCTCCTCGCGACGCTAGGGTGCGCTTAGTGGCGCTTGTGTTCCACAAGCTAGTCAGCGTCGACGAGGCCCTAAGGCTACTCGACCAAAAGGTCGGCGGCATAGGCCCCCTTGGCGTCGTAGAGGTCGACATACTTGACGCGCAGGGGAAGGTGTTAGCGGAAGACGTTAGGGCGCCCATCGACTACCCTCCCTTCGACAGGTCCACGGTTGACGGCTACGCGGTAAGGTCAATTGACGTCGCCGGCGCCAGCGACGTGACCCCTGTGAACCTTAAGGTAACTGGGAGGGTCTCCATAGGGCATCCCCCCTCGGGCGAGGTTGGCCCCAGGGAGGCCTTCGAGATCTCGACCGGCGCCATGATACCAAGGGGGGCCGACAGCGTCGTCATGGAGGAGTACGTGAGCAGGAAGGGGGACAGGCTGACAGTGTATAGGCCTGTCGTGCCGGGCGAGAACATAAGCCAGGCGGGCTCTGACATCTCTGCGGGCGACGTCGTCCTGAGGTCGGGAACACTCCTCACGGCCAGGGAGATAGCCGTCCTGGCTGGCCTCGGGATAAGCAGGGTGAAGGTCTTCAGGCCCCCTAAGGTAATAGTCTTCTCGACAGGGGTCGAGCTAACCCCTCCTGGGAGGCCCCTTGAGCCAGGGCACCTATACGACGTTGACGGGTACGTCATAACTGCCGCCCTCAAGGAGCTCGGCGCAGACGTCGAGTTCAGGGGGATACTCCCAGACGACTATAACCTGATGTTGAAGGCCGTGGGCGAGGCCCTGGAGGTCGCGGACATAGTAATAACCACCGGCAGCACGTCAGCCGGCTACGGCGACATGATATATAAGGTATTTAGGGACCTAGGGGCTGAGGTGATAGTCCATGGCCTTAAGGCCAGGCCAGGGAAGCCAACTGCTATAGCCGTCAAGGGCCGCAAGATACTCTTTGGCCTCCCAGGGTTCCCCCTCTCCGCCATGATGAACCTCTACACGTTGGTGTCCCCGGTCATCCTAAGGATGAGGGGCCTTGAGCCCTCTGCTGAGTTGCCCAAGGTTAGAGCCAAGATCCCGTTCAGGTTCCAGGCCGGTCGCGGCTTCACTGAGCTCATACCTGTCCAGCTGGTCCAGGGCCTGGAGGGGCTCTCAGCGTACCCACTCATGGCCGGATCAGGGTCCATAGCAGGCATTGGCCTCTCTGACGGCTTCATCGTCGCTGAGGAGTCCAGGGAGTACTTTGATGAAAACGAGGAGGTCGAGGTGACGCTCTTCTCAAAGTCCCTGAAGATCCCCGAGCTAAACATCATCGGGAGCAACTGCCCTGGGATTGAGGTGGTCCTGAGGGTGTCAGGCCTAACTAGGTCGGCCCGCGTCATAAGCGTGGGGTCTATGGGAGGGTGGCTCGCCATAAAGAGGGGCGACGCGGATATAGCTGGAACCCACCTCCTTGATGAGAAGACCCTTCAGTACAACGTGCACGTTCCGAAGATCATGGGTCTTGAGGACAAGGTTTACATCGTGAGGGGGTACGCAAGGAGGATCGGGTTCCTGGTCAGGAAGGGCAACCCTAAGGGCATCAAGGGGTTTGAGGACCTCCTCCGCAGCGACGTAGTTATCGTCAACAGGAATAAGGGGTCAGGTACCCGCGTCCTCCTTGACCTGAAGCTGAGGGAGCTCCTCGGTAACAGGAGGCCAGAGGAGGTAGTGAAGGGGTACACCTACGAGGTCAAGACGCACACTGCCGTCGCGACCGCGATAATTCAGGGCAGAGCTGACGTCGGCCTCTCGCTTGAGGCCGTCGCCAGGATGTTCGACCTGGACTTCATACCCGTGGGGGAGGAGATATTTGACTTCGCGATAAGGAAGGAGAGGTTTGACAAGCAGAGCGTGAGGAAGTTCGTCGATGCCCTCAGCAGTAAGGAGTTCTCTGAGCGGCTGTCCAAGGAGCTCCCAGGCTACAGGACCCTCCCTGAGAGCGGCAAGGTGATCTACCCCTAGCGAGGGGCCCAGCGGGCAAACCTAACATTATCGTTTCCTTACAGTTTGAAGGTGTGGTGCGGGGGGTGGGATTTGAACCCACGCAGGCCTACGCCAACGGGTCTTAGGCCCGTCCCCTTTGGCCGGGCTCGGGCACCCCCGCACCACTGATGGGACCTTGGCTACAAGTTAAAAGCGTGGACCTCTGTCCAAGGACCTCGGCGAGGCCCCTTACTATCCTGTCAGCGAACTCGAGCGCCCACCTGTATAGCCTTACGAACTCCCCTGGAACCTCGTGAGGCCCGCACCTACATGGGCCCAGCCAGTACCTAGCCTCGTCCATGTAGCCAGTCTCCCTAAGCCTACCGCACAGTCCATCACAGCCGCGCGTGGAGAGGGCCACGCCGTCTATGCTGTCGAGCCTGACAACTACGGCTGCGCAGACCTCGCCCTCGCACGCTGTCGCCACTACCCTGGCCTCCCTCTTCACGAAGGCTCCTCCAGGCCCATCTCCTTAGCCTTCTCCAGGAACGCCTTCCTGAAGGCCTCGTTCATCTCCTTGATCCTGACCAGGGCCTGCCTCAGGACATCCTTTATGTCATATCCCTCCTCAAGGTTGACGTAGACCTTCACCCTCCTGAAGAGGGGGTGCTCCATTTCATAATAGGCCATCCTGACCCCGTTTATCTCCATCAGCGTCGAGGCCAGCAGGTTTCCAATGGTATGGTCCTCGCCCTCGATAGTGACTACGTAGCTCCTCTCGCTAACCTTTGATATCTTGAGATCGTCAACCAATCCCGATCATCCTCCTGATACGCTCGGCCGCTGTCCTCCAGTCTCCGACCGTGAGGATTTTATTGGTTTTTGACCTGGTGAGCGCGCCGGCCCTCATCCCAACCTCTACCAGCTCCTGCGGGCTCCTTGATGTGAGGTAAGAGGCGAACGCTATCGCTTTCCTTGAGGCGCCGCTGAGATCCTTTAAGCGTGAGGCCTCGGCCCAGCTCGCCTCGACCCTCTTAACTACGTCCATAACTACCGAGGTTGGGGCGTTGGTCAGGACCTGCCTCCCCTCCGCCGCGCTGTCGTAGCCTACCTTCTTCAGCGCCTCGACGATAAGGTCTACCGGCAGGGGGCTCCCAGCTGACGTGAGCTTGTCGACATCAACGACGTTCCTGTAGCGCCGTGAAGGCGTGACTTCCGACAGCGCCCTCTGTATTGCAAGCCTGACCCCGTCAGCTGACCTAGCCGGCCCGTCAACGATAACTGTAACCTTCTCGCCCCTCACCTCAACCTTCAAGCTTCCCGCTGGAAGGAGCTCGGAGATCCTGTCGATGAGCCTCTCAAGGACCTCCTCGTTTATCCCCCGGACCGTGAAGGTGAACTCGTACCTCATTTCTTAGTTCCCTTAAGGGATCATCACCCCGATCCTCCTGACGTCAAGCTTCAGGCCCTTGACATATGCTAAGTTTGATATCTTCCTCTTCTCGAAGTTACCACACCTTGGACACCTGAACCCGTCAGCCTCTGGGTTCATGAGGCTCCCGCACCTTGAGCAGAAGGCGTATATGACTCCAAGCTGAGGGCCTTTGAGCGAGAGGAGGTATGGGCTGATGAGGCTCTGAACCCTTCCAACTATTACGTCTGTTGGCCTTATGAAGGCGTAAATGTCGTCGACCTTCGAGTCCGACAGCTGCTCTACGGTGATCACTGCAGGGAGCCTTCCGGAGAACTCCTTGACCCATCTTGGCCTGGGCTCAAGTGAGACCTCGCCGTACAGCTCAGCGAAGGCGAGGCTCTCCCTCACCTGTGTAACCATGCCCACGACCAGGGAGCCCTTCTTGGGGGCCCTGAGGAGGCGGGACGGCTGGACAGAGACGTACCTGTTAACCATGTCGTACCTTAACGTTCCAACAACGGACGCCCTCAGGAGCCCCGTTGACTTGTCGAGGAAGACGTTGTCTCCCTCGACGAACTCCTCCTCTGACGCTATGACGTCTCCTGGCGTGACCTTCTTACTCCCCTGAGAGCTCAATTACGTCCACCTTCACCCTTCTTATCCTGCTCCTGTGGTGGGGCATAGAGGCAGGTATAGGGAAGTCGAACTCCCCTATAAGCTTCAACCGATAGTTGCCCCTCATGGCGAGCCTTCCGTGAAAGTCGAGGTTCCCTGACTTCACTACCGCTATTATAGCCCTCGGCCTCAGGCTCATGGCGTAGGTGAGGAACTCCCTGTCCGCACCCCTCCTCCACACCCCAAAGGGAGGGTTCGTCATAATTAGGTCGAAGGCCCCCAGCCTCAGCGGGCCTGCGGTGGAGGAAATCCAGGAGACCACGTAGGAGAGCCTGTCCGAGAGCCCAAGCCTCCTTGAGGCCTCAAGGCAGGGCGCTGCGAGCCTCTCATCTACGTCAACCGCCACAGCCTTTGAGGCCCCCAGAAGGAGCGCGGCTATGGCTATCCTGCAGGTCCCTGCCCCTAGGTCCGCCACGACCGAGCCCTCGAGGACGCCAGCCTCCCGAGCCCATGAGGCCATGGCCAAAGCTATCTCAGCCGGGGTAGTGTACTGCTCAAGGTCCCTGTCCGGTCGTTCAATGGGCGGCACGGAGCTTTCAAGCAGCGCCTTCAGCCTGCCTATCGACATGGCGCCCTACCACGGGAATATGTACGGCTCCAGCTTTCCCTGGAGGGCCATCAGGGCCTCGCCCGGCGTCAGGACCGGCTTCTCGTACTCGTACAGGTCGTCTATGGGCAGCCTGGGGCAGCTGGTGACTACGAACGCCTGGAACCACTCGCTGTCAACGTCCCTGAGGTATGACTCTGTCAGGGTGTCCGAGGCTAAGACTATGAACTCCCTGCCGTGGTGCCTCATGGAGGCCAAGAGGGCGTTTAGGACCCATGGCCTGTACTGGCCGGTCTTGAGGCCTACTATGACCCCCCACCTCCTAGCGTCGATAGCCTGTGAGACCTTCTGGAGGCGTAGCCTGAGGAACCTCTGGCCTTCATCTGTGAGGTCCCTGACCTCGCTCCTGTAGGGATCTATCTGCAAGACCGGCTTCAGGGTCGCAAGGTAGAGGCCCAGACCGTGGAATAGGCCCCCGGCTATTATCACGTAGCCCTCGGCCCCTCGGGGAACAACCCTATAGTCGCAGCCCAGGACCTGGCCCTCTAACAGGTATGGCGGGTATCTCCCTGCCCTGATGACCTCAACCCCGTGAGCCTTGAGGAGGTTCACGACCCTCTCGTACTGATTTACGTGCTGAGCTGTCGTAAGCACTGAGACCTTCCTTAGCCCCCTTGACGCGATGAGCTCGGCCGCCCTCTCTATGACGTTCTCGGGCACCTCTGCGTCGTAGGTGACCGGGACGTAGATGACCCTCGCCCCATCCACATTAACCGCCCTGCTCAGCTCAGGCGGGTAGGGCGTGTGGCCCGCGTGCAGGATCACAACGCCATCGCCCAGGGCGTCCCTGAGCTGAGGTATGTGCAGGTCACACGACCCAAAGGTCGGATCCATGTCAACTATCGGCTCGACACCTGCCCGCCTGAGGCACCTCACGAGCTCGACGACGGCAGGCTTTAGGCCAGGCGGGAGCTGAAGGACGACCTTGCCGGTGATACGCCTCACTTCGTCAGGGAACAGGAATGTATAGCCCAGCGCCTTGCAGGTTATGGGCCCCCCTTGGCTCAAGACTCCTCCTCACCGCTTGCGCGGGCCCTTGATGGGGGCTGGCGCCTCTTATCGAGGGTTCCCTTCGCGTGGGCTACCATATGGGCCAGGAGGTCAGCTGGCGTGGCGAACTTCGACCTCCTGCATATGGGGCAGACCAGCATGCCGTCCTCCTTATCCCTATAGGCCCTCACGCGAGACCCTGCGTACTCGACTATCACCTCTTCAAGGCTTCCACTCAAGGTCGCTCATCGTAAGCTAGATTACCCTTAGAAGCCTTAAGTGTTCCGGCCGATGAGCTGGCTGACCTGCGCCGACCCAAGGGATGACGACCACCGATCTCAACGAGGCCTCATGATGTCATGTCCATTATCTTGCGGCTCAGCTCGCTCAGTAGCCTGGCCCCTTCCCTGAGCGCCTGAAGGCCCAGTTCTGTCACCTCGTAAGTTCCCCTCTCGGTCTTCCTAATCAGGCCTTCCCTCTCCAGCCTGTACATCACCGTGTAGAGGGTTACGGTGGGCGGGGTGAACGAGAACTTCTCCTTAATCCCCTTCTTCACGTTGTATGGGTACGTGGGCTCCTCCTTGAGCACGGCCAGCACGTAGAGCCAGAGGGTCCTCACGGTGATGTTCTTGAGGAGCCTCGCCATAGCCTTCGTTTTCGTCACATCGACGCCCTTATCGTTCCGGCCTCCCTGGTTCACGTTAAACACCGTTCCGGTCGCAGGCCTCGCCTTCGTAGCGTGAGCGAACCGTTTATATACACTTCCGCTAATATAATGTGCCGGTGCGGGGGTGCCCGAGCCTGGTCAAAGGGGTCGGGCTGAGGGCCCGATGGCGTAGGCCTGCGTGGGTTCGAAGCCCACCCCCCGCACCATAACGTCCTTCACCTCAACTTAAGGACCCTGAAAAGGAGGTTCCGCTTCACGCGAAACCCCTTCTAAATAAGGGATCAGCTCATAACCCGCCCTTCCTTCCCCTGAGGAAGCTGTTCGCCCTCTCGGCGAGCTCTGAGTCCCTCTTCTCATACTCGTAGTACCCTATCAAGTCATAGAACTCCTGCCTCGTCATGAGCCTGTCAAGTATATGCTTCTGCGTCCCCCTCTGCTTCAGCTCGATCAGCACGTCCTTCATAGCCTTCATCGCCGCCCTGAGCGTGGTGACCGGGAAGATTACAATCTTGTAGCCCGCTTCCCTAAACTCGTCAACTGTTATGTATGGCGTCTTGCCGAACTCGGTCATGTTCGCCAGGAGCGGCGCCTTCACCCTCCTCGCGAACTCCCTGAACTCGTCTAGGCTGTGGAGCGCCTCTGGAAATATGACGTCAGCGCCGGCCTCTACATACATCTGGGCCCTCTCAATGGCCGCGTCAAGCCCCTCAACGTCCCTTGCGTCGGTCCTCGCAACTATTACAATGTCCTTCCTCCTGGCCTCGACGGCAGCCATTATCTTTTTGATCATCTCCTCAGGCTGCACGACGGCCTTGCCTGAGAGGTGTCCACACTTCTTCGGCATGACCTGGTCCTCTATCTGGACCGCGGCCGCGCCAGCCTCCTCGAGCTCCTTGACGGTCCTGTAGACGTTGAGCGGCTCCCCAAAGCCCGTGTCGGTGTCAACTATCATTGGGATGTCAACGACCTCCATGATCCTCCTCGTGGCGTCGAGGACCTCGCTGAAGGTTATTATGCCGAGGTCAGGCATGGCCAAACTCCCGGTCAGGGCGGCCCCTGAAAGGTATATCGCCTCGAAGCCGACGGACTCCGCCAGGAGGGCCGATATCGGGTCATAGACGCCTGGCGCAACTATTATGTCCCTCTTAGCTATGAGCTCCCTGAGCCTAGTAGACGGGTGGACGTCGCTTTTCCTCCTATAGAGGTATGCCATGTCCCCCGCCCCTGCCTGCGCGCAGCCTCTGGACAATATTTGCTTCTGATAGTCTGCGGCCCTGCCAGCGTAGGGCTAAATATCTAGGGCTGACAGGGAGTCCCGGTGAAATGTATGGGGGGCAGGCAGAGGACCACGCTGTTCATGACCAAGGAGCAGAAGCAGCAGGAGAAGGGCAAGAAGTCTTGACGACGAACTGGGCCCCGTGGCCCTCAACCCGTAGGCGCTGGCCGCTCGAGGTCTTGGTCCCAGGGAGCGTGCTTTCTACTGAGCAGGACCTGAGGGACAAGACCTACAAGGCCGGCCTCATCTCGAGGACGTTGGCCATCTTCCGCGTGGACGCCGTCACGGTCTTCCGAGACGATGAGACTAGTGACGAGGACCTTGAGCTGCTCACAGAGCTGCTAAGGTACCAGGCCACCCCGGCACACCTGAGGAAGCTGGCGTTCCCCCTAAAGGACGAGCTGAGGTTTGCTGGGCTCATGCCGCCCCTCAACCTGCCCAACCACGAGCCCCCAAGGAAACCGTACGTCGGCCTTGTAATCGATGGGCTCGTGACCAGGAGGGAGAAAGACGAGTGTGAGGTCTTCCTGGGCGAGATAGGCGTCGGACGCCTCCCTAACTGCTCTGAGGAGCGGGGAACTATAGTCACGGTCTCGGTTGCGTCCATCGAGGGCGATAGGCTGAGGCTGTCGAGATCAAGCTGGGGTGAGACGTACGTCGGCTACGCCGTGAGGGCCGGCGGTCAACTTGCCGATGAGGTGAAGCGCCTTAAGTCCCAGGGCTTCGCGATCATAGGCACCAGCCGCTACGGCACCACGGAGTACTGGCGCCTAAAGTCATTCACCGGCAGGCCGATCGCGATAATCGTGGGGGGCCCAGAGACAGGGCTGCTGGAGTACCTTAACTTGAAGTCGCTCGACCTGCTCCTGAACTCGGTGCCCGCGCAGGGCACAAGGACCGTGAGGTCTGAGGAGGCCCTGATGTCAACCTTAGCGATAGTTAACGCCATGATTTTAAGTTAAAAGCCCCCTGGCCAGACCAATACGGGGATGATTTGGAATCCGGGATCCGACCCCGAAAGGGGGATGGTGATAAAATGACTGATGACCTCCCTCTCCTCGGCAAGGTGGCCCTCGTCACTGGAGGCGACAGGGGAATAGGGAGGGCGATAGCGATTCGGCTGGCCAGGCTGGGCGCTGACGTGGGCATAACCTACAGAAAGAGGCAACAGGAGGCCGCCAGCGTCGTCAAGGAAGTAGAGGGGTTGGGACGTAGGGCCCTGAGCGTGCAGGCCGATATCGGTATCCCTGAGCAGGCCGTCTCGGCGGTGAAGGCCGTGAGGGAGGGGCTTGGACCCATCTCAATACTGGTGAACAACGCTGGCGTCGGCTTCGCCTCGCCCTTCACGGAGCTCGACCCTGAGAGCTGGAGGAGACAGATAGAAGTTGACCTGACGGGCCCATATATAGTCACTAAGGAGGTCATCAGCGACATGATTAGGGGTAGGTGGGGGAGGGTGATCTTCATATCAAGCGTTGCGGGGCTGAACGGCATAGAGTTCCTCTCCGCGTACTCGGCCGCCAAGGCAGGCCTCATAGGCCTGGCCAAGTCTCTGGCGGCTGAGCTGGCGCAGTACAACGTGACAGTTAACGTGGTGGCCCCCGGCTTCGTTGGGACCAAGCTGGGTCTGAGCTACTTCTCGTGGCTGGACTCCAGGCAGAGAGGCCCAGAGAGGGGCTCGACCGCCCTGGAGGGGTACCTGAGGCGAATTCCGCCGAGGAGGCTTGTGACGGAGGACGAGGTAGCGGCGGTCGTGGCCTTCCTCGCAACCCCTGACGCGAGCGGCGTCAACGGTCAGGTAATAGTCGTTGACGCCGGCGCCTCAGCGGGGCTCGGGGTCGACTAAGGGAAGCCTGTGGATGTAGCCGCACACGAGACATCTCCTCACCAGGTACCTCTGTCTCCCCTGCGACCTAACCCTGACAGACAGCGTGAGCCCGGGGATCAGGGATACGTGACACCTCTTGCAGATGGAAAGCTTGACGGGCCTCGGCAGCCTGACCCTGTTGGCCTGTGAGATCCTCAAAATTAACTCGTTTATGAGCGAGGACCTCCTGTAGTCGCCCTCCAGCGCCGCCGCTCGGGCCTCGGCCGAGAGCCTCTCGATATCCTCCATTATTATCTCGACGAGCCTTGGCGGCAAGTTAGGCCTCCTCTGTGGCAGGCTTCTCCTCTATCTTCCTCAGCTGCCTCTTGTACATCTCCAGCAGCTCCTCCTCGGTGGTGGCGTCCTCAGGCCCCTTGTCGTCCCTCCACCTTATGAACCTCGGGAACCTGATAGAGATGCCAGCGCCCTTCCTAATGGCGTCCATACAGCACGTGTGAGCTGGGGAAAGGGTGAGCTCAGCACCTATTATCTCCGCGACCTTGACGGGCTCAAACCACACGTCGGCCTCGAGGTTTGACACCACCCTCGGGTGCCTGTGGTCGATTATGTATGGGCTGAAGAGGTCGTACATCTTGTTTATATCCTCATCGGTGAAGCCCGTTCCAACCTTGCAGACCGTCTTAAACACGTCGTTCTTGGGGTCATAGGCGGCCATTAGCAGTGTCCCAAGCTTGCCTCCCCTCTTCCCCTTCCCATAGAAAGCCCCCACGGCTACCAGGTCAACGGTGTCCGTCATCTCGCTCCTGTAGTCCCTCTTCAGCTTAACCCACAGCCAACCCCTTACCCCGGCCCTGTAGACGCTCTCGTCGTGAATAGCCTTTATCATGACGCCCTCAGCGCCTTCCGAGACGGCCTGCAGGAAGAAGTTCATTATCTCGTCCGGGTCCGAGCTCTCGATGTAGTTGGCCAGCGTCACCCTGTCGTTGGGCTTTAGGATGGACTCCAGCACCTTCCTCCTGTAGGGCAACGGCTTCACTGTAAGGTCCTCATCGTCCTTCATCAGTATGTCGAAGAGGAAGACCCTCGTCGGGATCTCCTTCATCATCTTCTCAATGTCATACTTCCTCCTCCTCTGCATCAGCTCCTGGAAAGGCTTGAACTCGCCCGTGTCAGGGTCTATGCCCACTATCTCGCCCTCTACGATAGCCCTGTCAACAGTTATGGCGTCCCTTATTCCATCGACCACGTCGGGGTACATGGCTGTTATGTCCTCGAGCCTCCTTGAGAATATCTTCACCTTATCGCCGTCCTTATGTATCTGGCCCCTCTCCCCGTCATACTTGTACTCAACGTAGGCCCTCCCGCCGACCTTTGTGAGGATCTCACGCACGTCGTTGGCCCTCTCTGCGAGCATGGGCCTTATCGGCGTGCCTATCTCAGGCTTTATCCCCCTGAGGGCCTCAATTCCCTGGGAGGCGACTATCTTAGCTATCTCGCCCAGGTCCGCCCTCAGGTTGTACGCCCTCTCTATTATGTCCCTCGCGGCCCCTCCGCCTCCGTACGCCACGGCGAGCGCGTCCAGGATGGTTGCGTCGCCAATCCCTAGCCTGAGCCTGCCCTCAACGAACCTGACTATATACCTGGCCTCTATAGGCTTGGCGTCCTTGAGGAGACCGGACAGCGTCCTCAGCTTGAGGTCCCGGCTGGCCTCACCTGTTGCGTATGCTATCCTCAGGAAGGAGTCAAAGACCCTTGAGACCGTCAGCTGTGAGCTCCCTCCCCCCATGAAGGTTAGCAGGCTGCTCTTCACGTGGCCTCCACCCTGAGCCAGCTGCTCGGCGACCTTGCCTGGGTCGCCAAGCTTGTCGACAAGCTTCGAGACTTCGGACTCGCTCTTGCCATAGGCCATGGCGATTGCCTGTACCAGGAGCTTCTCGCCGACCCCAAGCTCGGGGATGCCCTTCCAGTCGGGGCCGAGCTTGCTCTGGATTAGGTAAACGACCTTGTCGATCACGTCGGGCGGGGTCTTCCTCAGCAGGCCGGCCAGCAGCTGCGTGAGCTGGGTCCTTGAAGTGATCCCCTCCATCAAGCTGAACGTCTTCGCTATGTCCTCGAAGTTCATGTCGGCCATACTCGGTGTCCCCGCTCTAATCGTTCCGGCCGAAAGTTAAAACCTGGAGAGAGGCGACTTGTTCTAAGCCAAGGCGCCGGGGGTGGGATTTGAACCCACGCGCCCCTTGCGGAGCAACGGGTCTCAAGCCCGTCCCCTTGGGCCGCTCGGGCACCCCGGCGCCAAGGTAGAGAAGCGGCCCAGGAGTAAAAAGGTGACGGCCTTTACCTGCTCGACTTTATCTCAATGTAGACGTCCGGCGGGACCTGTATCCTCATAAGCCTCCTGAGCACCCTCTCGTCGGCCTCTATGTCGATGAGCCTCTTATGTATCCTCATCTCCCAGTGCTCCCAGTGTTTGCTGCCCTCCCCGTGAGGCAGCCTGAATATCGGCACCTCAAGCCTCTTCGTGGGCAGCGGCACAGGCCCCCTCATGGGGGCCCCGGTCTTCTGCGCTATGTCCTTGATCTGCTGCACGACCTGCTCTAGGCTCTTTGGGTTAGTGCTCCACAGCCATATCCTGACGTTGAAGGCCATAGCGGAGCACCAGCGGCCTCTGCTGGGTTACCGCGGGCCTTAACTCACTTTTTAATCTCTACCTTGGCCGGCTTAACGTCAGTCACTATGCCGATGCCGATGGTCCTGCCCATGTCCCTCATGGCGAACCTTCCGAGCTGCGGGAAGTCGCTGTACTTCTCGATCACGAGCGGCTTTATAGGCTTGAACTTGACTATGGCGTTGTCACCGGCCTTCAGGAACTGTGGGTGCTGCTCGATTACGTTGCCGGTCCTCGGGTCGAGCTTGGCGACGATCTCAGTTATCCTTGAGGCCACCGAGGCCGTGTGGACGTGTATCACTGGGGTGTAGCCGACCGCTATAGCGCTCGGGTGCCAGACCACCACGATCCTCGCCGTGAACTCCTCGGCGACCGTCGGCGGGTTGTCGAGGTGCCCAAGCACGTCTCCCCTCTTGACCTGGTTCTTCTCAACGCCCCTCAGGGCGACGCCGACGTTGTCACCAGGCTCGGCCTGCGGCAGGTCCTGGTAGTGCATCTGTATGCTCTTCACGTCGGCCACTATGCCAGCGGGCATTACTACAACTTTGTCGCCGGGCTTTAGCACGCCGGTCTCAACCCTTCCCGTGATAACGGTGCCGGCGCCGGGTATGCTGAGGACGCTCTGGATCGGCAGCCTCAGGGGCTTGTCAACAGGCTTGGGGGGCAGCTTGAGGTTGTCGAAGGCCTCGACGAGCGTTGGCCCCTTGTACCACGGCATATTGGGGCTCCTCTCGATCAGGTTCTCGCCGGTCCACGCGCTCACTGGTATGAACGGGATCGCGTCAACGTTGTAGCCGAGCCCCTTGAGGAACTTCTTGAGGGTTGTAGTTATCTCGTTGTACCTCTGCTCGCTGTAGTTGACGTCTGGGGCGTCCATCTTGTTGACGGCCACTATCAGCTGGTCTATGCCTAGGGTCCTGGCCAGGAGGGCGTGCTCACGCGTCTGGCCCTCAGGGCTCATGCCAGCCTCGAACTCTCCCTTCCTCGCGGACACCACCAGCAGGGCTGCGTCGGCCTGGCTCGCACCCGTGATCATGTTCTTCACGAAGTCCCTGTGGCCTGGCGCGTCGATTATCGTGAACATGTACTTCTTGGTCTCGAACTTCATGAACGACAGGTCTATCGTGATACCCCTCTCCCTCTCCTCCTTCATCTTGTCAAGGATCCACGCGTACTTGAAGGACTCCTTGCCTGCAGCCTTGGCCTGCTCCTCAAGCTGCTGCATTACCTTTGGGTCGACGACGCCTAGCCTGTAGAGCAGGTGCCCAGTAAGCGTGCTCTTACCGTGGTCTATGTGGCCTATCACCACTAGGTTCAGGTGTGGCTTCTCGGGCATCTCAATTCACCACCTCTACCTTCAGCGTTATCACAGGAAGGGGCCGGGATTTAAAAGCGCAACTGATACCTTGGACCCAGGATCACCTGGAGCTGAGGGCGATCCTCTCTATCTCCTCCTTCTGCCTTATCGCGTAGCTCGAAGGGTCGCCGCGGGACGCAGCTATGATTTCCTCAGCGAGGCACTCCTCTATGCTCTTGGGCGAGCCGAAGGCGCACAGCCTAGCGCCCTCGGTTATGAACCTCAGCGCCAGGTCAACTCTCCTCTGGGCCGACACGTCGACGGAGACCCTGTAGATTATTCCGCCGTACATGATCCTCGTCGTCTCCTCCCTAGGGGCGGCGTTCTCTATAGCCCTGACGAGAACCTGGATGGGGTTCTCGCCGGTCTCGGCGTTTATTATCTCGAAGGCCGCCTTAACGATATTATACGCTAGCGCCTTCTTCCCGCCGTTCTTACCTGGATACATCAGCCTGTTGATGAGCCTCTCAACTATTGGAACCTCAGCCTTGCCAAACCTCCTGTGCTCATGCCTCCCTCCTGTATGCGGCAGCAAGACGGGGCGGAGGCTGATGTACTTCTTTAAGCTGGGGTCCTTCACCTCAACCCCTACCCAGTCCCACTTGCCGAACAGCTTCAGGCTGGCTGCCCCTTGCCCGACCGCCGCAGGGTCTGGCACCTTTGACTCCTGGGACATGCCTCTCCCACAGGAGCCGACAGGATGAGGTTTATAAGCGAAAGGAACCCCACCTTGTGCTTAGGATAGACTTAAGAGCGCGGAGCGCTACGGGAAGCGCGAGGCGTCCGTCGGTCGTGAGCGAGGAAGAGCTCGTCAGAGTGCTGGCGGTCGAGCCGTTTTACCGCGTAATAAATGACGAGCGGACCCACACAGCCGTCTCCATCGTGGGCCTTTCCCTCACGCTCGAGGACGGGGGCGAGTTCACCCTTGTCAACATACCATATGACGTCGCTGAGGCGATCAAGATCCTGAACGACGGCAGCATACCCCCGAGGCGCCAGAGCATCTACACGTTCCTCGCGTCGCATGAGGAGTTTAAGGAAATGATCGGGAGGACTCTACAGAGGGTTATAATTGACGAGGTTGACCTCAACACGGGCCTCTACACGGCTACCGTGGAGTTCAAGGAGTCAGGGATAGGCATTAGCATCAAGATGGTGCCCAGCCAGGCAATTTACTTGGCCCTGATAACGGGCAAGCCTATCTACGTAACGAGGAGGCTAGTTGAGCTGGAGAGGAGCTGGTCTAAGGAAGAGGGAGAAGGTGAAGAGGAGGGCGGCGAGGGGGAGGAGGGGGAGCCCTAGTCACCTCTTAACCTTCTGCTTCTTGCCCTTCCACAGGGCGTCGAGCGACACGCCGTTGACCGCTATGACCTTGTACTTGACCCCTGGAATATCGCCCATGGCCCTTCCCTTGGGCCCGCCTATCCCCTCTATAATCACCTCGTCATGCTCATCGATGAAGAGTATCCCGCCGTCCTTTGGGACGAAGGCCGTGACGACCTTCTTGTTCTTCACGAGCTGGACCCTCACGCACTTCCTTAGGGCCGCGTTGGGCTGCCTTGACGGTATACCTACCTTCTCTAAGACTATGCCCCTGGCCATTGGAGCGCCCTCAAGAGGGTCGTACTTCTCCTTTAGCCTGAGCATCCTTACCTTGAACTCCCTCTTAGCCCACCTGAACTTCAGCCTGCTCTTCCTCAACTTTCTGGCCGCGAAGAGTCCGTTCGGGCCCTCCGGCACAGCTTCTCCCACCGCTCACGTCAGAATTGGGTATAAATGCGCTCCTCCCTCACCTTATCACGACCTTGTTTACGTTGAAAAGCTTGCCGAGGACGAGCCTCGCCCTCTTCACGTTCCTTCCGTCCTTGCCTATGGCCTTGCCCTTCTCGTCCTCCTTCACCTTTATGTAGACGGCCTTCATGCCGTCCCTTTCAACCACGTCTACCTTAAGCACGGTCACACCATTCATTAGGTTCCTGACCATCCCGTCCAGGGTGTCGGAGTACTCGACTATTTCGACATTCTTATTTAGGAGCTTTGAGAGCATCTTCACGTTCCTTCCGTCCTTGCCTATGGCCTTGCCTACGTCGTTCTTGTCGACGAGGAAGATGATCCTGTTGCCCTCCTCGTCCTCGAGGGCCCTGTACACCATGGCCCCCGTCAGGTCCTGGAGTAGCGATATGTAACGAAGCTCCTCCAGCCCTATCCTATCGGACTTCTCATCGGTATCCTTGATGGCCACACCCCCCACCTTCAGGAGCCGGACAGGAGGTCAAGTATCCTTGAGTCGCCTGGGTCGATTATCCCTATAGCCGAAACCTTGAACGGCTTACCTATGATGGAACCTAGCTCGGCGGAGGTGCCCTTAAAGACCGCCAGGGGCGTTCCGTTTATCCGCGCAGTATCCTCCAGCGCCTTCCGCACCTCCCTGGGCACGTTATCTGCAATTATGAGGCCCTTCAGCCTGTTCCTGAGCAGCATAGTTAACGTCTTCTTTGCGCCGAGCACGACCTTGCCAGTCTTAATGACGGCCTTTAGCTCCCTCTCCAACATCGCCGCCTCGGACACCTAGATCACCTGCTCTCAGCTGCGGCCTGTTGCTGTGAATTATCCTGTAGGGATTTAAGTGCGTTGACCCCCACCGAGACGACAACTACACCGGTCCCCACCCTGGGTGGCAGCCCTGCAACGATGCTTTCGGTGACGCCAGCGAACCTCTCAACCTCGCCCCTGACAGCCGCGTCGTAGAGCTGGTTCACGGTCACCTCGAACGCTGCCCTAGCTATGACGCTCGGCTTCTCACCGACTATGCCTAGCCTCCCTATCTGCCTGACCTTCCCAGTCCACGTCATCATGTCGGCGACAAGCATCACGTGCCTTATGTCAACGTCTAGGCCTGAGTTCTGGAGGACGTCCATTATCTCGCGAATTATCGCGTTCCTCGCGGCCTCTATACCCAGCACCTCCGCGATCTCATGGATGTTGTTGGTCTCGACCCTCGTCGGGTCAACGCCGTCGACCTTCATGACCTCAGCCAGGTTGCTGCCCTCGGCGACTATTACGTACTCCTTTTTACCGGTCTTCTCGTCAGTCCTCTCCTGAATTATCGTCCTCTTAATGCCCTTGATACCCTTAACGTAGCCCTTCTTGATCTTGTTCACTATTTCCTCGTAGCTCTTTAGGTCGAAAAGGGACTGGTCAGGGAGCACGCTCTCGTTGACGGTGAGGGTTACGGTCCACTCGTCCTCACCCTGCGAGACCTCGCCGATCCTCAGCCTCTCCAGGGCCTCTATTACCATGTCCCTTGTGACGCCCCTGTCCTCCATCATTTCCGGGTCCAGCCTAATTATGAACGTCCTCTCGCCGATGGAGTACGAGATCTCTGAGGCGACGTTTGATATGGTCGTGTACTCTATCGACCTGGCTATCTCCTTGGCCTTCTCGAGGTTGCCAGCGTACTTCTCCTCAAGGTATATCTTCATTAATGGCGTAGACGGCTCGTGCCTCGCGTCCACTATCTCTATCAGCCTAGGTAGCCCAAGGGTTACGTCAAACTCCATGAGCCCTGCGTAGTGGAACGTCCTAAGGGTCATCTGGGTTCCGGGCTCGCCTATTGACTGGGCCGCCACGACGCCGACGGGCTCGCCGGGCTGAACCATTGAGTTAATGTAGGCTCTAACAGTCTCCTCTACGGCCATGATCTTCTGCGAGACCGTCAGCTCGGGGTTCTCCACGACCTTGCTGTAGAGCTCATCATATATCTTGGGCGGCAATATCTGCTTAGCCGCTTCAAGCCTCCTCTTAAGCTCCTCCCCCTCCTCCAGGCCCTCGCCCTTCTTCTTTGATGACCTCTTAGGCATCACGAGCCACCCCCTAGGGCCTTCACCTTCTCTACGATCCTGTCGATGTTAACAGGCTCTCCATGATAGGTCCTCTGTGGGTCAACGCCGTCCTCACCGTACCTGAACTGGATGATGTTATCCATGGAGTCCCTCACGGTTCCGTCATAGCTGACGTAGAGGTCCTGGAGGGCATTGATCAGCCTCCTCTGCATGTAGCCGCTCTGGGACGTCTTCACGGCCGTATCAACTAGTCCCTCCCTGCCGCCGGCCGCGTGATAGAATACCTCGTGAGGCTTCAGCCCGTCGCGGAAGTTACCGACGACGAAGCCCCTCGCCTCTGGCGACAGGTCACCTGGCTTGAAGTGGGGCAGCGTCCTGGTCCTGAAGCCCCTGACTATCCTCTTGCCCCTCACGGTCTGCTGGCCCAACATCGCGGCCATCTGGGTGATGTTAATGTCGCTCCCCCTCGCGCCCGTCCTGGCCATTATGAAGGCGTTGTTGAAGGTGTCCATGTAGCCTATCGCCGCCTTGCCGGCTTCGTCCCTGAGCTTCTGAAGCCTCTGGATTATCTTGAGCTCAAGGCTCTCCTCTGGGGTCCTGCCGGGGATCACCTCAAGCGTCCCCTCATGGAACTGCCTGATCAGCTCCATTACGTCGGCCTTCGCCTTCTCAGTCATCTCGGCTATCTTAGCCCTCGCCTCGCCTGGGACCTCGATGTCGTCAATGGACATCGTGAAGCCCCTAACCTCCAGCATCCTTATGAAGGCCCTGAACACGCTGTCGAGGAACTTCCTCGCGAACTCGTTCCCGTACTCCAACGCCAGGTAGTGAAGTACGCTGCCAGGCTGCTCAGCCCCGATGGAGTTCTTGTCGAAGACCCCCTCGAGGAGCCTGCCGTTCACAATTACCACGTAGGAGTCCACGAAGCAGTCCTCGCTGTCGCACTTGAGGTCTCCTGCGTTTATCTTGGCCCTTCCCCTGAAGCTGAAGTCGCTGGGGAGGAACATGCTAATGAGCTGCTTTCCGGTCCAGAGAGGCCTGGGCCTCAGGATGGCCGGCTCCGGCAGGTCAGAGCCGGAGTAACCGGCCGCAGCCAACAGCTGACCCATAGTCTCTGCGTCAAGGAGCGTGGTCTTGACGGATAGCAGGTACGCCCCGCTTATGTAGTCCTGCCTGCCGCCGATTATCGGCCCTCCGTACCTAGGAGTAAGTATGTGCTTCTCGACCAACAGGAGCTCCTCGGCCTCAGCCCTGGCCTCCTCAAGCCTCGGCACGTGCAGGTTCATCTCGTCGCCGTCGAAGTCAGCGTTGTAGGGCGGACAGACCAGCAGGTTAAGCCTGAAGGTCTTACCCGGCATAACCCTTACCCTGTGGCCCATTATTGACATCCTGTGCAGGCTGGGCTGCCTGTTGAAGAGGACGATGTCGCCATCGATGAGGTGCCTCTCAACTATGTCGCCCGGCTCCAGGCTCTCCGCAAGCTGGCGGAGGTTCCTCTGATACCTAAGGTCTATCTTGACGCCCTCCCTCTTCTTGTAAACCATCGTTGCCCCAGGCCAATTGTAGGGCCCGTTGAGCACGTACTTCCTGGCCTCCTCGATGTTATACTTTGTGACGACCATGGGGACCGTCAGTATCTTAGCCACCTCGACGGGGACCCCAACCTCATTGATTCCAAGCAGCGGGTCGGGCGAGATGACGGTCCTGGAGGAGAAGTTGACCCTCTTCCCGTTAAGGTTACCCCTCAGCCTCCCCTCCTTGCCCTTAAGCCTCTGGGCCAAGGTCTTCAGGGTCTTCCTGCCCCTGTGGGAGAGCTGGTAGATGTTGGGCAGCTCGTTATCTATGTAGGCCGCTATCACGTTCTGCAGGGTCTGCCAGGCCTCCTCTATCATTGACTCCGGAGCGCTTGAGGAGAGGAAGTTCTTGAGCCTCTCGTTCTGCCTCACTATCTCAACAAGCGCGTGGGTCAGGTCGTCCTCAGCCCTCAGGCCGGTCTCCATGGTAATTGACGGCCTTACAGCCAAAGGCGGCACAGGCAGGACTGTGAGCACGGCCCACTCGGGCCTCGCCGACTTTGGGTCCCAGCCGAGGAGCTCTACGTCCTCGTCAGGTATCTTCTCAAGCCTCTCCCTGACGTCAGCGGGTGTGAGCCTCACCTCGCCCTCCGGCCTCTCCTCATAGAAGTTGTAGGGCTTGAGGAACCTGATCTTGTACTGCTTGGTGCCGCAGTGCGGGCACTCGGTGACGGAAGTGGCCTCCTTTATGACCTCCTCGGTAAAGGCCTCCGCTAACAGCGGCCACCTCTCCTTCAGCCTCCTGTACACGGACAGCATGTAGGCGGCCCGCTGCGGAGGTATCAGGAGCCTTCCGCAGTTCCTACACGTGGCCTGAAGGGTCCTGTATATCTTCTCGCCCAGGTGGGGCAGGATGACAGGCCTCGCCAGGTCAATCTTTCCGAAGTGGCCGGGACAGGTCTCCCTCGTGTTCCCGCAGACGGGACACCTCTCCCCAGGCTCTATGGCGCCGAAGTGGGGGTCGCGGAGGCCGCCCATTATCGGCGAGCCGTCGGCCTCATAAATCTCTGGCCTCACCACGGTTACCTTGGCCATCTCCCTTATCTCGCGCGGGCTGAGCAGGCTGAACTTTATGGCGCCGATTACGTACTTCTCGCTGGTACCGTAGGGCCCGTAAGACATCATCCACCACCTCCGGCCTGCCCATTACCTGAGCCCTTGTTATCCCCGTTGCCGGAGTTGCCTCCCTGCCGGCCTCCCTGCAGCTCCTTTAAGCTGATGGCCGGGCTAACCCTGCTTACTAGGGCCAGCCTGTCCGTGACCTCAATCTTCGGCTTTATGCCCATGCTCATTATCTCCTGTAGGAAGAGCTTGAATGCGTAGGGAACCCTCACGGGCTTTATGTCGCCGTTCTCGCCATGTATTGGGCACTCGTAGACCCCCTTCTTAGAGTTATACCAGGCTATGTGGCCACATATTGTGCACACGTACATGGTGTAGGCGTCGCTTCCGTCAAGCATCCTGTCCCTGAGCAGCATGGTGGCCCCGTGCCCGACGAGGCAGTCCCTCTCCATCTCGCCGAACCTAAGCCCTCCCTGCCTCGCCTTGCCCTCGGTGGGCTGTCTGGTGAGCAGCTGAACCTTTCCGGTGGCCCTCGCGTGTATCTTGTCGGCCACCATGTGGTAGAGCCTCTGGTAGAACACGAGCCCTATTGCTATCGGCGTCTCGAAGAGCCTGCCTGTCCTCCCGTCATACATGACCTCAGTCCCGTCCGGGGAGAACCCGTTCTTCAGCAGCACGACCTTGAGGCTGTTTATGTCCTCCTTGAAGAAGGGAGTTCCATCGACGTACCTGGCCTGGAGGGCCCCAGCCTTCCCCGCTATGAGCTCTAGCAGCTGCCCGACAGTCATCCTTGACGGGATTGCGTGCGGGTTAAGTATCGCGTCTGGGACTATGCCCTCCTCCGTGTAGGGCATGTCGTACTTCGGGAAGAGCATGCCAATGACCCCCTTCTGCCCGTGCCTGCTCGCGAACTTGTCCCCGAGCTCAGGTATCCTTAGGTCCCTGACCCTCACCTTAACGAGCTTGTTCCTCTCTAGAGTCTGAGTTATGATGACCATGTCGACTACGCCCTTCTCGCCATAGCGCAGCTGAACGCTCGTGTCCCTCCTCATTAGCGTGCCAGGTCCCATGACGCGCTCCTCGCCCAGGAACCTCGGCGGGCTCTCACGCCCCACCAGCACGTCGCCTCCCGTCACCTCGACCTCCGGCTCCACAATGCCGTCGGGCCCAAGCTTGGTGTAGTACTGGTCGCCCTTGTGGTCATACAGCTTAGGCGACGGAACCGTTATCCTGTCGCTCAGGCCTCCTGGGTAGTCGTTCTCCTGGGCCGTGTAGACCCTGAAGAAGTGGGCCCTGCCGAGCCCGTAGTCAACGCTTGTCTTGTTCATTATTAGGGCGTCCTCCATGTTATAGCCCATAAATGACATTATTGCGACGACGAAGTTCTGCCCCGACGGCCTGTCGTTGTAGCCTATGAGGTCCATCGCCTTGGTCTGAACTATGGGCTTCTGTGGGTAGTGCAGCAGGTAGGCGTGGCTGTCCATCCTCAGCTGATAGTTTAGGGCGTAAAGGCCCAGGGCCTGCTTGGCCATGGCTGCCTGGTAGGTGTTCCTCGGGCTCTGGTTGTGCTCAAGGTACGGTATTATGGAGGTTACTACGCTGAAGATGCCAGGAGGCCAGAGCTCTAGGTGAGTGTGCTCGGGCGTCACCTCCTCTGGGGTCTCAGCGATGTAGGCGTTCTCCTCCTCGTCCGGGTCGAGGAACTCAACTACGCCCATCTTGACGAGGTCCCAGAAGCCGAGCTCGCCTGCCTCGATCTTCTTGACTAGGTCCTTGGTAAGCTTAGGGACGCCGTTCTCTACGACTATAACTGGCCTCATCAACCTGCCCTCGTCGGTGTTCACGTAGACCTCCTTGGCCTCGCCCTGCTCTAGGTAGGCGACGCTCACCTCGTAGCTGAGCTCGCCTCTTCTCCTGAGCGCCCTCACGTTTTCGGCCAGCTTAGCGCCGTCCTGCACGTAGCCTATCGGCCTCCCGTTCAGGAAGACCTTCGCCATCGACATGTACTTGCTCGCGGCCTCTGGGTCGCCGGACGAGATCTCCTCTACGGCCTTATCCATCGGAATGACTCCCATGTTGTAGAGGAGCCTCTCCACGACATCCTCGTCAACGCCGACGGATATGTAGACAGTCATGGCCATGTTCTTGACGAGGCCGCAGTTTATGCCCTCTGGCGTCTCGAAGGGGCAGAGCCTGCCCCAGTGGGTCCCGTGAAGGTCCCTTGCCTCGAAGTTGGACTGCCCCCTGCTCAGCGGCGATATGACCCTCCTCAGGTGGCTGAGGAGGCTCATCCAGTTGGTCCTGTCAAGGGCCTGGCTAACACCGGTCCTGTTCCCGGTCCAGTTGCCCGTGGCCAGGGCGGCCCTCAGCCTCTCGGTTATTATGTCGGGCCTTACCAGGATGTCTATGTTCTTGATTTTCTTACGCTGACTTATGTACTCCTCGAGCTCGTTTGATATCGTGGTCACCAGCTGCTGGAAAGCGTCCCTGAATATCTCGGCTATTAGGTCCCCGGCCAGCCTCAGCCTCTTGTTCGCCATGTGATCCTTGTCGTCCTCAGGCCTCTTGCCGAGGTAAAGCTGAAGCACCCTGTTGGCCATCTCTCCAAGGAAGTAAGCCTTGGCCTTCCTGTCAGAGGGCCTCATACCCAGGTGGGGGAGGAACTGGGTGTCGATGAACTCCTCGGCCCTTTGGATCCTTATCTCGGTCGGCTGGCCAGGGGCCAACCTGTTCCCAAGGAACTCCAGGGCGTCCTCCCTCGTCTTTATTGAGGAGGCCTTCTCGAAGCTTGGCAGCAGCTCCCTCTGCACGTCAGGGTCCGGAGACACGGCGGCGGCTATCTCGGAGTCCTTCTCGAGCCCGAGCGCCTTCATCATGACGACGAACGGGATCCTGTAGTTAAGCCTGCTCATGCTTATCTCAAGGGAGCCGTCGTTCATCCTGTCGACTATTACCTGCCTCCTCAGGCCAAGCACCGTTGAGACGGTCTTCGCGCTGTGGGTGATCTTTGCGGTGCTAGCCGTTGACACCCCGACGATTATCCTGTTTACAGCGAGGTCCTCCTGGGCCACGATGACCCTCTCGCTACCATTGATTATGAAGTAGCCCCCAGGGTCCTTCGGGTCCTCACCATATTCTATCAGCTTCTGCTCGTCAAGCCTCGAAAGGGGGTCGGCCACGGACTTGATCATAATGGGGAAGTCCGCTATCTTCACCTGCTGGCGCTTTACCTCATTGTTGTTCTCATATAGCGCCATCTCAAGGTAGAGGGGCGCCGAGTAGGTGATGTTCCTCAGCCTGGCCTCAAGGGGCGCTATCACCCTCTCGTTCCTGTCGGCCTCCCTGACCTGAGGGTCGCCTAGCCTGACCCTGCCTAGCTCGATCCTTATGTCAGGGCCGCCTACTGCCTCCGCCCCCTTCTTAACCTGCTTGTACGCCGGCCTGATCTCCTTGAACGAGTCTATGATCCTCTGCATCCTCGTGGTCACGAACGCGTTGTAGGAGTCCAGGTGCTGCCTTGCGAGGCCTGTCTCCTTGATGAACTGACTGAACACGACCCATAGGTCGTCCTTAGTAATAGTGTTCGACGACAAAGGCTATCACCCTCAATAGGATACTACTACCCTATATACCTTGTGCTTCCCAGCCGTCGGCGAGTCCCGCTCTATCTCAACTATGTCACCGGGCTTGCCTCCCAGGAGCCTAATGACGGGGTCGTTCACGCTTATACGTGGGAGCTGCCAGGGCTTCACGCCCAGCTGTGAAAGGACCCTGACAGCCTCATCTAATGGAAGTATCCTGTGCTTTGGCACAAGGACGTGGTTCAGTATCCTCGGATCAGGCTCCTTAGAGGTAGAGGGCAAGCGCTTGTTCCACCTCTGCTGGGCGCGTCGGAGGCCGAGGTTATTTAGTTAACGACCAGCTTAACAGACCCACTAACAGGGCATGGCGGGCCCGCCGGGATTTGAACCCGGGACCTCCGCCCTCGGCGTCCGAGGCCTACGGGTTAAAAGCCCGCCGCTCTGTCCTGGCTGAGCTACGGGCCCGCTCCCAGGCCTGAGGGCGAGTAGGGGGTAGTAATGCGTTTTTCTCTAGTCGGTGACCTCTATCCCCATGTAGGCCAGCCACTCGGTGAAGACCTCCGTGGCCTTATCGACGTCAGGGTAGCCTGCCCTTCTAATTATGTCCTTCAGCCTCTCCCTCTCTATCGAGTCCCCCTTCACGGCGTCAAGGATCTCCTTGAACGGCTCAACGTCGTCGCTCAGATCCTTTATAAGCGCCCTCAGGCTCTTCCCCTGAGCCTTGATGGCCCTTCGCCCGTTGTCGGTTATCTCCAGGTCCCCGCCTTCCTGCCTCAGCAGGCCGAGGGCAACGGCGGCCTCTACCACGTGGGGTAGGAGGTCCATGTCAACGTTTAACATCTCGTCTAGCCTCGATGAGTCGACCTTTCCTCCCATGGAGTTCACGAACCTCACGAGCCCAAGCACCTGGTCGAGGGTTACAGGAGGTAGCACTCTCACCCCGCTATCCCATGCCACGCTGTTGAAGTGGGACTGCTAGGCTTATTAGCTTTACCAAAACTTCTTATGTAGAGAACCACAATTGTTCGCATATACTATATTGCCCTCCGACCTTATTTAGGCCTACTCCCTTTCTCTACATAGAGGTGAGGAGGCCTGAGCAAGCTCTCGATAATAGTGTTCTCAGGGACCGAGGACAAGCTCATACCCCTTGGAGTCATAGCGCAGGGCGCTGCGGCCATGGGTTACGAGGTCAGGGTCTTCGTCACCGGCTGGGCACTGCTCAGGTTCCTGAAGAACCCTGCTCAGCCCACTTGGCCTAAGGAGTTCGAGCACCTGGTGCCCTCGCTGGCCAAGGGCATGGAGAGCATAAAGGCCCCCAGCTGGGTCGACATGCTTAAGCAGGCCAAGTCCATGGGGGCCAAGGTCTACGCGTGCAGCATGATGGCCCAGGTGATGGGGCTGAAGAAGGAGGACTTCAACCCGGAGCTGGTAGATGACGTCGTTGGCGTCGCCACGTTCCTCCAGGAGTCAGAGGGCGGCCAGGTGCTGTTCATCTGAAACAGGGTGCGCGTGATGGCAGGGGCTCGCAAGAGGGTCGTCATAGTTGGGGGCGGCGCGGGCGGGCTGATGCTAGCCAACTCATTGGCGATCAGGGGCGAGTACGATGTGACGCTACTTAACGACACGCCATACCACTACTACTGGCCCCAGCTGCTCCAGATAGCTTTCAGAGGTGACGAGAGCCAGCTCAGGAGACCTATTGACGGACTGGTGAGGCGCGGCGTTAACCTAATCATTGACAGGGCTGAGGCGGTTAACCTGAACGAGAGGAAAGTCGTCACGACGAGTGGGAGGGATCTCAGCTACGACTTTGTGGTGCTGGCGCCAGGCCTTACAATAGACCACAGCGCAATAAAGGGTAACGACAAGCTTGTGGAGCTCTTCGGCGACTTTCACTCGACCCCGGAGAACGCCTGGAAGGTGTACTCAACGATAACGTCCATTAGGAAGGGGAGGTTCGTGGTAGCGGTGGCTGACCCAGGACGCAGATGCCCGCCCTCGCCGTACGAGGGGGTCCTTCTGGCTGATGAAGCGCTGAGGCTGCGCGGCGTCAGGAACGACGTAAGTATAACGTTGGCAGTCCCATACCCAAGGCCCTACCCCTCCGAGACGTTTAACGAGGTGCTTGAGCCGATCCTGAAGGAGAGGGGCATTGAGGTCGAGACCTTCTTCACCGTGGACTCCGTTGACCTTGAGGGAAAGAAGCTCATAGCCCTGGAAGGCGGCGAGCTGCAGTTTGACGCCGCAGTCATAGTTCCCATCCACAAGGGGCCGAGGCTCAAGGTGATCCCTGAGGACCTGAAGAGCGAGGACGGCTTCATCAAGGCCGACAAGATGACGAACAGGATTGGGAACTTTGACGACGCCTACGCTATCGGTGACGCGTCGACGTCGGCCAACGTGAGGACTGGCGTCACGGCCCACCTCCAGGCAAAGGTGGTTGAGAGGAGACTAAGGGGTGAGCCAGCCGTTAACACGGGCAGGACCAACTGCCCAACCGAGCTAGGCTTTGGCCAGGGGACCTTCGTGATCAGCGACTACGGCCACCCACCCGTTAAGCTGCCTCCCAACAGGGTCTTCTACCTCTTAAAGAGGCTCTTCGCTGACACCTACTGGGACGTCCTCAAGCACCCGGAGTTCTGGGACCCCCTGTTTGACAGCTACCTAGAGGCCACAGACCCCGGCAGGCTCTGGCAGATCTTCAAGTGAGGTGATGCCTATGGCCACCGAGGCCGAGAGGCAGGCCGAGGCCCTGCAGAGGCTCCTGGACCTGCTGGACGCGTTATATAACGTCTTAAGCGACGAGGAGCTCCTTAGGACGGCGACCAAGCTAATCATGACGCCCGAGCTCTTCTTAGTGCTCGACAGGGCTCCGCAGATCATAGCGGCCCTGGAGAAGCTCAGCAGGCCTGAGGTCCTGGCCAGCGCGGGCGCGTTGGCAGAGGCGCTATCAAGGCTTGACCCCAAGGCCCTGTCCGCTATCGCTGAGGCCCTCTCGAGGCCGCCAGAGGTCCCTAAGTCGTTGTCACAGCTGATCGCGCAGCTCGGCGACCCAGCCGTCCTGAGGGGCCTCTCCATAATGATATCAATCGCTAAGGCCATTGGGTCCAGATGATTTTAATAAGTTTATTTTTATGCAATTTATTTTCCTTAGTTATAATTGTGTAGTCCTCAGACAATTAGGGGAACGCTAGGTTGGCGGAAGGCGCTTCTTTATATATGACTAACTTCCAAACAGGTCTGGTGCCGATTAATGAAGAGAATAGTTGTACTGGGCGGCGGAGTGGGCGGATATGTAGCCGCGAAGAGGCTTGTGGAGGGGGCCAAGAAGTACGGAGCTGACGTCCAGGTGACCGTCATAGAGAAGGGGCTCTACCACCTCATGCCTCCCCTCTTCTTTGACGTAGCCCTCGGCTATGCGACACCCGACGACGCGCGGGCCCCCGTTCAGAACATGACGAAGTACGGAATAAACGTCGTTGTTGACGAGGTCCAGTCCATAGACGCCGCAAACAGGACAGTCGTTGGCTCTAAGGGCAAGTACCAGTACGACTACCTCGTCGTGGCGCTGGGGACGGAGAACGGCTGGAGCGCTTACCCAGGCCTTGACAAGGACGGCGTGCACAACTACGACCTCGAAGGGGCCATTAAGATGAGGGAGGCCCTAACCCAGGTCAAGGACGGCCAGAACATTACCATCCTGATACCTGAGCTTCCCTTCAGGTGCGGGATATACCCCTATGAGGCCGCTACGGCCCTCTCGGCCTTCTTCAAGGCCAGGAACAAGAAGGTCAGCATCAGGCTCGTGGACCCCATGCCCTCGCCGGCCGCCTCGCTCGGCCCCTCCATCTCAAGGTTCCTGCTTGACCAGCTCCAGCAGCTCGGAGTCGAGTATCACCCCAACTCAAAGTTCAGGGAGGTTGACGTTCAGAAGAAGGCGGTCATTACTGCCGACGGGGAGTATAAGTACGACCTTCTCGTGAAGGTCCCACCGCCCAGGCTCCCGAAGCCCCTCGCCTCCAGCGAGGGGTTCGTGTGGAAGCAGGACCAGCGGTGGACCGCGGTCCTTCCCAACACCAGGCACCCGCAGTACGACGACGTCTACCTTGTTGGCGAGCACGCCCTGCCGCCCCTGGGCATTGGCCTCGCAGGTGTATTCGTTGAGTCCCTGGCCATAACGGCCTCGACCAACATACTTGGTGATCTCATAGGCGGGTTCGGGCCAGCCTTTGCCCCTAGCCCAGTGTCGTGCGTAGGCTACGCGGGCGAGAGGGGCTGGGCCGGCACCTGCGAGCTGCCCTTCGACGCGTCCAAGGGGACCTACACGATGAAGTGCTACTTCACTGGGGTCTACACGATAGGGAGGCTACTTAAGCAGGCGTTCTACCACGGCTGGATCGACGGGCTGAAGTTCTAATGGGGGTGAGGAGTGATGTCCGGCGAGAAGGCCGAGGCCCAGAAGGCTGTCACGCCTCAGCTAATCAGTAGTGAGGTCCCACCCGAGGTCCAGGCGCAGGCGCTGGCCCAGCTCCTCGACGCCATAGTGGCCCTCAAGAGGAGCGGCCTCCTCGGCC
>JBMFHE010000003.1:0-163878 GCA_049977005.1 Acidilobus sp. | reverse complement strand
ACAACCTGGCTGACATAGCTGGGTGCGCCCTAAGGTCGCTCGGCAGCGTGGACCTCTCCCAGCCAAGGAAGATCGGGCTCTTCGGACTCATAAGTAAGCTGGGCGACCCCGACGTCTCCCAGGGGCTAGGAGTTCTCCTAGACCTACTCAAGGGATTAGGCGCCTGTATCAGGTCCAAGTCCTAACGGAAGTGCCGTACCTTTTAAGTTAGCTTTTTTATATATTGGATACCTAGATAGAGGGGCATGAACTTGACGGCGCAAAGGCGTGCTTGGGAGGCCTCACTTGCGATCTTCATGGTGGCCTTCGCGTCGCTTGTCGGCGTCACGGCCGTCCAGGCCCAGTACGCTGGCGTTGGCGCGGTCAAGCCCACCTTCATAGCGTACAGCCACTGGGGGGTCAACACATCGTACGTCTTGGCGTACCCAGGGGCGTCATACCTTCCCCTAACTATCGAGCTGATCTATGAGGGACCCTTGACGCTTTATGACGTAAACGTCTCGCTGAACGCCACATACCCTATCTCGCCCGTCCAGGGCCAACAGCCTCTCAAGGTAACGTTGTTAGAGCTTCAGCCAGGACAACAGGTGACGCTGATCGGCCTCTTTAACGTCAGCCCCCAGGCGGCCCCTGGAGTGTACAACGAGACCTTGAACGTTAGCTACCTAGTGGAGTTGCCGACGCCAGCGGGCTCCCAGATGGTCAGGGGGTTCTCCCAGGTCAGATTCCCCGTCGCCATAGTCGGGTTCGCTGAAGTGATCTTGAACGGCTACAGAACGACGCCACCCCTCATCTACGCTGGCATGCAGGCGGCCGTCCTGACCGTCTACCTGTCCAACAGGGGCAACTCCCCCGCGGCCAACGTCACGGCGTCACTTAGCGTAACCGGCCCAGCATACCCCCTCTACCCAGGATCCAACGTTGTCCACATAGCCTACATACCTCCAGGGTACGTAATCAACGTCTCATTCCCGATAGGCCTAGAGAACTTCACGGAGCTGAGGCAGACCCCCTTCGGCTATTACCGTGTCCCCCAGCCGCTGAACATCACTGCCTACCTCTCCATCAGGGGGGTCGGGCTCAATGAGACGTACCCCTTAACTATCTACGTCGCCCCGTCCGCGTACTTCGTGGTGGTACGTGAGGAATACCCGCACATAACCCCAGGGTCCTCAGACTTCTACCTTACCGTGACCCTCGGGAACGCCGGGACCGCCGAGGGCCGTTTTGTGACCGTGACGCTGCTGCCTAACCCTGTCTTCACGCCGTACGTGTCATCGAGCGAGAACCCAGTGGTTGCTATGACCCTGTGGAACTACAGCGTCGGTGACGTCCCCTCTGACGGCGAGGCTAACGTGACCTTCGTGCTATCCGCAAGCTCAGGGATAAGGCCAGGAACTTATTACGTCCCCTTGCTGGTGAGCTGGCTGCAGCCGCCCACGATGCAGCCGATGCATGAGGTGGTCCTGGTGCCGGTTACTGTGTCACCCCCATTCTCGTTTACCTCGCTGACCTCCTTTGTTTCACCAGGCGAGCTAACGCTTTACGTAGTCGCGGCCATCGTTGTAATCATAGTTGTCGTGATGGCCGCGATAGGGAGGAGAAGGGCTTGAGGGAGGACCCAAGGATAAGGCCTGGCGTCGTCCTCGGCGTCTTAACGTTAGTCGGCCTTATGACTAGTTATGTTGAAGCTATGGTCATACCGTCGCTGCCACACATAGAGGCGGCCTTATCGGCAACTAATGAGGAGGCCGCGTGGATAGTATCCGCTTACTTAGTAGTAGGGGCCGCCATAGCCCCGCTGTTTGGAAAGATGGGCGACGTGTACGGCAAGAGGCGCCTTTACCTGGTCTCCCTCGCGTTGTACTCTGTGGCAGTGCTCGTCGCTGGCTTCGCCCCGAGCGTGTCATACCTAATAGCGGCCAGGGCTGTTCAGGGCTTCGGCTTCGCGTTATTCCCGCTGGGGCTCGCCATTGTAACTGACATATTTCCCAGGGACAGGGTCGCCATAGCCCAGGGCGTGCTAAGCGCGACCTTCGCCATAGGCATGACGGTGGGCATGATAGCTGGCGCCTACATAGAGGAGTTCCTCGGCTGGAGGGCCATGTTCCACATAGCCTTCGGCCTGTCGGCCCTGATGCTGATCTTGGCCTGGGCCTTCCTCTACAGTCCCGCCCCCGTGACGAGGGAAAGGATTGACTTCGCTAGCACGACCCTCCTCTCAGGGGCCACGGCCCTCATCTTGGTGTACCTGACGGAGGCGCCTTACAGGGGGTGGCTGTCGCCGGTTCAGGACTTCTTACTTGTCGCGGGCTTCACGCTCTTCGGCGGCTTCATAGCGTATGGGGCGAGGTCGTCAAGGGTCATAATCAGGTTTAGCCTCTTGAAGAAGAGGAACGTGATGGTTGCCAACCTCATTGGGCTCCTCTCAGGCTTCGCCATGTTCCTGCTGTTCATGGGCGTCATTTACTACTCCGAGGAGCTGCCTCCCTACGGGCTCGGGCTCACAGTCATTAGCGCAGCCATAACCCTTCTGCCGGCGACCCTCGCCATGGTCTTCATAGCCCCCCTCGTGGGGTCGGCCACGTCAACGCTTGGCCCGAAGCCTGTGCTAGTCTACGGCTCCCTCGTCTCGGCGCTCGGCTTCCTCCTCTTCGTCTTGGATAGGTCAAGCCCCACGGCCCTCGTGCTCGACTCCTTTATCACAGGGGTAGGCATAGTCTCAATAATGATACCCATAGTGAACATGGTGGCGGTCTCGATGCCTCCTGACAGCGTGAGCGTAGGACTAGGCTTCAACACCATGGTCAGGTTCCTGGGGGCGTCGGCAGGTCCCGTGGTCGCGGCGACGCTTATGACTGAATACAGGGCGTTCGCCGAATTAGCGTTGCCTAACAGGGCCCTCACGTTCTTCGCTGAGCCGGGGCCCGTCGCGTTCAACCTCGTCTTTTACATAGGCTCCCTAACGTCCATCTTGATGGCCATAATCGCGTCGTTCTCTAAGAACTACAGGGCGGCCAGGGGGCTCACTTCACTAGTCTAAGGTTCTTTGAGGGCCCTCCTCAGCCCTTATGATCATTATTTACTGTCATTTATTTCAGTAGTACCGTGCCTTCGTCTGATTCCTTGAAACGGCCCTCGCCTCGTGGACATGGAGGTAATATATTCTGAATGCTGATGGTAGACAGGGGTCACGTCGGAAGGACGCCTTCACGTCTCCGAGCAGGTCCCTAACGACGGCGAGGAGCGAAGGCTGGCTGGAGTATCGCGCTTTCACGCGACTCTGCAAAAGATCGTCGGCTCATGGCTTAAGGGGAATGGCTTTCAGGTCTACCTCGAGCATACGGTAGACGGCATCCACTATGCTGACGTTTACGCTAGCAATGATGTAAAGGACGTAATTGTCGAGGTGGAGACCGGCTACGTCCCTCCTATGTTCATAGGTGAGGCTGAAACGTACATGTTGGCCAGGAGCATCGTCAAGACCATAAAGTACGCCCCGCTCGCTGACGAGTTTTACATAGCTACCCCCTCGTACATCAGGCTTCCGATACCTCACGTGCTCCTAACGACGCCGACAGACGAAGACCTGGTGCTCGCCTCTCAGCTCGTGAAGAGGTTCTTCGGGGAAAGGTGGGCTGACGAGACCTTAAGGAGGCTGAGGGAGAGCCGACTGGACGGGGTGCTCCTGGTCGAGGTCGCGAGGAGGTCCGTCGCCGTGCTGAAGGGGGATGACCTGAGGCCTTACCTAGTCTTTTACAGCCCCTAGGAGTTCAAAACGCCTAAATGGTGTTGTTGTGGACCGGCTTAGGTTCGCCTAAGCTTAGGGGGTTAGGAGGGCTTGGCCTGCTCTCCGGCCTCGGGGACCGCTGGAGAGATCATCAGCACTATCTTGCGAACCGTGAGCTCGACAACCTTCTTTATGCCCCTCTGACCAGGCACGTAGCGGGACTTTACTATGCCCGCGTCCTCAAGCTTCCTTATCTGGCTGCTCACGTTCGCCTTGCTCTGGTTAACCATCATTGCTATGTCCTCAAGGTCCGTGGGCCCCTTCTGAAGGATTGCGAGTATCTTCGCCCTGCTCTCGCTGGCGAGGGCCGAGGAAACCTTAGCTATAGCCCTCGGCCCCACAGCGTAAAGCGTGTCCCCTCTAGGGTAAATCCCCTCCTTTGTTGGTATGCTCTCCTCCATACCGTGTTCCTCCCTCCCTTTTCAATCGTTTTTTGTGTTTATTTGTGCGGAGTTAATATTTCTTTGTATCCGGCTAAAGCATACATTGAGGCCTAACAGCTAAAATAAAGCCTGAGCAACTCGTATGGGTCCCTGAAGCAGCCAGTGTTAGCCGATGCTCTCCCTGGCAGATAGGGTCAGCGCGGTTGAGCCTAGAGACGTAAGCCTGCTGAGGCTAGCGCTGAAGCTCCACGACGCTTACGCGTTCATACCCCTGAGCGTAATTGAGAGATACTACAGGTCCCCCGATGACCTTGCCCAGAGGCTCTCGAAGCTTCTAGAGCTAGGCCTGTTGAGGTCGGCGAGAGGGTCTGAGTACATGTTCCAGCTTACCTTCAGGGGTCTCGATATCCTTGCCATAGCTGAGCTCACCAAGAGGGGCGTTATCGCCAGGATAGGTGACGTGCTGGGCGTCGGAAAGGAGAGCGAGGTTTACCTGGCCTGGACTCCGACGGGCATCCCAGTAGCCCTTAAGCTTCATCGTGAGGGAACCAGGTCGTTCAAGGGGCTGCTCAGGACCAGGAGGTACAGGAGCCTCGTTGGGAGGTCCCTGTGGTATGACGTAGCTGCCGAGGCCGCGGGAAGGGAGTTCGTGGCCATGATGAGCGTCAGAAGGGCTGGGGGCTTGGTGCCCAGGCCCTTTGACAGGGCCATACACGCCGTGGCGGCTGAATACGTCGACGGCGTCGAGCTAGTCAAGGCGAACGGCCTGACCCGTGACGAGGCCCTCTCGGTACTCAACGACATAATTCTGACCGTGAAGTCTGCCTATAAAGGCGCAGGCGTGGTCCACGGCGACCTGAGCGCATATAACGTTCTTGTGGTCAGGGGCCCTGACGGAGTCAGGGGCTACGTAATCGACTGGCCCCAGTACGTTGATGCGACCGACAAGGCTGCAAGGGAGGTCCTCTACAGGGACCTGGCTAACATAGCCACATATTTCAATAAAACCCTTGGACTGGACGTTAGCGCTGAGGACCTGCTGAGGGAGGTGGAGGAAGGGTAGCCTGATGTCCTCGCCTCCCGAGCTCTACATGGGTGTCGACATTGAGTCAGGGAGCCCTGAGGCCATCTCTAAGGCCAGGTATTCCGTCGCCCTCGTTGACCAGGACCTCAGACTCGTTGCGAAGGCCCAGGGGGTCTCGCTGGCCGGCATAATTAGGCTGGCCTGGGAGAGGAGGCCTAAGGCTATAGCCGTTGACAACGTGTTCGAGCTGGCTCCCGGCGGCTCGACCCAGGGGCTCTCAAGGCTCCTTTCCCTTCTCCCCCCAGGGACTGCCCTAGTTCAAGTCACGGCCACCGAGGACGGATTCGTCGACATAAGGGAGGCCGCGAGAAGGGTTGGCCTCGACATCAGCTCTCAGAAGCCGAGCCCCACCAGGACGGCCTTCATCGCAGCCGCCATCGCGGCTAGGGGGAAGGGGCAGAAGGTCGGCTTCACCAGGGAGAAGACGTACATTTACGTAACTAAGGGCCACACGGGCAGCGGAGGTGGCTGGAGCCAGTCAAGGTATCAGAGAAGGGTCAGGGCGTCGGTGAGGTTAGCGGCGGAGAGGATAAGAGAGAAACTAGAGAAGGCCAACATAGACTACGACGTATATTATAGGTCAGGCGAGGGCGGCATCGAGTCAGCGACCTTCATAGTGTACGCCCCAAGGGAGCGCCTAGTAGGCCTCGTCAAACCCCACAGGGGCGTTGACTACGTGGTCAGAGTTGAGACGAAGTACGAGGGTGAGCTCGTATTTGGTGACAAGGAAGGCGCCCTCACGCTCAGGCCAATAATCGTCGGCATTGACGCAGGCATGACGGCAGGGCTCGCCGTAATAGACGTTAATGGGAGGGTCCTGCACCTTGGCAGCTACAAAGAGGTCGATAGGGGTGAGATCATCAGCGTGATCTCGAAACTTGGAAAGCCGATCCTCGTGGCTACAGACGTTAAGGACCCACCTGAGCTCGTTAGGAAGCTCGCCGCGCAGCTTGGGGCCCAGCTCTTCACGCCCAACTATGACCTAACGGTCGCTGAGAAGGAGGAGCTCTCGAACAAGGCGACCGAGGGGTCTGAGCTAAGGCCAAGGACCCCCCACGAGAGGGACTCCTTAGCGGCCGCATTCAAGGCTTACCTCGAGTTTAAGTCAAAGCTATCACAGGTGGAGAGCTACATATCCACGCTGAACATAGACATCGACGTCGAGGAGGTCAAGGCCGACATAATAAGGGGCGTCGCGCTTGCCGACGCGATTGAGAGGCAGATAGAGAAGCTGATAGGCGAGGTGTCGCCCCAGAGGACCGTAGGCCAGCAAGTCGACAGGCGTGAGCAACCGAAGGGCTGTGACGAGGACAGGGTCGCCCTCCTCGAGGCCCAGAAGATAGCCCTTGAGAGGGAGGTACAGGAGCTTAGGGCTAGGCTGGACGAGGCCGAGAGGAGGCTTGAGTCCATGAAGAGGGAGCTCAAGATCGAGCTCATGAAGGACCCTGAGATCGCCAGGCTTAGGGCTGAGGCCGAGCGCGCGAAGGCCCTGCTGGGGGAGGCCCAGGAGAGGGCGAAGGCGCTGGAGGATAAGTTAGACGCCCTGAGGAGGGCCCTCATACTGGTCAGGACCGGCGAGTTTGTAGTGGTTAGGAGACTACCGGAGCTTAGAGTCCAGGAGATCAGGAGGTCCGAGGCCCAGTTCGGCCCTCTGGCCCCGGACGAGTTGGTATTTGTCGAGCGATGGCCAAACTTTGAAGCTGAGGCCGTCGAGAGGCTCGCTAAGGCTGGGGCGTCAGTCCTTTTACGCGACGTCGACGTGCCCCTCGCTGAAGCTCTTAGGTCTAAGGGGGTCCCTGTGCTTAACATAAACAAGTATAGAGTAGTTGAGCTGGACGACATCATGCTGGTCGATAGCGCGGCCTTAAAGGACGCGGCCAGCGAGGGACGGAGGCTAAGGTCTAAGCTACACGATGAGCTGCTCCAGCGCCTGCTAGACGAGTATAGGCGTAGCAGGGCTGGCCAGGGGCCCTCTTTTAAGACTTCTACTTAACGTCGAAGGGGCCTCAGAAGAGCTGCACCTGGCCTCTGAGGAACTTCTCGGTCAGCTCGGGCAGCCTCGCCAAGTACTCGTCCACAAGAGACGAGATCTCACCCTTGACGTTGCTGGTCAGCTGGACCCCATTTTCCATAATCAGCGACACGTCCGCTATCAGCGGGTCGTCAATTGGCCTGCCTATCTGTCCGAGCAGTCTTACGTATACCTCCTTTATGTTGGGGACCTTCGCATAGATCATCTGGGCCAGCTCAAGGGCGGCGACGTTGTAGATCTTCCCTATGTGATTGACGGGGTTCTTGCCGGCCGCCGCCTCGAGGCTCATGGGCCTCATCGGCGTGATGAGCCCGTTGACCCTGTTGCCCCTGCCGGTCGCGCCGTCGTCACCGTGCTCAGCGCTAGTCCCCGTGACGGTTATGTAGAACACCTCCTCCTCAGGTATGTCGCCGTTGTTCACGTAAACCCTGACGTCGTAGTCAGGGGCTATCTTAGAGGCCAGATCCAGCACCTTCTCCTTAATCTCATCCTTGACGCTCATGTACTCGTCCTTATCCCTCACAAACCTGCTCACTATGGCGTTCGCTATCGTTAAGTCTATGGTCTTTCCGGTCCTGAGGCCCATCACCTTCACGTCCTCCCCTGACGCAGGGACCCTGGACTTGAACTCTGGGCTGTTCAGGGTACGCTCCGTCTCGTAGACGAGCCTCTCGAGCGTCGTGAACGGCGCGAAGCCAGCGCCGAAACTTGTGTCGTTCGCCCTGTGCGAAGCGGTTCTCGACTCGAATATGCCCCTGAGGTCTGCGCTGCCCTTGCCTATCTTGTAGTCAACGACCACGTGGGTCTCGGGGTCAAGGAACCTGAGGTTCCTCTTGATCCAATCCTTCACGGCCCTAAGTACGATCCTCCCGACGGGCACCTCCTCTATACCTGACGACGTCCTGACCTCGGTCGTGGCCCTGCCTGACACTATGATGTAGATGGGATGAAGCACGTCGCCGCCTCCCCACTTAGGGCTCGCTTGACCGCCTACGAGCAGAACCTTGTCAAGGTTGTGGTGCATTATCGCCCCGAACCTATCCTTGTAATAGAGGCTCAGCTGCCTGCTGGCCTCCTCGGCCACGGCGTCACTTATGTAGTCTGGGTGCCCGAGGCCCTTCCTCTCGACGAGCTCGACCTGAGTCTGCTCAACTGGCGGCTGCGAGAGCTCCCTGACCACTATGTTTCTTGTCATCACATACACACCATTACCCCCAGCATCGGGGGACTTTTTAAACATACCCCCTACGTGTTAGCCTAGCTCAAAGGCGGGTCTCCTTGGTTGACTCCCTGATCCTCCTCTTGACCTCCTCAGGCAATGACAGGTCCTCCCTCGTGAACTCGGCCGGCTCCAATATCACGAGCCCCCTGCCGTCGACTATGTCTATATAGTGAACCCTCAGGTCGTGAGGCGTCTGCCTCATCTTCTCAATGAGGATGTATCTCTTCAGCTCACCGTTAACTATCCTCCTTCCGAACCTGATTATGCCGTCGGCCACGTGCTCAAGGCCCCAGCCGAACGCGCTAGACGTAGTTATTGCGTACTGGCTGGTCATGAGCACGGTGAAGTCCCACTTGTAAAGGACCCTCTTGACCGCGTAGCTGTACTTCCTAGCCATTGCCGGCTTATCGAGCCAAAACGTGCTCATGCTGTCTATAACTAGCCTTGACCTCCCATAGCCGAGCTTCTTCTTGGCCTCTATGACCTTGTTCACGAGGCTCTCAACGTCAACGTCTTCGAGCGACCACTCATCGCTTTGCGACTTGAGAAGGGCGTCAATTATGATTGCCCTGCCGTCGTCGACAGCCTTGCCAAGGTTCATGCCGAACATCTCCGCCTGCCTTATGATGCTCTCCCTGCTCTCCTCGGTCGTCACATAGATGACCTTGTCCCCCTCCTTAACGCCCTCCCAGGCAAAGTGAAGGGAGAACACGGTTTTGCCGGTGCCCGGCTCCCCGACGACGGCTACGAAGAAGCCCCTAGGTATGCCGCCAGCTAACATCCTGTCGACTCCTGGAACCCCCGTCGAGAGTCTCTCTATGGTCAATCTCGCGTTTCCTATTGGTGTTTAGGGCCGCGGGAAGCTATAACTGGGACTCTAGCTTAGCGAGCCTAGCGCCCTCCCGAAGTCCTCAACTATGTCGTCAGTGTCCTCAAGGCCTACCGAGACCCTTATCAGCGAGTCCTCTATGCCGAGCGCCTTCCTGTCCTCAGGCGGTATGTGGCTGGCCGCCGTCAGGGCGGGTATGGTGACCAGGGTCTCTGTTCCCCCAAGGCTCGGCGCTGCCCTCGCCAGGCGGAGGGACCTCAGGACCCTCTTAGCCTCCTCGACACCTCCCTTCACGCTAAACGAGAGCACGCCCCCGTAAAGCCTCCTCTCAAAGAGCCTCTCCGCAACCTCGTGATATGGGTCGTCCTTGAGGCCAGGGTAGTGGACGACCCTCACCTTAGAGTTATCGCGCAGGAACTCAGCGAGGGCCTGCGCGGTTCTGCTTTGCCTCTCGAACCTCAACGGTAACGTCTTCAGTCCCCTGTAAGAGAGGTAGGCCTCGAGCGGCGACATGGCTGTCCCAAGCACCCGCCTCCACTCCCACAGGAGGTCGAAGTCCTCGCTTGTCGTAACTGCCACCCCGCCAACCACATCGTTGTGGCCGGCGAGATACTTGGTGGCGCTGTGAATTACGACCTGCGCCCCATGACGTATAGGCCTCACGAGTAGGGGCGTTGTGAACGTGTTGTCAACTATTAGCTTGGCGCCCTGATCCCTTGCCAGGCGACCGACCTCCCTAACGTCAATTACTTTAAGGGTCGGGTTTGTCATAACTTCGATGAAGACTAAGTCATACCTTTCCCCGCTCATCTCATTGACGAGGCTTTCCGTGGTAGGGAAGGCCAGCTTAAGGGTTCCTCCGACCAGCTGAACCATGTGCTCAAGCAGCTGAATTGTGGTGCTGTACATCTCCATTAACGCTAGAACCTTCACATTTTTCCTCAGCAACGCCATCAGCGTCGTGGCGTTTGAGCTCATGCCTGAGCTGAAGGCTAGACCCTCGTGACCTCCCTCAAGCTCGGCTAGGGCCCTCTCGAAGGGCCTGAGGGTCGGGTTCTCCTCCCGAGAGTACTTGACCACGACACCCCTATCATCTAGCTTTGCCTCATCGTCGCTTACGTAGCTGTAGGCCACGCTGAGGTATATTGGGGGAACCACGGCTGAGAATGGGTCCTGAGCTAGGTCATACTGGGCCTTAATTATGTCGGTGCTCTCAGGCATCTCGTTCACTCGGGGGCGCCGATAGGCCCGGAGAATAATATTTGAGAGGCTAGGCCCCTGACGGACCGCCTTACATCCTTGTCAGCGAGGACTATGAATGAGAAGTACACGGCAAGGTATAGAAGTCCTGGCGGGGCGAGAACGGCGATCGATGATATTATCCCCTTCCTGGGGGCGCTGAAGGGGGCGATTAAGACAGCCAACGCCGCTGACACCGCAAGGAAAGCGCCGAGCTTGCCCAGGTAACCGGCTATCGCCTTCTTAGCCTCGCCAGGTATAAGGAGCCTATAAGTGATTACCGTCGACATGACGAACCTGATCCCGTAGGCTATGGCCCACCCCAAGATAAGCATGCCAAGACCGAGGCCGTGAAGCGTGACCAGAAGCCCGGCCAACGTAGCGAGGTAAACGGCTGACGGAAGCGACGTCAGCAGGCTCAGCCTCGTAAACGCAGGGATAGATTCAGGCCCCACCTCCCTTATCGACCCGTAGGCCATGTTGGCCACGCCTGCGTTGAATATCTCTATCACGGCCACTACCATGAAGATCCTCGTGGCCTCTGAGGACCAGGAGTAAACTGGGTTGAACACGTAGATCACGTAAACGGGGTGAGCTGCCGCGTAGAGGAGGAACGGAGACGCTGCTATCATAACGATATAAATCGCCCTCGCGGCCCCCTCGAAGTCACCAGTCCTCAGGACGTACTGGTGAAGGTAAGAGAGGCCGTTGTTGGCTGCCTCCCTCACCAGCGTCGCGACGGCGGCAGCTATGAAGAACGCGGCAACCACTAGGTCGCCCGCAAGCTCATAGGCCACGAGGGCGTCCAGGGACGCGAGGAACCCTATCACGTAACTTATCAGCAGGGGCTTTGAAGTCTTAGCCCACTCGAGAAGGGTCTCAGAGGCCCCTTCAAGGTCATGCCTCGTTATAAGGTCGCGCAGCCATAGGGCCCCCAGCCCAGCCCCCATAACTAGGGAGGCCACCGTGGCCTCAAAGGCGTGCTCAAGGCTTGGCGTGGCAAGGTAGAGCGCTACGGCCACGGACGCGAAGTAGAGCACCCTGTAAACCAGTGAGAGCAGGGCCCTCCTGACGGGGCGAAGCGCGTCTAGCGCGCTCGTCGCCGTGAAGTAGACGTTCTGACTTACAAGTACGAGGGCGGCGAGTGAGGCGGACAGGAAGCTAACGTTCGCCTCCTTCAGCTCCAGCACAACTCCGAGGGGTATGGAGATGATGACGCTTATCAGCAAGAGCGTGAGCAGGGCCCCAAAGGCCCCCCTCTTCCTGGTGACAAGGTACCTGTAAGCCCATAGGCCAAAGAATGACATTGGTATCGACGCGTACTGTATTATCCTCTTCGTCGCAAACTGGTAAGCTGCGTAGTCCTTAGCCACGAGCCTTCGGGCAAGAATAACGCTCGTCCCAATGTTTACTAGGAGCGATAGGCCGTAGAGTGCTGCCCTTATAGCGGAGACCCTCGAGGGCCCCCTAACCTTAAGCAAGACGCCTCACTTTAGGAGCCCGAGCCCCTTCAGCTGGCTTATCACATAGGACCTGATCTCGTCGATGCTTGGCAGGTCGCGAACGAGCTCCCCGTTCTCCATGTACTTGACCATCAGCTGCTCGGGTCTCCTGCCATCGGGACAGGCGGGCGGCGCAGAGCTCCATGGGACCACTATGTGCTGAAGCGGGCCGCAGCTGTAGACCATCTTGGCGCCCGGCATCTTCCCCCTCTTAGAAATGGGCTCCCAGCCGGACCCTCTATTGACCTCAACTATGTCCATGCTTAGGTCGACGCTATGGGGCATAGCTATGGACGTTCCAACTCCAAACCCGTCTACCACGTCACGGAGCGACCTAATCTCTTCCTCGTCAAGGCCCCCGCTAACTATTATCTTGACGTGCCTGTAACCGTGGAGGTCCAGGGTCCACCTGACCTCCTCGACTATGTCCCTCATGTTGCCCCTCCTGCTCGAGGGCGTGTCAAGCCTCACCCCCCACAGCCTATCGCGAAGCTCCTCAGCGGCCATTAGCGCCTCGTTCCTCTCGTCATCAAACGTGTCCACGAGCGCGGTGACGTTCACCTTTCCGCCGAAGACGTCAGCGAAGAGCCTCCACGCCCTCCTCTGATCGCCGACGGTTATTATGAAGGCGTGAGGCATAGTCCCCTGAGGCTTAAGGCCCAAGTACTTCTCAGAGAGGACCCCGCTGACGGAGTCCGCCCCGCCTATATAGGCTGCCCTGTCGGCCGCTGGGAACACGGCAGGGTGAAGGGCCCTTAGGCCGAAGAACAGCAGGAGCTTGTCGCCGGCAGCTATCCTTACCCTCGCCGCCTTGGTCGCTATGCTGCTCTCGAACCTAAGCACGCCTAAGATCGCGGCCTCAAAGGGGGCGAAGTCCACGTAGGGGGCCTCGATTAGCATCAGCGGCGTCTTGCTTCTGAACAGAGTTCCCTCAGGCAGGGAGTAGACGGTGAACGGCTTGCCCTTCATTATCGCTAGGGCTTCCTCGAGGCCTGCGTAGACCGCCCACTCACCGCCGGGCGGGTTGCCGTAGAGGTGGACCTCCATCCTTACCCTGACCTTATCGAGGCCTGCCGCCCTCAGGGCCTCCTGAGTCCTCTTGAAGTATATGTCCGTCGCATCCCCGCTCAGTATCTCGGACTCCTTGGCGACGTATATCCTGGGTTCCCTCACCTAAGGTCCCAAAAGCCAAAGCCGTCCAGGAAAAATAAGCTTCGTGCAGATGGCCACCCGTGCACTAAGGGTATCCCGGACATAAGCCCTCAGCTTACTACCTGTCACTCACGCCATTATCCACATTAAGGGAGTATTTATCAGGAATTCCCAGCGCTCGGTGAAAAGCGTTTAACCCATACTATTCTCTAAAAAGAACATGGTGATGTGCAGTGAAGGTCCGACACGTCAAGGTTAAGGAAATTAGGGGGAGAAAGGAGGTAGGCTCCAAGGTGTATGAGTACGACTACTATACCCTGCCCATAAACCTCTACGTCAAGAAGCACGTCGTGGAGAGGTGGGGTCGAGAGTTCACAATAGAGGTAGACGAGGACACAGGGGTCGTCTGTATAAAGCCTAAGAGCATAGGAGACCTGCTTGGTCTGGCCAAGTGCCCCGCCGTCCCCCTGAAGTGAACGGCGGAGACCTCCAGGTTTAAGCCGCCCCTTGAGATGAAGGGGCTTCAAGTATATAACTTGGCCTCCCCAACAGATTTGGGGAAGAGCTCTGCCGCTTTTCGGGACAGCGGGCGCAAGGGGCCCTTACCCGTCACGCATTAACCCAAGGCTTGTTTATGACATCTCTCTGACGGCCGCAAACGTCATCGCTAAGAACGTGGGGAGCGCTGTCGTAGGCTACGACCCAAGGCTCACGAGCCCCCTCCTCGCCTTTGCGTCGGCGGCCGGCTTCATGGCTGGCGGGCTGGACGTGATACTGATAGGCGAGGCCCCCCTTCCCGTAATAGCATATGAAGTGAAGAGGTCAAGGTCAGTCCTCGGCGCCTCGATATCTGCCAGCCACAACCCGCCGGCCGACAACGGCATAAAGCTGTTCAAGGCCAACGGCATGGAGCTTTTCAGGGCCGAGGAGGAAGTCATCGAGAGGTCCCTAGGCAGCTACTCAGAGGTGGAGTGGAGTAAGACCGGCTCGTACCTTCTCGAGCCGTCGGCCATCGAATCGTACATAAATGACGCCGTTCAGTCTATTGACAGGTCTAAGTGGAAGAGGGCCGAAAGGCCTCGCCTTATAGTGGACTGCGCAAACGGCGCCGCGAGCATAGTCACCCCCAAGCTTCTCCGTAAGGCAGGGATCGGGAAGGTGGTGACCGTGAACTGCAACCTCGACGGCACCTTCCCGGGCAGGCTTCCTGAGCCTAGACCTGACGTCCTGCAGAACCTGATGCCTGTCCTTGACGCCACTAGCGCTGAGGCCATGCTTGCCCACGATGGGGACGCGGACAGGCTCGCCATAGTTCTGAGGGGGTACGGGTTCGTCAAACAGGACCTCGTAATAGCCCTGCTCGCGGAAAGGGCGCTGAGGGACCACAAGGGCTCGATCATAGTCTCCGTCGACGTAGGGTATGAGGTAGAGGAGGTCGTTGAGGAGAGCAACGGGAAGCTGCTGAGGGCCCCTCTCGGCAGGCTTCACGAGTACCTGGCCTCCACTCCTGATGCCCTCATGGCCGCCGAGCCCTGGAAGTACATTGAGCCCGCCTGGGGGCCCTGGCCTGACGGAATATACCAGGCCCTGGTCGTCGTCGACGAAATCATGTCGAGGGGGACTACGTTCCACGAGGCCTTCTCAAAGATGCCGAGCTACCCCAGCGCCAGGCTCTCGTTCGTCGTGGCTGGGCCGCGCGAGAGAGAGCTGCTATACAGGGAGGCCGTAGCCCAGCTTGAGAAGGCGTTGAGCCCAGCCAAAGTCGTTGACAGGCTTGAGATTGACGGCGTAAGGCTTCAGGCCGATGATCGCTCCTGGATCTTAATGAGGCCAAGCGGCACCGAGTTTAAGGTCAGGGCCTACGCACAGGCCCTTACCCCCGCGAGGCTCCTTGAGGTCATCAAGTCCGTAAAGGACCTCATGTCCAACGTGGCGTCAGCTGTGGGCGTAAAGATACTTGACGTCGAGGAGGCTATTGACCTCGCGTCCCACTGACGTCGTTGACCTGTTGGCCCCTCGCGAGGGCGACGTAAGCCTTCACCTTCCTTTCCAGCTCCTGCCTTGAGACCGACCCCACGACGGTGTCCATGACCTTACCGTCGACTATAATCAAAATGGACGGTATGTGCCTCACCTTGTATTTGTCAGCCACGCTGTAGGCAGCGTCTACGTCAACCTTGCCGTAGACGACGCCCGGCGATATGTTCTCAACAGCGACTTCCTTATACGTCTTGAAGAAGTTGACGCAGGGGCCGCACCACTCCGCAGTAAAGTAAAGGAATACCACCTTGTTCTTGGCGAGGAGGTCCTGCAGGTTTGATGACGTTACGTCTACGATGAACTCCTTTAGGATCTTCTCTAACGTGGCCGCCCTCTCGTCAAGGGCCCTTGAGAGCTCCTGCCACAGCTCGTTGCCGGACAAGCTGGACCCAGCTCCTATAGGGCCAGGGCTTAATAATACTGCACCTTTTCCCTGCGGAACCTCGATAAGCCCCTAGTTCTAAGGCTAAAACCTAATATATTTGCACAAGCTTATAAAAGAGAGCAGAAGAGAGGACGTAGGAGGTTTAGACGTTTGGCCGTAACCCAGATAAGTAAACGTGACGTGGAGGGCCACCTGATCTTACCATCCCCGGCGAGGCTTATCAGGGAGGGCGATAGGGCATACGTTGAGATAGCTGAGAGGAAGATACCCATAGGTGGCCCCATCCCGCCCCTCAGGGATGGTGAGAGGCACCTAAACTACACCACAAGCCTCTGCCCAGTATGCATGAGGCTCCTACCGGCAAGGATCCTGGAGAGGGACGGCAAAGTATACATCAGGAAGGTCTGCCCAGAGCACGGGGAGTTCGAGGAGCTTTACTATGGCGACGCTGAGCTCTACCACAAGATGATGAAATACGAGGAGACCGGCAAGGGCGCAGGCAGGGTAAAGGCGTACGTCCAGCTCTCAGCGCCGTGCCCGTTCAACTGTGGCCTCTGCTCAATGCATGAGAACCACACGGCGCTCGTCAACCTTGTGGTGACGAACAGGTGTAACCTCAGCTGTTACTACTGCTTCTTCTACGCCGAGAGGGCTGGGTACATCTATGAGCCCAGCATCGAACTCCTGAGGTATCAGATAAGGCAGGTCAAGAAGCAGGGCGTGACGCTGGCGGTTCAGATCACCGGAGGCGAGCCCACGATGCGCGACGACCTTGTCGAGATAGTCAAGATGTTAAAGGAGGAGGGCGTCAGGCACATCCAGCTCAACACAGAAGGGATAAAGTTCGCCGAGATGTACTTCAATAACCCAGAGGCCGCGATCAACTACGCAAGGCAGCTGAGGGAGGCAGGCGTCAACACCGTATACTTGAGCTTTGACGGCGTTACGCCGAAGGCGAACCCGAAGAACCACTGGGAGATTCCATACATTTTCGAGGTGTTCAGGAAGGCCAACATGACCAGCGTTGTGCTCGTGCCTACGTTGATCAAGAACATGAACTTCAACGAGATGGGCCTTATACTTAAGTTCGCCGGCAAGAACATGGACATAGTGAGGGCCGTTAACTTCCAGCCGGTCAGCCTGACGGGGCAGCTCAAGAAGAGCGAGAGGGAGAAGATGAGGGTGACTATAGCTGACGCAATTAAGGGCATTGAGGAGCAGACCGACGGCCAGATAAGTAGGTACACCTGGTACCCCATACCTGTCGCAGCCAAGTTCGCCAAGTTCGTTGAGGCTGCGGTCGGCAGCGAGCAGTTCTGCATGGCAAACCACCCTATGTGCGGCGCAGCTAACTACGTGTTCGTCGAGAGGGGGCCCGACGGCATCCCGACCAGGTTCGTCCCCCTGGCCGACTTCTTCGACGTAGAGGGCTTCATAGAGTACCTCGATGAGGAGAGGTTCAACATCGAGGACTCTAGGTTCAAGAAGCTGGCCTTACTGAAGGGGCTCATTGACCTCAGGAAGTTCGTCGATGAGGAGAAGATGCCAAAGGAGCTTAGCTTTTCAAAGCTGTTGAGGAGCATACTGATTAAGAGAAACTATGAGGCCCTAGGGCAGCTGCACTACAAGATGTTGTTCATAGGGATGATGCACTTCATGGACCTGTACAACTACGACGTTGAGAGGGTGAGGAGGTGCAACATACATTACACGCTCCCCGACGGAAGGGTGATACCTTTCTGCACGTTTAACGTCCTAGAGAGCCTCTACAGGGACTACATACAGGCTAAGTACAAGAAGGCCGAGCTGCCCAAGGAATCCCTCAAGACCTTCAACCCTGGGGAAAAGTACGACAGGTCGAAGTACATCCTGAGGATCAAGAAGGACCCGCTTTACATAGAGGCCTACAAAGGGCTCATCTATTAGGCAGGATTAGACGGGCTAAGAGTTCAACGGCCTTCTGTCCAGCACTACGTACCTCAGGTTGACCCAGCCACCGCACATGACCTTGTATGAGCTCAGGTAGAGCCTCACCCTGACGCCCCCTGGATCGCCATTAACGATCGGCGTGCCTGCCCCAAAGACGAAAGGCGAGACTGTCACCCACAGCTCGTCAACGAGCCCCTCCCTCAGGAGGCTGAACGTCGTTGACCCCCCACCCTCTACGAGGAGCCTCCTGATCCCGAACCTCTCCCAAAGGATGTTCATAGCCTCGACAAGGTCGACCTCGGACGCGGTCCCTGTCTCAATAACGTTGATCCCCCTTGATACGTAGGAGTTTATCTTTTCCCTCTGGTGACCCCTTTTGGTTATTATTATTGATCGTCCAGGTATTGAAAAGACCCTCGAGCTAGGCGGCACCCTGAGGTTACCGTCCAAGATTATCCTGACCGGGTTTCTGCCCACCGTCAGCCTAACGTTAAGCAGGGGGTCATCGAGCATGACTGTCCTCGCCCCGACCATCACGCCGTCCGCCCAAGCCCTGAGCTCATGAAGGAGCCTGAAGTCCTCATCACAGCTAAGCCTTGAGAAGCCGGTTGGGTCGGCTATCCTTCCATCGACGGTCTCCGTGGAAAAGACTATCGTGTAGGGCCTCAATTTAGCCTCAAGCTTTCATAGCCCTCAGGCCGCAATTATTTTTGGTGGGCCTGTTGAGGATCGAGAGGTTCTCGTTCACGGTTAGGACCTCAAAGAGATTTGAGGTAATCGACGTTACTGACGAGATACAGAGGTGGCTTACATCAATTAGAGCCACGGACGGCGTGGCCCTGATCAGCGTCCCGCACACGACGGCCGCCCTTACCGTTAATGAAGCTGAACAGGGGCTAATGCAGGACATCGTTGACGCCGCTAAGGAGCTCTTTAAGCCGGAAGGCCCGTGGAGGCATAACCTCATCGATGATAACGCTCACGCCCACTTGACCTCGGTTTTCATTGGGTTCTCTCAGTGCCTCCCTGTCGAGGACGGCAGGCTGGGGCTCGGGACCTGGCAGAGGGTCCTACTGGTAGAGATGGACGGGCCGAGGACTAGGACGATCAAGGTCAAGTACGTGGGGTCCTGACAGCTAGAGCTTCCTTAGCTCGACCTTTAGGCTGTCACCTGAGAGGTCTATTATTGCGTACCTTCCCTGGAACAGGGGGCCTGGGTTAACGGCAAGCGTGCTTCCGAAGACCTGATGGCCTGGCGACTCATGTACGTGGCCGAATAGGTGAAGCCTTGGCCTGACGGCCGCGACGAAGTCCCTTAAGTCCCTGAGCCCTATCCTAACGCCGAGATAAGTCCTATCGAGGACCCCATGAGGTGGGTGGTGCGTCACAAGGACGTCTAACCTGTGGTTCCCTAAGTCGGTCCTCAGCGCAGCTATGTCAGCCCTTGGGTCTATGCCGCCTATCCCGCCGAACCGGAGGCCCTGCAGCTCACGGGACCTCCCATCCATCAAGACCCCCATTGACAGCAGCCTCCTCCTAATAGAGACGTCGTCCATGTTGCCCGTTACCGCTAGAACCCTCTCCTTGTAAGGCTCTAAGACGTCAGTTGCGTCGAGACATACGAAGTCCCCGCTGACCACCGCCAGGTCGTAGGTCTCGTTCGCCAGCACCGACGACAAGATCTCCGAGCCGCAGTGGACGTCGCTGACGTGAAGGATCCTCAAAGAGTCTCCCCCAGCCGGGTTGCCATGGCCCTCAGCCTCGCCATGGCGGCCAACTTGACGGCGTTCCCGACCCTAGCCTCCTCAAGGGCCTGCCTAAGGTACTCTATGACCTTCATCGCGGTCTCCCGGTCGTAGGGGTAGGGGACCCCGTCCTTTCCCCCGACAGCGTACGCGTAGGCGAACGGGTCAAGCGATATAGTTACTGGGTCCCTCACTGACGTCGGTACGGAGTAGATTACGTCAGCTATTAAGGCCAGGGCCCTGACGACCTTTGGACCGAGCCCCGGCGCCACCACGAGCTCCTCCTCGGTGCTGGGCTGAGAAGTGAAGAGCTGCTCGACCATCCTCAGGAACTGCCTTGATGGCATAAGTGGCCTGTAGTAGGCTCTGGGCGGGCTTACCTTAACGCCGCCCTCTATGTACCTTAAGAGGGATGGGGCCCCGACGGCAGCATTGGCCTCAGCAAGGAGCCTGAGGAACCTCTCCTTGCCCTCGGCTATTATATCGAGGTAGGCCTTCCTCGCCTCCCTGCTCTCCCTCGCGGTCGCGTTTAAGGTCACGTTGCCCTTTACCCCAGCGACCCCGCTGAAGGGCTCCTCGATAGACTCCTTGTCTATGTGGTACCTCCGAGCCATGCGGGCGGCCAGGTTCATCCCCTGCTGGATCACGACTAGCTCGCCGCCCTCTGACGCTATGAGCGCGTGGACGTAAGTGTCGTAACCGTCCTGGAGGAACGTTGAGGCGGCCCTCGCGGAAACCTTGCTGAACCTGAACAGCCTTTCAGAGTCTATGCCAAGCCTCCTCTCGGCCTCCTTGGTCTCGTCCTTCAGCTGCAGCATCCTCCTGCCCTTTCCCCCAAGGACGAGAAAGCCCATATCTTCAGACCAGCTGATCTCCTTTAGCACCGACAGGACGACTGTAGTGCTGCCGCTGCTGTCCCAGTCCATCCCTATCACGTTGTTGAACGCCTGAAACCATAGGGGGTCCGAGAGGGCCCTAACGAACTGGTCGGGCCCCCTTTCATCAATTATAACCTTGACGATGGAGCTCGAGAGCTGCCTCATAATCCTCAGTAGGCTCGGCGGCACGTGCCCATCGTGCAGGGGGAGTTCGGCAGCGCCTGTCATTCTGTCCCATTATTGTTTACCGCCAACGGAGGGTATAAGGAAAGCTCCGGCTGACCTAGGAGCGCGGCTGAGCAAGCGCTTTCATGAGCCTTTCCCTTGACTCTATGTCGACAATCATTGCCTTGGTTGAGTCGATGAGGGCCCTCGCCACGTCAACCTTATGCCTCACATTCGGCAGCACGGCGTCGGGGTAGTCAAGGCCCCTCAAAGCGTTGTAGATGGCCTCCATCAGGCTAAGGGACCTCTTGGCCTCTTCAAGGTCCCCCCTCGCGATCCTGTCCAGGGCCCTGCGCCTCAGCTCGCCCACCACGTCAGCGAGGCCCTGAAGGTATGGGACTGGGTGAACGCCCAGGTCAGTGAATGAGGGCACCCTGCTCTCGGTGGCTATTGAAAAGAAGACCTTGGCCTCGACGTACTCGCTGAGGGCGTTATAGATCAGCCCTGAATACATCAGCTCCGGGTAGGGCGAAACCACCTCCATGAGCCTCTTCACCTGGGCCTCGCACTGGTCGAGAGCCTCCTTGGACTTCTCCAGCTCACCCTTGTGGAGGAACGTAATGCTGTAGCCGCTCAGCCTTATTACGTCCCTGCTTATCTTGACCGCCTCCTCTCTGGCAAGGTCTATTTTCCTGAGCCTCTCGTCCGCCTCCCTGACCACGTTCTCGATATCGTTTATAGTCTTCTCAACGCTGTCCGACATCTTTGCTCACGGCTAGGGTCCGTGGAAGGTTTTTTATATCCTCAAGGAGGGCTTAACACCTGAAGGGCCCGTAGCTCAGCTCGGTGGAGCGCCCGGCTGATAACAGCCAGGTCAGAGACCGGGCGGTCGGGGGTTCAAATCCCCCCGGGCCCACCATCACTTCGCTTATCCGTAGAACCTCTCAAGGCTTACAAGGTCGAACTTTATGCCAAGCCTTTTAGCGTACTCATAGGCCTCCTTTATCTCCTCGGGCCTGGGCCTCCTCGCTATGTCGGTGTACCTAGGGTCAAACTGTGGCGATGACGGGTCAGCGAGAGCCTCAGGCCTGTACTGGTCCATTATGTTGACCCACACCCTAGGGGTGTTCTTAGATATCCAGTCCAGCACCGGCTTCGTGTCGCACTCAACGTGGTTTGGCATCACGAGATGCCTGATGACCATGTCCTCGCCCCAGTCGTACACCAACTTAAGGTTCCTGGTCACCGTCCTGACGTAAAAGGGAGTCCTCGACAGCCTTATCGCGCAGCGGTCGTTGCCGAACTTGAAGTCGGGCAGCCATATGTCAACTACAACACGGAGCAGCCTTGTGAATTCTGCCGTCATGTAGAAGTTGCTGTTCCAGAGTATGGGCAAGTTGACGAGGCCCTTGTAGAGCGCTAAGGAGGGCGAGATTGGGTAATATATCGGGTCCGCGTTAGCGCTAACCACGGCTTCCCAGTTGTCAGGCTCAACGTTTAGGCCCCTCCTTGCGACTATCCTCAGGGCGTCCAATATCGTATGTATGTGAGGGGTCGGCTCCCCGCCAACCAGGTTAATGTTGTGGGCGCCCTCAAGCCTAAGCTTGACCATGGCGAAGGCCAGGTCGTTGGGCGTAAACACGGCGCCGTTGAATCGGTCCCTGCTTATGTCGCTGTTCTGACAGAATGCACACCTCATATTACATGAGGTGAAGAAGACGGTCCCTGACCCAAATATCCCCCTGAAGACTAGCTCCTCCCCATGGTGATGAAAGAAAGAGGCAACCCTTGTTGTCACGTCCAACATGCAGGTCCCAAGGAGCTTGGGCCTCGTCCTGTCTACCCTGCACTTCCACTCGCAAAACGTGCACCTCCCTAACGTCTTCCTGGCTATGGCTGAAAGAAGGTCGAGCAGGCTCCTCTGGGGCCTCTCAAGCCTCGTAATATCCTCATCGTTGAACCTTACGTCAGACCACAACCTGAGGAACTCCGCCTCCGCCTTGTCAAAGCGACCCCACAGGGTCTGCAGATCTTCGTCGTCAGAGAAGTCTACTGGGACCCTGTCCGCTATGAGGAACTTCGCCGGCCTGAGGTTATTGGCTACCTCATAGTACCACGGCAGGTCGTCCTTCATGTACTTCCAGATCCAGAGGTCCCTGAAGGCCATCTGGTCCGAAATAAAATGCGTGAAAGAGGCCTAATCCAGCTTTTCCTCTAGCAGGTTTCGCCCTTACTTCATCCTGGCGGCAGGGAGAGCTTAAGGAGCTGGGCGTGCTCGTCAGTTATGTCCTCTTCGCCTATCTTTGTCAGCGAGACGCTCCCATCCTCATTGACCTTGACCACGTGGAAGAAGAACTTCTTGGCGTTGGCGTCCGCTGTGAACAGCCTTATCTCCTTCAGCGACCTCAGGAAGGACCTAAGGCTTGGGTCAGCCGTGACTGAAGAGAACTGCTTGGTGGCAAGCCACGCCCTAACGTGTATCAGCAGCGCCCCCTTGAACCCCTTGTTGGCGAGCGCCCTCAGGACCTTGACAGTCATGTCTGACACGTCAGACATTCTCTGTTCGCCGCCGAAGGCCAAGTAGACGGCCTCCGGGCCCCAGCTGACGACCTTCTCAGCAAGGGAGTCAACGTCTGGCTGGTAGTCAAAGATCGCAACCTTACCGGGCCCGTAGCCAAACCTCTCCAGGTAGGCGACGGCTGCAGCCGCGGCGACCGACTCGCAGATCCTGTCTGGGTATGATATTATTGCCACCTTGTTATAGCCCTTGAAGAGCTCCCTCCCGACGAGCCTGCCCGTCAGAGCCCTTAGGTAAGCCTCCTCACCTATCGTGAGCCTGCCCGAGATCGCCGCCATGCTATCACTCACCCCACAGATGGTAGGATCAGAAAAAAGCTTTCTTTTAATAAACTCTTTTATTAAGGCTTATAAGGACGAAGCCATAGGGGCGTCGTAGGGACCCTAGGTGCCCGTCACGGACCCCGAGCTGATCAGAATAGTCCAGGAAAGGGTGTTCAACGTGCTGATATGTAGAAGGTGCGGAGCTCACAACCCGCCGGGCGCTAAGAAGTGTAGGAGGTGCCACAGCACTGACCTCAGGCCGAAGAGGAAGGAGCTGGCTAAGATAAAGACGGCCTAAGCCTGAGGGACCTGGACCTCCGCCCCCCTGTTATCGAAGCGGGTTACTAGGAACGCCGCCTTAGGCGTCGTCCCCCGCGTTATCGTTACGCTGACCCCAAGCCTCGCGTCAAAACAGGTGCAGACCTCCGTCAACTCGGGGGTTAGTAGCTTAGAGAGCAGGTCAACTACGTCATACCTGGAGCCGTGGGCTTCCCCAGGCCCTAGCGCCACGACGAGGTCTTCGGGTAGGTGCCACCTCCCTATGAAGGCGCCTCTGCCCCCTACCCTCCTCGAAACTACGGCACCCCCTAACGATATCGCGTAGGCCAACTGCTCTGAGCCCATGTCCTGGGCTAGCCTTACGGCCTCCGAAATGGAGGTAGAGCCCCCAAGGCACAGCCTCACCATTGACAACGACAGGGCGCTCCTCGCTATTATCCCCGCATAGACCTCAAGGGCCTGAACCTTGGCCAAAAGGTCAGGCTTCGAAATCGTGTAAGAGAACTTAACGGGGCCGCAGGGGGTGGAGATCTCGTCAACCTCTCCTCCTGGCTTTGGCGGGTATTCAACAAGTACCCTCGGCTCCCTCAGGGCGATGCTGAGGTCTAGCTGGCCCTCCCCCTGGACGTACACAACGAAGGGGGCTGAGACCTTAACCCAAGACGGAAGGCCGTGACGCCTCAAAAGATGCTTACCCTTGGCTTCCTCTCCTCCTCAGGCCTTATCTTTACTATGCCGTAGTGTATGGCGCAGCTTATGCAGTAGCACTTGGTCACGGGGTACCTCGGAACTATAGCGCCCTTCTTCTCAAGCTCAGCCGCCAGCTGGGGGTCGACAGGGCTGTACATCCTTGTCACGCAAATGGCCTTGTCCTCTGGCACCAGCCTCCCGCAGTTGTCGCACTGGATCATCTTGGCCTTGCCCTTGTCGCCCTTCCTCCTACCCCTGCTCTCGCGCTTCTTGGGCATACTCGTTACCTCCTGGAGCCTTCGGGCTGACTTTATAAATTTAAAGTCCAGCATCAGGCGGGCCTAGAGGGATAAGGCCTTGGAGGGGGAGGTCAAGATATTCAAGGTAACAGGCGAAATGATGTTGTCGCATGACAGCTTCCCGGAGTGGCGTAAGTTCACGATATATGTCAGGGCCCTTAAGAGTTCTGACGCCGTGGAGAAGGTCCTCTCAGAGCTCGGCAGCCACCACAAGCTTAAGAGAAGGCACATCAGGATAACATCAATAACCGAGGTGAGCCCTGAGGAGGTTGACGACCTCCACATCAAGTCCCTCTCCCAGGCAACCCGGGTGATGTAATTGTCCCAGGAAGGTCAGAAACGGGTCGTAACGCTGGATGAGCTCGTGGCCCAGCTGGACATTATAAGGGCGGAGGCCTCAAGGCTAAGGGACCTCCTTAACCAGCTCGTCGCTGAAAGGGACCTTATATCAAGGGCCAAGGAGGGGATCGACGCAATAGTTAAGTCAGCGCCGGACGCGCCAATCCTCTTCCCGCTCTCGACAGGTTACGTCGCCCTCGTAGAGGCCAAGCCTCAGAGCAGGGACAAGGTCATAGTCCACCTTGGCGCTGAGGTGTACGCAAAGGTAGACGTGTCCGAGGGCCTCAGGCTGCTCAGCGAGGAGGAGAGCGAGATAACCAGGGCTATAAACGAGGTGGCGAGGAGGCTGAGCGAGGTGGAGCGACTGCAGGGGCAGTACGAGGCCGTCATTCAGCAGGCGGTCGCCGCCGCGCAGGCCAGGCAGCAGGCCAAGGGTATGTGAGTTGTTCGATAAGATAAGGGAGGCCTTCGCCAGGTTCACGTCAAGTGTCAAGGAGAAGATAGGGACCAAGGAGATAAAGCTGGACGACGTAAATGACTCCCTAGAAGAGCTCGTCATGAACTTAGTCGAGGCTGGAGTCGCCTACGACGTCGCTGCTGACATAGCGGACGCCGTGAGGAGGTCCTTAGTGGGGTCTAGGGTTTCAAGAGGGACTGACATAGAGGGCCTCGTTAAGGAAGCGCTCATAAGTTCTATCACCTCCGTGCTTGGACAGCCGGGACCTGATATAATATCTGAGGCCAAGAGGAAGTGCTCCGAGGGAAGGCCTTACGTTATAGCGTTCTTCGGCGTAAACGGTGTTGGCAAGACCACGACCATCGCGAAGGTGGCCAAGTACTTCATCAACAACGGCGTGAGGCCTCTGATCGCCGCATCAGACACTTTCAGGGCAGGAGCTCAAGAGCAGCTCAGGGCGCACGCCGAAAGGCTAGGGGTTCCTTTCGTCGGGGGGGCTTATGGCTCTGACCCGGCGAGCGTGGCCTACAATGCGATCTCCGTCGCGCAAAAGAGGGGCGCGTGCGTCGTGCTCTTGGACACCGCTGGTAGGATGCACGTTGACGTTGACCTCATGAATGAGCTCAAGAAGATAGTTAGGGTCTCCAAGCCGGACCTGAAGGTCCTCGTAGTGGACTCGCTGACCGGGAGCGACTCCGTCGAGCAGGCCAGGCTCTTCAACGACCAGGTTGGCGTCGACGCGATAATAGTGACGAAGGTCGACGCAGACGTCAAGGGAGGGACGGTCGTGTCGGTGGCGGCAGCCATAAGGAAGCCCGTCATATTCGTAGGTGTTGGGCAGGGCTATGATGACCTGGAGAGGATAGAGCCTGAGGAGTTCGCTAAAAGGCTGCTCTCCTCTTGAAGGCTAATTACAGCGTTTATCCGCCCCTTGACATGAGGTAAACGTAGTCATACTTGGTAACGAGGCCGACTAACCTGCCATCCTTGTCTACCACAGGCAGACACCCAATCCTTTCCCTTGCCATAGTCCTTGCCGCCTCGGCTGCGTCATCTGTGGGAGAGACCACGATGGGGTCGCGGGTCATTATGTCCTCTGCGACGGGCACCAGGTAGCTCCTGAGGCTTACAATCTTATCCTTTAGGGGGTCCACTACCTTTGTCCTGAGGTAACGGTCCTTGCCCCTAACCTTGAGTAGGAACGCGGGCACGTAGGCGAACGCGAGGTCCTTTTCAGCTATCACGCCTAAAAGCCGGCCCTCATCATCAGTTACGACGACCTTCTTTATCGGGTCAGCCTCCATCAGCTTGAGCACGTAATATATCGAGTGGGTGGGTTTGGCCCTTGGGAAGTCGGTCCTCATGATGTCAGCCACCTTCAGCTCGCCCTGGTACTTTTCCCCGTAGGCCTTCACTAGGTCAGTTCTCGTAATTATGCCCACGAGCTTGTTCTCCTTACCGACGACAGGGAGACCGCCAACCTTGTGCTTAACCATAAGGTGCGCTGCTGTCTTAAGTGACTTGGTGGGGTCGATAGTTATCAGGTCCTTTGACATGGCCTCTGAGACCTTAATCTCGTCAAGGGTCCTGTTGAAGTTGATCCCGAGAACCGCATCGACGATGTCCCCGCTCGTTATGACCCCGACAGGCCTCTCGGCAGAGTCGACTACGACGAGCCTCCCCACGTTCCTTTTGAACATCAGGTTCCTGGCATAGGCAAGGGTGTCGGAGGGCGTGACGACGTATACTGGTGAGCTCATGTAGCTTGAGACCCTGGGCGCCATAGTTGTTCACCTCAGGGCGAGCGCCAACAGGACGTCCCTTTCAGTTATTATCCCCTTGGCCTCACCGTTCCTGTCGACAACTATGAGGCTGTTCGTGTTGTACTTATCCATGAGGGCGGCGGCAGTATTAACGTCCTCGTCCTCGTAAACCGTGTAGACGTCCTTAGTCATTATCTCGGACGCCTTAACGGACAGGACGTCTTCGATGCTGCGGCTGGTCAACCTCTCAAAGGCCCTGTGAGACCCGAAGAACGATATTACATCGATGGCGCTGACGACGCCAACTATTGAGCTTTCCTGCCTTGACACTATTGGGAGCCTCCTGAACCCATAGATTGACATAAGCTGAAGGACCCTCCTCAGGCTGTCGTCTTCATATGCTATGACTAGGTTTGACGTCATCACGTCGGAGACCTTTACGCCGACCTCCTTGGTTGAGAGGTGCCTAACCATGTCATGCTCCGTGACGACGCCCTGCGGTATGCCCTGCTTATCGACGATGGGGAGGAGCCCAACACCGTTTAAGACCATGACCCTGAGCGTCTCCGAGACCTTGGCAGTAGTTAGCACGTAGATTGGTGAGGGGTTCATGATAGACTCCACGAACTCCGAGTTGAGGGCGTCATAGACGTCACCCTTGTGCCTCTCCAGGACTATATTATAGAGGTGGCCGCCCCCCAGGTAATTTATGACGTCAGTTGCCGTGAGGGTTCCCCTGAGGACCCCTTTTGAGTCGACAACTATAAGCCCCCTGACCCTCTTCATGTGCATAAGCTCTATCGCCTTCATTATCGTAGATGTAGCGGTCGTCGTTATCGCGGGCCTTGAGGCAACCTGGAGAACCTCGCCCTCCCTCTCCCTTACCCTCTGGCTCCAGTTTGGCTCTGAGTCAGCCCTTAGATAACGGTAGCCCTCCACCTTCCTCACAGCGACGCCGCTGACGAGCTTGACGGCCTTCGATATCCTGGGCCTGAACTGGGCGCCCTTGCTCACGCTCTCACCCTCAGGACCTTAACTACGTCTTCCCTGTCAACGATCCCGACGAGCTTCATAGACTTCTGGTCTTCAACGACAGGGACGCGGCCGAAACCTCTCGTCACCATGAGCCTCGCGACCTCGGACAGCTTGGACCACGGCGTGACGTAGCTCACGGACCTCGTCATGGCCTCCTTAACCTTAGGCCCCCTCGACGCGCCTGACTCGCTCTCAAGATGTATCCTCGTGTAGCCCTTGACCAGGAGGTCATACTGAGTTATCATGCCCACCAGCTTCCCGTTCTCATCAGTTACAGGTAGTCCTGCGTACTTAAGTTCGACCATCTTCCTCCAGATCTTTGCTATGAAGTCCTCGGAGGACACGGAGACGGGGTTTGGGGTCATGTAGTCCTTAACGAGCGCTTCCTCCAGGATCTCAGGCGCCCTGTCAAGGACGGCCCTTATCACGTCGCTGAGCCCAAAGAACCCGACGAACGAAGGGCCCTCCAAGACGGGCGCCTCCCAAAGGTCGTAGCGCAGCATCTGGTCCAGCGCGCTCTGAACGGTAGTGGAGGGGTTCAACAGGACTGGGGATGGAGAGGCCAGGGAGCCGGCCGTGGCCTCGCTCTTAGAAGACGATACCATAAGCAGGTCCCCCCTAGTTATTATGCCGACGAACTTCTCAGGCCTCCCATCGACGACGGCGACGGTCCTGTAGCCCCGCTCCCTCATTAGCTTTCTGACCTCAGAAGCCCTGGCGTCAGCCACCACCTTTGCCTGCGCTGAGCCTGAGTCAATTACATCAGACACGCGTAAGGACATGAGGGAGGAAACGGACGCCCTCTGCCTAACAAAAGTTGAGTTTGCCATTCACCAGGCCCTCAGCCAATTATTATTGTTTAGGCTTAGGCCAGTTTTAAGGCTTCGGAATGGACGCCTCAAGGTTGTCCGTTGCCCTTCGGGGGGACAGGCTCCTTGTCCCCCTCACACTGCTGATCCTGGGCCTCGCAGTACCTTGTCAGCGTCAGGACCTTGGTGTCAGAGCCCAGCTTGGCCTTAACGAGCTCACGAACCTTCGCCTCTGAACCGACTACTACGAGGATGCCGGCCACCGAGGCCTGCCTAGCCCTCACGATGTCTAAGATGGCTGAGAGCTGGGAGGTCTTGTTGCCGTCAACGAGGACTACAAGGGCCCTCCCCCTCCTCGGGATGCACTCCCTCGGGAACATTAAGGTGTCATAGTAGTCCTGCGAGACCTTATAGTTCTTTGCAATCACGTGTCTAGAGTACGGGGACCTGCTCGCCACGCAAAGCCTCGCATGGATGGCGTCAGCTATTACGGCTCCAAAGGCGGCCGAGTAGCCGTCAGGACCTGTTACCACCGCGTTGACCTTGTCACCCTTCAGGGAGTTCAGGACCTTCAGCTCCGCAAGGGCCATTACGCCTGAGCTGCTGAGGACCTGCCAGAGCTCATCTCCTCCTTCAAGGGCCCTCTTCAAGGCCTCGTCGACAAGCCCCTCCTCATCTATCCTTTGAAGCAGCCTCTCCGCCGTAAGCCTCTCTGGGACGCTCCTGAGGGAGACGTACCTCCACAGTATCTGCGCCGATACCCCAAGCCTTTCCTCAAGCTCTTTGAACGAGTAAAAGTGCTTGAGGGCGCTGAGGACCTTGAACAGCACGAACTTAATGTTGCCATCGCCGTTGGTATGGGACGTCGCTAAGGAGCTCGGCTTGCCCTGAGCAAGCTCCCCCTTATCTTGATCTAGGGGGGTGGAACTCATAGGCCTGAACTCTCTCCTTGCGCTTCAAAGGGCATTAACGGGACTTTAAAACAGTTACATGGAACAAAAGCCTATGGGCCTGGTGCTCAGAACTCCTCCTCACCTTCCTCCTCGAACTCCTCCTCTTCGCCTTCCTCCTCTTCTCCGAACTCCTCTTCCTCCTCGAACTCCTCTTCGCCCAGCTCCTCTTCCTCCTCAGGCTCCTCTTCCTCGAACTCCTCCTCTTCGCCTTCCTCCTCTTCGCTCCAGACCTTCTTTGGCATCCCGATCACTCACGTTACGCTAGACCTTTGAGGCAAAATTATGTGAGCGTATACTTCTACACCTTTACATATAATGCTGTAGATTGTTTAAAATAAAGCGCTACGTAGTGATTTTTACAGGCCTTTTCGTTCACTTAAAGGTAAATTAGATTAATTTCCCCCACGCCAACGCGCGGAGGGGCTTAGGCGTATGCCGGCGAGGACAATAACAAGGAGGGTGTCCATGAAGGCCTGCAAGAGCTGCGGGGCCCTTGTTCCAAGGGACGTGAACGTATGCCCGGTCTGCGGGGGGACCACGTTTGTTGACGACTGGGAGGGAATTATGATTTTCCTGGACAACTCTGAGCTGGCGAAGAGGCTGAAGGTAAATTACAAGGGCACCTTTGCGATAAAGGTCGCTGGGACCTACGTTGTCAAGTGAGGTAAGGATACTGCTTCAGTTCAGAGTTAAGGATAAGGATAGGGAGGACTTCTCGTGGCCCAGAGGCCTCCTCGTCTCCGGCGACCTAAGCGAATTCATCAGGGCCGCCCCGTGGAGGAAGGTGATATGCGTGGGCGACGTGGTTTCGCGCTATTGCCTCTCCTCAGGCAGGCCCCCAGACGTTATCGTTATCGACGGCAAGACGAGGAGGCAGGAGATGGCGGACGCGGCGTCCCAAGTTAGTGTGGAGCACTTCGAGAAGCTAGTCCTCGACAACCCCGCAGGTGGGATATCGCCCGCAGCCATAGAGGCCCTCTGTGATGCCATGAAGAGGCCCTCCAGGTCACTCGTTGTCGTGAGGGGTGAGGAGGACATGTTGGCCCTGGCGGCCCTGATGTGCGCTGAGCCAGGGTCTCTCGTAATATATGGAATCCCTGGCAAGGGGGCCTCGTTAGTGGTTGTAGACCAGGCCATCGCCAGGGAGGCGCAGACAAGACTCCTAAGGCTCGAGCTCCAGCCCGTCAGCCTCCGCTAGAAGCCCCGGCCTTCATATCCTGGGGCGCTCCCTTAGCCTTTATCACGTAGGTGTACGTCCTGAGGAGCCAGGCGGGGACGGCCTTCACTAGCTCGTAGGCCTCCTCCCACCCGTTCAGGCCTAGCTCGGCGGCCAGCTGCTCAAGGGTCATGTTTGTCTTCACGTACTTCCTAAGCACCTCGATAACCTCATCGGTGAGCTCTATCTCCTTATCTCCGACCTTTATCTTAGGCCTTTCCATGGCTGGCACCATCCTGCCGTCGAGCCCAGGAAATTATAAGCGTGGTGGGGCCGCGGGGATTTGAACCCCGGACCACCAGCGATCCAGGCGGCCTGGCATGGGGGCCCGCTCCCCAGGCTGGCATCCTACCAGGCTAGACGACGGCCCCACCACCCCCTACATCGGTTTGGCTGACTTTAAAGCGTTACAGTCAACTGAATCTCAACCCCTCCAGCTGGTGCGATAACTTAGTAAAGAGCTCGCTGTAACGCTAAAGAGGTTTACCTCAGTATTGGGGCTGTTCGGAAAGTATACATAAGAAGACGCCCGCGGCCTTTCAACTATTCCTCCCTTGGTAACTCACAGAGCCATTGAAGGGGGTGCAACCGGTCTAGGCTGAAACCCCCTATTAAGAGGGTGACGGCCAGGGTAATACCTGGTGCGTAAGCTTGTCAAATCACCTCTCCGACGTAGGGAGAATCATCATAAGGTGCCGTAAGTGCGGAGCGATACTTTACAAGTACGCCATCGGGGACAAGGCCGATAAGAATAAGTTCAATGGTCCTCCAGTCCCTAAGAAGGTTCTAGCCGGCTATGACGATATGACGTGCCCCGTATGTGGGGCGAAGCTCTCCCCAAGGGCAATGCAGGTGAGGTTCATGCCATTAGACGACTTTAACAGGCTTTTCGCAGAGGACGAGTTCAGGCTGGTGCTCAGGTCTGAAAGGGTAAACGTTGTCAACATAGGCGGAGTTCCATCAATCGCGTCAGCGCCGTCAAGCCAGCCCGTTGAGGAGTTTGACCTTTAGCCCCCTGGCTATTTCCTTCTCTATATCATTATAGAGACTTCTTTGGCATCCGCTCGACTTATAACTCCTCAGGAGCTCCATGACGTGCCTATCTTTATTTATGAGGCCCCTTGAGACCAAGAACCCAACGACCTTATTCACGTTACCGCACCCCCTTGAAGCGGACTCGAGGTCTATGATCCTCGCGATCAGGCTGTTAGGCCAGCCCGGAAAGAAGACGTTCCTCAGGGGCCTGTTGAGCTCCTGGTGTAGAACCTCAACGGCGTCAAGGGCCCTCGCCGCCCTTAGCACCTGTATAACTAAGTCAACTATGACGTTTGCTGGGGCGTAGCTCAAGAGCCGTTCAAGGCTCTCCACCCCCACGAACTCCATAACGATGAAGTCCCTTGCGTAGTAAATGGGCCTCGGGGAGGCCCCGGCCCTGCTGGCCTCCTCAAGCATGTGCGCCTCCATTTCAAGGCTTTGCCTCTTGCTGTCCGTTCGCCTGATCTTCACGGCAACTATCCCGCCGCCGACAAGCGCGGCCGCCACGACGACGCTTGCGTGCCCCTTGCCTAGAATCCTCACCCTGAGGCCGCCGTAGACCAGCTCTGAGCGCCCCACGTCAAGGAGGCAGCATACCCCGGCCCGCCTCATCTCGGACGCTAACCTGGCTGCGTCACAGCCTGCCACGCGAGGATAACACATAGTGATGGCTGCCTGAGGGGAGTCTAAAGGCCAGCCAGCCATGAAGGCGCCGTAAAGAACTCCCTCCAAGCCCAACCCCTCACCGGGGCTGGCAGTCCGCTCAGCCCGTGGTCGCTGTTAACCGTGACCACAGAGCACAAGTCGCCAAGCTCGCCCCAGCCCTTGGAAAGCCATTCCTCAACAACGGTGGACGCCTCCGTGACCCTCCACCTCCTGAAGCCGTAGAGCCTGTCGCCAACCCAGAGGCCGCCTTCCTCAAGCCTTCTCGTGATGAACGCCAATATGTTGTCAGGGTCCGCCCACGCGTCAGGCCCCCTAAGGACCTCGAGGCCGAGTAGCCTCTCGAAGGCGAGCGACACCCCTATAGCGGCCAGCGTTCCCTCATCCGTGAAGACGCTGGCCTTCAACGGAGTGAACCCCCTTTTCCTCAGCTCCGACTGCAGGGCCTTCGATGCCCTGGTCAGCCTGCCCCACACGTTCTCAGGGGGCTCGTCAAAATAACGCCCGCGGCAGATGACGAGCACCAGCGGCGGCTTCTCCTTGAGCTCCACGCGGCCGCCGAAGACGTGGAAGAACGAAAGTGAGGGGCGCCTTAGGTAAAGCTTTGCGGCCATTACAGCCAAGGCCAGCTTCTCCTCACTTACTGCAGCGGCGGCGTTCCTCTCGGGGTCCGTGGGGTCAACTATTATCAGAGGGGACTCCGGGTACCTCTCCTCGAGCCTGCTCCTGAGCCCCCTTTTCTCCGGGTCTAGGTACACGCGAGGGCGCCACTCACTCATCGCCTTTAGGGCCGACCTAAACGAACCGTAGCTCAGGACCAGCAGCTCAGCCAGGTAGCCCGAAAATCCGCCCACCTGGACCTCAGCCCCATAGGCGTTAATCCCCTTGAGGAAAGACTTCAGGAGCCTCACGTCGTCAGCCTGACACTGGCTCAGCCTCGACTTGACGTACCTCGTATGAAAGGGCGTCCTCGCTACACCCAGCCCAGGGGTCGGCTTCTCAGAGTAGACCGTAGGCACCACGTCGACCTCAAGGCCCATCAATGAGACCGTCACGTACGGGTGCTCGCTGTACTTTGAAACCACTGGAAGGCCTGAGAGGGCCTGCCTAATGTATTTCACTGACTCGCTCCTGACCCACCCCTCATCGACACCCTTAAACAGCACAAATACGTCGAGCTCCCACCTATCGCTGAGGAGCGTCCCCTTGGCGTAGCTTCCCTCGGGCTCTATTACGTAGCTTAAGCCCTCTGATGAAAGGCCTGACTCGAGCGCGGAGCTGATGAGGTGAAACGCCCTGTCCAGCGTCCTGAGCTGAAGCCGCGTAGGCCTAAGGGCCTCGAGAGCCCTCTCCTCTAAGTCGGTCCTGTCTGGGCACCCCATTAAACCCTTGCCTCCGCCAGGGTCTCATATATTGGGCCCCTCGGCGTGAGCGTGCTCTTCTTCAGCCTGACCGACCTGACCTCCATCTCACCTATCTCATAGTTTGCCTTCTCCATTATGAACTTGAGCACGGCCGGCGAGCCCCTCTCCTTCACCCTGGCTATGGTCAAATGGGGGGTGAACTCCTCCTCCTCCAGGCTCAGGCCTATCTCCTTCAGGCCCCTGTCGACCTGCTCCCTTATCTCCTTAAGCTCCTCAAACCCCTCAACGATTCCGACCCATATGACCCTTGCGTTAGATGGGTTCGGGAACGCGCCGACCCCTGCGAGCTTTAACCTGAAGGGCTTAAACCTGAGGCTTGGCAGGACCCTGCCCCTGATCTCGCTTGCGACGTAGTCCGCGACCTCTCCGATGAACCTTATAGTTATGTGAAAGTTCTCCGGCTCCACGAGCTTCATCGGTACACGAAGCGACAGGAGCTCGTCCTCTATCTCTTCGAGCCTCTTTACTAACTCGGGCCTATCTATGTCGACAGCTATGAACAGCCTCAACCCGCGCCCCCTCAGCCTCACGGTATTAGATTTTTAAGATATTTTATTAGCCCTCCAGGTTCAAGAGGCTAGGGCTACCATGAGTGTCTATGACGACTCTGAGGACGAATATGACGAGGAGCTCGAGGAGCTGAAGAGGAGAAAGCTTGAGGAGCTGAGGCGGCAGATAGAGGAGAAGAGGAGGGCCCAGGAGGAGCAGGCAAGGAAGGAGGCCGAGCTCATGGCCGTTCTAAGGGCCATTCTTGACCCTGACGCCATGAACAGGATTACGAACCTGAGGCTCGTCAGGCCCGAGCTGGCGCAGGCGGCCATACAGACGATAATAACCCTGGTTCAGTCCGGAAGGCTCCGTCCGCCCGTTGACGACGAAACGGTTAAAAGCATATTAATGGAACTGGACAGCCGCTCGCGGAGGGAGTTCGAGATAAGGTTTAAGCGCAAGTAGGTGGGAGCATGTCAAGGCATAAGCCTCTCGCGCGGAAGCTCAGGCTCGCCAGGGCGTTTAAGAGCAACCAGCCAGTGCCTGCGTGGGTGATTGTAAAGACCTTGAGGAAGTTCACGCTGAACCCCAAGAGGAGGCACTGGAGGTCTGTGAAGCTGAAGGTGTGAGGTGACAGATATGGAGCCTGGCGAGAGCGCGGTATACGTCGTCAACCTGAGCAGGGTTTACTACGGGAGGAGCACCAACAGGGCCAAGAGGGCCGTGGACCTCCTTAGGGAGTTCATCTCAAGGCACTCAAAGGTTCCACCGGAGAGGGTCGTCATATTAAACGACGTCAACAACTACGTGTGGAGCAGGGGTATAAGGCGGCCCCCGAGGAGGGTTAGGGTCCTCGTGACTATAGTCAGCGAAGAGGGCGTCACGAAGGCCATCGTGTCGCTCGCCAAGGCCAAGCTTCCGCCTGGGAAGGTCGTCAAGGAGGCGCCCGCCGAGAAGCAGAAGGGCTAAAGCCCTGCAAACGTCATCTGTATCCTAGCTATCTCGGGGCCGCTCGTATCGCTTCCAACGATGGCCCCCTTGGTGTTAACCACCAGCCCTGTCCTAACGAAGGAGACCCCAAAGTTAACCGTGCCCGTCCTGAACGGGACCTTGAAGAGGTCTTTCAGGAACTCGATCTCCTCATCCGTTGCGTCAGGGTGAACGAGCCCTCCTACGTCGGTGACGGCCACGACGGCCCCAACGGTGCTGACGCCTGCTATAGACCTCTTTACGACATCTACTCCGAGCGCGTCCTTCAGGGTCCTGACAACTTCATCCTCAAGGTTTGGATACACGAGGGCGCCATGACTATTCGCGACTATGAGGTTGCCCAGCGCGTTGTTCCTGCTCCTGACCACGACTACGTTAAAGTCTCCCAGGTTGCCCTTCAGCCTGCTGAGCTCCTCCTCGCTCACGCCCTCTGGGACTAAAAGGGCGTTGTTGTTGCCAGCGACGAGCACTCCGACGAGCCTGGTGCCCAGTACTGTGGCCTCATAGACGTCGACCTGAAGCACCTTTGAGATAGTATCTATGTCCTTCGGCGTCAGTCCGGGAGGGACGAGGGCGAACTTATCGTTGGCATACATGTAGACCCCAACGTTACTGTTGCCGAACACCTGAAGCTTAGCAACGTCGAATGGCAAGCCTGCCACCAGCTATGTGGGATTCCGGCCGCCTAAATAAGCGGTTACAAGAAGCGATGTGGTAGCCGGGCGGGGATTCGAACCCCGGTCACGGGGGATCTCCCGGCGCCAGCTGTCTAGCGGCCCCGTCCAGAGCCCCGCATCCTGGGCCGCTAGACGACCCGGCTACCCACCGTTACCTGCCTGCATGGGTTAATAAGGGTTCCACGACAACATTGTGCCGGGGACATGGCGATAAAGTTTGAGGAGGCTATCTTGAAGTGCGTCGATGAAGCGTCCTGCGAGCAGATAGCTAAGTCCATCCTTGAGGACATGTGCCCTAAACCGGACATGTGCTCAGCCAAGCAGGAAGGCAAGAGGACCGCCTCCTATGAATGGGTTGAGCGGGTCTTGGAGAGGGGAGTCCCTGACGGTAGGCACAGGCTCATCCTCTACGTCATAGCGAGGTACCTGGTCAACGTTAAAGGGCTTGACGAAAGGGACGCAATCTCTGAGATCCTCGACTTCGTACAGAGGAGCTGTAAGAACTATGGGAACTGCTCAAAGGTCTACGAGTCATGGATCAGGAACGTGGTCTCGAAAGTGAAGGTCGGCGGCTGGAAGCCGTGGACTCTTGAGAAGCTGAGGGAGCGTGACCCCCAACTCTACAACACGATAAGCGACCTGCTCCTTGAAGCGAAGTAGGGGCCTGTCCACCTGGCTGATCACCCTAATAGGCCTCGGCCTGTCAGCTATCAAGGGAAGCTTGAGGGCTACGGCGATTATCTCTGAGCTGGGCCTTGGGATAACGGTCAAGCTGATACAGTACGCCCAGGACGCCCCCAGGATTGTCGCTGCCGCGTCAAAGATGAGCGTGTCCAGGAAGGGGGCCGAGGATCTCCTTTCTATAGGCGATGAAGAGATAGAGGTCTGGATCAGGGAGACCCTGAAGAGGGGGCACCTAAGCCCATGGGAGCACGCAAGCTACACCCTGGTTGCCGAGGGGTGCTCAAGGGTCTGCTCGCACCAGCTTGTGAGGCATAGGATCGCCAGCTACACCCAGCAGAGCATGAGGTACACGGAGGCCTCCCTCAGGGATATGGCGCTCAGGGCGTCAGGGCTCGTCGGGGTCGAGTGCCCGGCTAGGCCGAAGGGCGAGGGCGCCCGCGAGGCGTACAGCTGCTACGCGAGGGCCCTGAGGCAGGCTGCAGAAGCGCTCGAGGGGGCTGAGGTCGTGAGGCTCGCCTGGACGAGTTACGTCATACCTCCTAGCCTCGCAGTAAGCGATGAGAGGCTTATGACGTACGCCAAGGAGCTCCTCGAAGCTACGTCAAGGTACTATGAGCTCCTCGCGAGAGGAGCTCCTCGCGAGGACGCGAGGTTTGTGATACCTATGTCCGTCAGGACAAAGATCACCTTCACTATGAACGCCAGGGAGCTGATCCAGTCATTCTTACCCCTGCGCATGTGCTCTCACGCCCAGTGGGAGATAAGGCACGTCGCATGGCTTACCTGGAAGGAGCTGGTCAGCGTCCACCCGCAGCTGTTTAAGTACGCGGGCCCAAGCTGCGTCTTCCTGAACAACGCCCAGCTCGACAATCCCGCCCCACTAGAAGATTACCTGAACGGGAAGGCCGAGTTTGTCATAAGTAGGTGCCCTGAGCTTGTCGAGAGGCATAAGGTGCGCAGCTGCCTCCTGTTCGCCTACAGGTCTCTGTCAGGGAACCCGTTAAGGTGGACTGAGGCCCCGCCTGGAGATGATAAAGCCGGGGGCGCTGGCTAAGCCCATCAGGGCAAGCTCCGAAGGCAGCCCCAGGGACCTTACGAGGCCTATCACGTGTAGGGGGTGCCAAAGGTCCTCTGCCCTTGCGGCGTCGCTGACCAGGACGACCCTGAGGCCCCTTCTCAGAGCCCGCTGAAGCACGTCCCTCAGCTCCTTGAGCCCCCATTCCCCCTCCAGCAGTGGCCTCAGGGAAATCTCTATAGCCCCTCCTCCCTTTACCCTAAATAAGTTAAGTGTTGACCTGTCCGGGAACAGGCCTGTCCTGGGGTCGAGCCGAATAATGTCAACCCTCTTCGACCTAGCTGCGTACCTGTAGGCCTCGAGCCCCCTCACGTCAGCCGCCACTATTACGTCCGAGGGGGCCCTTGAAAGCGCCCTGAACAGGTCGTCCTTTCCGCTGGCCTCTACCGTTATCCTCGGGTACGCCCTCAGCCTAAGAGCCGCAGGGCCCTCCCTGAGCCTTTGATAAAGTTGATGGTCGACGCCAAGGGCAGCATAGCCGAGAAGCCTCGCTCTCTCAGCTAGCCGAAGGAGCTCCTCCTCACTCCTCGGGCTGACGGACAGGTCTATGAACGACAGACGTAACATCAGGAGCTATTTACCTGGGCCTTGGACCTAATATATTCTTCAGCGCCCTTCCTTCCGCCTGAGAACCTTACAACGATCTTGATTACGTCATCGGAGTCGTTTAGGACGAACTTGCCCTTGAGCGCCTTCTGCTTGTCAAGCCTTAGGTGTAGGGCGCCGTCCTTCGTCAGCCGCTCCTCAAGCGTCGAGAGCAGAAACCTCCTGTCAGGCTCTGACAGCCCCTGAAGTATCCTGTCAAACACCTGGCCGGCCGCTTCAGGGCCGCAATGGGCTGTCATAACTATGATCTGATTGCCGAAATACCCCCTTAGGTCCTCCTCCGTTACCTGCGCCTCCCCAATTACGTTCCTGAGGGCTATTAGTACCTTCGACTTGTCCTCGGTGGCGTGAACGAAGACCCTGGCCTCAAGTGAACGTACGGCAACGGTCAAGGACTTGCACCAATTACTTCTTATCCTCTGGCTCTATTAGCCTGGCCCCCCTGCTCGCCTCGTGCCTCCTCTTCTCCTCCCTCTCCTTCTGCTTCTTCTTCCACTTGTGTATGTGGGTCCCCTTCAGGCCCCTTGAGCTCAGGAGGCCCCTGGCTCTCTTCCCAGCCATGGTAAGGCCCCTGAACGGCCTCCCCTTCGCGCTGGCGCTCTCGGCCACCCACTTCAGCTGCGGGTCCGACCTGATCGTGGGGGCGTTAGGGTCAACCATTATGACCTCGTACCACTTATACTGGCCGTCCTCGCCGACGTAGTAGCTCCCGAGGACGACTAGGTTTGGGTACTTCCTCTGCGCCCTCTCCTCAGCCACCACCTGAAGGCCCTTGGCTAGCGTGTAGCCTTCTACGCCCATCCTCTTAGGCCTCCTACCGGACCTGGGCCTCGGCTTCCTCTGTCCTCCCTTCCTGACCCTTACCCTGACGACAATGACTCCCTGCTTTGCCTTGTAGCCCAGGGCCCTTGCCCTGTTAAGCCTCAGCGGCTTGTCAACTCTGACCACGGTCGGCTGCTTCCTCCACTCTATCAGCCTCTCCTTCATGAGCTGGCCATGGTCGCCGTCGTATGGCCTCTTCCAGGCCTCAGCGATGTAGTGGTAGAGCCCGTGCGCCATCCTTACCCTTCCCCGCCATCTGACTTCAAGGGTTTTTAAAACCTATTCGCTCATAGGGTTGTTGATAAGCCGTGAAGCTTAGCGAGCTGATGCAGGCCTTGGGGGGCAACCCCATGTACTCAATCACGGTAAGGGACGACATAGTCGAGCTGAGGGCTAGGGCCCCCTCGATGCAGGAGGCCGCCTCCATTGAGGGGGTACCTGAGGAGGAGAGGGAGGTCGTCGTTATACTGAAAGTGGAGGCTGACGGGGAACTGACGCCCAAGGACGCATATGTAGAGGGTCCCGCCGGAAGGACCCCCATACCCCTTGATGAGATCAAGTGGTGGCTTGACGTCCTTGAGTCGACGCAGAGCCCTGGTCAAGCCTGACCAGGCTGCTGTAGGCAGCGTGTATCAGGTACAGGTAGGAGTTCAGCAGGGCCCTCAGGTCTCCTACGTCTTTGGCCTCCAACGTCAACCTTAGGCAGCCCCCTTCCAAATTCACGGCAACTGAGCCCTTTGATGGCTGGGCCGGCTGAGAGGCCTCAGCCTTGAGCGCGGCTAGCAGTGGCGAGACCAGCTGGCCTAGGCAGAGCTCAACCTCTGCCAGCGCCTCCACCTTCCCTCCACCGTACCCTCAACACCGGGCCAGAGAAGGAGCTGCCATACCTTGGCATGACCACGAAGACCCCTTCCTCCTTCTTAACCTCGAGGTACCCTCCAACGGGGCCCTCAACGCGGTTAAGGTCAAAGGCCTTCGCTATCAGGTCCGCCACGGCCTCCGCGTCGGGAGTGGCCGAGTACACGCCCTGACACCTTATATCGGCCCTTGACCTGAGCTCCCTCCTAAGGGTGACGCCTGATAACTGGATCCTAGCAACTTCCGACAGGCCGGCGTCGCTTAGGGCGTAGCTAACTATGAGGCCGGGGTTGCCCTTTCTCTCAAATATCATGACGACCCTGGTGACCCCCAGCTCTCGGGCTATGGCGGCCAATTCCTGGAACGACAGGTGGCCCCGCGTGAGCCTGACGGAGCCATCTATGACGGCCTCTAGGTCCTTAACCAGAGACCTGGTCCTCCTGCTCGGCCTGTGGCTAGTCGTTATTATTATGCGTGGCCGCCGAGATTTACCCTGGAGCTGCCTAAGGAGCCTGAGAGGGAGCACGCCCTCATCTGACAAAGGGGCTTTCCCCATTACGACCCTGTGGAGAAGTAGCTGGGCAAGTAGGTGGCCAGCTCCGTCCTTGGGACATAGGCCCCTCCGGCCCACACGTGGCCGCACTTAACGCACTTCCACAGCCCCGTCGAAATCCTCTTCACGGTTCCTACGCTTGCGCAGAAGGGACACTGGTGAGGGGCGTACCTCTTCTCGAGGACCGCCTTAACTCTCTTCCTCAGGGTTGAGCCGTACCTTGCTCCATACCTCCCAGCTATACCGACGACCTTGGTGTGGCTATAGACCACCTCAGCTCACCCCTGTGCTCTGGGCCTTGCCCAGCCCCAGAGCCTGGTCCAGCAATTTAAAGTAAATCTGTGAGGCCCTCCTCGAGATCTCTATGGCCCTGAACAGCTCGTCCCTGGTGTAGGCGCCGATGCCGGTCTTCTGGGCCCCAACTATGGTGCCCTGCTCATCGAAGGCCAACACGAGCCTTGAGCTCGCGACTAGCTCCTCGTCCAGGTTAGGGTCTATGACGATGTAATCGCCTATCTTAGCCGAGGTAACGAGGACAACCCTCTTGTTCAGCTTCAGGGGCGTGGTGAGCTTGTCCCTGTGGACTATTACGTCACCGGACTCCGTCTCCTCGTACTCTGGGAGCCTGGTGTTCATCAGGGCTGCCATGGTCCCGAGCATGCTCGCGTCAAAGTAGTTCCCGTCGTAGTCGAGCACGTAGATGTCAACCCAGACGGTCCACGCCTTTTCGCCTGGCCTTATTACGAGGGACTTGAGGTCTATGACCTTCGGATCCCTGAGGCTCCTGTCTATGACCCTCGCAAGCTCAATGGCGTTCTCGTCTGGGGGCCCAGGCTCGAACACAGGTGACGCCATAGGGACTAGCTCAGAGTTGACCTGCAGAACGCCTTCGTCCGGCGTGTCGGGGAAGGGCCTCCCCAGCTCTATCTTTACGCCAACCAGTACCTGGGTCTTCCCAAGTTTGACGAGGGCTGAGCCATTGGCCTTCTCTATGACGCCTACCTCAATTGATATGTTACGGGGGCTGACAAGGTCTCGCTGGTCAGACCTTATGCCCCTCTTCAGCATGTTGAGGAGGCTCTCGCTTTTGATCTTAGACACGACGGGAAGCCTGTATGGGGTGTAGCTCACTCTACCTCCACCTCCTCTATCGAGGACCTCAAGGCCTCCTTCTCCTTCTCTACAATTGAAGAGATGGCCTTTAAGGCCATGTCAACTCCTCTCTGAACCTCCTCGGGGGTCAGCACGCCGTTAAGCTGGAAGAGCGTTATTAATCCTAGGTCGGGAGCCGCCGCGACCGGCATGTCGGCCTCTCCGAAGTTGTCCTCAGGCTCGTTGAGGTCCAGGACGAGCGTGCCGTCAACCTTCCCCACCGCGACCCCTCCCACCAGGGCCCTCATCGGAATGCCAGCGTCGGCCAGCGCAACTGACGCTGCTGTTATGCTTGCAGTCCTAGTCCCCCCGTCTGACTGAAGGACCTCAACGTAGACCTCGATGGCCGTCCTCGGGAACTGCTCAGTGAGCACGACCGGCTCCAGGGCCTCCCTTATGACCTTTGAGAGCTCTATCTCCCTCCTGGTAGGCGCTGGGTTCTTCCTCTCCTCTGTTGAGAAGGGAGCCATGTGGTACCTGACGAAAAGCGACGCCCTGTCGGGCAGGAGGGTATACCTCTGCGGCGGCTCTCGGGGCCCATAGACGGCGGCTATCACCTTGGTCTTCCCGTAGCTGACGAGGGCGGAGCCATCAGCGTTCGACAGCACCCCGACCTTTATATCGACAGGTCTCATCTCGTCAGGTAGCCTGCCATCCAGCCTCCTCCCGTGCTCGTCGAAGAACCTTTCTGGCCTCTGCTTCACGTCACACCCCCCGTACCTTGCGCTCCTCTTCTATAAAGTCCTTAACCTTCTTTGTGAGGCCGGCCACGTGGGACTGCTCCTCTATCATCTCTATCGCCATTATGGCTATCTCCTGAAGCACCTCGTTGGGGCACGTTATGTGTACCCTCCCATTGACGGCGACGAAGAAGTCGCAGCCCGTGCTACTCTTAAGAACCTCTAGCATTGAGCCCTTCCTGCCAATTATCCTTGGCACCTTGACAGGCTTCACCGTGACCACGGTGCCCTCTAAGATCCGTCCCAGGCCCTTCTCCTGGACGGTCAGGACGGGGTCCCTGGTCCTGTCGAACGCTATTATCTTGGCCTTCACGTAATCGCCTATGCTTAAGTAAGAGAAGGGGTCGTCTGGGACCTGTCCTCCCTGCTTAACGCCAAAGAAGTCCTGGACGCTCAGGACGGCCTGATAAGGGGAATTAATGTCAAGGAACCAGTTGGCGGCTCCGTGCGACGTGACGAGCCCAATAACCACATCGCCCACCCTCGGGAAGTAGAACCCCTTGAGGGGGACGTAGTTGACGCCCTCCTGGCCCGTGTCGACAAGGCCTACGACAGCAGCCCTTATCATGTTACCCTGCTGATAGGCGTAAATGCCCTCGTAGTCCTCAAGCCCCTCTATTATTTCCCCTGGCAAGACTATGCGTCTTCTTGGGGCCTGAGGGCCCTGCTGCATCAAGCCGACGTCACCCTGACGTTAACATGCGCCTGGCCTCTCGACAGGCTCTGTATCTTATCTATGACCTCGAGCTGCATGCCGGCAGGGATCTCAAGCTCTACCTTGAGGCTGCCGTCGTCAAGCCAGGCGGTCTTCTTGACGTCCCCGAGCCTCTTTATCTCGCCGATCGCCCTGCCGGCGTACATGGCAGGTATTGTGACCTCTAGGAGGGCCCTTGCGATCTTTATAGGTATCACGCTGGCGATCCTCTTGATAGCTTCTAGCGCCTGGGCCTCCACGGGCTTGAATGGGTCAACACCTATACGAAGCTGCTCAAAGAGGGACTCTATCCTGCTCTCTGGTATCGGGGCCCCCGTCTTTGGGTCAACAGCGTTCCTCGCTATGTAGTTTATGATCTGCCTCCTCTTCATCTCAATGATCTTCTTCCTCTCCTCCTCGGTAAGCTGGATCTGCCCCTCCCTCAGGATCCTTTCGGCGATCACGTTGATGTCCTCGGTTCCAAATGCCTTCTTGAGGGCGTCAGGGCTGGCCTTCAGGCCCTTCCTGACGTCCTTATACACTGTGTCGGACCAAAGAATGTCAGAGATCGGTACCTTCTCGCCTTCCTTGAACTTGAACGCCTCGTCAGGCTTTACCAGTATCTCAAACCTCTGCCCCTTCAGCTCAATCCAAGCTATAACGTATTCCTGTTTTCTTGGCAAGCTCCCTCCCTCAGAGGCAAGGGCTTCCCGCGCCTATTTAGTGGAGCGCCTCTAAGCTAGCTCCCCCTTAACCTCGTTTATGTAGCTCCTTATCACGTCAGGCTTTACCTTCGTGAAGACCTTCTCCTTAACGTCAACGTAGGCTATCTCGATGTACCTGTCAAAGAAGGCCAGGAGCTCATCCTTCTTCTCGTCGCTTGAGGCCAGCCTGCCCTTGAAGAGCGCGACTATAGAGGCCTTTATTGCGTCCTCGAGGCTCATGTCCCTCCTGTAGACCTTTTCAAGGTAGCTGTTGGCGGCATCCCCGCCAAGGCCTATCGCGACCGCGTAGTAGCTGAAGTACTGGCCTCCCGGCTCAGTCCTGTAGAGCCTAGGGGTTCCGTCAGGGTCAACGCCGCCAAATATGAGGGCTACGCCGAAGGGCCTGACGCCTCCGTGCTGCGTATAGAGCTGCTTAACGTCAGCCACGGCCTTCGCTACGTACTCAGTTGAGGGGGGCTCACCGTACGTCAGCCTGTGCCTAACTGCGACGAGCCTTGCGTAGTCGATCAGAACCCTTCCATCGCTTCCCATGCCCGCGAAGGTCACACCTATGTGGTCGTCGACCCTGTATATCTTCTCAATGCCGTCAAGGTCTAGCAGGAGCATGGTCTTCCTCTTCTCGGCGGCCAGGACGACACCGCTGTTCGTCAATATTCCAAGGCTTGTCCACCCCTTCCTGACGGCCTCAAAGGCGTACCTAACCTGGTACAGCTCGCCGTCTGGGGAGAATATAGTAATCGCCCGATCATACGCGGACGGGGGCGCAGCCATCGCCATATTTAGGCTACCCAGGGTATGGATGGCTCTGCCTCTTTTAAACACCTATCCCGCACGAGCGTTCAACGTGACCCGTGTAAGGCCTGGCCTTAACGGGCAATAGTAAGGTGAAGCCTGACCTCGGTACAGGGGCTAGGCTAGCGACCTCAGGAGCCACGGCCTGGCCCACTTGAGCTTCCTGGGGTTTCTCCTCAACTTTATCGCGTTCTTATAACACTTGCTGCTGCAGAACCACAGAACCTCGCCTCTCTCCGTGACGTACATCCTGCCTGTCCCCGGCTCTATGGGCCTCCCACAGAACGCGCAGGTCATCTCCTTCGGCATGGCTGCACCCTCAGCGTTAAACTTCGGTTGCCTATTAAGCGTTTCTCTCAGGGCCTTTAGGCTCCACGTGAACCACGAGGTCCACGTTGTATTTGGACTTCGCGAGCCTCTCAAGGAGGTCCGCGGCCTTGTGGGCCTCCTCAACGCTTAGGTCCGAGGGAACCCCTATCACCACGTAGCCTATCACCTGGGACCTTGCTATGGACCTGAGCCTCAGGTCCTTCACCTCGTAGCCCATAGACCTTATGTCGTTAATCAGCCTGTTAACTAGCTCTGGAGGCGGGGATGGCATCGAGAGCTCGTAGAGGACGCTCCTGCCGTTCGTGACGACCTGGTAGGCGAGGTAGATCAACATGCCTAACGCGCCGAGCCTGTCGATCCAGTAGCCGTAGCTGTGGGCGAGGGGGGTTATGACGAGGGCCACCAGGCTCTCGGCTATCTCGCTCGTCGTCAGGTTGGCGTAGACCTCGACCTCGCCGCCGACACTCTTGCCAGCCAACACCGCAATTGAGTATAGGACGGCGACACCTAGGGGGACCGTCCACGCGATGCCGGACACCCTATAGGGTGACGGGTTAAGGACCTCGTCAACTCCGAGCCCAAGCACGAACGCGTAGACCAGGAGCGCGAAGACGGCGGAGCTGAAGCTGTAGCCTGCGTGGCCGAGGGGGTGGTCCTTGTCTGGCGGCATCATTGACTTAAGGTAATAGAAGGAGCTGACAACGGTCGTCACGAGGTTTGCTATACACGTCAAGCCGTTCAACACGAGCAGCCTGCTATGGAACGTTATGCCGCCCAGTATGTTAGCGACCGAGGCTATGGCAGCGGCGGCTATCGTTATACGCAGGAGTGACCTCGCTGGGCCAGCGGCTCCTGGGCCTACTTCCCCTTGCATCGGCCACCACTATCGGTTAACCGATACACAGTCTCAGCCATAAAAAGCGCTTTTACCATGTTCATCTAAACGCATAGAAGGGAGGGAAGAAAAGCTCCCTTGGCGGTTAGGGACGCCTAACGCCTACTTCTTCTTGAAGAAGATGACGTAGATGAACGCCACCAGGACCACGATCATTACGGCCATCATGAACGACGTGAAGAACTGGGCGAATGGCGCGGCTGCGAGCGAGTTGTAGTTTGTCAGGTTGTTATAGGTCGCCAGCAGCTGACCGTAGGGCTGCGGGAACGAGAGGGCCTGCTGGCTCGTGAGGGACGCGATGAACCTTGGGAACTGCGAGAAGGCGTTGAGCATCTCCCCAGCCTCTATTCCACCTAAGGCCGCGGCGCCCCCGATTATCGCTGCCAGCGCCGACCCCCTTGACACCAGTGACCCCCTGAAGCCCGCGTAAACTAGGTAGAGGAGGGACAGGAACTGAATCGCGACCATTGCGAGGTGCAGGACGAATATCCATGAGAAGTCGTAGGAGCCGGTGTCACCTATGACGACCCCGAACCCCTCCATTATGCTGTTGAACTTGAAGGGGACGCTGACAAGTGACATCAGGTAGGCGAACATCAGTGGAATCATGACGAGCAGCCCTATGAGCGACGGGATAAGGAACTTCCTGAGCGACGCCTCAAAGTAGGCCCTCTCTGGGTCGGGGCTCCTGAGGTAGGCGACGCCGAAGCCGGCCATTATGGCTATCATGGTCGCGGTGAGGGCGCCAACCACGCTGGACAGGTAGAGGGGCCAGAAAGTTGGGTTGGAGTAGGCCTGAAGGCCGTTGAGGGTGGGCCCGCTTGGCGTGAACTCAAGGCCGACAGGCTCGTTGAGGAACGCGAAGACGCCCCTGAAGCCGAAGGGTATCATGACGGCGGAGGCGGCCATGAGGATGCCGATCAGGTTATGCGTCCTGGGGCTCCACCTGTCCCAGCCGTACCAGTATGCTATAAGTGAGAAGAAGTTCAGGCCGACAAACGCTATGGCTATGGCGAAGGGTATTATCGCTATTGTCCCTAGCAGGAGCGTCGCGAACGGGTAGTAAGAGAACAGGAACACGGTAAAGGCCGTCCCGAAGACTCCTGCGACGCCATAGGTCACCGCGTAGTACTTCATGAGCCTCCTGGCGATGTTGACTGTTAGCTGGTCGCCCCTCTTCTCGCCCAGGTACTTGAGCAGCGGCACGAGCACAGCGAGCCCTATCACTAGGTTAACCATAACTATATGTATGCCGAAGTTGAAGGCGAGCCAGAACACCGAGCTGTAGAACGTCACGCTCTCACCCCCTAGACCGGCTCAAGCCTCTCAGACCTCGACGGCACCCAGAGGAACCTGTAGACAGCGTAGACCAGCGACACGCCCAGGAGGACGTAGAACACGGAGTAGAGCGCCACGCCCCAGGCGGGGGGCTGGTTGACTGTCACCGTGTCGCTCAGCGTCATGACGCCGTAGACGACCCAGGGCAGCCGCCCTATCTCCCTGGTCGCCCAGCCCATGTAGCTGGCGAACTGGGCGAGGACTGCAGCGGGTATTAGGAGGTAGAGCCACACCCTGTGGATCCTGGCCGTCCTGCCCAGGGCTACGTAGCCCGTGAGTATTAGGGCGTAGACGCCCAGGGCTATCCCTATGAAGACCATGGCGTAGTAGGTGTAGTCCACGATTAGCGGCGGGAGGTAGGTTGACGTCCCTGGGACCCCGAGGGTGCTTGATATGTTACCCCACCCAGGCGGTATCTGCCCATACTTGGGCAGGTGAGCGCTCAGGGTGCCGTAGGCCAGGAGCTTCTCTATAGGCCCCGTGTGAAAGATCTCGGCTATTGAGGTGAAGCCCGGCACCCCAAGGCCCTCAATGGCTGCAAATTTCTCTGGCTGGTACTTGGCCACAGTGACGCCCATCTCATGGCCAGCTATGAGGCCCTCGTAAGCTATCGCGACGAGCGAAAAGACTATCGCGAACTTGAAGGCCTTCTCAAGGTACCTCCTGTACCTCTCGTCCTTGGCCCTCATAAGCCTCGTCCCATAGGCCGCCATCGTGGTGAAGCCTGAGACCACGAGGCCTGCCCCTATGCTATGCATCAGCGACGGGACGAAGTCAGGGGACTCGAAGAGGTACGCATACGGGTTGTAGTACTTCACGGTCGCGTCAAGTATCGCAGTCAGGACCGTCAGGACGGGAGTTGACGCGAGCCCTGGGTCGTTAAGCGCGCCGGCCTTTAAGACCAGCCTCAGCACGCTCTGGTTCAGCGTGTACCCAGCGAAGGACTCGTAGACAAGCCTGTCAACTATCTTGACCGGCACATAGGCCAGGACAACGTTGCCGGCCGTCCCCTTGATCTGAACCCCGAGCGACTGAAGGGTTGTCACGTTGAGCAGCGATGCTATCGACGTGGGTATGGCGACAAGTATCTTGGGGTACCCCTCAGAGTAAAGCCACTGCCCCGTGTAAGGGTTGTAGTCCGGCACCAGGCCCGTAGGGACCTGCATGTACGAGTTCGCGGCAACGATCATAGCCCCCGAGTACCAAGGGCCTATGAAGGCGAAGAACGTCAGTACGAGCCTAGCCTTCGGGGAGAGCTTGTCCCAGCCGTACCAAAGCATGTATATCACCAGGACCTCCATTATGAAGGCGAAGACCTCGGCGTACATGGGGAAGTAGAGCCACTTGCCCACCGCCGCCAAGACCCTCGGCCAGACCGTTATTAGGCCGAACTCCACGAGCGTGCCTGTCGCGGCCCCGACAGCGAACACTATCGCCGTCGCCTTCACGAGGACCTTGGCTATCCTCATCCAGTCCTCGTCCTTGGTCTTAAAATATATGAGCTCAGCTATGAAGGCCATGAAGGGGAGCCCGAGCACGTACTGCAGTATGCCCCAGTGAAGGCCAATGCCAATTATTGAGAGGGCCCTGAGGTCCCAGAAGCCGTAACTGACGAGCTGGGTCCATACGTTCACCTGTGGGCCCCTCATTGGTCTTATTTTAATAGGAACTGATATAAAAGCGTACTTTATGTGAAAGCTTTTCAACTAGGCCATTTTACCAAATAATATGTTATTTTAAAGAAGAATCCATCATTATCCAACAACGCCATGGGCGAGCTCGTTAAGCCACCTGTTCAAGGCCCCTGTGAACGACACCAGGACCGCCGCCGCCTTCGATACATCGTCTGGGAGCTTGTCAGGGCTCACGGCCCACCCGAGGCAGTCCGCGTAGAGCTCTAGGTCCTTGTTGTCAACCTCAAGTACCCCGGTGATGAGGGCCTTGGCGGCGGCCCCCAGAAGACCCCCAACCCTCCTGTCGCCGAGGCAGTCTACTAGGTCCGCGGCGTCGGTCATGGGGAAGCCCGTATACAGGGCGACCCCCTGGGCGTGGTCCTTCAGGTTAGACCTAGATATAAGCTCGTCAAATATCATCGAGGCCAGCAGCGAGAGCTGTACCGCTACCTCGCCCCTCTGAGACCCGGCTATGAAGAGGAGCCTCGCAACCTCGTCGGCCAGCTCGTCAACTCCCTCGAGGCCGTGCTCGAGTCCTATTGACCCCGTCCTTGCCTCGGGGCTTGAGTCGACTGACAAGACCTGCGGCACCGCGAGTGTCTATGCGGCATAGCATAAATCAGGTTCAAGCGCCTTGCCCAGAGCTTCACCCCTGAAATACCCCTGGCCAGGCGTTGACGTTGCGTCCACCGGAAGTTTAGCTGTCAGCTGGACTAGGATTCCTCATAGGTGTCCCTTGGCAGTCCGGGTTCTAGTCATCATCCAGCCAGGTGGAGGAGTACCTCAAGGGGCTATAAGTTGTCTTGGGGTTCACTGCTCCTCGTAGATCCTGACGGACACCTCAACCTTTACCTTGTCGCTTGAGAAGGGCGGGACCGACTCCCCAAGGTCGACGGCGAAGCTTATGGGGTTCCCCAGGTCGTCAGTGAACTTGACCTCAACTACGTAGGTCTGCCTTGGCCCGCCTGACTCGAACATCTTCATGACCGACTCGTAGAGCCTTGATAGAGCCATCTGAAAGGCCACGGGGCTCGAGAAGTCCTCAGGTCTAAGGCTGATCATGGCGACGTTCTTCAGGGCCTTGCCGACCTTCCCCTCGCCGGTAAAAGTCCTCACGACCTCAGGCTTCTCCTCAGAGCCCACGCACAGCACCTCGCGCCCTAAGCCCTACGGGCCATATAAGCCTGGGCCCCTTAACGCTCACCAGGTCCTCCTAACACATTTAACTCGTTCTTCCAATGAAGGCGCCGAGCGCGGGGATAACGAGTTGCCGCTGCCAAGTGACGTGGTGGATAAGCTTAGGCCGCTCTCGGAGAGGCTCAAGGAGATCGAGGCCAAGTGGCAGAGGGTCTGGGAGGAGCGACACGTCTACGAGTCCGACGCCGACCCAGGGAAGCCGAAGTTCTTCGTCACCTTCCCCTTCCCATACATGAACGGCCTTCCTCACATAGGGAGCGCGTTCACTATACTGAGGGTTGATATAATTGCCCGCTATAAGAGGATGAGGGGGTTTAACGTCCTCTTTCCCCAAGGATGGCATGCCACGGGAGGGCCCATAGTAGCGTCGGCGAGGAGGCTCGCCGAGGGCGACGAGAAGGTCCGAGCGGAGCTTAAGGCTATGGGCGTGCCTGACGATGAGATAGACCAGTTTAAGGATCCCGCCAAGTGGGTGACGTACTTCACCAAGGAGTGGGAGAAGGACCTGAGAAGATACGGCCTGAGCATTGACTGGAGGAGGAAGTTCTACACGACCTCGTTGAACCCCTACTTCAGCAAGTTCGTCGAGTGGCAGTACCTGAGGCTCAAGGACCTCGGCCTCGTAAGGAAGGGCAGCCACCCGGTCGTCTGGTGCCCCCGTGAGAAGAAGGTCGTCGGGGATCATGATAGGCCTGACGACTATGTGGGCATAGGCCCTGTCGAGGCCACCATTATACTCTTCAAGCTCAAGGACGAGGACCTCAGCCTGGCGACGCTCACCTACAGGCCCGAGACGATATTCGGCGTAACTAACATCTGGGTGAGGCCTGACGCCATTTATTACATAGTTGAACTTGACGGCAAAAAGGTTGTAATGAACGACTACATGGCTGACGAGCTGGCTGACCAGAAGCACAGCGTGAAAAGGGTCGGCGAGGTTAAGGGAATAGACCTCGTTGGGAGGATTGCGATAAACCCCGTCAACGGGAGTGAGGTACCGGTCCTCCCGGCCTCGTTCGTCATACCCGACGAGGGCACGGGGCTGGTAATGAGCGTCCCAGCCCACGCACCCTATGACTACCAGGCCCTGGTGGACCTCACTAGGCTACAGGACGACGAGCTGGCCAAGATGAGGCTCAGCCCCGACCTGGTCAAGCGCCTGAGGCCCATTAAGATCATAGACGTCCCGGACATAAGGGGTGTCCCAGCCGAGGAGGTCGTCAAGAGGCTCAAGGTGAAGAGCCAGGATGACAGGGATCTGTTAGACAAGGCCACCAAGGAGCTCTATGCCAAGGAGTTCTACTCTGGCGTGATGAGTAAGGGGACCGGCAAATATGAGGGCCTAAAGGTCATGGAGGCTAGGCCCCTTGTCGAGAAGGACCTAATAGCCGCTGGGGCCGCCCTGAAGGTCTACACCCTCCCGTCCAAGGTCTACTGCAGGTGCGGCGCTAGAACCCACGTGAAGTTTGTGGAGGACCAGTGGTTCCTGACGTACGGGGACGCCCAGTGGAAGGAGAGGGCGAAGGCCGCCGTTGAAAGGATGAGCTTCTACCCGCCTGAGCTTAAGGCCGAGTTCCTGAAGCTTGTCGACTGGCTGAGGGACTGGGCGTTCACTCACCAGAACGAGCTTGGCACCCCACTGCCCTGGGACCCCACGTGGGTCATAGAGAGCCTGAGCGACTCGACCATCTACATGGCGTACTACACCATATCACACCTGATCCAGGGTAAGGTTAACCCGGATCAGCTCAAGCCAGAGTTCTTCGACTACGTGCTCCTCGGGCGCGGGGACCCTGACTCGGTCTCGAGGGCCACAGGCCTTGACAGGGGGCTAGTTGAGGCGGCGAGGAGGGAGTTCGAGTACTGGTACCCAGTCGACATGAGGATAAGCGGCAAGGACCTCATGCAGAACCACCTCCTCTTCTTCATCTACCACCACGCAGCGCTATTCGATGAGGACAAGTGGCCGAGAGGCATTGGCATAAATGGGTGGGTCCTCATAAACGGCGAGAAGATGAGCAAGCACAAGGGGAACTTCATAACGCTTAGGGAGGTCCTCGACGCAGCCGGCGCCGACGCTACAAGGGTCGCCGAGGTCCTCGCGGGCGCTGATGCCGGCCTTGACGACGCCAACTTCAATTTAAACGACCTAGTCTCGGCAGCGAACGACCTGCTCTCGTGGATTGACGCAGCCACCGAGCTTTACGGTAAGGGAAGGGAGGGTTGGCTTGCCATCGATTCATGGTTCGAGAGCAAGCTCAACAGCGTCGTCAAGGAGGTAACGAATGACATGGAGAACCAGAGGTTCAAGTCGGCCTTCGTCAAGCTCTTCTACGGCCTGCAGAACTCCTTCAAATGGTACGTGAGGAGGGCCGGGAGCCCTAACAGGGAGCTCACGAGGAAGTTCGTAGAGTACGTCACCTTAATGTTGGCGCCCTTCGCCCCGCACGTCGCTGAGGAAACCTGGCACAGGATAGGTAAGGAGAGCCTGGTGGTGACGGAGAGGTGGCCAACCTTCGACGAGAGCAAGATAAGGCCTGACGTCGAGAAGGGCGAGGAGATAGTTGAGAGGACCCTCGATGATGTGAAGGAGGTCGTGACGCTCCTGAGAGGCGCCAAGTCGGTCACCATAATAGTCGCTGCCGGATGGAAGTACGCCGTCTTCTCAGACCTCATATCGCTGACCTCCAAGGGTGTGCCGCTCAGGGACGCTGTGAGGGAGGTTATGAACAGGGATTACGGGGTGCCTAAGGACCAGGTCGCGAAGGTCACCCAGGCCGTCCTAAGGTCGCCCGAGGTAGTCAACCTCTTCGTTGAAAGGGACCTTGAGCTGAGGTCCCTCCTTGAGTCTAGCGAGTTCCTTTCAAGAGAGCTCGGCGTGCCCGTGCGAGTTGAGCCCGAGGAGACTTCGACGGCGCCGAGAAGGGAGCAGGCCTTGCCAGGCAAGCCTGCGATATACGTTGAGAGGTGAGGGCCCTAGATGAAACTTGAGGAGATCATAAACTCTTCCAGGTCACTCGCGAGGACCGGGTGGATGCTTAGGGGCGTGCCTGCCTCGATCGCGGAGAGCGTCTCGTCGCACTCCTTCGCCGCAGCGCTGATAGCGCTCGAGCTGGCCCAGAGGCTCGGGCTGGACCCCTATAGGTCGGCCGCCATTGCGTTAGTTCACGACATAGCCGAGTCCAGGATAGGCGACATAGCTAAGGTGGCCAACATCGACGAGGCTAAGAGGTCGGCTGAGGCCACGGCCCTCGACAGCCTCGAGGTTAGTGCGGTGATCAAGGGGCTGGTAAGGGAGTACTACGATGGCAACAGCGACGAAGCCCTCCTGGCCAGGGCTGCGGACCTGGCGGCCACGCTACTGGTGAGCAGATATTATAGGAGGCTGGGTTTTGACGTTAGTGAGATCGAGGAGACCAGCGTTGAGGGGCTGAGGCTCCTGGCCAGGTCCTGGAGGCTTGGGGACAGGTTGCTGTCAGCCTTAAGGGACCTAGGGGTCCTCGAGTAGCCGAAGATGTCAGCCCCTGAGAGCGTTGGCCTGGTCTCGATAGGCTTCTCGACGGCCGAGGCAATACCATTATATCACGTCCTCTCGGGCGGGAGCCTGCTAAGGGTTGTGCCGTACGTCGACGCCGAGGCGGCCGCCTCGCCCCCGGAGTGTGAGGGGTTCGAATCGCTGACCGAGCTCTATAAGTCCTCCATTGCAGGGCCTCCCCTTAAGTTCGTCACGCCAGAGCAACTGGAAAGACTAGCCAGGTCATGGAAGGTTAACGGGGTCATCATTGAGGGGTATCAGGTTAGCAGGCTGTCCGAGTTCCTCAGCAGGCTGAAGGGGCTTAACGTGATGGTGGGAGCTAGGACTATACTTGGCGACGTGCCGAAGGGCGTAGACTTCTTACTCGCCGACGCTATAGGCACTTGTGACCCCTCTTACGAAATACCTGGCCACCTCATAGATAGGACGCTTGGCGCTCTCAGGTCTCAGGGGACGTGGGTTGAGGTAGCGGCATACCTTAAGGACCCCATAGCTGAGAGCGTGCTGGGGCTGGCCTATATTACGTCAGACCATGGGGTGCCCCTTCACGTCTTCTTACTTGAGCACAAGGGCGGCGGCGCGGTCAGGGACATGTATGAGAGGCTCAGGCATGTGAACCCGTTCACCTACATTCACGTTGAGCTCTATAGCGAGCTGATCACGTTCTGCCCCAGGTGCGGCAGCCCGGTCGCGTACAGGGATGAAGGGGTTCTCAGGAGCCTTGAGCTAAGCCCCTCGGGGGGCTGTTGGAGGTGCGGCGCTCCCCTGCCGTTCCTGCAAGTAGTTGCAAAGAAAACCCCTGAGCGCGTACTGATGTTATCCGGTGGCCAGACCAGGTGGTATGACCCAAGGGCGGTGATGAGGGTTTGACCGTTAGAACAGTGACGCCGTCTTACGTAAGGGAGGCGAAGTTCTGGGCGCCGCTGAAAGACAGACCTGGCTGGGTGCGCTGCGACCTGTGCCACAGGAGGTGCCTGATCGCGCCGGGCAAGTGGGGGGTGTGCGGGGTCAGGAAGAACGAGGGGGGCAGGCTGCTGACTTACGTGTATGGGCTCTTGACAGCCTACAACCTTGACCCCATAGAGAAGAAGCCCCTGATGCACTTCTACCCCGGCAGCGCCGTGCTGAGCATATCAACGGTCGGCTGTAACTTCTACTGTCAGTTCTGCCAGAACTGGGAGATTAGTCAGAGCAGGCTAGAGAGGGGGCTCTATGGAGAGGTCAGGACCCCAGAGCAAGTGGTCGCTGACGCAAAAGAGGTGGGGGCTGACGGCATATCTTACACTTACAATGAGCCCACCATAATGTATGAGTTCATGTTCGACACAGCCGTGCTTGCCAAAAGGAGCGGCCTGTTCAACACGATGGTGACGAACGGTTACATCACCCCTGAGGCAGTGGATGAGATAGGTCCCTACATGGACGCCGCCACTGTTGACTTCAAGGGGGGCGGCAACAAGGACGTTTACAGAAGGCTGATGGCGGTCCCTGACCCCGAGCCGATATTTGAGACTTTGAAGGCCATGAAGGAGAAAGGCATGTGGATAGAGATTACGAACCTAGTGATACCTAAGTATGGCGACAGCGAGAGCGACGTCAGGAGGCTTGCTAGGTGGATCGTTGAAAACTTAGGTGACCACGTTCCCTTCCACCTTCTCCGGTTCTACCCTCAGTACAAGCTCCTTGACCTGGAGAGCACGCCGGTCAAGACTTTGGAAAGGCTAGCCAAGGCGGCTAAGGATGAGGGGCTGAAGTACGTCTACATAGGGAACGTACCAGGGCACCCACTTGAGCACACCTACTGTCCAAAGTGCGGCTATCCTGTCATAGAAAGGTACGGCTTCTACGTCACTAAGTGGCGGCTCACCAAGGACGGGAGGTGCCCCAGGTGCGGGGCCAAGATTGACGTAGTGGGCGAGTTCAGGGGAAAGGGCGTGGGCCCTATGCCATTGATGTGAGCAATACCCTATGCTGCCAGCCATAGATTCCTGGTCGCCTGCGTTAGGGTAAAGTATTATTAGGTCCCGCGAGTTAAAGACTCCAATGCCCAGTGGAGGCAGGGTGTAACCGGTGAGATTCTGTCCGGTTTGCGGAGGTGTAATGGTTCCGGTTAAGAGAAAGGACAAGACGATCGTCCTCAAGTGCACGAAGTGCGGATACGAAATGGAGATAGACGCGAAGTCTTCAAAGGAGTACGCGGCCACGACGAGGGCCGGGCAGAAGGTGCTGACGACCAAGGTTGTCAGCAAGGAAGTGAAGGTGAATATGGAGGAGAACAAGGAGGAGCTGGAGCAGGCAAAGGAGGACTACTATGAGCTGGTACTTGACGAGATGGGCGAGTACGGGGAGCAGAGCAGTCCCTAAAACACCAGCCTTTTCTCTATGTCGGCGCTGGCCTCCTCAAGGTCCTTGTACGTGTCTATGCTTCTCCAGTAGTACCTATTCAGATCAAACGTGACGGCCAGCAGCCTCTGCTCCTTGGCCAGGAGGGGGAACGTGTAAGACTCAAGGTCACCCTTCTCTGGGAGGTACTCCCCAACCTCGGGCCTGAACGCGTATACGCCAGCGTTGATCCAGTAGCCCTCCAGTATCGGCTTCTCCTTGAAGCTCGAAACCCTGCCCCCCTCTCCCACCTCAACTATTCCATACGGGCTCCTCAGCTGGACCAGGGCTATCGCCCCGACGGCGTCGCTCGACTCTAATGCCTTGAGGAGGAGGGACGGGTCTATGTTGGTTATTATGTCGCCGTTGAGCACGAGGAAGGGCTCTTTGACGGAGAGGGCCAGCCTGGCGTTCCTTACGGCACCGCCGGTGCCGAGGGGCTCGTCCTCAACGACGTAGGTGACCGAGACGCCGTACCGGGACCCGCTGCCGAGGGCCTCAATTATCTTCTCCTTCTTGTACCCGGCCAGGACAATAATGTCGTTAACGCCGTGCTTCCTCAGCCACTCTATCTGCCACACGATTATGGGCTTTCCAGCGACCTCGACCAGCGGCTTAGGCCTGTCGTCAGTAAGAGGCCTCAGCCTTTTACCATAGCCTCCTGCCAATATGAGCGCTAACGTCAAACCTAACACCCTAAATCTGGTGGTGCCGCCGGGGGGACTTGAACCCCCGACCACCCGGTCTTCAGCCGGGCGCTCTCCCGCTGAGCTACGGCGGCACCGAAAATTAGCGCCGGCCAGGAGCATTAAATTCCTTAAGAGGGCCTACTGCAAGGGCTCCCAGTCTACCTCCAGGGTAGCCCCCTCCTCCCTGTAGTAAATCGTTGGTACGCCGGCCTCCTTAAGTCTCCTCCTGAGCTCTTTATCACTCGTCGCGACCGCTACAACCTCACCCTTCAACCTCAAGGCCTTAGCGAGCTCTAGGAGGGACTTGTCAGCGTCCCCATGGCCAGTAGCTATCACAGCGACGTCAAGCCTTTTGGTCAGCTCAAGCGCGAAGGAGGCAGCCCTTCCGAGAAGCCCGCCCCTCTCCCTCATTGACGAGAGCTCCCTGATAACGGCATCGGTCGTTGCCAGGGTATAGCTGGCCTTTACGACATCACCTATTGAGGATGGGGGTATCAGGCCCCTTGCCATCATTATGAGGAAGTTCGTGTCGAGAAGTATGGTAACCCTCACTCCCTAACGGTCCCCCACCCTATGAGCCTCCACCTGCCGCCTATCCTTCTGCTGATCGCGACCCTCATTTTCTCCCAGGCCACGACGGGCCTCCTTAGCTTGAGCTCGACCCTGTCCTTCGAAGCCGTGACCACGTCGCCCATAGTTAGGGCTGGCCCCACGGCCAGCAACAATAGCTCGCCCTTGCCAATAGGCTCAACCCTCACGGACTCCTTAGCCCCGACCACTGTCTCAAAGAGGTTGTAGTCTATGGTAAGGTCATAGACGGAGTCAGGCATCCTGTCCGGGTCGCCAGCGACGCTGCCTGCTAAGTTGTCGGCCTTGGTCAGCGAGGGGTCAAGCTTCGTGCCTACGGCGACCAGCCCGCCGGGCTTTGCCTCCTCTACCTCATACTTGCCGAACCTCAGGCTGGTCACAGTGGTGCGAAGGGGCTCGTACTTGACTTTGCCGCCCTCCTTGACCTGGACCCCAGGCCTGATCTCTATTTCATCCCCAACCCTAATCCTGCCAGACAGTATGGACCCCCCTATTACGCCCCCAACGAGCTCATCTGGCCTCGTGCCGGGCCTATTAACGTCAAAGCTCCTTATCACATACATTATGGGCGGCCCTGACAGGTTCCTTTCTGGGGTAGGTATGAGCTTCTCTATCGCCGCCAGCACGGCATCAATGTTGACCCTCTTCAGGGCGCTCACGGGAATTATCGGCGCGTCCTCGGCCCAGGTCCCCTCGAGGAACTTCTTTATCTCCTTGTAGCTCTCGCGGGCTCTCTCAGGGCTGACTACGTCAATCTTATTTTGAACCACTATGAGGTTCTTTATGCCTAGTATTGTAAGCGCGAGGAAGTGCTCCTTCGTCTGCGGTTGCGGGGCCGGCTCATTAGCAGCCACCACTAGGATTGCGCCGTCCATGAGGGCCGCGCCCGAGAGCATCGTTGCCATCAAGATCTCGTGTCCAGGAGCGTCAACAAATGATAGCCTTCTGATCAGCCTCGGCTTAGCTCCAGGGTTACACTCGCAGACAGGCTCCGTTGAATACCTATCAGGGAAGCCGCAGCCCTCGCACTCCCATACCTCCCCGTCAGCATAGCCTAACTTTATCGTCATTCCCCTCTTGATCTCCTCGCTGTGCCTCATGGTCCAAACGCCTGTCAGTGCCTGGACGAGCGTAGTCTTTCCGTGGTCCACGTGACCCACTACGCCCACGTTGACCTCGGGCTGCAGCTTCTCAGGCGGTAACTCGGGCTGCGCCAAGACCTCTCCCACCCAGGAGCTACTCTCGGCTATTTAAATGACCCAAAGATAGCTTATGAGGCAGGGGCCTTGGCCTCCTTGGCCTCAGGGTAGACCACAACCACGTTAAGCTGCGCCAGGGCGGTCTTGCGCCTCTCGGCCCTTGGATCTGGTATCCTGTTGCCTCTGACCGTCTTCTTCCTCCTCTCGCCCCTCCTCCTCGGGTGGAAGCCCGGCGGGCCGCTGAGCAGGACCTTCTTCCTCACGGATCCAGGGACGCCGGGATGCATCGGGAACCCGGATGCGTCGGTGCCCCCAGTTATCTTCAGGGTGACGCCAGGCATTCCAATTATTATGCCGTCGAACTCGTCCCCGATCTCGAGTCCGGCCAGCCTTATCGCGACCTCGTCAGGGACTGCTATCTGCCATGCCTTCGCCTTATAGATCACGCCCTCGACCTCTTGTCCGCCCGTTAACTCGGCCAGGAGCTTGCTGTGGACCCACACCTCACCATCCGGGACCGCCTGATCCTGGATGACCTTAAGGGGGACGTTGGTCTTCGACCCCTCTACAGTCACGCTCAGCGTTGCCACGCCCGTCGGCGACAGCGACAGCTTCTCATACATGGCCGGAGATATCTTAGCTAGGGGGAGCTCTGTCCTCTCCTGCTCCTTGGTCTTCTTCATAGTGTCCTTATACTCTATCGCCTCGTCCTCTACCCCCTTCACCTTCACCTTGAGCTGAACCTTGCCTCCTGTTGGGTCCGAGATCACAATTCTCAGCGGCGGTCGCTCTTCCCTTCCCGGCACTTCCTTCTCCCTTAGCGCCAAAGGTTCAACGTCAGCAAGTTTTTAAGTTATGATGGCGCGACTAAGAAGATATTGACCTCAGCAAGCCAACGGCCGTGGGCAGTATCATAGTGCCCCGCTCGAGCAGCCCCAGATCGCCGCCTGAGCAGGCCTTCTCGTCAAACTTCCCGGGGCCTGGGCCAAGCCTTGGGTTCGAGAACATGATTGGGACAGGGTCATCGCTGTGGCTCTTTAGATACCAGGGGGTTGAGTGATCCGAGGTCACTATGAAGAGCACGTCGTCAAGTCTTACATGAGACAGGAGCCTTGAGAAGAAGAACTTGTCGATAAGCTCGATAGCTTTGACCTTTGCATCGAAGTTCCCGTCGTGCCCCGGCTCGTCGGGTCCCTTCAGATGGACGTAAAAGGCGTCATAGCGATCAAGGTTGTCAGCGACCAGGTCTGCCTCCTCGCTGAGTATCTCCTCTTTGCTTTTTCCCTCGGTTTCATAGTGAAGGTCCACGAGGCCGAAGGCCCTGGCTATCCCCCTTTCAACAGGCATCTCGGTGACGCTGGCGAACTTCATGCCAAACCTCTGACTTATAGGTGGGGCGGACGGCAGCCTGTCGCCGGCGTCCCTGGCAAGGATTGCGTTCGCAGGAAGCTGACCCCTTGACGCTCTGTTCAAATTTACAGGGTGGGAGCTAAGGACCTCGACTGCTCTCCTCGTGAACTCGTTAAGCAGCTGGGCCGCCTTGACGGCCCCCTGGTCACTCTCGTCAAGTGGCCTGCTCAGCTGAACGTAGGGGTCGAACCTCGCCTTGGCCTTGCTCATAAGTCCCACCTTCTCATAGGCCGGGTCCGTGTTAGTTATGTTGGCGCTGAGCTTAACGCTGTCGTGCGCCAGCACTAGGACTGCTCTGTGCCCAACGGTCGGCACGAACCTCGCCACGCCGTGGCCGTTGTCGAGCTTCATCCCGTCCAGTGCCTTGGCTAGCTCGATGGCTTCCTCCCTAGTGACGCCGCGTCCCGCGCGCCTGTCTATGATCCTGAGGTCTCTTGGGTCGACTGTAGCGAAGTTAGCGCGTAGGGCAACCTCGCCTTCCCTAAAGTCAATGCCAGCGCCGAGGGCCTCAAGTGGGCCCCTGCCAGTGTAGTACTTTTCCGGCTCATACCCTAGGATACTTATAACGGCCTCGTCACTCTCCGGGGCTATTCCCTTACCTACCGTGTACACCAGCCCGCACTTGGCAGACCTTGCTAACATGTCAATGTTGGGCTTCGAAGCAGATCCAAGGGAGCTCTTGGGAGGATTAAGCCCGTCGGCCGCCCCGTCTAGCACTACGTATATCAGCTTCTTCAAGGCCTTCCCCCTTTTGAGGTCAGGGCGAGAAATTTAAGCTAAAGGCCTTTACGGGTTCCGTCCACCGCGCTTATTGAGCTCAGGGCCGCCCTCAAGCCCAACAGCAGGTCGTCAACGGTGTTTCTCGCTGTTAAGAGCCTCCTCGGATTATCACATCCCTTGACTGTTACCTCGCACCTCAGAATGGGGCCGACAGGCTCACACCTGACGTTGACCCCGGGCGGGGCAGTCCTGTTATCTACGTTAAGCGACCTCGCTAGCGACTCAGCCGTCCTCGGGTCCGTCGCCTTAACCTCTACGATTACTGAGCAGGTCCCCTCTTCACCCAAGCGAAGCCGCCCTCCAGTTCAAAGTCCTCAGAGGCAAACCTTGCCAGGCTCGGGCCGCCGAGCGCCTCGCCGGCCTGAAGTAACGAGATCCTTAAGCCGTTCTCCTCCTCGGAGGCCAGGAGCGACTGCCTCTCTATCAGGCCGGTGAGGGTCAACGCCTTCCACAGGAGATAAAGGGGCGGCCTCGCCTCCGATTTGACCTTGTAAAGCCTAACGCCAAGGACCGTGCCAGCCTCGGATATGGACGATGAGCTGACAAGCTCGGACAGCCAAGCGGCAGCGTAGGGTAGGGATGCCGCGGCCTGAGGGTACTCCTCCTCGTAGGCTGAGACCAGCGCGGCGGCTAGACCTAGGCCCCCCATGTCATAGGAGAGCTCAATAAGTCCCTTGGCCTCCCTGGGGTCCGAGATCGTGAGCCTCTCCGAGGCCACGTAGACGCCCCCCACGTAGTCAGTAACCTCGGGCTTCCTGCGGCTCCTCTCCATGACTAGACTTAACACGGTCTTCGCTATAAGCGAGGCGTCCTCAACGCTTACCTCAAGGGCGTTCTTATTAATAAGACCTCCTAGGCCAGCGTTGTTAAGCAACTTCAAGCAGCCCTCCTTGTCACCAGTCATGCCAGGGTAGTAGGGGTCTAGCGTGACGCTTAACGAGTCGCACAGGCTTAGGACGTGAGGCCTGTAGGACTTTACGTAGGTCAGAAGGTTAAGGGAGACCGACTCATCATCGTAAAGCGACTCGGCGTATATCTTGTCTAGCCCCATTAGGTTGCCCTTCTCATCAATGTATCTGCTTCCCATGGTCGAGGCCAGCGCCAGCACCTTGTAGTCGGGCTCTAGGGGCCTCTCGTCGATAGACCTAAGCATCATCACCAGCACTACGCCAACGCTTCCGTCAACGCTGACGTAGGTGGCGTTCAGGGGCGGCGGCTCAGCGATAGACGTTGAGATCGCGAACAGGGCGTCCCTGTCAGTCTCATTGGTGTACCCCAGGGAGCTGAAGCCGAAGAGGGCCGTCGGCTCGTCAACCCTCGAGGGCGGCCTTACAGACACCGATATCGAGGCCTTTAGGCCCCTCCTCGAGAGATAAGAGAAAAGCGTCAGGGCGGCGATAAGGCTTTCGGACGACGGGAGTGTGACGATCCTAACGAACCCTGCCTCGGCAGCCCTCCTCAGCAACGCCTTAAGCGCGGCCGACGAAGCCGTCAGGCTCTTTTCTAGGTTTTGACCTGGCTCAACCTTAACGCTGAGCAACCTTCCTCTCCGCTACGGCTATAGGCCAGGAGGTAATTAGGGCGCCAGAGGCCTCAGCCAGCGCCGGCCACGAGGAGCTTCGCCTTCTCGGGGTCGTACTCCCAGTCCGGCGGCAGCTTGCCGACCCTCTTATAGTACTTTACCAGCCTCCTGATCTTGGACTCTATGAGCACAAGCCCCCTCATGCTGTCCGTGTCCTTGGGGTGCTCCTGGAGGTGACGCCTGAGGTTCACTGCCCTCTTGATCAGGGCGAAGAGGTCCTCAGGGATCTTCGGTGCAACGCCCTTCTCCTCAAGGACCTGTGTTATGCTCTTGCCAAGGATTGGCTTTACGAGGGGTACGCCGAACTGGTCCCTAAGTATCAGGCCTATCTGGCTCGGCGTGTACCCCTTCTGGGCAAGCTGAACTATAATGGTCTCTATCTCTTCAGGCGTTAGGTTAAGCCAAGAGGGTGGCCTCGGGTGCGCGGGCCTTGTTGAGTGCGACTGACCCTTACGGCTTTTCTTGTGCAACCCTTGGCACCTCGGCTTGCTCAGGAAAGGAGGTTTTAAAGGCTAACCTTCAGGCATCATGACGAGAGTTACGTTTATAACGTGATCTGTAGAGGAAGGCTGGGGTGCTGGACAGCTAATGCCTAAGCCTAAGGGTGCTGTCAGGGATACATGGAAGCTGAAGAAGTGGTACGACGTAGTGGCGCCCGACGTCTTCGGCAAGGTCGTTATAGCGTCTGTGCCCGCGCTGGACCCCTCACAAATGATCAAGAGGACCGTTGAAATAACGCTGTACGACATAACGGGCGACCTAACGCACGTCAACACTAAGCTCAAGTTCCAGGTATATAAGGTCGAGGGGAACGTCGCTGAGACCTTTGTGAAGGGGGTCGAGATGATGAGGGATTACCTGAGGAGCCTGACCAGGAGGAAGAGCAGCAAGATAGCGCTTATCTACAAGATCTCGACCAAGGACGGCGTAGTTGTCAGGGTCACTGCGGTCACCTGGACTCAGTTCAGGTGCAGAACAAGCCAGAAGCGCGCAATTAGGTCAATAATGAAGGAGGTGCTTGACAGCAAGGTGCCCCAGATGTCATTTGACGAGTTCGTGAGGGCTGCGGTCTTCAGCGACCAGGAGGGCAGCCTTGCACAGGAGATGACGGCGAGGGTCCGTAAGCTGTGCTCGATAAGGAAGGTCGAGATAGCTAAGGTTAAGGTCCTCACCCCGCCCCAGTACGCCCTCGAGGCCCTCCAGGCGTCTGCAGGTCCTCAGCAGGCTTGATGTCATAGCTCCTTGGTGCTCTTAACGGCCAGGCCTAACTGAGAGAGGGGCGTGCGCTCGTGAGCGCCACAGCCGCTGAACAGCCGAGGCTAAGGCAGCCGATAGTCGTTGTGTTAGGCCACGTGGATCACGGAAAGACGTCGCTTCTTGACAAGATCAGGAGCACAGCGGTGGCGGCCAAGGAGGCTGGAGGCATAACCCAGCACATAGGGGCCAGCATAGTCCCGTCTGATGTAATTGAGAAGATCGCTGAGCCCCTTAAGAAGGTCATACCCATTAAGCTAACTATCCCTGGCCTCCTGTTCATCGACACGCCTGGGCACGAGCTCTTCTCAAACCTAAGGAGGAGGGGCGGAAGCGTCGCCGACTTCGCGATATTGGTTGTTGACGTTACTAAGGGGTTCCAGAATCAGACCTATGAAAGCCTCGACTTACTCAAGTCTAGAAAGGTTCCCTTCCTTGTGGCCGCTAACAAGATAGACAGGATACCTGGCTGGGTTTCCCACCCTGACACGCCCTTCATAGAGTCCTATAGGATGCAGACGGAGCAGGCCAGGAGGGCGCTCGAGGAGGCTATCTATGGGAAGATCGTGCTCAGCCTGTCAGAGCAGGGCTTCAGCGCTGACCTCTTCACCCGGATCAAGGACTTCACAAGGACCGTTGCCGTCGTGCCAGTCTCGGCCAAGACCGGGGAGGGAATACCTGACCTGCTGGCCGTTCTGGCAGGCCTCGCGCAGCAGTACCTGCGCCGGAGGCTACAGTACGCTGAGGGGCCCGCCAAGGGGTCTGTCCTCGAAGTCAAGGAGATACCTGGGCTGGGCACCGTAATTGACGCCATAATATACGATGGCGTCCTGAAGGTTGGCGACATTATTGTGCTCAACGGAAAGAACGGCCCGATAATAACTACCGTCAGGTCGCTCCTCATGCCGGCGCCTCTAAGCGACATGAGGGCCAAGGGCGTAAAGTTCGTCAACGTTGACGAGGTTCACGCGGCCGCCGGCGTCAGAATAGCCGCCGCCGGGCTTGAGGACGCGCTCGCCGGCTCCTCGCTCATGGCCGCTAGAAGTGATGAGGAGGCCAAGAAGCTGGCCGAGGCGCTGAGGAGCGAGATAAAGGAGCTAATCTTCAAGACCGATAACGTAGGGGTCGTGGTAAAGGCTGACACGCTCGGCACGCTCGAGGCGCTCCTCGAGGCCCTGAGGAGACAGGGGGTTCCCGTCAGGTCGGCCGACGTAGGCAACGTCAGCAAGACCGACGTAATGGAGGCCGCCTTCAGCGCAAAGAGGGATAAGAGCCTGGGGGCCGTGCTGGCGTTCAACGTCAAGGTTCTTCCCGAGGCCGAGCAGGAGGCCGCCGCCGCTGGGGTGAAGGTGTTTCAGGACAATATAATATATCACTTATTAGACCAGTACACGGAGTGGAGGCAGAAGCTCAAGGAAGAGGAGATAATAGCTAAGCTGAACCAGCTCGTGAGGCCTGGCAAGTTCATGATAATACCTGGCTATGTCTTCAGGAGGAGCGACCCGGCGATCGTTGGCGTTGAAGTTCTGGGGGGCGTCATAAGGCCGGGCTACCCGCTTATCACAGCTAAGGGGAGGGAGCTCGGCAGGATAATGGCCATTAAGGACAGGGACAAGAGCCTTGACATAGCCAGGGTCGGGGCCAAGGTCGCCATCTCGATTGAGGGTAAGGTAATGGTTGGAAGGCACGTTGACGAGGGCGACATAGTCTACACCGATGTCCCCCCGGACCACGCTATGAAGCTCCTAACGGAGTTCAGGAGCTACATATCTGACGACGAGCTCGTCACGCTTAAGGAGATAGCCGAGCTGAAGAGAAAGCTCGGCTCAAAGGAGTACGTTCTAGTCCTGGCCAAGCTTGACTCAGTGATGGGCAAGGGTCAGTAGGTCACTATATCGTCCTCTGAGAAGATTATCTTGGACTCCCTCTCGTAGCTCTCAGGGGAATCGCTGGCGTGAACAACGTTCTCCTGTATCGACAGCGCGTAATCCCCCCTGATGGTGCCCGGCGCGGCCTTCCGGCCATCGGTTGCGCCTATCATGTTCCTCACCACTGATATCGCGGAGTCCCCCTCGAGTATCATCGCTACTATGGGACCGCTCGTTATGAACTCGACGAGGTCCTTGTAGAACGGCTTATCAGCGTGGACCGAGTAAAACTGGGCCGCCTGCTCCTTTGTCATCCTTATCATCTTCATCGCAACTATCCTGAAGCCCTTCCTCTCAAACCTTGATATAATCTCGCCTATGAGCCCCCTCCTGACCCCGTCAGGCTTTATCAGCACAAGCGTCCTCTCGATCATCAAGGGCACCCGGCTCTTCGGCCCATTAGTGCCATTAAAAGCTCTGCTGAAGTTATGAGCGTAGTCTGTTAATGGGCCCTATAAGCGGCAAGGCGGTAAACACAATAGCCGCTTCACCCCAAGGGTCTTAGGAGTCCATCACGGGGCCCGTGACGGTAAAGAGGTTTAGCTCGTGGGTTGAGCCCCTCGACAGGCCCGCTAACAGCTACCTGGTCGAGGTCGAGGGCCAGACATTGCTGATAGACGGGGGCGTTGAACCGCCCCCCAGCGAGGTCCTTAACGCCCGGTTTGCGCTGCTGACGCACTGGCACTGGGATCACGTACTTGGCCTGGCCAGAGGCGGATATAAGGGGGCCATATGCGCCTCCACGCTGACGCTTCAGTACCTTAGGGGATCCCTCCCCGCATTCGAGGGCTCGGCCGCCGTGTTGAAGGCCTTCGGTGAGGTGCCTGACAACGTCAGGCCGTTCCTTGAGGTCAGCTTGGCAAGGCTTCGCGAGGTCCTTGACTACATGCGGACTGCAAAGCTGGTAGAGCTTGACAGCTGCGAGCCCGTCCAGACAGGCATTATAAAGGCCTTACAATGCCCTGGCCACAGCGATGACCACGTGTGCTATGTGGCTGGGCCTCACGCCTTCGTCGGTGACGCAATAAATCCCGACTCAGGGCTCTCAATAATGAGCCTTGAGGATTACATCAAGTCTCTGGTGAGGCTCCTTTCCGACGCCGGCTGGGAAATAGCGCACCCCGGACACGGCAGAGATGTTGACAGGGCCTACGTGGCCGAGTGGGCCTCAGAAAACATCACAGGCAAGATAAGGAGGATCGTGACCTTTAGGTCAATCCTCTCTAAGGAGTGGACCCCTTTGGTAAGCTACCTTGACGCGCTATACGGGTCTAAGGACCCCTTTGTAAAGTGGATAGGGGCCAGGAGCCTCCTAGGCTACGCGCTATCCCTGGCCCGGATGGGGTTGGCTGAGCTTAATACCAGTACCCAGCCCTGGACAATTAGGGCTAGGGACCAATAATGTCGAGCCTCAGGCTGGTTATCCTAGCTGCTGGGAAAGGCGTAAGGATGCAGCCCCTGACCGACACCAGGCCAAAGCCTTCTCTGCCCATCATCAATGAGCCCATGATCTGCAGACACTTGAGGATGCTGAGCGCTAGGATAAACCCAAGCGAAGTCATAGTGGTCGCCTCATACATGAAGGACCAACTAAAGGATACTGTCGTGAGATGCTATGAGGGAAAGGCCACAATCGTTGACCAGGGCGAGGAGAGGGGGACGGGGGATGCAATAAGGGTGGCCCTGGAGACCTCAGGCCCCGGCAAATACATCATAGTTTACTCAGACGTATTCCTCACAGAGAGGGCTTATGAAGCCGTCTCCCGGATGAAGCCCTACTCAGTCCTCGCGGCCGAATCGTCGGAGCCCTGGAACTACGGTGTAGTAAACCTGAGGGACGGCACCATCACCGGTATCGTCGAGAAGCCTCCAAGGGACAAGGTCACGTCAAACCTAGTTTACGCGGGCGCCCTCGCGGTTGACTACGAGTTCATAGAGTACCTCAAGGCATTGAAGCCATCGCCGAGGGGTGAGCTTGAGGTCACCGACGCTTTAAACGAGCTCGCCAAGGTGACCGACGTTGGGGTTGTCAGGGTAGGCAGTGAGGACTGGCTTGACGTAGGTAGGCCCTGGGATTACCTCATAGCAAACAGACTCGCCCTATCGGAAATGGCCGGCAAGGCCGACCAGAAGATTAAGGGTGAGGTCCATAGCACGGCCGTCATCGAGGGTCCAGTAATCGTTGAGGAAGGCGCTGAGGTAGGACCCTTCACCGTTGTTGAGGGACCCGCCTACATTGGAAGGGGCGCAAAGGTTGGGCCATCGTCACACATAAGGCCTGAGACCATAATAATGGAGAAGGCAAAGGTCGGCTACGCCGTTGAGGTCAAGGCCTCGGTCCTGATGGAGGAGGCCAGGGCGCCCCACTTCAACTACGTGGGGGATAGCGTCATCGGTGAGGACGTAAACCTCGGGGCTGGAACAATAACGGCTAACCTTAGGTTTGACCATAAGACCGTAAAGATGACGGTCAAGGGGGAGCGCGTTGACACAGGCCTTAAGAAACTGGGCGCCGTGATGGGGGGCCACTCGCAGACGGGCATCAACGTGTCGCTGATGCCTGGGGTCAAGGTGGGCGCCTATGCCATAATTTACCCTGGCTGCGTCGTTTACAGGGACGTCGCCAAGGGGGAGGTCTATAAGTGCTGAACGCCTTAACGCGCTAGGTGAGCCCCCTGAAGGCCAGGGTTGAGAAGAGGGGGAACCTGGCATTCATAGTTACTGAGCTGGGGCAGAAGGCCGTTGTTCCATGGGATACGCTGTGCAACATAATAGCGAGGTACGGCCTTGAGGTCGAAGTCGTTGGCGGCGAGGCCCCGAAGTGCATAAGCTCGAGGACTGTAACCGCCGAGGAGGTGAGCCTAGAGGTTGAGCCCTCTGAAGAATCAGACGAGGATGAGGGCTAAGAACGTAGTTGATGCCCTCAGGGAGAGCGGTTACAGGGCGTCAACCCCTAGAGAGGCTGACGGCTGCCTTGAAAGCTACTTGGAGTGCTGCGGCACCGTCCTGGTCTTGGCGTTCTTTGACGGCAGGTACACCGATGACGTCATCGTTAAGGTCTCACCTGACGTAGGTGGGTGCGAAGAGATCCTATACTCTCCCAGGGGCCTTTACGTAATAGGGAGTGATGACAAGGATATAGTCCAGAGGATCCTTGACAAGGCCAAGTTCATAGCTGCCGTGAGCAGGCCTCAGACACCTAGGAGCTAGCCCTCTCAGCCGCCGCACTCTGAATTTCCTTCTTTCTCGTCTCACCGCCCTCGCTCGTGCTGATTCCGACGCTGTCCCCAGAGATGGTCACGGTAAGCTTGACAGGACCGGTTAATGTCAGTGCCCCCAGGACGAATGGGCTTGAGATTAAGTTGAGCGAGGCCTCCTTATTGATGCTAATTGTAAGCTTTTCCGCCTTGAGGGTTCCAACTCTTGGGATCTTGACGATCACCTTCTCCGACTGCTCGTCAACTTCAAACCTGATTGTAATCCTGGAGCCCTCGATTATGTAACCCTCCTCCGTCTCGATCGCCTTGCCGACCCCTGACCCAGTAAGGTCAGCCATGAAGTCCCCGCCCATACTGACCCTCAGCACCTCATCGAGCTGGTCGACCCTGGGGTAGCCGTCAAACCTTGCGTCAATTCTTACGGCCCTGGGGGCGATCTCGCCAGCTAGGTGGGAAACCCCCACAATTATTATGTGAGGGTTCTCGTATAGTCTACCATCAACTTTAACCCTCATGTCTTCAACGTGAACAAGCACGCTAGGGCTTTCGGCTGACATTAATTTATTGCCCCCACGCACGTAGGAGAGAGTGAGAGGCTTTAACTATATCTCCTATCTCTACCCACTCATGCCCCCAGAGTGACCACCCTTCTCGCAAGCCTTACAGGACCCCCTACAAAGGTCCTGGCCTGCGTCATGACGGGCCCCCTGAACCCCTTGTCGAAGCACTCCCTGCAGACCCTCCTGACGTTATCGACCTGGACGCTGTCCTCGTAACAGATGAGCCTTCCGCAGACCGGGCAGAAGGTTATCGCTAGCCTCTCCTTGCAGATCTCACAGAGGGACGACGCACATATAACGCAGATTCCCCTCGATTCGTCGTAGTGCTCCTCGCAGACCCTCCTTCCACATATCCTGCAGACGTGCAGCGCCGGTCTTAGGTTACATACCTCGCACAGGTTCAACGCGCTCTTAGGTCGTGTCTGAGAAGGAGTTAGTTAAGGCTTTCGTTATTGGAGGACTCCTCCAGGATCTGCCTAATGACTACTGGGTTCTTGACCTTGCTCAGCTCGGGCTCCGGCACGTACTTGGGCAGGCTATACCTGGTGTGCGTCAGCTCGGCCACTACGTTCCTGGCCTTTAGACCGCTCAGTATCCTCCTCAGCCTGTCCTCGCCGACCACGCCCTGGAATATTGCCTTCAGCTCCCTCCAGCTGACCGGCGACTTGGCCTCGTCAAGGGCTATCATTACAAGCCTCTCTACGTCTGAGTCGTCAAGGGCCGTCGTAACCAGAAGGCCGCTCTCGTCAACGAGCCTCGTCCTCAGCTCCTCGTATTCCTTGAGTATCCTTGTCCTGACCCTTTCGATCAGCGGCTCTCTCCTTATCGCGCTCGGGTTTACCACTGGTCCCACCTCTTATTACATAGTTAGCGCTAGAAAGTATATAAACAGTGATCCTGGCTCTATATAGAATCAAATATCATTAAAATCTTTTTATTGACGATTATTTATTAAACCTTCTCAGCAAGAGGTCCATCACCTCGGCAATTACTACAGCTGAGGCGGGGGTAAATATCACGGAATAGAAGCTGTAAAGCGTGTGATTACCGACTAGGTAAACCAGCCAAAGGCCGACGAACTCAGATACGAAGAACGCGTCCCCCGCCCTGACGATGGACCTATTGGACAGGATGCCTGCGACAAATATTGAAAGGCCCGCCACGAGGGCCGGCGCCTCAAAGGCTACCGTCATGGACGCCTCCAGGAGGGGGGAATATGATAGTACGAAGGGGTCCACGTTGAAGAACCAACCGCTCGGAGTACTTGTAGGTGGTCCTGGCGGTCTGCTCTCGAGGTCCCACTTGTAGCCCCCGATGGTCTGACGGATTACGTACATGACGCCAAAGTGGAGGAACAACGGTACGTAGGTGGCTATGAAGACGGCGAACACAATTAGCGTGGAGAGCCCTATTAGCCTCACCGCCTTCCTTGGCGGGTTCCTTACAGCTGCGAGCACCCAGATCGCTAGGAGCCCTGGAAGGGCCGTCTCCTTGGAGGCCCAGGCAAGGCCCTCAAAAACTGAGGACAGCAACAGCCTCTCCCTGAAGGCCGCGACTATTGCAAGGCTGAGGAAGAACGCGGCATATATGTCAAGCATGGCCACGGAGCCCATGGCTATTAGTATGTGGTCGGACGACGCGAGCAGCCCTGCCACAGCCCCTATCAGGGCCCACCTCGGGCCCCTTCCCCACGCGAGGCCTACGTAGATTATTATAGGGATCAAGGACGCCATGATTATGCTTGGAACCCTCCAATTGAAGGGCCTATCGCCAAGCGTTGCCATGGCTGCCGCTATTATGTACTTGCCCAGCGGCGGATGCTCGAAGTTGTAGTAATTTGAGGCCGTTTCGCCGCTGTAGTTGTAAAGAGGTCCTCTGTAGCCAAACACGTAGACGAGGATCCTCCTCGCAGCGTCAACATAGTAGATCTCGTCACTTATGTAAGCGTTATCATAACCTCCGCCCTGAACGTGGGATGCGTACCATGAGGTCACGATCGCTACGTGTATCGAAGCCAGCACGACCACTAGAAGGCCTACGACAAACGCTGTTAGCGAAAGCGCCCTTGGCGGGAGGCCGAGCCTCACGGGCAAGTTACCTTCTGCCTCGATGGTTTTCGCTTAAATGGCCAGTTAATAGTTCATCTTGGTCCCGCAGGGCTAGGTTCAAAACTCCGCCAACATACGCTATTCTCAGGATCAGACTTGGCAATTAGCTGTAGCCCCAAGAGGGACTTCCTGAGGCACATAGCGATGCCCAGGATAGCTGAGGCCCTGGTCAGCGTCGACCTCGGCAAGGCAGTTGAGGTTAAGAACACGGGCACATATGACGTCAAGCAGCTCAACGCAAGGATCGCGGGGATACTCAACGACATCAAGAAGAGGCTGGCCTCGGCCGAGGTCTCCTACTCGTTCTCTATCTACAACGGACGCCCTGAGAGGCTCGCGCAGTACTTGTCCAGCCCAGAGTGGGATGAGCTGATGAGGTATGTAATATCTGAGCTCAAGGACGCGCCCCAGGCCCTAGAATTTGTAGTTGGTGTAATTAAGGACATACTAAACCTCACTAAGCAGGGGTATAAGGACGCCTGTGGCCTGGTCTCAGAGGCCGCGGATAAGGCCCTCCTAAGGATTGACGAAATGTTAAAGTCAACTAGTAAACAGGCAACTGAAAACGCTAACAGGGACTATGTTGAGAGCAACGTCTCCCCGAAGGGGTGAAAGGCCTGGAGCCGACAGGGGTTCTAGTCGGGGTAGTCGGAAAGACCAACGTGGGAAAGTCCACGTTCTTCTCGGCGGCCACTGACATACCGGTCCCAATCGAGAACAGGCCCTTCGTCACGATAGAGCCTAACGTTGGGGTCGGCTACGCCAGGAAGCGGTGCGTTCACGTTGAGCTTGGCCTGCCGAAGTGCGACGCCGCTAACAGCGTGTGTGTCGGGGGCTACAGGTTCATACCAGTAAAGCTGATGGACGTGGCAGGCCTCATCCCTGGAGCCCATGAGGGCAGGGGGCTCGGAAACAAGTTCCTGGACGACCTCAGGAGGTCAGACGTGTTTCTACTCGTGGTGGACGCGAGCGGCTCGACCAACGCTGAAGGGGTGCCCGTGGAACCTGGCTCCTACGACCCAGTTGAGGAGGTTAAGTTCGTCATTGAGGAGATAGACCTCTGGATGTTCCAGTCAATAAGATCTGATTGGGACAGGTTTACTAGGCTAATTCAGATGGGGGCCGTCAAGGACCCCCTGGACGCCTTCGCCCAGAGGGTCTCGGGCTTCGGGATAACGAGAATACATGTCGAGCAGGCCCTGAGCTCCCTGAAGATCAGTGACACGGAGCTTCCCAAGCTGTCTGAGGACGACCTGCTTAGGCTAGTCAAGACCCTAAGAAAGATGACGAAGCCTATGGTGATAGTTGCCAACAAGGTCGATATACCGGGCTCCGAGCGTAACGTTGAGAGGTTAAAGTCCTCGTTCCCTGACATCCCGGTCGTCCCGACGAGCTCCCTCGCCGAGACCATCCTTAAGAGGCTCGCCAAGCAGGGGATAGTCTCCTACTTGCCCGGGGACCCCGACTTCAAGGTCAGATCAAAGCCTGCCGACGCCAGGACTCAGAAAGCCCTTGACATGATCAAGGAGCTGATGGAGAGGTTTAAGGGCACCGGCGTCGTGCAGTCAATCAACGCAGCCCTATTTGACGTGCTTAAGCTCATAGCGGTTTACCCCGTTGAGGACTTCAATAGGTACACGGACAGGCAGGGCAGGGTCCTACCTGACGTGCTCCTGGTGCCCCGCGGCACCACGGCTAAGCAGTTGGCCTACCGCATTCACACGGAGCTAGGGGACACGTTTCTCTACGCGATTAACGCGAAGACTAAGCAGAGGGTCGGCGCCAACTATGTGCTACAGGACGACGACGTGATAAAGGTGGTGGCCGCGGCGGCGAGGGGCTGAAGGTCACTGGTACACGTACTTCCTCGCCTTCCTGATGGTGCCGGCGGTCCTCAAGGGCACTATTAACGCGTCGACCTCACCGATCCTCCTCACGAGCCCGATGGCTGCCAACAGGTGTGGGAGGCTCGAAGACCTGACCCTTACTATCCCCCTCCTCCTACCGGCGTCGTAAAGTATAAGCCTAAGGCCCGCCGCAGCCAGGCCGGCCTCGCCGAAGAGCCTCCTGTACGCCTCCTCAAGGGCGACCCTAACGTCCTCCTCCTTAACCTCAGACCCTGATGCAACCTCGAAGACTAGGTACCTCTTCCTCGGCCTCCCCTTCTCCCTGGACCAAAGCAGCTCAGCGAGCTCGTCAGGGGGCCTTCGTAGGGCTAGGCGGAGCACTAAGATTGAAGTTAATGCTGACGTCACGATGGCCAACATAACGTCGAGCAGGAGCCAAAACAGCGACAAGAATTCACCTCTTCTTGGACAGCTTCCTTGCCTCCCTCTCGGTCTCCCTGAGGATTATGATGTCGCCAACCCTGACGGCCCCCATCACGTTCCTAGTTATTATTCTGCCCTTGTCTTTGCCCTCCAGTATCCTAACCCTTACCTGAGTCACCTCGCCTGAGACGCCAGTCCTTCCAAGTATTTGTATCACCTCAGCGGGGAACCCTATCTCCTCCGTGACCGAGGCCTGAGGCTCCTCCTTAGAGCTCATAGACGCTCCTAGGGATAAAGGGCCTGGTCCGGCTTTTTAAGCGCTGAGAGCAACGGCCAGGCCGTAACACGACCCCTCCTTAACTTAAGGCGTCGGGAACCCCAAACCATAGGATGGGGCTCCGTGTTGAGCGAGTCATACCTTCACGGAATTGTCGAGGAGAGGCTCGCTTACGCCGCAAGGGTAAGGGGGGAGCTCTCCAAGGAGGTCTCAGGGGCCTACGACTTTAGGTCGCTTCAGAAGGGCCTGCTCAGCTACGTCAGCTCCCTTAAGTCGCTTGTGTTGACCATTCCGAGGGATGCGTTAGGTGAGAACTTCCTTCCCCTTTACAGGAGAATAGGCGGGCTTGAGCCGCTCGTTATGAGGGCCACTGACGTAACGCAACTGCTAAGGTATCTGGAGGCGGCGGATGACGCGTTCGTTGACATTGTTAACGCGCTGTTCAGGACGGGTCTAATAAGGTCCGTGCCGCCGCAAACAAAGGGGTAGACGCGCTAAAGGCCCTCGCAGGCCTCACGGGCCAACTCCTTGGCTATGTCAAGTATGCCCTTAGACCTTGACACGGTCTCTGCGATCTTCCCCTCCATCTTCGCCACAGCTGACTCAACCTTATCAGCCAAAAGCCTCTCGGCCATCAACCTCACCAGCGTCACCCTCCTGGAGACCAGCTTGCCGGAGGTCTTGCCAGACTTCACGAGGTAATCATAGTGCTCGCCGATGGCCTTGACTAGCTCTTCTATGCCCGACCCCATTATCGCGCTCGTCTTGACGAGCCTAGGCCTCCAGCCGGTGTCCTGGGCGCCCAGCTCACCCTTATCAAGGGCGAACGAGAGGTACTCGAAGGCCTTCTGGGCGTCCGGCAGGTCGCTCTTATTTAGGACATATATGTCGCCTATCTCCATAACCCCTGCCTTGAGGGCCTGTATCTCGTCGCCTACTCCTGGCATGGTCACCACAACAACTGTGTGAGCGGCGTTCATCACATCAACTTCCGCCTGACCTACGCCGACGGTCTCGAGGATTATCTTGTCGTAGCCGAGCGCGTCAAAGGCCTCAACCATGGCGAGGGCTGCAAGGCTGAGACCCCCCTTCAGTCCCCTCGTTGAGACGCTCCTGATGAACACCCCGCTGTCCCTTGCGTCCTCCTGCATCCTCAGCCTGTCGCCCAGCAGCGCCCCGCCGCTGAGCGGGGAGCTCGGGTCTATCGCGACCACGGCGACCTTCAGCCCTTGAGACCTATAGGCCTTGATAAGCCTCGATATCAGGGTGCTCTTCCCCGCGCCGGGTATGCCGGTTATGCCTAAGACGTGCGCCCTCCCGCCCCTTGAGGCCAGCTCGTCAAATAGCTCTGACGGAACCCTGTAAGGGTTCTCGAGAAGCGAGAGAAGCCTGCCGGTCGCCCTCAGGTTGCCTGAGAGGGCCTGCCTAAAGAGTTCGGTGGCGTCAGCAGACAACGTTGTCACCTCATAGACTCTTCTGAGACCTCCTCTGCTCGGCTAGCCTTCGGACTATATCTGTTATTCTCTTAAGGCTTTCCCCAGGCAGGAAGACCTCCTTCACGCCGAGCTCCTTAAGCTTATCAACGTCGACAATAGGTATGGTTCCGCCCACTACAACGGGGATATCCTCAGCCCCGAACTCCTTCAGCTTTTCCATAAGCGCCTTAACGTGATGTATGTGGGCTCCGCTCAGTATGCTAACGCCTATCACGTCCGCGTCCTCCTCGACGGCGGCCCTGGCAACCTGTTCCGGCGTCTGCCTTATGCCGGTATAGACGACCTCGAAGCCCGCGTCCTTAAGGGCCCTGGCTATCACCTTAGCCCCTCTGTCGTGTCCGTCAAGGCCAAGCTTTGCAACTATCACCTTGAAGGGCCTCTCCTCAGTAGATCGGAGGTTCGACATAGACGCCGTACACCTCCTTGAGCGTCCCCATTATTTCGCCAAGCGTCGCCTTTGCCTTGGCAGCCTGAAGGACGTACGGCATTATGTTCTCTCCCTTCTCAGCAGCCCTCCTCAGCTCGTCAAGGCTTCTCTTCCACCTTTCCGTATCCCTTGACGACCTAACCTGGGCGACACGCTGCTTTTGCCTTCTCTCAATCTCCTCTTGGTCGAACTCAAGAAGCGGCACCTTCCTCACGTCCTCAATCTCGTTCTCGACGAATATGTTAACTCCAACTATAAACCTCCTCCCCTCCTCCACGTCCTTCTGGAACTTGTAGGCGGCGTCGGCGATCTCCCTCTGCGGGAACCCCTTCTTAACGGCCTCCAACATCCCGCCCATCCTCTCGATCCTGTCTATGTACTTCCAGGCCCTCTCCTCGATCTCGTCAGTGAGCCACTCAACGTAGTAGCTTCCAGCCAGGGGGTCTATGGTGTCGGCCACCCCAGTCTCATACGCTATTATCTGCTGGGTCCTCAGGGCTATCTTAGCGGCGAACTCGCTAGGCACCCTGAAGGGCTCGTCGAAGCTGTTCGTATGGAGGCTCTGCGTCCCGCCCAGGACGGCGGCGAGGGCCTCTATGGTTGTCCTAATTATGTTATTCCATGGCTGCTGGGCCGTAAGCGATACGCCCGCCGTCTGCGTGTGGAACCTCATCCACCAGCTCCTCGGCTTCTTAGCTCCAAACCAGTCCCTCATTATCTTGGCCCACATTCTCCTGGCGGCCCTGAACTTCGCAATCTCCTCGAAGAAGTTGATGTGAGCGTCGAAGAAGAAGCTCAGCCTCGGCGCGAACTCGTCTACGTCGAGACCCCTGGCCTTCAGCTGTCTCACGTACTCTATTCCATCAGCTAGCGTGAAGGCGAGCTCCTGGACCGCAGTAGCGCCGGCCTCCCTTATGTGGTAGCCGCTTATGCTTATTGGGTTCCACTGCGGCAGGTTCTTTACGCTCCACTCTATTACGTCCATGGCGACCTTAACCGCTGGCTCAGGCGGGAACACGTAGCTCTTCTGGGCTATGAACTCCTTCAGGGGGTCGTTCTGTGTGGTCCCTCCAATCTTAGTATATGGAACCCCCTGCTTCTCCGCGACGGCAACGTAAAAGCTCAGTAGGACCGGGGCGGGAGGGTTGATGGTCATGTTCGTGGTGACCTTACCCATATCTATACCGTCAAAGATTATCTCCATGTCAACCACTGTAGGCACGCTGACGCCAACTATGCCGACCTCGCCCTCGGCAGCGGGGTCGTCAGGGTCAACCCCGACCAGGGTCGGGTAGTCGAAGGCCAGGCTCAGGCCGGTCTCGCCGTGCTCTATCAGGAACTTGAGCCTCCTGTTCGTCTCCTCAGGGCCTCCGTAGCCGCTGAACATCCTCATTGTCCACAGGCGGGCCCTGTACATAGTTGCGTGTATACCTCTCGTGAAGGGATACTCCCCTGGCATCCCTAACTTCTCCAGATAGTCAAAGTTGCGCAGGTCGGCCGGCGTGTAAACCCTCTTCACAGGTATATCGCTGAGCGTCGTGAACTCCTCCTGCCTCTCGGGCAGCCTCTGCAGCCACTGAGGTAGCGTCTCCTTCTCCCACCTCTTGATGGACTCCTCTATGCGCTTAAGCTCGTCTTCGTTGAAGACGTTGCCCACCTTGTTCACCGCGTCTTAAGTTTTGCTCAAGGTTTTTATACACTTAAAGGCTGGCATTAACGAACGCTAAGTAATTAAGTCGGGTTGACAAAGACAAAAGGGAGGGCCTTGAAGCTATACTCGGAAGTTCTTGGCAAGAGCGTTGAGGTTCCGGACAGGCCTCAGCGTATAGTCAGCCTGGCGCCGGCGATCACCGAAACCCTTTACCTGCTTGGCCTTGAGGACAGGGTCGTGGGCGTCAGCTTCTTCTGCGACAAGCCTCCCCAGGTCTCAAAGAAGCCGAGGGTTGGAGCTTACCTTAATGTAAACTACGCCCTCCTGGAAAAGCTAAAGCCTGACCTAATCCTAGTGACCACCGGGGCCCAGAGGGACAGGATAGCGGAGCTCGAGTCCAAAGGATACGTCGTCTATCCGATACCGCTCCCCGTGAGCGTTTACGGAATACTGGACAGCGTCATAGTGACAGGCATCGTTGTAGGTGAGGCCGATAAGTCACGTCAGCTGGCCTCAACGCTCCTCGACAGGCTGGTGTCTCTGAGGGGCGTGCTTGACGGCGTGAGGCTGTACTACGAAGTTGACCTTGGGGGGCCTGTCAGCGTCGGGGCGCACAGCTACATAGGTGATGCGATCAAGTTCATGGGGGCCTCTCACGTGTTTGAGAGCCGCAGGGAGCCATATGTGATAAACCCTGAGAGCTCTGAGATACTCGCCTACGACCCTGACGTAATAGTTTATGAGCAGAAGCTGGGCGAGAGGGCAACGGTCGAAAGCGTGAGGAAACGCTTCGAAGCTAGGGGCCTTGGCGAACTGAGGGCGATAAAGGAGGGCAGAATAGTAATCATGGAGTACGACAGCCTGGCCCACTATGGGCCTAGCTTCTTTGAGGCGGCTAAGGTCATGGCTGAGAGGGTGAGGTCGATCCTTGGGCCTCGGAGGTAGCCGGCCTGGGAGGGAAGTAGAGGGCGTCAAGGACCCTGTTTATGTCTACGAACTTATATGACGTTTTGATCGCGTTAAGGGCCATCCGCTTGAAGTCGTCGGAGGCGTAGATGTTTATGGCCTCGGTGAGAAGCCTCTCGAACTCGGCGTAATCCTTTTCGTCTATCTCGGAAGCCTTGGGGTCTGTGTAGATGTTAATAAGCTCACGGAGGTCCTCGCCGAACAGCCAGCCGTTCACCCCGTGTTGTATAATCTCGACGGCGGCGCCGTCCCTTGAGGAGACCACAGGGACGCCGTTAGCCAGCGATTTCATGAAGCTCGTGCCGCTGGCCTCCCAGCCTGAGAACGGCGTGAATGTCTGTATGTCTGCGCCTGGCTGAAGAACCTTGGCCTTTGGGACGTCATAATCGGGTACGTGAACTACGTTGGGATATGTCTTGGCGAGCCTGTGGAAGGCCTTCATGTAGGATAAGCCGTCCACGTCGCGGGGGTGCGCCTTGCCGCCTACTACAAACAGGACGTCCTTTGGCTCGTTTTCCTCTATGTACCTTATTATAAAGTAGGGCCGCTTGTACCTGGTGTTACGCCTAAGCCAGACCACGACGGGCTTGTCCATGAATGACTCATCTATGTCCTTATATGCCCTCACCAAGTTTATGAGGTCCCTCTTCGCCTGGGTGTGCGCCTTCCACACGTCATCTTCTGTTATGGAGTCCAGGCCCTTTGAGGTAAGCAGCGACCTGATCGATGGGTGAACCCAGCGGTCTAGGTCAATTCCGTTGGTTACGTGCGTTATCACGCTAGCGAACTTGGGGAATGTCTTCTTAGTTATCTCCTCGTGCTTGGCTGAGACCGTGAATGTGGCCTTGGCCTTCTGCATCCCTATTTCGGTTAACGTTACAAAGGGCTCAGGAAAGCCGAACCCGAACTCCTCGGTTAGGACCTGGGTAGGGAAGGTCGGGTGACCCCATGGGCCGGGGGTGTGCGTCGTGAAGCGGTAGTTATCGAACTCCGGCAGCGCCAGCATCACTAGGACCGTGTACGCCTCCTGGAGGTCTATGTTCCTGACCCTCTCAAGGCCCACGTAGTCCCTAAGGTAAGTAGCTGAGGCCTTCGCCAAGAGAACATACTTGTATATGTTCTCCTCGTAGTTCCCCTCGATGTAGGTCCTTTCGCTTAGGTTCCTGGCCCACGTGGGGCACTCGGCCTCAAAGAAGACAACCCTTGACTTACCCCTCTCGTATATCCACGGCCTAACTATTACGTTCTCCCCCTTCAGGCTTACGTTCATGGTTGGCTCCGGCGACAGGACGTCCTCTATTCTGAGCGGGTGCTCCTGAGGCTCAGGCCTAGGGTTGCCGGCCTCGTCGAATGAGTAAGAGACGTACCCCCTCCTATACATCAAGGTCAAAACGTAATACCTGAGGCCCCTTCTGGCGGCCGCGTAGAACTTGTCCCCCTCGAGGACCCCCAGGCCTCCCGCGTAAGTGTAGAGCTCGTCCAGGGCTATCTCAGGCGTCACGGAAACTATTACGTCCCTGTCCATTCAAGGCACCTTACGCTGTCCCCTCACGTGAAAATATTAAGATTAGCAGCCTTACAGAGGGCTAAAACGTGGCCGTCGAGCTTGTCCCCATGGAGCCCCCTGGACTCAAGGACGTTGCAGCCCGAGCTCTTGAGCGCCGAGAGCTGATCCCCAACCTCGCTCTCCCTCCTGCTGACGATGGCGACCGCAAGCTCGTCTGGCCAGAGCCTGACGATCTTTAAAGTGTCCTCATTAATGCAGCTGGCCTTAAAGGTCCCGAACCTAAGCGAGGCCGTCACGCGCTTCAGCCGGAGAAGCCTAGCAACCTCTTCCTTGAGCTCGTTGTCCCATAGGCTCTCATCCCATGGCATCGGGCCCCTGTTCTCAGGGTCGGCGCCGCCCTCTAGCCCTACTTCATCACCGTAATAGATGCTGGGGGAGCCAAACATGTAGGTCTCGAGGGCGAACGCCCTCTCCACCAGACCCCTGTCCGCCAGCACGTTCCTTATGCGGGGTGTGTCGTGACTTCCGACAAGGTTAAACATTGAGTTGGCAACCAGCAGGGGGAGCCTTACGTATTCCTTGTTAAGCCTCATCGCCGCCTCACAGGCTGAGATCCTGCCCCTAAGGAAGTCAACAATTATCCAATAGGCCTCGTAGTTCATGGCCGAGTTGCCTACGTAGCCAAGCGGGAAAGCCTCTGCGGGACCCATTATCTCCAATATGAAGGGCCTTTGGCCCCCTGCCTGAGAACATTCAAAGAGGCCCTCCAGGAACTGGTCAGGAATCCCATGGGCAACGTCGACCCTGAACCCATCTGCTCCCCTCTCAGCCCAGGTCTTAACTACCTTGCACATGTAGTCAAGTACCGCCTTAACGGCATGGTTCCGCTTCGGCATTGACCAGACGCCGGCGAAGGTCTCATAGGGTGGATAGAGGTCCTGGGGAGGCGTAAGGCGGCCACGGCAACCAGCCTTCAGGTAATCCCCCATTACGTTCGTGATTACCTTCTTCAGCTCCTCAAGATTATCTGTCAGGAACCTGTAAAGCTCCCATTCAGATGACGACGGACCCTTGTCGATGGCCTCCATGAACTCCCTCGCGCAAGGAGATGTGTGGTGAGGAACTACGTCAAGGATTACCTTCAGCCCTCTCGCGTGAGCCTCGGACACCAAGCGTCTGAAAGCGTCCTCGCCTCCCAGGTCGTCATCTACGGCCTCGTGATCTATTACGTCGTAGCGGTGATAGGATCCAGCCCTGTAGATGGGCGTCAGGTATATCGCCTCGACCCCGAGCGAGCTTATGTAGCTGAGCCTCTCAATTAACCCCTTAAGGTCGCCCCCAAGCCTTTCCCTTGGCCTCTTCGTGAGGCTCGGCAACGGTCCCTTAGAGCTCGAGAAGCTGTCAACAAACACGAGGTAATAGGTGGTCCCTAAGAACCACGGCATATCACCACGTTGGGCCGGTGCAACCCATGGCCTTTCACTGCCAAGTCCGTCAAACCCAAAGGTGTATGTCCTCCTTCCCTCGACGAGTCTGAAAAGGTAAGCCTTTACGTCGTCCCTTGGGACCAGGCCCTCAAAGTAGTCCCTAAGCTCGTCCCTCGTGACGAGATCTGCCTGGTACTCCCTCCAGCCTTCGTCTGTTAGAACCCTTACCATGACCTCGCTGAACTCGCCCTTTACCGTGAAGAGCCTGATTACCCTGACCCTCCCGTAACCTGTGAAATAGCTGGGCCAGCTCTCATCGTGCAGTATTAGCTCCCCGTGAATGCCGCCCTCTGAGACCGCCTTCTTCAGCTCGTCAACGCCGGCGTTTAACACTGTTGCGTTGACCTTGAACTTCCAGATCTCAAGCTCCTCGTGTGGCCACGACTCGAAGTCCTCAAAGGCGCGGTAATGGCTGTCGACGTAAAAGTACCTGTAGACGCCCTCCCTGACCCTTACCTCAGCGAATCCCCTCTCCCCCCTCCAACTGAGCTCGACCCTCCCTGGGAAGAACGCCGTGAACTCCGACACCACGTAGAGGTGTCGAACCCCTTGGGGCCTGGGAAAGCTGAAGCTGACTACGGGCTCACCGTACCTGGCCTTGCCAAGGCGTGGCCTTCTGACTAAGTACACGTCGTTCAGCCGACACCAGTGGCTCCTCATGGACAGCTTATTAATCATTTCAGTTAGTCGGGTCTGGGGCGTACGGGTTGAAGCTGTTCGAATACGAGGCGAAGGACATCATTAGGAAGTACGGGTTCGAGACGCCAAAAGGTGTCATCGTAAGGGAAGGTGATGACGTAAGGAAGGCGATAGAGTCCTCAGGCCTAACTCCACCCCTCGTCGTGAAGGCCCAGGTCCTGGTCGCTGGCAGGGGCAAGGCGGGCGGCGTTAAGCTAGCAAACAGCATTGACGAGGCGGTCTCAATATCGCAGGCCATGTTCAAGACTCCAATAAAGGGGATCAAGCCCTCAATCCTGTTGATAGAGCAGGCGATAAAGCATGACGTAGAGCTCTACGCGGGCATCGTGATTGACAGGGCTGAAAGGAAGCCTCTAGTCTTAGTCAGCAGGTACGGCGGCATGGACCTAGAGGAGATAGCCAGGCAGCACCCTGAGGCAATTATAAGGTACTACGTTGATCCGGTCAAGGGCCTCAAGAGCTATGAGGCCAGGCTCCTCGGCAAGCAGCTGGGCCTAAACGGCAAGCAGCTGAGCAGCTTTGAGACGTTCCTCACGACCCTATACAGGGCGTTTGAGGACTACGACGCGGAGCTCGCCGAGAGCAACCCCTTGGCCCTCCTGCCTGACAGGGTCCTGCCGCTGGACCTGAGGATCATAATAGACGACAACAGCCTCTACAGGCACCCCGAGTTCGCGGCCACTGAGAAGGAGAGGCTCGGGGAGCTGACCGAGAGGGAGATAGCGGCCAAGGAGAAGGACCTGGCGTACGTCGAGCTCGACGGCGACGTAGGCGTCATAGGGAACGGGGCCGGCCTCACAATGACCACCATGGACCTCGTGTACGAGTTCGGCATGAGGCCCGCGGACTTCCTCGACGTCGGGGGAGGGGCGGAGGCCGAGCATATAAGGGACGCCGTCGAGTTCGTCATGAGTGACCCAAAGGTGAGGAAGGTGTTCATTAACATCTTTGGCGGGATAACCAGAGCTGACGAGGTCGCGAAGGGCATCGTGATGGCCCTCAAGGACCTTGGAGACAAGGCCAAGCCGCTGGTCGTAAGGCTCACCGGAACTAACGAGGAGCTGGGTAGGAAGATACTAAAGGAGGTCGGCATAGAGCCCTACACAGACCCGCTCGAGGCCCTCTCAGCGCTTCAGAAGATATGAGGGGGTGAGACCATGGGGATACTGGTTGACGAGAACACGAGAGTGATCGTGCAGGGCATCACGGGAAAGGAAGGGTCCTTCCACACTAAGCTCATGCTAGAGTACGGAACTAAGATCGTAGCCGGCGTGACCCCTGGCAAGGGCGGGACGACCGTAGAGGGGGTCCCTGTCTACGACACCATGATGGAGGCCGTCAAGGAGCACCCTGAGGCCAACACGTCGATAATATTTGTGCCGGCCAGGTTCGCGTCAGACGCGGTCTTTGAGGCCATAGACGCCGGCATGAAGGTCATCGTTGTGATAACCGAGCACATACCAGTTCACGACGCCATGAGGTTCGTGAACTACGCGAAGGAGAAGGGGGCCGTCATAATTGGACCGAACTGCCCCGGCATCATAACTCCGGGCAAGACAAAGGTCGGCATCATGCCTGGGCACATATTTACGCCAGGGCCTGTCGGCGTGATGTCGAGGAGCGGGACCCTCACCTATGAGATCAGCTACTTCCTGACCAAGGCCGGCCTCGGGCAGTCGACAGTAATCGGAGTGGGGGGTGACCCAATAACGGGGCTCACGTTCCCGGAGGTCGCAGAGATGTTCGAGAAGGACCCGCAGACCAAGGTCATCGTCATGATCGGCGAGATCGGCGGAGACGCTGAGGAGAGGGTCGCCATGATGGTGAAGCAGGGCAAGATAAAGAAGCCGATAGTTGCGTTCGTGGCCGGTAGGACGGCCCCAGAAGGAAAGAGGATGGGGCACGCCGGCGCCATAATCATGCTGGGAACCGGCGCCTACAAGGACAAGGTGGCAGCCCTCGAGGATGCCGGGATAAGGGTAGCCCGCACCCCGTACGAGGTCCCCAAGCTGGTTCAGGAGGCCCTCTCCAGGGCCTGACCCTTTTCCTTCCCGTCAGGCTACTCTAGCGCCTCCCTCCTCTTTCTTGACTGGACGACCTCGCTTGTCCCGCTGGCAACAACCTCATATAGCAGGGCCGTCTTACCAGGGCCGGGCCTGAGCAGCCTCCCAAGCCTCTGTATGAACTGCCTCCTTGAGCCAGTCCCCGACACGAGTATGCCAACGTTGGCGTCAGGTATGTCGAGGCCTTCGTCACCAACCGTCGTCACGACGAGCACGCCGGTCTTGGCCTTCCTGAAGGCCTCAAGGGCCCTGAGCCTCTTCTCCTTATCTAAATCCCCGTGTATGAGGAGGGCCCCTAGCCTTTCAGCCAGCTTTTCGGCCTGCCTCCTGAACTGCGTAAAGACTATTATCTTGGAGCCCTTCTGAAGCTCTTCCTTAACTATCTCGACCACCTTGTCTAACTTGCTCTCGCTCTCCTGAACGACCGACTGCATCTGCGACCTGACCTTCAGGGCCTCAATGGCGTTAGGCTCGCCCTTCTTCGCGGCCTCGAGGACCTCCTCAAACGTGCGGCCGGCCGCAAGGGCTTGGTAGCGCTTTCTGAGCTCATCGTATAACTTCTGCTCCTCTGGCCTGAGCTTGACCGTGACCCTCCTTATTATGAATGGCGCGAGGTAGCCCTGCTCCATGAGCTCGGAGGCGCTCTTCTGATAAACTATGCCGCCCACGAGCGGGAATATCTCCTCGTGCTTGCCGTCCTCCCTGACGGCTGTGGCCGAGAGGGCCATGCGGTAGGGGGCCGGCATCTGGGTAGCTATCGTCTTGAACTTGTCAGCCGGCAGGTGGTGCGCCTCGTCAACTATTAACAGCGAGAACCTCGGCGCTAAGATGTCAACGTACCTCCATGCAGTCTGGTAGGTGGTGATCGTGATGTAGGAGAGGTTCTTCTCATCACCGTAGAAGGTCCCGAGGAGGCCAGAGGCGTCGGTGAACTTGATGATAGAGTCCTGCCACTGCTTAACGTGCTCCTTCGTGTAGACGACTATGAGGGTCCTAACGTTTAGCCTGCTGATCGCCGCTATCGCAACTACCGTCTTTCCGGCCCCTGTCGGCAGGACTATGACGCCCCTGCCCTTGTTCTTCTCCCACGCCTCGAGGGCCTCCTGCTGGTACGGCCTCAGCTCACCCCTGAACGTGATAGGCCTTGGGAGCTTCGCCCCCTCAACGAGGTCAAGCTTGTCATTAACTATGAGCCCCCTTGACCTGAGGAAGTCCCTCAGGTCTGCGTAAAGGAAGGGAGGGGCGACGTATGACCTGCTTCCTGAGTCGTACTTGACCTCAGGTCTTCCGAACTCGTGAATTATTGGCTTGAGGAAGGCCTTGGAAGAGATGAGGAGACGATCTCCACTTAGCGCGAGGTTGACTGATCCCTTATCCATAAGGTAGCTGTGCACGAGATCGTAGTCCTCCGGCACTATCTTGTCCTTAAGGCCCTCAATAAGCCTAAGCGCGTCCGCAGGGCCGAGCCCCGACTGCGCCATCTTCTTCTCGTCCAGCTCAAATATCGAGGCCCCGCGCTCCCTTCCAATGTATTTTGAGAATTCCAGCAGCTCCTTGAACTCGTCCTCGCTAAGCCATCCCCTCACCCTGAACCTCGGCTCAAGCTCCAAGATCATCTTCCTCCGCAGGCCTGTAGCCCAGGATCGACCTGGGCTCTCCCACACCCAACTGGCTGAGAAGCCTACGGGCCTTAAGGGGTGGATCAGGCCTTGAGGCAAGCCTTAGGCAATCCCCGACGACCTCAGCCTTGTCAACCTCTGGCCACTCAAACGGCGACAACGAGACGTCGCTGCCGCACATCTCGGCAACTACCTCCTTTACCTCAAGGCATCTGAGCGACACGAAACACCTAGCGTAGACCTGAAGCCTCCTGTCCTGGTCTTCGTGAAGCAGCACCTCAACTACGTTATATTCCTTGTTATAGAGAGTTGAGAACAGCTCGTTAACCTCGTCCCTGTCGATGGTTGTGAAAAGCTCCTCTAGGCAGGGCCCAGCTCCCTGCGTGGGTTCTAGATCATCCCTGAGCAAGCTGGTCACCTCTTAAAACCCTCTTCACGGCTGGGCCCTAGGACCTGAAGCCCATGCGGAGGTAAAGGGCTTTAGCAGACCTTCGAGCCGGGCGGCACGGGCTCCGCGACCGTAAGGATCACGGGCTTCTCAGAGTCACCGCAGGGGGCGGCCAGCAGCATCCCCTGGCTCACGAGGCCCGCCATCTGCTTAGGCTTAAGGTTGGCTACGACTACGATAAGCCTGCCAACCAGGTCCTCTGGTTTGTACCACTTCTGAAGCCCTGCAAGTATCTGCCTCTGCTCAGACCCCAGGTCGACTATCAACTTTATGAGCTTCCTGCTGTTAGGGACGGGCTCCGCCGATATCACTCTTCCAACCCTGATGTCAAGCTTAGCGAAATCAGAGTAGTCAACCACGCCCCCTTGACCTGAAGCCTGCTCAGCCATCATGAGCCACCCCTTTGCTCCTTCTTATACCAGTCCTCCTTCCCCAGGTAGGGCTGCCTCATCGTGAGCCCTATCCTCATGGCGGCGAGCCTCTTCGAGATCTTGCTGATCTGGGTCACCCTGACCCTAACTACGTCACCGATCTCAACGACCCTGTTCGTCTCCCTCCCCTTAAATGACCTGGTCTCCTGCTCGTAGTCCACGTCCTCATCCATTATCTGGCTCCGGTGGACGAATCCGTCGGTGGGCCCGAGGCTCACGAACAGGCCGAACTCCCTGGCCTCCCTGACGACGCCCATGCTCACCTCCTGGAGCAGGGGCTCGAAGGCGAGGACGCGATACCTTACGGGGAAGTATATCTGAGGATCATTAGGCAACATGACGCCGTCCCCCTGGACCTCAGCGTCCATGACGCTTATTATAATACCCATGGCCTCATCGACCTGCCCCTCGAGCTCCTCCCTTAGCGAGTCAAGGACCGCCCTGTTCAGGTCGCCGCTGAACGCCAGGTCAGGCCTCACGCCGACCCATTCGTAGATAGTGTACTCAGCGTACAACGTTGCCTCCCCGGTTTTGTCCTCTCCCGCCAGTTTTGTGGAGGCCTTTAAGCTCTCCGCCCCACATTGTTAGGTGAAGCCGAAATGGCACGAACAAGGCCTACCTTAAGTTCCGAGGACAGGTTCAAGGCTGTCCAGCTCCTCAGGGCCGCCAGGAAGTTCTTCCCACTGACCGAGCTGTCGCGCATGCTAAGCCTTCCGGCCCCAACGCTCTCGAGGTACGTGAGCGGGACCACCCTGCCGTCTGAGGGCAATGCGAGGGTCATAATCGAGGGCCTGCTCACTAAGGAGGTCCTGACCTCCCTCGTAGCCAAGGCAGTGAAGGTCTATGGGGGCTTCTATGACATTACCGGCGTCACCTTGGACCCCTACGCCCTCACCCTCGTCTCGGAGTACGCTGTGAGGCGCTTCGAGGGCCAGTTTGACAGGGTCCTCACCCCTGAGGCCGGTGGCATAAGCCTTGCGACGGCGATAGGGCTGGCCTCGGGAAGGCCTATAGTCGTCGCCAGGAAGCAGAGGCCCCCTAACGAGGGCCCCGTCCTAGAGGCGGTCTCGCTCTCGGGACCCGCGTCGTATACGGTGTTCTACGTGACGAGGAGGGAGCTGCCGCGGGAGTCCAGGGTACTCCTAGTTGACGACTTCAGCATACACGGGCACACCATGAGGGCCCTCGCCGAGCTGGCCAGGAAGGCAGGGGCCGTGGTCTCAGGGGAGCTGGTAATAGTAGGAGTAGGGGACGACTGGAGGGTCTCAGACAACGCGGAGGCGCTCCTGGAGATCAGGGGTTGACGATCTCCTTTAACCTGGCAGCTACGAGAGGCGCCACGTCAACCTGTACGACGAGAGGCGAAGACACTGGGGCCGTGTTGGCGGCGTAGACCCTCTGTATGCCGGCCTCACGAAGCCTCTCCTCAGCCCCGGGGGCCAGCAGCGCGTGGGCCACAATCACGTCCACGCTGAGGGCCCCAAGCGACCTCAGCATCTGGGCCGCCTTGGCGACCGTGGTCCCAGTGCTAATGATGTCGTCAACTATTATCACCCGTCTACCGGCGACGTTTATCTCCTTGGGCTTCATCGTGACCTCGCCCGTGTACCTGTCCCTTTGCTTCTCTATGTAATCATATTCCGTCCTCAGCTGGGCCGCGAGCTCCTTTGCCCTCGGGAGCGCGCCCAGGTCCGGTGAAAGCACGACGTAGTCGCCGCTGATGCCTATAGCCTTGGCCATGTAGCCGAAGGGCCTGACACTAACTGCCTGGCCAGGGAAGAACTTGAGGCTCTCGTCCTTGTGAATTTCAACCGTGACCAACGACGAGTACCCAGCCGACCAGAGGGCCTTCATCAGGGCCCTTATGCTTACGGCCTCGCCAGCCAGGAACGCCCTGTCCTGCCTGGCGTACGCCATGTAGGGGGCTACCAGGGTCACCCTCTCGGCCCCTGCCTCCCTTGCGGCGTCAGCGAGCAGAATCGAGGTGACGAAGGACCTGTCCTGGTCCGGGTACATGGTCTTGACGACGACCACGCTCTCCCCCTTAACCTCGCATGGAATTCTGACGTAGCTCTCGCCGTCAGGAAATGTCTTGAAAGCGGGCTCGCAAGTCCTCGCGCCCAGTGATGAGGCCAAGGACGACGCGAACGACCTAGAGACTTCGTCCTGGCCTGGAAGGACTATCAAGGCCTGTCCCGCCTTGCGCAGACGTATGAGCTAAATAAAAGCGCTGGGCCTCAGGCTGATCTACCCTCTTCACGGTGACCTCTAGGCCCCCCAAGTCATCATCGGCCCCTAGGCTGATCCGCCTGGGACCTATTCGAGGCGGCCCTTAGAGCGCTTACCAAGGCCCTTAGGACGCCGGCCTGACTTATGTCCTGCTTTACGTAGCTCTCCCAAAACCACTTAGGGGCTGCAGTCATTAGCTCGCCCGAGGACCTCATCGAGACTGCAGCTAAAGTGAGCGCCCTCGCGACGGTAGCCATCTTGGCCAGGTCACCTACTGACCGCTCATAGGCCACGCGTATATTGACGTGATCCTCAACGCCCACCTTACCTATGGCCTCTGACAGCGCTAGCGAGGACAGGAGCGCTGGCCTATTGCCCTCGCCGCTCCAGGCCATGACTAGCCCAGCTGCCTCACCTACCCAAAAATCACGACCGCTCGCTAGCCTTAGATGCGCAAAGGCCGCTATCGGGGCCCCCTTGTAGTCTATTACATCAGCCTCGCCAAGCCTCTCCTTGAGGTAGGAGATCGCCAAGCCCCTTAGGCGATCCACATCGTTAACGCCCAGGAGGCCCACACCGGCGTTTATGAGCTTCCCATCAGCGTCGTAGGGGAACACCCAGTAAAGGCCGCCTTGGCTTGGCCTGAAGTCAAGCCAGGCCTCCTCAGGGTTCCACCTGCTTACCCTCGCTATTAACCTCAGCGCAAGGACTGTAGGACCTCTTCCCACAACTGTGTAGGGCCCCCTGGCATCAACAGCTATCGCGGCCTGGCGAAGGCCCTTCCAGACAGACCTCACAACGCTGACGCCCGCGCGCTCCGCCTCCTTCCTGAGCTCGTTTACGAGCCTTGGCTTGTCAACGATGGCCCACCTGGGCGACCCCTTGAGCTCAACAGTGGTTACCAATGCCCCATCAACATAGACGTCGACGCTCCTCACAATCGTCTTTATCACGTCAAGTGACCTGACGAGGCCCTCTATCCTGGGCTCAAGCGTGATCTGCTCCCCGCACGCCTTTTCATACCGTTGGACGGGCTCGTAAGCCAGAACCCTGAAGCCTCTCTCTGCCAGCCTTAGGGCTAAGAGCGAGCCGGATACCCCGAGGCCTGCCACCTCGACGTCGTAGGTCAATATTTGAATCCTCCGGCCGCTCGTAACATCGAAGGGGGCGGAGCAAGTTAAATGGAGCTGACCCTACCTGTTGAGCTGACCAGGAGCAGGAGCGGGCTTCACGCCAGGAGGTCGGCCATCGTAATAATCGGCCGAGGTCGTCGTGAGGTCGTATCTAAGCCTACGATGCCTGGCAAGGGGACCTACAGCAAGGGGGAGGCCGGGCTCGCGAAGGTCACGCTATCAAGGGGGGAGGTGGCGGTACACGTAGTCCTCACTATGGGGCCAAGGAAGAGGGTAAAGGGGTTCATGGTGGTCTATGACGATAACGGCGAGGAGAAGCTTAAGGTCAAGTACGAGAGGCTCAAGATCAGGTTCTCCAGAGGGTACCCCGACTACTCGTGGGCGATCGACCAGGCCCTTGACGCGCTGGGGCTGAGCCCTTACGTGAGGCGCAAGAACTATGGAAGACGCAGCGGCGCTGTCAAGGAGGGTTAAGGAGGTCGTAATTAAGAAGGGCGGTAAGGTCATTTACGAGTACGACGAGAGCTTCGGGGACCCTGACCCTGGGCCCTCCATTGACGACATAGACCTGCCTCCTACCCTAAGGGAGGCCCTGAGGTCAAGGGGTATTGAAAGGCTTTACGAGTTCCAGTGGGAGACGATCTCAGAGATTGAGAAGGGGCGCAACGTCGTTGTGGTCGCCGGTACTGGGACCGGCAAGACCGAGGCCTTCATGATCCCCGTCCTCAAGAGGGCTTTGAGGTCAGGAGGAGGGGTCTCATCAATCCTTGTCTATCCTACGAAGGCCCTGGCGAGGGATCAGGCGAAGAGGCTCTCGTCCTTGATCTCAGGGACTGGGGTTACTTACGCCGTCCTTGACGGTGACACCCCAAGGGAAGAGAGGAGGAGAATCTATGAGAACCCCCCATCGATATTGATCACCAACCCTGACATGATTCACCTGGGGCTGTCGCTTTCAAAGGACTTCAGGGAGCTCATAAGAGGGGCCGAGCTTGTAGTCCTAGACGAGCTCCACGTCTACCAGGGCGTCTTTGGCTCGCACATGAAGTGGCTCCTGTACAGGGTTCGGCGGAACTCCGCCGGAAGCCTCCAGCTGGTAGGCTCCGGGGCCACCATCGGAAACCCGGACCGCCTTGGGGCCGACCTGTTCTCCAGCGAGGTCTCGGTCATCTGGGGGCCGAGGAGAAGGAGGGGGTTTGCCGCCCACCTCTTCATTGACTACGGTAGCAACAGCAGGTGGACGTTCGCCTCGTACCTGGTCTCGGCCCTGGCAGAGATGGGCATGAAGGTGCTGGCGTTCACTGACTCCCAGCAGATGGCTGAGCTGGTTGCAAGGATCGCCAAGAGGTCCTTTGGCGTTGAGGTCGGGGTTCACAGGGCTGGCCTTCCCCCTGAGCACAGGAGGGCGGTCGAGAGGGCGTTCGCAGAGGGCAGGTTAAGGGCCGTGGTCGCTACCTCAACGCTTGAGCTAGGTATTGACATAGGTGACCTTGACGCCGTAGTTATGACAGCCCTCCCCAAGAGCTACTCAAGCTACCTTCAGCGGGCTGGGAGGGCCGGCAGGAGGGGTCGTCCAGGTGTCGTGATAACCCTCCTCGGCGACGACCCCATAGAGTCCTACTACGCGCAGAGGCCAGCGGAGTTCTTCAACAGGGCCCCTGACCCAGGTTACATAGAGCCCTCCAACAGGGAGGTCGCAAAGCTGCACCTCGCCTCGTTGGTCCTACAGAAGGGCGCGGTGAGGGTAGCTGAGCTGCCGGCCCCCCTCGTAAACGTCGTCGATGACCTGTCAAGGCTTGGCGTGATAAGGGCTGTAGGGGGCAGCCTGTTGGCCGTGCCCCGCGTCACAAGCAAGTTCGTCGAGTCCAGGGGGATCAGGACCACTGGGCCGATCGCGTCCCTCTATCACGCTGGCAGGCGGATCGGCGAGAGGGAGATGCCGATGGCGCTCTACGACCTGCACCCAGGCGCTATCTACTACCATGGTGGGAAGGTGTACGTCTCGACGTCCTTTGACGTGGATGGCCTAAGGGTGGACCTGGCGCAGCTTCCCGAGTCTGTGACGTACTATACGAGGCCCCTCTATGACATTGACGTGAAGGAGGTCTCTCAGGAGGAGTCTAGGCTCGCTGGCCCCGTCAGGCTGGTCTACGGCGACGTTCACGTCGTTGTCAGCGTCAAGGGCTACGTAATAAGGGATGAGCTCTCAGGCCAGGTCATCTCTGAGGTTTACTATGAGAGACCCCTCTCCTGGGACTACTGGACCAAGGGCGTCATGCTCAGGTACCCCCTACTCGACTTTGACACTGTTGAGCAGAGCCTGAGCGCCTACCACGCCCTTGAACACGTCCTTATATCGGCCTCGAGGCCTGTCGTGGGCGCGAGCGACACTGACCTCAGCGGCGTCAGCTACCCCACGGGCCACATCATAATATATGACTCCCACGTCGGCGGCAACGGGGCCTCGAGGCTGGTGTTCGAGAGGCTTGAGGAGATACAGGAGGTCGCTGAGCTCATAGTTGGCTCCTGTACCTGTGAGGATGGATGCCCCAGGTGCGTCTTCTCCCCATATTGTGGAAACAACAACAGGTATCTGTCAAGGAAGGGGGCCCTCAGGGTGTTGCGCAGCCTCCCCACGGCGGTATCACAGAAAGTTGAGGAGCTGCCTAGGGGAGGTCTGAGGGCAGCCTGACCCTCAGCTGAGGGGGGTCCTTACGGGTTGAGGGGACCTTGCAACTATGACTTCCCTGCTCGCCTCCTCAAGGCTCAGGCCCTTGGCCTCAGGCGTGAAGGCGGCCGTCACCCCAAGCCCGACAGCGCTTATCAGCGAGAGGGCGAGGAACAGCGGGAACAGCCCGAACCTGACCTTAATTAGCGGCAGAACTGAGGTCGATAGGGCGGCCCCCAGCTTGCCGGCTGCGGCTGAGAGGCCATGGCCTGTCGACCTATACTTGACCGGGTAGACCTCGGCAGGTATTACAAAGGTCGTCGTGTTTGGCCCAAGGTTTATGAACGTGAACGTAAGGCCGAACAGGACGTACTTGGTCAGGTCGTTCAGTCCCACCGAGCCCGCGTAGGCCAGGGCGAGGACGGCGTATATAGCCGACATGGCCGCGAAGCCGACGATCTGAAGGGGCTTCCTTCCGGCCCTGTCTATAAGCCATGCGGCCATGAAGTACCCAGGGATCCCTATCAGCAGCGGGACGCCCGCCCTGAGGATGCTCGCGAAGAGCGTCTTGCCTGGGAGCATCGTTGACGTAATTGCGCTCGAGAAAACGCCGGTGCCGTAAAGGGCTACGTCCATCAGGAGCCACGGTACCGCCGTCCCAATCAGTGTGACCCAGAACTCGCTGAGGAACTCCTTGACCTTCCAGTCAGCTGCGGCAACAGCGGCCGATATGCCGCCATTACCTCTGTAGGACACGAGCCTGACGCCGAGCTCAGCCTCACGAACGTCCCCCTTAACAAGCAGCGCGTACCTCGGCGTTTCAGGTATGTGCCTCCTCCAGTAGATCACTATGAGAGGCGGTACAGCCCCCACGGCAGCTATGACCCTCCACGCCAGGTCAGGGGGGAGGTATGCTGCTGAAATCAGCCCGACGAGGACCGCCGTAGCTATGCCGAGGCCCTGCATTGAGAACACCAGCGCGACCATCCTGCCCCTGCTCTTGGTCGGCGCGTACTCGCTAGCGATCGTTGACGAGGCGGGGTAGTCGCCACCGATGCCGAGCCCCATCACAACCCTCGTGGCGAGCAACATTGCAAAGTTGGTCGAGAAGGCGCTGGCGAGCGCTCCAGCGCTCAGTATCGCGGCCTCTATGCCGTATATCCTCTTCCTCCCCAGGAGGTCCAGCAGCCTGCCGAACACCAGCTGCCCAGCTATGGTGGCCCAAAGGGACGCGGAGGCCAGGAGGCTCTCCTGGACCTCGGTCAGCTTCCATAGGCTTCCAAGTATTATCAATATGACGCCTATGTTGAAGAGGTCATAGGCGTCGGTGAAGAAGCCCATGCCGGACATAAGTATGACCTTAAGGTGTCCAAAGGTGAGCCTGTCCGTCTCAAGACCCTCGAAGGGGTTGCTTACCCCCCTTTGCGACACTGGCCGGTCCCAGCGAACCCCTTCTACTTAGACTATTTAAGCAAATCTACAATGTATATAGTTCTTTATAGAGTCCAACGTAAACTATAGTCTAACCTATAGGTTATGGGCTTAAAATCCGCTGGGCAGGCGACGAGCGCCAAGGTGGTCAGTGGTGACCAAAGTCCCCGAGGACCTCCTTAAGGCCGCCAAGGAGGTCATAAAGAACGCCTACGCCCCGTACTCAGGCTATAGGGTAGCCTCTGCCGTCAGGGCGTCGTCGGGGAGGATTTACCGGGGGGTCAACGTAGAGAACGCCAGCTACGGCCTCACGGTGTGCGCTGAGAGGGTCGCCGTGTTCAGTGCCGTGGCCGAGGGGGAGAGGTCAATAAGGGAGGTACTCGTCCTGACCGAGAAGGGCGACCCCGCGCCGCCGTGCGGCGCCTGCCTACAGGTCATATCGGAGTTCGGCGACGATGACACGGTCATCTACTCGGTCTCGCTTGAGGGAGGGGAAAGGACGTGGAGGCTTAAAGACCTGCTGCCGACCCGATTTGGCCCTTCGTTCCTGGGCAGGGCTCAGAAGTAGGGCCTCATGGCGTAGTTTATGGCCTCGAAGGTCAGCGGGTGCGGCCCCGCCACCCAGGCGAGGTTCTTCGCGGTCAGGTTGTTCTCTATTGCCACGGCGAAGACGGCGCTGAGGTCAGCCGCGTTGTGGGCGTAGGCCTGGAAGCCCAGGATCCTGAGGCTCTCCTTCTCCAGAATTATCTTCATCCAGCCCTCCCTGTGGCCCACTATCTGGGACTGGGCGTCGCCGGCCAGCTTGTAGAGGACTACGTCGTAGGGGATTCCCATCGCCTGAAGCTCCTCCTCGGTGTAGCCGACGAGCGCTATCTCAGGGTACGTGAACACGGTGTAGGGAACCGAGTGGTAGTTGAACCTGTAGACCTCCCTGCCGTTTGCAAGTATGTTCTTGGCCGCGATTATGCTCTCCTTCACCGCGGCGTGGAAGAGCATGGCCTTCCCAGTCACGTCGCCCGTGGCGTATACGTTGGGGATGCTAGTCTTCATGCCCGGGGTCACCTTTATGGCGCCCTTCTCAAGCTCAAGGCCCTGGGCCTGGAGCGACTCGAGGCCGTAGCCCTTAAGCCTTGGCCTCCTGCCCACGGCCATTAGCACCTCCTCGGCCTCCACCTCGAGCTCCCTGCCGTCCTTGGACTTGGCCTTCAGGACCTTTTGCTCCCCCCTCTTCTCGATGCCGGCGGCCGCGAAGCCCAGGTGGACCTCGACGCCCGCCTCCTGCATCCTCTGGAGCGCGGCCTTTGATATGTCCGGAGGCATGTTCGGAAGGACCCTGTCCATCATCTCAACTATGGTCACGTGGACGCCAAGCCTCGACAGCATGTCGGCCACCTCGATCCCTATGTAGCCGCCCCCTATGATGGCGAGGGAGCTCGGGAGCTTCCTCATGGCCTTCTTGTAGGCGAACAGCTCGTCGCTTGTTATCGAGAGCTCCTTGCCAGGTATGTTAAGGATTACGTGCTCAGCGCCGGCCCCTATCACGAGGTTCCTGGTCTCAACCTCGAACTCGCCCTCTTCCGTGGAGACGCGGACCCTGTTGGGCCCCAGGATCGTCGCCCACCCCTTGACGAACGTCAGGTTCGGCTCATGCTCCCTGATCTCCTCCAGGTGCTGCTGGTACCTTATCTCCTGGACCTGCTCCTTCAGCTCTATCGCGGCGCGCCAAACCTCGTCAGGGTCGACCTTGTTTGTGGTCGCGGTGTACTCGAGGATCTTAGTCCTGACGGCCTTTGACGGGATGCAGCCCGCGTAGAGGCAGTCCCCGCCCAGGTTACCCTTGTCATCGACCATCAGGACGGACTGGCCTGCCTTGGCAAGCTCAAAGGCGCCAGGGTACGAGGCCCCTCCCCCTCCTATGAACAGGGTGTCAACCTTGCTCGGTAGCTTCAAGGCCTCTCGCCTCCTTACTTGCATACGGCCTGTATACAGAACATTTAAAGCTTTTCCTTAACCTTTAAAGTGCAGCTCAGAGGAAAGTCGGTCATCACGCCCTCAGCGTCGCTCCACCCTCCTCATAGCTGCAGGGAACTTAACGTTGCTGCCCGCCTATAACCCTATCAGCGGACTCAGGACAGTGGGCCCGGGGGGATTTGAACCCCCGACCACCCGGTTATGAGCCGGGCGCTCTACCTTGCTGAGCTACGGGCCCCCAGTAGCGTGATTGTTAAGCACTCTATAAACCTTTGCGCGACGGCCCATGAAGTCAACCATAAGCCCCTGACCAAAAGGTTAAAAGTGACCTGGACGCCATTTATTATGTCTGGGAGCGCACTTGACCGCCCAGGCCATCGTTATGATAAACACTGACGTGGGCAAGGAGAACGACATATTTAATGAGCTCCTCAAGATAGACGAGGTGAAGAAGGTCTACATGGTCTACGGCATACACGACCTGGTCGTCTTCGTGGAGGCTGAGAACATGGACAAGCTCAGGACGCTCATCACTGACAAGATAAGAAAGCTCGAGGGGGTCAAGAGCACTCTGACCAGCGTGATAGTTGTCGGTAAGGAGAAGTGACTTTACCAAGGTAATGTCCTCAAAATTTTATTGTTATTTAAGGAAAAACCGTTTTGACTTACTTCCCCTTCTCGCCAGAGTCCCCTACGGCAGTTACCCCCATGTGATGTAGGTCAAGACCCAGCAGGCTCCTGTTGCCGGTCTCAAAGCCGAAGATCTTCCAGGCCGCGGCAGCCCCAGCGCCTATCACAGCCACTATGCCCATCGTGACTGCGGCAGGGACGAACTCGGTCGCGAGCTGAGGAACGTAGGTGAGGAGGCCCGTTATCAGGCCCGTCACTATCCAGACGCTCGCCCTGACCACAGACACGTAGAGCCCCCTTACGTTGGTCGGGAAGAGCTCCGGCTCGAGGAGCGCCCTTGCCGCCCACGTAAGCTCAAGGGGTATGAAGTTGAGGGCGAATAGCAGGAGGACCAGCGCGTTGAGGGTGAGCCCCGACGCGTAGAGGGCCGCCGCGAGGGCGGCCCACAGGACGGCCTGGAGGGAGAAGGAGAGGAGCGCAAACGACCTCCTCTCCATCTTTCCAGAGATGAACAGCCCCGTGAGGACGCCGACCGCGGTCATCAGGAACCCGCCAACCATCGGTATCAATGTGGTCGCCTGCAGCCCAAACAATGTCGCTGAGGGTAAGAACGCGCCGGCCACGCCGTAGGTAATGTAGACGAAGGCGACGTCCTGGGATATCCCGAGGGCCAGGAGGGTGGCCAGCCTGGCCCTAAGTCCCGTGGTCGGGACTACGGGCTGCGCGCCCCCGTCAACCTGCCTCCAGGCCTCGTCAACCCTAAGGGTCCCGTTCTTGAGGGCCAGCCATGGGAGGCTCTCGCTCGCCTTGAGCCAGGCGATCACAAGTGCGGCCACAGGGGCCAGGTACATCAGCAGCAGGGCGACCTCAGTCTGAGCTGTGAGGGCCCCCTGTCCATGCATTATGATTAAGGGGACGAACGCGAGGGCCACGCCGAGGTTGCCGAAGTTGGGCGCCAGGACCAGCAGCTTGCTCCTGTATGAGGGGCTGGTGCTCTCGGCTATCGCGACCAGGACCGGCGTCTCGAGGCCTATGGCTGCCATGCCGACCAATGCCATCGAGGCCACGAGCAGCGGCAGGGCGTTACTAGATGAGACCAGGTTTAGGTATATGGGGACGTAGAGCAGGAGGCCAATTACTATCAGGGCGCTCGTTACCAGGAACGCCCGCCTCCTGCCGAGCCTGTCGGTCAGGTACCCCGCCAGGAGGGCCCCAACCCCGCCAAAGATGAAGGGAAGGCTGTAGCCAAGCCACGCGTAGCGAGGGGGCACTATGCCGCTAGCGTCACTGACGGGCCCGTAGCTCTCCGCGAGGCCGTAGACTATCATCCCCATGGAAAGCGCGACGAAGGTGGCCCAGGGGAACCCTGACCTCTCCGTGGCCTTCAAGCCTTCCACGGTTGGGCCGTCCCCCTACAGTCCTTAAAAGGGTAGCTGCTCCTAGCACCATGAATTTTTACTTGATTATGTTAAATACTTTTGCAGGAGCCTGTTAAGAAGGCTTAACAGGCGCGTGGTTCAAGGGCTTATAGCCACTGACGTTCGCCGCCCTGATGAGAGGGTTGACGGAGGACAGGCTAATCACCGTAGCTATCGACGACACGGACAGCCAGTATGGGGGCTGCACGACTCACCTGACCGGCATCCTGCTCAGCGAGCTGAGGGGGAAGGCCCGGCTCGCCGACTACCCCCTCCTGGTCAGGCTAAACCCCAACATACCCTGGAAGACCAGGGGTAACGCAGCGACGGCGCTCAGGCTCCTCTACCACGGGGAGCCCGACGAAATCCTCGAGCTGGCCTGGCAGCTGGCCCAGGAGTACACGACCCCGCGGCCCCCGCTCCCTAATAAGCAGCCCGGCGTCGTGGTCGCGGAGGGGCCCGTATGGAGGAGTGAGGCCCTCAGGTCCCTTTACCTACAGGCGCTTACTGACGTAGTCACCTTTGACGTGGCTCTCAGGGCCCTGAAATCCGTGTCCGCTACTTTCAGAGGGGGCAGGGGCGTAATAGGGGCGGCAGCTGCCCTCGCTGCCCTCGCCCCCCAGGACCCATACACGTTTGAACTGACATTCTACAGGCTGCCGGAGAACTGGGGTACTGATAGGTGTGTTGACTTCACCAAGGCCTTCTCGGTCGACTCGAGGACGCAGGCGGCGTTCAACAACCTTGACCTTGAGGACCGGGTGGTGACAGCAGCCCCTGGGGGGCCGGACCCTGTCCTTGCGGGCTTCAGGGGGCTGGACCCTGACGAGCTCTGGGCCTACTCGGAGGCGCTGTGCGAAAGGCCTCACTTCGCTGTCCTCTTCAAGTCAAACCAGCACACGGGGGTTCACCTCAGGCCTGGCAGACCGGCGCCCTACAGGTCCATCCTCGTGAGGGGAATAATCTCATCAACGCCGAGAAGCCTCCCCGGGGGTCACGCGGTTGTGACCGTTAGGACGGAGTTCGGGGACCTTGACGTCGTCGCGTTCAGGGAGACCGGACCGCTCGTCGACGCCCTGAAGATGCTGCGCCCTGGGGACGAGGTTGAGGTCGGAGGTGGCGTGAGGCCTTATTCGCCGGCCGGCAGGGTCACAATAGCGGTTGAGCTTATGAGGGTCCTGAAGGTGTCGAGGCAGACGCTCAGGGTCCCTCCAAGGTGTCCCGTCGACGGCTCGACCATGGAAAGCGTTGGCAGGGGCAAGGGCTACAGGTGCCCGAGGTGCGGGCTCAGGCTCCCCGAGGACGCGGCGATCCATGTGGAGATCCCGAGGCCTCTGATGCCCGGCCTCTACCTGCCCAAGGAGGGGAGGCTGAGGCACCTGACGCCCGAGGGGAGGCCCCTGCCGGTCTCTAACGCCTTGGCCGAAGGCCTCGAGGTGCCTGACGTGCTGAGGGTCTTTAGCAACCCCTATGAACCCCCCGGTTAACACCCCTCGGCTTCCTCTGGAGCCCACCGGTGGTCCAAGGGGCACCCCTCCCATTCCGATGGAGCCCTTCGCAACGTCCTGTCCAACCTTAAATTTCCCTCGCGGGTCTTCAGCCAGCTACGTCATAAGTCGGTTTGTATAATGTGACTTACAAAAATAATGATAAAATAATTCAAATTTACAATTATGTTAGATTTAGCTGCTGAGGACTCAACATCACCAAGGGCCGCAGGAGCTCCATAGGAAGCAGAGGGGTGTCAGGGGGAGGCCCGAGCCTCCCTTAAAAGGACCCCTCGGTTTCCTCTGGAGCCCACCGAGCGAGCTGGATGAGGGTATTTTATTGCCGGGGTCCTCAGTTGACAGGGGGCACCTTGTACCTCGAGCTTAGGTTCCACGGGAGGGGAGGCCAAGGGGCGGTAACGGCTGCAACGCTACTAGCCAGGGCCGCCCTGTTCGAGGGCAAGTGGGCCCAGGCCATACCCAACTTCGGCGCTGAGAGGAGGGGTGCCCCGGTCGAGGTGTACGCCAGGGTAGCCGACTTCCCCATACAGATACACTCGAGCGTGGAGAACCCCGACGTAGTTGTTGTCCTCGACTATGAGCTCATAAAGATGGTCGACGTGACCAGGGGGCTGAAGCAGGGAGGCATAATCGTCATCAACTCCCCGGTTGACAGGAACCCATTCCCAGGCTTCAAGACACATTGCGTCGACGCCACTAGGATAGCGAAGGAACTAAACCTCGTCGTGAGCGGTTGGCCGACGGTCAACACTGCCATGCTGGGGGCGCTAAGCAGGGCCACCGGCGTCGTAAGCATAGACTCCGCTGTCAAGGCCATATCAGAGTACTTCTCGTCCCCGGGGCTTGCAAAGGCCAACAGCGAGGCGGCCATTAGGTCTTACAAGGAGACGAGGCCCTGTTAGTTGGGGGCTTAACAAGAAAAGCCTTGTATGTACATATAAACATTATTTAGGGCTCATTTGGTATCCAATGAAGGGTACATCTGGGGATTGGCTTGAGCAAGCGGGCCCATCTGGCGGTCGTGGAGGAGCCAAAGACGTTTTGGGCAGCCCCCATATCTTACCCTGCGCCGGGGTCCTCAGGTAAGACTGGGCTCTGGAGGACCGAGAGGCCCGTCATACACCTGGAGAAGTGCGTCAAGTGCCTGTACTGCTGGCTCTACTGTCCCGAGGACACGATCCTGAGGAGGGAAGACGACTACGTATATGTGGACTACGAGTACTGTAAGGGCTGCGGAATTTGCGCGAGCGTCTGTCCGACTCACGCAATTGATATGGTCCCTGAGGTGGTGGGTGAGGTCTCATGACGCTGAAGGCGCTCACGGCTAACCACGCGGTCGCAGAGGCCGTCAAGCTTGCCAGGGTTAAGGTCGTGGCCGCCTACCCAATAACCCCACAGACCACCATTGTCGAGAAGCTGGCCGAGATGATCGAGAAGGGGGAGCTCGAGGCCAAGATGATCAGGGTCGAGAGCGAGCACTCGGCCATGGCGGCAACCCTGGGCGCTGCCGCGGCAGGCGCGAGGGCGTTCACCGCGACCTCGAGCCACGGCCTCCTGTACATGCATGAGGTCCTCTGGTGGACCGCAGGGGCGAGGATCCCCGTCGTAATGGCCGTTGTAACCAGGGCCATAGGGCCGCCCTGGAACATCCACAACGAGCACAGTGACGTGATGGACCAGAGGGACACGGGCTGGATAATCTCAGTCGCGCAGGAGAACCAGGAGGCGTTTGACCTCACGCTTCAGGCCTACAGGATCTCGGAGGACCCCAGGGTCTACCTCCCAATGATAGTCTCGCTGGACGCCTTCATCCTGTCACACACCGTGGCCCCAGTCGACATACCTTCCCAGGAGGAGGTCGACGCCTGGCTCCCCCCGAGAAGGCAGCCATACGTGATTACTCCTGAGACCAACGTCGTCATGGGCAACATAGCCAACGATGAGGACTACTACATGATGAGGTACTCCATACACGCCGCCCAGCAGGCGGCCAAGAAGGTAATAGAGGAGGTCGACGCTGAGTATGGGAAGGCCTTCGGCAGATCGTACGGTGGCCTGCTCGAGTGCTACATGTGCGACGACGCCGACTACGCCATCGTCATCACTGGCAGCTGGGCGGGGGACGCGAAGAAGGCCGTCGAGCTCCTGAGGGAGGAGGGCATAAGGGCCGGCGTCGCAAGGGTGAGGTTCATAAGGCCATGGCCGGCTGAGAGGCTGAGGGAGGCCCTCTCGGGCAAGAAGGGCGTGATAGTCTTTGACAGGAGCGTGTCCTTCGGGAGCTACGGACAGCTCTTCGCCGACACCGCCGCGACGCTCTACGGCTCGACTTCAATAAGGGGCGTGATAGCCGGCATAGGCGGGGTCGACGTAAAGCCAGCCGACTTCGTCGAGGAGGTCAGGGACTTCGTGTCAAAGGTCGAGGCCGAGGGGCACGTCTACGAGCCCCAGAGGTGGCTGTTGCCGAAGAAGTACGCGAAGGCGGTTCAGGAGGTGACCGCCTGATGCCGATCAGGCTGGCCGACCTGCCCCGCAGGAGGTACAACATGCCGGGGAACGCCGCGTGCCCTGGATGCCCAGAGACCATGGGGCTCAGGTACGTGAAGATGGCCCTGGGCGACAACGTAGTTCTAGTGATCCCTGCCGGCTGCAGCAGCGTAATACAGGGGATAGCGCCTAAGAGCGGGATAAACTTCCCAGTACTCAACATAGTCTTCGCCTCCGCGGCGAGCGCCGCGGCCGGCATGTCCGCGGCCTTTGAGATGGCTGGCCTCGACTATAAGGTCGTGGTCTGGGCCGGCGACGGCGGAACCGCCGACATAGGGTTCCAGGCGCTAAGCGGCGCCGCCGAGAGGAACGACGACATTATATACATATGTGTCGACAACGAGGCCTACATGAACACTGGGATCCAGAGGAGCGGGCTGACGCCGTACGGCGCGTGGACGACCACCACTTGGACTGGCAAGACCGAGAAGAAGAAGCCGCTGCCATTCATAGTCATGGCTCACGGGGTGCCCTACGTGGCGACGGCCTCAGTGGGGTATCCGCAGGACTTCATAGAGAAGCTCAGGAAGGCGGCCTCTATCAGGGGCTTCAAGTACATTCACCTACACGCGCCGTGTCCGGTCGGGTGGAGGTTCGACCCGGCCCTCACAGTCAAGGTGGCCCAGTTAGCCGTTCAGACTGGAGCGTTCCCGCTGTTCGAGTACGAGAACGGGAAGTTCAGGCTGAGCCCCTACAGCGGCATGTACAGGGACCCGAAGAAGAGGGTTCCCCTTGTCGAGTACCTGAAGCTCCAGGGGAGGTTCCAGACCGTCCTCAAGGACCCGGAGAAGCTCAAGGGGCTCCAGCAGGAGATCGACGAGATGTGGCGGTGGATAGAGCTCCTCGAGAAGGGGATGCCGCTGGTTTCCCAGGAGGCCAAGAAGTGAGGTTTTGTTAATAATTTAGTTAGCATTAATTAGTATTAAATTGCTTTGCGACGGCCCAGTTAAAGCCTACTACCCGGCCAGGCATGTCGTCCTGGGGAGCGCGGATTGGAGCCGATCAAGATAGACGGCAGCACGGGCGAGGGAGGGGGTCAGGTCCTGAGGATGGCCCTGGCGATCTCGGCCATCACTGGAAGGCCTGTGAGGATCTTCAACATCAGGGCAAAGAGGTCAAGGCCGGGCCTTCAACACCAGCACCTGACGTCAGTCAAGGCCTTGGCGGCCTTAACCGGGGCAAGGGTTGAAGGGGCGACTCTTGGTTCGACCGAGCTGACGTTCTACCCTGGCAGGATAAGGGGCGGGGAGTACACGTTCGACATAGGAACCGCTGGCAGCGTGACCCTCCTCCTACAGGCAGCCATGCCGGTCATGGCCCTGTCGGAGGAGCCGATAAGGCTAAGGGTGATCGGGGGAACAGACGTGCCTAAGGCGCCTCCCATAGACTACCTGAGGTTCGTCCTCAGGCCCCTCCTCAGCAGGTTCGGGTTCAACTTTGACGTGAGCCTGGTGAGGAGGGGACACTACCCCAGGGGCGGCGGCGAGGTGATAGTTTCGAGCGGAGGAAGGGCTAGGTTGAGCTCTGTGGACCTGGTCAGGTCCGGCAACGTGCTGAGGGTCAGGGGGCTGAGCCACTGCGTGAGGCTGCCCTCCCATGTCGCGCTGAGGCAGGCGAGGGCCGCGGAGGAGGTGCTGAGGAAGCTTAACGTCCCAGTCAATATAGACGTCGAGTACTATGAGGCTGGCAAGGACCCCCACCTGGGTCCTGGCAGCGGCATAGTCCTGTGGGCCGAGAGCGAGGGGTCCATACTTGGGGCCGACTCCCTTGGCGAGAGGGGGAAGCCGGCTGAGCAGGTCGGCCGCGAGGCAGCCCAGGCGCTGCTCGAAGACCTTTCGACCGGGATGGCGCTTGACAGGCACGCCTCCGACATGCTTATAATATATGCTGCCCTCGCGAGGGGGACGTCAAGGCTTGGCGGTTCAGCCCTGACCTCTCACGCCAAGACTGTGATAGACTTGCTGAACGCGATACTCCCAGAGTCCTCGATCCGGATCGTCCAGGGCGCTGAGGACAGGCCCTTCATCGTAGAGGTCAGGGGCTCAGGCCTTTCATAGCCCTTTCCCGGTAGATGCATAAGGTTTTGAGCTCCAAAGGCCCTCTGACCCATGGCGGTGTCGGAAGGATTGTCCACTAGGAGGTCGCCAGAGGAGCTGATGAAGCTGGCCTCGCGGTTTCTCGCTGAGCTTGAGAGCCCCTTCGTCGGAAGGCACGAAGAGGCCCTCGTCATGACCCTGGCCCTACTCACGGGCGAGCACGTGGTCCTGATAGGCGAGCCTGGGACCGCCAAGAGCGCGATCGCTAGGAGGTCAGCAGACCTGCTAGACGTAAAGTTCTTCAAATACCTACTCACGAAGTTCACGGAGCCCAGTGAGCTCTTCGGCCCCCTTGACATAAAGGCCCTTAGGCAGGGGACCTACAGGAGGATAACGACAGGCAAGCTGCCGGAGGCGGAGATAGCGTTCCTTGACGAGATATTTAACGCCAACAGCGCCGTGCTCAACAGCATCCTGAGCATAATGCAGGAGAGGGTCCTCTACGACGGCTACACTGAGATAAGGGTACCCCTGTGGACTCTGGTCGGCGCCTCGAACAGGGTTCCGGAGGAGCCTGAGCTTGAGGCGCTGTACGACAGGTTCCTCTTCAGACAGAACGTTAAACCCCTTGACGAGGAGATGTGGGACAGCCTCCTCGACGCGTCGTGGAAGCTTGAGATGGGGTTGTCCTCGAAGCCTACCAAGATAATGGGCATGGAGGAGCTCAGGGAGCTCAACGAGCTCGTGTTCAAGACGGACCTCTCCCCCGTTAAGAGCAAGCTCCTGAGGCTGTTCATGATAATGAACGAGAAGGAGCTCCACATAAGCGACAGGAGGAAGGGCAAGATCCTCAAGGCCATAGCGGCCCACGCGATACTTAACGGTAGGCTTCAGGCTACCGAGTCCGACCTTATAGTGCTCAAGTACACGGTGCCTCGGGACATCGATGACTTTGACAAGGTCAACACAATCCTGGTAGAGGAGCTTAAGACGAAGGAGAGGATACTCAGGGAGCTTGAGGAGATAGCGGCAAACGTAAGGGCCGCGGAGAAGACCATCAACCAGCTCGAGGCCTTCGACCCGAGGCTCCTTGACATATATAAGAACATCAAGGTCGCTAAGGGCAAGATTCAGAACCTAGTTCAAGACGTTGAGGACGAGGAGGTCAGGAGGAAGGCTGAGGAGGTCAACGAGCTGATAGAGAACCTAACCCAGGAGATAATGGTGAAGCTCAACATGTGAGGGTCTAACCTTGGACGCCTCCCCCTCTCAGAAGAGGTCATCTCGTCCCCCAATGAGCGTTCACCCAGAGATCGGCGTAATTGACGAGATTAGGATGTACAGGGGTGAGAAGGTCCTCGCCGTCGCGAAGAGGATAGCCGAAAGGGAGCTGGACCAGAGGATCACCCCGCTCCTGGCCCTTGACGTCTTTTACACTTACTATCTGCCGGTCCCATTTGTGCCAGAGCGTGACGAGACGGATGACGAGGAGACAGCGTTGAGGAGGGCCGTAATATCAGCCATGGTAAAGACTGAAAGCTTATGGAAGGCCAAGCTGTACACGACGGCAGACAACCTGACGAGCGTCGTCGCGGCTGCCTCATTCCTTGAAAGGCTCAACAGGCTGCTCCCGCCCCCTGAGGGAGGCCAAGGGGGGAAGGACAGGAAGGAGGAGAGCCAGGAGAGGCAGGGGCCTGAGTCTGGGGCGCCAAACGTACAGGAGGCCGCCCAGAAGGCCGCTGAGGCCGCCATGAAGGACGCTGAGATGGCCAAGAGGATTAAGATGGTCGCTGAGAGGCTCGGCGCCGGCAGGGGCAGCGTGTTCTCCTTGGAGAGCTCCGCTGAGCTAGTCCTGAGGCTTGCAAGGGAAACGGACGTGGCCAGGATCCTGGAGAAGATAGAGGGCCTGAAGCTGCCCAGCGCGAGGGGTCGCAGCTCCACCAAGTTCTCGAAGGGCTGGATCGCGGGCCTTGAGTACGGCGGCGACCTGGAGAGGGTTCACTACAGTCAGCTCGCCCTCCCCGACGACCTATTCTACGCCGACCTGGCCAACGGAAGGCTGCTCCTGTACGAGAAGGAGCTGCCGGCCACGAGGGGCCCCATATACGTGCTCCTTGACAAGAGCGGCAGCATGGTCGGGTCCAAGATCGACTGGGCGAGGGCCGTCGCCGTGGCGCTGTTCAAGAAGGCCGTCGACGAGGGCAGGACGTTCATAGTGAGGTTCTTCGACTCCATACCCTATAGCCCGATGATCGTAAGAGGGGGGTCCAAACCAAACGACATCCTGAGGGTCCTCAATTACTTGGCAAGGGTCAGGGCCGGCGGGGGAACCGACATAACGAGGGCGGTCTCAGCGGCCGTCGATGACATAAACAAGCTTAAGCTGGGCGGAAGGGAGAAGCTCAGCGACATAATCCTCATCACTGACGGTGAGGACAGGCTCAGCCCTGAGGTCCTCCAGAGGATGTTAAAGTCCGCCAACGCGAGGCTTCACGCGGTGATGATACAGGGCCACAACGCCTTCCTGCAGCAGGTGTCCTACAGGTACCTGACGGTTAGGAAGCTAGAGAGGAAGGAGGCCCTCGAGGTGGTAGACTTCACCTAAGGGGGCTCCACGCCATAGGCCCTCACGATGGAGTCTACGTTTATGGAGTGAAGCGCGGCCTCGGCGTCTGGACGGCCTGCCATGGCCTCCTCCTCGTACCTGGGCAGGTCCCAGGGGGTCAGGGCCTTAGGAAGCTCAGCGCCGGGAAAGTCGCTCTCGACCATGAACCCGAGGCCCCGCCTGAGCGCCTCAGCTATCACCTGGGGCCTTCCAGGCACCGTCACGGAGTACCCGAGGGAGAGGGCGACGTCAGTCATGCTTGGCCTTGCGTGATGAAACACTATCGCTGGGGAGGGCCGCACCCCTAGCCTCGTAAGGGCCCTGTGGGTCAGCAGGACGGTCTCAGGGCCGACGTCCTCAAGGTGCAGGTGAACCACGCACCCGGCCTCGACGGCCCTAACGACTGACTCCTCAAGTATGAGCTCGGAGACGAGGACCCTTTCCGCGCTGGTCCTGTAGTGCTGCCTCCCGACCTCGCCGACGCCCTGAAGCCTCCCAGCCTTGCACAGCCTGATCACTTCATCTATTACGCTGAGGCCTATGTCCAGGGCCCTGTCTGCCCTGAGGCCCATATCGACGAGTTTGTCGACGTCTGCCGGGTGGAAGCCCGCTATGCAGGCGACCTTAAGCCCCTGGCCGGCCACCTCACGGCACGCAGCCTCGTGGGCCCTCAGGACGGTCTCGTATGCGGCCCTCGGATCCCCAACATCTATGCCGTAGTCCCACGGCGAGGAGGCCACGAGTGCTATGAACCACCCCCCGGCCCTTAGGAACCTTGAGGCGAGCTCAGTCGGGCTCAGTCCCCTGGCCGGGTTCACGTGGGCGTGGGCGTCAGCGAATATCAAAATGCGACCCGCCTAGCTCTTTAAGGCGCGGACTTAAGGGCGATTCGGTGTCAGACATTGAGCTGTGACCCAAAGGACCTCGCCGCTGAGGGCGCGATCGAGATCCTCAGGGACGTCCTGAAGGGGAGGGGTCTCGTAGGTATAGGGGCAGGGACTACGGTTAGGGCGTTCGTGAGGAGGGCGGCTGACCTGCTTAAGCCCCACAGGGTCGTGAGCGCCAGCAGCTCGACTTCCATGGAGCTCTCAGCCCTGGGCGTCGACGTTATCTCGTACCCATCTACGAGGCCTGTCCTCGAGGCCTACGTAGACGGCGCGGATGAGGTCACACTGACCGGCGACATGGTTAAGGGGAGGGGAGGCGCACTGCTTGGTGAGAAGATACTGTCATACTTCAGCAGGTTAAACATATACATAGTGGGCGACGACAAGCTGGTCTCAAAGCTGGGGGAGAAGGGGCCTATCCCAATAGAGGTCGTCCCTCACGCGTACCCGTTCGTGATGGAGGCGTTGAGGTCTTTAGGGCTCAAGGCCTATCCAAGGCAGTCCCAGGGTAAGCTAGGCCCCCTCGTTAGCGACTGGGGAGGATTCATAGTCGACGTTGAGACGGGCCCCTTGGAGGATCCGGCAGCCTTTGACAGGCTCCTGAGGGGGATGCCAGGGGTCGTGGAAACTGGAATATTTTTGGGGTACGCGGACTACGTTGTTGTGGGGAGGGCGAAGGACTGCAGATATGAAATCTATAGATTCAGGAGGACAGCGAAGGCTCCCCATATATGATATATCGATGGCGTTAACGTCCCCCCTCGAGCTGGAGAGGCCCTCGCCCGAGTCGAGGCAGGAGGCCCTGGGGCTTGCCCTGCTCTCTAGGTTCGTTAAGGTCAGGTCAGGGGAGCTCGAGGTATGGGTTTACATGGGCTTAAGGGAGGATCACCTCTTGGTGGCCTCAAGGCCTTCTAGGTCCCATAGGGCAGCCGCTGAGGAGCCCATCTACTGCAGCTGCGAGTCCTTCCAGATAAGGTTCCTCTCAGAGGAAAGGTCCCTGGGCTGTAAGCATACGGAAGGGCTTAGGCTAGTCCTGAGGGGACAGGCCCCCTACTCAGAGGTCTCGGTTAGGGACCCTTCAGAGCTCTTGGCGATAATTAATGAGGTGCTGGACCAGGGCAGGAGCCCAACGCTCAGGCGGCTTATGGCGAAGGACTAATGGAACAGGGCCCTGGCCAGTATCACTGCGGCCGCTATCACAGCCGATATTATTAGGAGCGTCGTGGGGGAGATCTCGACCTTTCCCCTGTAGTTCTCGTAGAAGGCCACAAGGCCCGCAGCCGTAAGAGGCCCTGCCTCCTTTCTCTTCCTAGACCTGGCCTTTCGCTCTCCTCTCTCGCTCAAGGCTCCCTCAGGCTTAATATAACGCCTGGCTAATTTGGCTTTCGGCGACCATTTTGGAGCTCAAGTGCGTTCAGGAGGCTATGAGGTTGGAGTACTTCGAGAGGGACAGCCAGAGGGGGCTGTTCCAGACGTTCGCCTGGTTCGTCGAGGAGGTCGGGGAGCTGGGCGAGGCCCTCCTAAAGGGTGACCAGTCTGCGATAGCCGAGGAGCTGGCCGACGTGCTTGCCTGGGCGCTTAGCGTAGCGAACTTAGTGGGCGTAGACGCCGAGAAGGCCTTACTTGACAAGTATGGGTCCGTCCTGGCTAAGAGCGGGTGCTCGAGGACCTGATGGCGCTCACTATCTCCTTCAGCTGGAACGGCGACCTCTCGACGATGGTCCCATTGACTATTCCGTCCGCCCCCGCCTCAACGGCCCTGACCGCGTCCTCCGGGGTGTTAATGCCGCCCCCGACTATTAACAGGCCGTCGAAGCCCAGCTCGTCCAGCGCCCTCCTCGCGGCCCTTATGGCTTCCGGAGGCACGGGCCTTGGGGCGCCGCTGCCGGCCTCAAGGTAGATCACCTTGGCCCCCAACATGGCGCTGGCCAACGAGTAGGCTGCCGCCAGGTCAGGCCTGTCGTAAGGAATGGGCCTCGCCCTGCCCACGTACCCCGCGGCCCCTCCGTGACCAACTATAATGTAGGCTGTGGGTATGACCTCAAGCTTCATCCTTAGGACTATGGGCGCCGCCTGGGCCTGGACGCCAGTTATGTAGTAGGGGTCGTCGCTGTTGACAAGGGTCATGAAGAAGACGGCGTCAGCGGCCGGCGTTAACCCGTTTATGTTGCCAGGGAATAGAATTACGGGCAGCCCGGACTTCTTAGAGGCCCTAACCACGTCAGTGAGCGAGGGCTCATATACGCCTAGGGAGCCCCCTACTAATATCGCTGACGACTCCGCCTCGCTCGCAATCTTGGCTATCCGCTCCGCCTCCTCAGGCGTTGACTTCTCGGGGTCTATCAGGGTGAAGTGAAGTTTCCTCGCTCGCCTCTCAGACAGCAGCCTCCCCAACACGTTTCCTATTTTCAAGCTCCCTTCCTCGGCGAGCTTGGTTAGTCTATCTTTGGCAACGTAAATATAAACGTTTCACGCCTACTCGGGGCCTTCGCCCTCGCTTTCCTCCTCAGCGCCCTCAGGGACCTCCTCCCCTTCACTGCCTGCGCTAGGCTTCGCGCACTCGTCGAGCCTGTTCTCATAAGCTAGGTCAGAGATCTTGTTATAAACGTCGATCCTCTCAAAGACCGCTGGTACCTCAAGCTCGCAGTAGAGGTGGCACGTGCCGCACCTGGCTATGGCCAGCTTGCGGTCAGCGGAGTCGAGCTTTTTGAAGTCGATCGTTAAAGTCATAGCTCCGCAGCGAGGACACTGGAAGTACCTGGTCGGGCGGCGCACCTTCCTCACTTGTTTAATTCTCTTCCTCCTTCTCCTCGCCACCCTCAGCGCCCTGTGGCCTGGCTTTGCCAAGAGCTAAATATTTCTTTGACCCAACGAAAGAGGCTTCAGCCTGGGCCGCTCACGTTGACGCCGGGCATGTCGCACAACCCCCTCCACAGGGGCTCCCTCAGCAGGCACTGAAGCAGGATCGCTGTCGCCTGGGCCTCGTTGAAGGGAGGCTCCTGCGTGAGGGGCCAGGAGCCCACGTCACCCTTCCTCCTCGGCCACGCCCTCCTGGAGATCTCCTCGTCATAGTTGAACGTGTCGGAGAAAAGCCTGAGGCCGCTGTCGTCAGTTACCACGATCTCCTTCTTGACCCAGTCTATCCTGACCTGACCGGTAAGCCTGGACGCGAAGGCGTGACCTTTAACTTTATGGTACACGTATAACGACTTCAGGCACGAGAGGCCGGTGCTCGGGAAGATCCTCTCAGACACCTTAAGGGTGGCGTCGTATCCCTTGACGTGATGAACTACAGTCCCTGGGCTAAAGCCGAGGCTCCTTAGGACATCCGCTAGCTCGGGGAACACGACCGAGTGGAACTGAAGCGTTAACACGCTGTCGTAATATATGAAGAGGTCACCGCGCCAAACCCATACCGTTGAGCTTCCACTAAGGGGGAGATAGGAGCGGAAGAGAAGGTCAAGGGCCGCTTCATGCATCCCAGCCCCTATCAACGACTCGGCCTCCCTCCTGACCAAGTAAGTCGCCTTAGCCGTCCACACCTCAAGACATTCAGGCGGAATACGCTGCAAGCTGGCGACCCTTGTGAAGGTTAGGCAGCGAGGTTAATGTCTATCTAACGTTTGTTCTGCTCTCTTTCAATTGCCTAGTTCCGCGCGCTACCTCCTTCAGCCTTAACGAGGTACTACTTACATAATGGGCAGGTAGCGATTCGCCGCGTTAACGTGGTCAGGCCTAGGTATGGTTAACCCTCAGACATGACGAGCTTAACGCCGTTATATGACGAAAGGACTGACGCCATAGCTTATACCGGGCTTAATTGTCGTCGTGTTGAAGGCCCTTGGAAATGTTTAGGTGATAGCCGTACGCGTCCCCGGTTTTACACTTATACATGGTCATCGGTAGGCTTTCGAGGCACCCCTTAATGTGGTCGCGTCGGGGAGTTAGCCATTAAACCTCGGCCTTACGGGGAGTCAGGTCAAGGCATAACCCGTGACCCTCAGGATCAGCGGCTTGATAGTTGCAGTGCTGTCCCCCGATGTCGACAGGGCCCTCGAGAGGGCCGCCTATCTGGGAAAGCTCGAGGACAAGGGATCAATCTCAATGTATTACCGGAAGCTGAGCCCTGATCGCCTACTGACCGTTCTTGTCCCCACGACATACCCTCAGACGATCCTTGACGCGGTCTCCGCGACTACGATCGCCTCTGCGGCCTGCGTGGCCAGCTGGTACTCCATGGACTGGAGGGACGGTGAGCTGTTGCTGCTGGCCTCCAGCGCGTCCCTTGAGGCTAAGGCCGTTGAGTCGCCCGTGCCGGAGAAAGTCTCAGCCATGCTCAAGTCGTCAGGCCTCGGGGAGTTCTTGGTGGGACAGAAGGGGTCCTGCGACGAGGCGCTCTTAGGCATTAGGCCTAAGGAGTCGACTAAAGGTAGAGGCATAGTTGTGGTCGACAGGTCGTTCACCGTAAAGGGCGTAGGGCTCGTAATGCTTGGTCTAACCAAGGGAGGGGATGTCGGCGTCCATGACGAGCTGATCGCGGTGCCGTCAATGAAGCCTGTCACCGTAAAGAGCGTAGAGGTCCTAGACGAGCCCTTCGATGAGGTGGGGGCTGACGTCAGGGTCGGGCTTGCCCTTAAGGGCGCCTCTCTCGAGGAGGTCGAGGACACTTATATGCTGGTGGAGGACCCTGACCAGACCGTGACCGAGCTCAAGGTTCGCGTGACCAGGTTCCCCTGGAGCGATAGCGTAAGGCCTGGCAGGCAGTACCACCTGGCGGCCCTGGGCATCGTTGCGCCATCCATGGCGTCCTCTGTTGACGGGGACGGCGTGACCTTCAGGGCCTCAAGACCCCTACCTAAGGCTGAAAGGTACGTCATAGTTGACGTCAACGCGAGGCCGCCAAGGCCTAGGATCATAGGCTGGGCGGAGCCGCTCGAGTAACGAAGGCTGTTGAAAGGTATGTAATGGGGTCCCCGCGCCGCGCTTAGCTTCATCCCCACATTGAAGGCTCTCAGCTGAACGCCAAGGTGTACGAGAGAAGTGGTGCGGCGGCCGGGATTTGAACCCGGGATCTCCGGCGTGGCAGGCCGGCGTCCTAGTCCAGGCTAGACTACCGCCGCACCAGTGGACGCTCCTGCGGCCAGCTTATTAAGTTAAGCGGCAGAGCCAGCTTTGGGCTCCCAAGATGCCACTGAAGCCCTTCGAGTGGACGTATAGCTGCGTCAACGTTCACTTCGGACCCAGTTCTGAGGAGGCGCTCAGGCGTTACGTTAAGGACTTCAAGAGGGTAGTCGTGGTGACCGGTAGAAGCGGGGCAAGGTCAAGCGGGGCGCTGAAGGACGTCGAGTCAATACTCGATGAGCTCGGCGTACAGCACATAGTTTACGACAGGGTCGTTTCGAACCCCCCGTCTTCGTTAGCGGAGGACCTGGCCCAGCAGATAAGGTCGTACAACGGGGAGGCGATCGTGGCGATAGGGGGCGGCAGTGTAATAGACACGGCAAAGGTCGCGGCAGCGATCGTTGGCAGCGGAGGCTCAGCCTTAGATTACCTGTATGGGAGGAGGAAGGTCACCAGCTGCCTCCCCCTGTTCGCAGTAAACCTGACCCACGGGACTGGCTCTGAGGTCAACCGCTACGCTAACATGACCGACGTGACCAGGGGCGACAAGCTCGGCAACGAGGTCTGCTATCCTAGGGCATCCTTTGACGATCCCAGGTACACGCTAACTATGCCAAAGGAGCAGGTGCTGTGCACTTCGTTCGACGCAATGTATCACGCGTACGAGGCCGCGACCACCGTAGGGAGCTCGCCGCTAGTTCTCACGTTCTCGCTGGAGGTCATTAGAAGGATCAGGGAGTACCTTCCGGTCGCGGCCGAGAGACCTAACGATGAGGCCGCCAGGTATTGGCTGATGTACGCTGCCATGCTTGGCGGCGTTGCCATAGACCTAAGCCCTACGAACATTATACACCAGATAGAAAACATACTGAGCGGGATAGCTCCATCGCTGCCGCACGGCTGCGGCCTGGCCATAATAGGGCCCGTCTTGGCCCCCCTTGTCCACCAGGCCTCCTCAGAGACGTCAACGCTTCTCCTTAAGACGCTGGACCCCTCGCTTACTGACGTTACTCAGGACTCGGTCAGGAAAGCCCTTGAGAGGTTCGAGGAGTCCGTCGGGTTCTCAAAGAGGCTCTCAGACTACGGCATAGGCAAAGATGTGATAAGGGACGCTGTAAGGAGGGCCTTCAGCAACCCGGTTATCGCCGAGAGGCTCAGGACAAGGCTTGGAGGGATAAAGATAGACGAGCAGAGGCTGCTCGAGCTCCTGATGGCAACGCTTTAGGGCTACCCCTTCACGTACTCCTTGCCTATAATTTCACGGGCGACGATGTACCTCATTATGTTCTGGGTTCCCTCCGCGCCGACGAAGTACGAGAGGACGCCGAGCAGGTTCCTGAATACGTTGGCCTCCTCGGTGTATGAGAACGCGCCGTAGGTCTTCATGGCGACCTCGGCGGCCATTAGGGCCGTCTCAACGGCCTCCATCTTAGCCGCGGACGCCCAGAAGTCGAGGTCATGAGGCCTTAGGCCTGGCTCCTTCCTTATGTAAATCTTGTCAGCCATCTGGGCGGCCTTGTAGACCAGGAGCCTGGCTGCCTCAAGCCTGGCCGCCACCTCAGCTATGGGGAAGCTGACGCCCTGGAACGAGGCGATGGGCCTGTCGCCGAACAGTCTCCTCTGACGTGCAAAGTTTATCGAGGCCTCGAGGGCCCACTGGGCAGCGCCTACGTTGGCCGCGCTGACAAGCACCCTGGCGAGCGAGAAGCCCTCCATGGCTATGTAGAAGCCCTTGTTCTCCTGTCCAACTACATACTTGGCCTCGATGGGGGCGCCGTTGAACCTCAGGACGCCAGTGGATATTGCGTGCCTACCTATCGTGTTCAGTATCGAGTACTCGAACCCCTCCGGCCTCTTACCACCCCTGTTCCCTATGAAGGCGAAGCCCGTTAGCCCCCTATGGCCGGCCTCAGGCGGCGCCGTCCTGGCTATAAGGTACCAGCCGCCGAGCTCAAGCTGCTCCATGGCCTCCCTTACACCGCTTATATAGACCTTCTCGCCGGTGACGCGGTAAAGCTCGCCGTCCTTCTGGGCGTAGGTCCTCTCGCCGGCTACGTCACTGCCGCCGCTGGGCTCCGTTGAGGCGATGCCGAAGAAAGCCCTGCCCTTCCCTACCTTTGGAAGCACTTCCTGCTTCACCTCCTCGGATCCGTAAAGGTAAAGTATGTATGGCCACGCGTTGTTGAGCAGCGTGAAGACGGCAGTGGCCACGGCAGGGTCATTATATGCGACCTCCTCTACAGCGAGCGCCGCGAGGAGGAAGCTTCCGCCCTGACCCCCGTACTCCTCTGGGACGGGTATGGCGAAGAGGCCCTGTTCGCCCATCTTGTTTATGAGCTCCGTTGGGATGAACCGCTTCGCGTCCATTTCAGCCCATCTAGGGCCTAGCTCCTTCGATAGGAACTCGTGAACGGCCTGTTTGAACAGCCTCTCATCCTGGCTTAGCTCAAAGTCCATAGGAAGTCTCCAAGAGCGGCTAGATTTCCAAGTTTAAAGGCGTTTCCGGCCCTGTACGCAGCCCTCCTCTATTTCGTTTACTAGCTCCTGACACCTCTTGAGCTTCTCTAGGGCGACCACAGAGCCGTGATAGGCAGCGTCCCTAAGGGCCCTGATCACTTCGCATACCAGACCCCTTACGTCAACCCTGAGCGCTGCTATTGTCTCCTCGCTCACCCTTACCTCTTGAGTCCTAATAAATGGCAGGAAGTCGTCACGGGACGAGGCCCTTAGGAAGGCGCCCTCGGAGTTCACTACGAGGGTCCTCCCTAAGCCAACGTCAGCGGTCACCTCATAGTCCCCTGGAGGCGGCGCAAGGCATATCGCCAGGCCGAGGCCATCTAGTCCCCTGCACTCGCAGCTCAAGGCAGGTCAGGCAGGGCAGGCTTACGCTTTTAAAAGATGGGTCTGCGCTAGCGGCTGGTGAACCACTTAATGTCAACTCCCATAAGCAGGCTGACGGAACTCTTAAGGGGTATGTCAAAGAGGGGCGGCGAGTCCGTCCAGGCCTCGTCATCCATATCACAGGTTTTGGAGCTAAAGAGCGCGGTTGACGAAGTGCTGAGGCTTGCAGAGTGCCTCTCGAGCAACAAGGGCGAGTGCGTGAAGCTGGACTCGACCTCCCTATGCGACTCAAAGTGCGGGTCCCTTTACCTCCTAAAGGAGGGCGAGGGAGTCAAGGTCTGGAGGGTTGGGTCGAAGGCCTTCTCAGCGGTCGTTGAACCTGACACCTTCTCAGTAAGCACGAGGGACTATAGCATAGAGTTCACCAGGGACGGTTATAGGGCCAGGCTGCTAGGGGGATCCTTCAAGGGCGGCCTGAACGCCGAAGAGCTAACGAGGGACTCCCAGCTGATAGCTGAGGCAGCCAGTAGGCTCCTTGTGGTGGTAAAGGCCGCGATGGACTCCCTGGCCAGCTGTGCAAGGGAGCAGGGCGTCCGCTGTTCATGACGTCTCTTTAAAACTAAACCCCCACCTACCTCTTGGGCGAACCTTCGTGGAGAAGGTCGGACTGATAGGCCTTGGGGTTATGGGCTCAAGGATAGCAGCTAACCTGGCGGGGGCTGGCCTCCTTGTAGGGGTCTACGACAGGACTGCGTCAAAGGCCAAGGGATTTGCAAGGGAGCGCGGCGTCCAGGCGTTTGACACTCCTGAGGACCTTGCAAAGGAGGTCGAGGTGGTGATATCGGTCCTGAGCGACGATGCTGCCGTGAGCGAGGTCTACTCGAGGCTTATCCCGGTCTCCTCAGGCAAGGTGTTCATAGAGATGTCAACTATATCCCCCCAGGTCAGCGTTGACATAGCGTCAAGGGTCCGCGAAAGAGGAGGCGTAATGTTCGACGCGCCCATAATGGGGACGTCAGTTGACGTTGAGAACAAGAGGATTACGGTTCTAGTGGGCGGGCCCAAGGAGCAGTTCCCGAGGGTTGAAGCCATCTTAAGGAACACCGCTTCCAGGGTAGTTTACGTGGGACCGAACGGGACAGGCCTATACATGAAGCTCGCAGGCAACATGATATTCGCAATATTCATGGCTGGACTGGCGGAGACTATAAACTTCGCCACCAAGGCCGGCCTGGCCCCAGAGCAAATACTTGACCTACTTCTGAACATAAGTGGCACAAGGTCGCCTTCCAGCAACCTAAAGGTTCCAAAGATGCTCTCTTCGGACTTCAGCGTTCAGTTCGCCCTGAAGCACATGAGGAAGGACACGGAGATAATGGTCAGGGAGGCCCAGAAGCTCAAGGTCCCGATCCCTCTAACCGGCCTTGTCTCAAACCTCCTGAGGATGGCCGAGGGGCTGGGGCTCTCAGACCTAGACGTCTCTGCCATAATTGAGCTCTACAGGAAGGTCACTGGACCTTAGCCCCTGCCACGTCCCAGCCTGGCGTGGGCCTTAGCCAGTTCACCCGTGACCTGGGACGCGAGCAGGTTCAGCTCCCCAGCTAGGGCCGTCGCTGCCACTATCTCGGCGAGCTTTAGCGCGTTTATGCCAGGCGGGTCGCCGCCCCCAGCTACGCCAAGGAGCTCAAGCGCCTCTCGCTGCGTCGGAAGCCAGGTACCCCCGCCCACCGTGCCAACTTCGAGGCTCGGCAGCGTGACGGAGATGTAAAGGTCCTCGCCTCTGATCTCAGTCCAGGTGTACGCCATGCTGCTCTCGACGACCTGGGCGACGTCCTGGCCTGTCGCTATGAAGATGGCCGCTATTATGTTCGCCACGTGACCGTTGAAGCTCGGGCTTCCGGCGACGGCGTTACCTAACAAGTTCTTTGCAACGTTGCCGTAGTGAACCTCCTCAGGGGTGGTCCTCATGACCTTCTGAAGCACGTCCCTCTTAACCACGGCCTCCGCCACTACGTACTTACCCCTACCCAGGAGCCTATTGACGGCGCTTGGCTTCTTGTCGGTGCAGAGGTTGCCGCTCACCGTGAGGCACCTGACAGGCCCTCCATACCTCTCCTGAATCACTGAGCAGAGCAGGTCCGAGGCTATGGTGGCCATATTCATGCCCATCGCGTCACCTGTCTTGTAGACGAACCTGGGCCAGAGCAGGTTCCCGACAATGAAGGTCTGTACATCGATGAGCTCGCCGTGCCGGGTGACCTTCTTAACCTCCGACTTCAACAAGCCTATGTTCTCCTTGATCCAGCCGGCCAGCCTCTGGGCCTCCTCGACGCTGGGAGTCCAGAAGAGGGGCGCCCTAGCCATCCCATCACTTAGAACCTTGGCCCTAACGCCGCCGCTTAGCGTGACTGCCTTGACACCCCTGTTCACTCCAGCCACGAGGGCGCCCTCTGTGGTCGCCATGGGGACGTAGAACTCGCCCCTTGCATGGTCGCCGTGGATCAGAAGAGGGCCAACGACGCCAACTGGGACCTGTACTGCCCCTATCGGGTTCTCTATGTTGTGGCCCACGACGCCGACGAAGTCTATTATGGTAGAGGCTATTGACGTGAGCTTCACATTATATTTCCTCTCCAGGAACAGCCTCCTGACGAGGGCCGCTAGATTAGGGTTGCCAAGAAAATCATCGAGCTTACTTATGCTGAGCTCCCCGGCCTCAAGCTTCCTGAGGGCCTCCTCTACCTTGCTCTCAACCTCAGGGTTAGACATCAGGTACACCCATGGCTGGCCTGAACTTCAGGGCGTAGTATATCAGCCCAGCCTCCCTGTCGACCCTCGTCCTCCTTAGCACCGCCTCGACCTCCATGCCTTTCTTGAGCTGTGAAGGGTCGGCAACGTCAGTCAGCTCGGCGACAACCCTGGCCGGCCCCAGGTCAACGAGTCCAACGTATATCGGGGAGTAAACCCTTGAGCCCTCCGGGACCGCGTAGACGACTGTGTAGCTCAGCAGCTTTCCCCTCTTCGGCAGGTGCACCGGCTCCAGGTCCCTGCTTCCACAGTATGGGCAGGCCTTCTTGGGCGGGTAGTGAACCCTTCCACACGACTTGCATCTGGCGGCCTGAAGCCTGTAGATCGAGAGCTTCTGCCTCCAGAACCTGGGTATCGAGAGGTCCATCGACATGTTCACACCCCCTCAACCAGGGCAGTGAAGGCCGTCGAGCCCAGCCCGTTCATGGAGATCACAAGCCCCCTCCTTGCCCCTCTGACCTGGACCCCTGGGAACTTGCCCGCTACCTGAAGCGCGGCCTCGGCAACCTGGTACACTCCGGTAGCCCCTATCGGGTGGCCCCTTGCCTTAAGGCCGCCGCTGGGGTTTGCGACTGGCCCGCTCCCAGTAGGTGAGAAGCGCCCCTCAGCGACGAGCTCGGCCGCCTTTCCCTTTGGGGCCAGGCCTATGGTCTCCAGTATCAGGAGCGCCATTATTGTGAACGAGTCGTGGAGCTCTATGAAGTCAAAGCTGTCAACCCCTGCAAGAGACTGGAGCCTCTTGTAGGCCTCGGCCACGCTGTCTATGGTCAGCGGGTCATCGCTCAGCTCAATAGACCCAAGCCCGGTGGCGGACTCGATGGCCGTTATCTTAGCTATTGGCCTCGAGGACGAGTCCTTGTCCGACAGCACGATCGCCGCCGCCCCGTCACCTAGGGGGAAGGTGTCGAGGAGGGTCAGTGGGTCGGCAATCATGAGCGCCTTAGAGACCCTGTCAGGCTTTATCGCGAAGTTCAACATCGCGTAGGGGTTCTCCTTAGCGTTGTTGTGCATTAGCGCCGGCCAATATGAGAGAAGCTCCCTGTCAACCCCGTAGGTGTCCAGGTAAAGCCTAGTTAACATGGCCGCGTCCGCCGCGAAGCCCACGTTATAGTGGGCTCTGCTCTCGGCGTCGTATACCATCTGGAGGTGCCTGTAGGTCTTGGCGCTTGGGAACTCTGTAACCTTTTCGACGCCGACTACAAGCACCCTGCCGGCCATGCCCGACTCTATCAGTGACGAGGCTATCTGGACTGCCGCGAGCCCGCTGGCCTCGCCGGCCTCAACCTTCAGCGCCCTGGCCCCCCTCAGTCCCAGCGATGTGGCCAAGTAGCCGCCCAGGTCGAGCTGCTCGTCCTGGAGCGGCGACAGCGCGTTTGAGACGACGACGTAGTCGACGGTCTTAGCCCCAGCCTCATCAATGGCCTTAAAGGCGGCCTCAGCGGCGAGGTCAGTCAGGCCCTTATCATAGTGCCTCTCGACTTTAACCATCCCAACGCCCTCAACCATGACCTCCACTGCCATCACCTCACTTCACGACGTAAAGTATGTCCCTACTCTTTGCGTAGAAGCCGTAGTCAACCTTGACCTTCCTGGCTATGTATTGCTGGACCGTGGGGGCGAGGGGCTTCTTGGCCTCTATCGCGTCCGTAACCAGGATTGAGTAGGCGTCGCTGCCGGCGCCGCTTCCAAAGGGGGCCAGGAGAATCCTGTCGCCTGGCTTCGCCTTGTCCAAGACGTTCGCGAAGCCCATGAGGGCGCTGGCATTGTACGTGTTGCCTATGATTGGCGTGACAAGCCCGTCCTTTAGCTGATCCATCGTGAAGCCGAGGTCCTGGCCGACCTTTACTGGGAACTTCCCGTTTGGCTGGTGAAATATGGCGTATTTGAAGTCGCTTGGCCTTAGCCCGGTCTTCTCGAAGAGGGCCTTAACGGCGCTCTCTATGTGGTAGAAGTATGCCGGCTCGCCCGTGAAGCCCTCGCCGTGCATGGGGTAGTGCTCATGGGCCCTCCTCCAGAAGTCCGGGGTGTCCGTCACGAAGGTGACAGAGTCCTCAATTATGGCAGCAGCCCCTGACTCGGGCCCTATAACAAAGGCCGCAGCCCCGCTAGACGCTGTGAACTCCAGCACATCACCTGGGTTAGACTGGGCCGTGTCGCTGCCTATCACGAGGCCGTACTTGACAAGGCCTGACGAGACCATCCCGGTTAGGGCCCTCATCCCCTCGCTGGCGGCCCTACACGCGAACTCTAAGTCGCTGGCCATGGTTAGGGGGGTTATCCCGAGCGCCTCCGCTATGATCGTGGCGCTGGGCTTAACTGCGTAGGGCTTTGACTCGGTACCGAAGAAAACGGCGCCTATCTCCTCAGGCTTCACCTGAGCCCTAGCTATCGCGTTCCTCGCGGCCTCGTAGCCCATGGTGGTCGCGTCCTCGTCTGGCCCTGCGACGGACTTCTCCTCGACGGCGAGGCCCTTGTACTGCTCAGGATGCCATCCCCAGATCCTCGCTATCTCCGACATGGGGAGCCTGTACATTGGTATGTAGGCTCCCCATCCATGGACGCCGGCTCTCGGTGCGCCCAAGTTAAAGGGCACCGAGCGTAATGAGGTCCACAGGTATAAAAATGCTTAGGCATTTGACAAAGGCTTTTTCGTCAGTTGTCGATAAACTTGCGACCATGAACGCTCTTAAAGCCTCCTAGGGCATCTCCGGTGCGGTGGGCCCGTAGCTCAGCCAGGTAGAGCGGCGGGCTCTTAACCCGTAGGCCGCAGGCCTGGCCAAGGCGCGGGCGGAAGTCCCGGGTTCGAATCCCGGCGGGCCCGCCACAGAGGGGGAGGGCTCCTTCCGTCCTTAACCTAGCCTGGCTGCGTTCAGGAACCCGAGGCCTTAACCTCCCTTGAACTCCATAGCGGCTGATGGCTATTGTCCCACCTTCTTTAAAGGAAACCATTAATAATACTTTCAAAGACTCTAAGCATGCCTACGTTAGAAACTCTAGGTTACACCAAAAAGACTTAATAGCTTAGATTGAAACCTTGCTACCTGAGCATAAGGGGTGAAGGTATATGTCGTCCAAGCTCCCGCCCGTTAAGGTAAAGGATCCGACTAGCGGCAAGGAGGTCGAGCTAACGCCAATAAAGGTCTGGACCCTGGCCCCCAAGACGAGGAAGGGCGTTAAGATAGGCCTCTTCAAGAGCCCTGAGACCGGCAAGTTCTTCAGGGCCAAGGTCCCTGACGACTACCCTGTGAAGTAACGTTATTTGGTGTTGGCCTCAAAAAGGACCTCCTGATTTTTGTTTACCCTTGTTGTTCACTTTTGCTTCGAGGCGTTTAGCACGTTAAAGACCACCTGCACCAGGTGCTGCGGCTTTGTATACCACTTGTCGTAGGTGTACTTTTGGCCCTGGTAGGTTATCTCAACGTTGTCATCAGCGTCGCGTATGCTCATGATCTCTGCCCCGCCCTTCGATATGCTAAGGACGTTCCTGCCCTTCGTCTCGACCTTTATCTCATACTTGCTAGCCTCCTTAACTAAGAGCTCCTTTACCTCCGTCAGGTACTCGCTCATGATGGACCGCCTTCAGCCCTGGTTAAAGCACACCTTTTAACCTTTTTGTTATAGACGTCTCTCTCCTTCTGGACTTAATTATCCGACGGCCTCCTGAGCTGGGAGGTAGCCGTGGTCAGGGCCGAGGACGTTAAGGTAATCCTTGTGGTCGGCGCCGGCACCATGGGTCACGGAATAGCTGAGGTCGCAGCCATTTCCGGCTTCAAGGTCTACCTGGCTGACATAAGCCAGGAGATACTTCAGGGCGCTCTTGAGAAGATCAGGTGGAGCCTATCAAAGCTGTCGGAGAAGGGGCAGCTGAAGGAGAGCGTTGACTCCATACTCTCGCGCATAACGCCGATCGTGAGCGTGAAGCCCGACGGCACCTTCAGTGACGACCTGGCTAAGGCCGCAGGAGAGGCCGACATGGTCATAGAGGCCGTGCCTGAGAAGCTTGAGCTCAAGCAGGCCCTGTTCAAGTTCATTGACCAGCACAGGAAGGGGAGGATCATAATGGCCACGAACACCAGCAGTCTCCCCATAACTGAGATAGCGGCGGCAACGACGGCGCCTGAGCTCGTAGTTGGGATGCACTTCTTCAACCCGCCGCCCCTGATGCCGCTTGTTGAGGTGATCCGTGGCGAGAAGACGGCCGATGACGTGGTTCAGGCCGTCATTGAGATCGCAAAGAGGATGGCGCACCAGCCCGTCCTGGTGAACAAGGACGTCCCGGGCTTCATAGTAAACAGGATACTGGCCAGGTTCATGAACACGGCTTGCTGGCTCGTCGCTAAGGGTAAGGCGACGCACCTCGAGGTGGACTCGGCCGTCAGGTATAAGCTCGGGTTGCCCATGGGCGCCTTCGAGTTGGCCGACTACAGCGGTATCGACGTGTTTTACCTGATAGCAGTCGCAATGACGCAGAGGGGCTTCAGGCAGACCCCATGCCCGCTATTTGAGGAGATGTATAAGAGCAACAGGCTTGGTATGAAGACCGGCAAGGGCTTCTACGACTACCCGAAGCCCGGCGTCTACGCTAGGCCGCAGATACCGAGGGAGCTCGCAGACAAGGTGGACCCCGTCCTGCTGCTAGCCCCTGCCGTTAACGAGGCAGCGTGGCTCCTCGGCAACGGAGTTGCGACCCGCGATGACATAGATAAGGCCGTGAAGCTTGGGCTCGGGTGGCCCAAGGGCGTCTTTGAGTTCGCGGACCAGTACGGCCTTGACAGCATTCAGAGGGCGCTTGAGCAGCTGAAGCAGGAGATAGGGCCTGAATACGAGCCAGAGCCTCTCATTAGGCAGATGGTGTCACAGGGCCAGCTTGGGGTCAAGACCGGCAAGGGCTTCTATGAGTATGCCAAGTACGAGGAGGTCGTTAAGAACACCATAATAGTCAGATACGAGAAGCCTATCGCTTGGATCATACTGAACAGGCCCAGCAAGCTTAACGCCATCAGCCCCGAGATGATAAGGGAGCTTGACCAGACGCTTGACGAGATCGAGCAGAACCCGGACGTAAGGGTTGTAGTGCTTACCGGCGCTGGCAGGGCCTTCAGCGCTGGGGCTGACGTGACGGCCTTCGCGGGGATAACGCCGATCCAGGCGGCTATCTTCTCTAGGAAGTTCCAGGAGCTCACGCTCAAGATGCAGTACTTCACGAAGCCCATAATTGTTGCCATAAATGGCTACGCCTTGGGCGGAGGCCTTGAGTTGGCCATGAGCGGCGACATAAGGATAGCATCCGAGACCGCCATGCTAGGCCAGCCTGAGATAAACCTCGGCTTCATACCAGGGGCGGGCGGAACTCAGAGGCTGCCGAGGCTCGTGGGCAGGGGGGCCGCCAAGCTGATGATATTCACTGGCGACATGATATCCGCGAGGGACGCGGCGTCAATGGGCCTGGTCGATATGGTGGTGCCGCCAGAGAGGCTTGAACAGGAGGCTAGGAGCCTCGCCCTCAAGCTGGCTGAGAAGCCCCCGCTCGCCCTGCTGGCGGCCAAGCTGGCCGTTGAGACGGGCCTCGAGAGCAATATCTGGGCCGGTCTCGCCCTTGAGGCAGGGCTGTTCGGCCTACTCTTCAGCACAGAGGACGTTGTGGAGGGCGTGTCGGCGTTCCTTGAGAAGAGGAAGGCCACGTTTAAGGGACGTTAAGGGGGTTCAGCTCAGCCTTTTTTCCTCCCCCCTCCGTTCTAGGGCTGGCCGGGTAGGGCAGCCGGGTCGTCTAGCGGCCCAGGATGCGGGGCCTTGGCCGTCTTAGCGGAGGAGCCCCCGTGACCGGGGTTCGAATCCCCGCCCGGCTACCATCGCTGCTAGACCTCGACTACCTCAACTCCTAGGCGGACGAGCCCTTCCCATAAGGCCCTGCGCTTGGACGACTTAACGCTGCCCCTCTCAATGTAGGCTCTCTTAGCTCCCCCTGGCAAAGTCTTCATCACGGCCTGAGATATTACATCATCGGCGAGGTAAGGTATGAAGTGTTTTGACACTATGTGGCCAAAGCAGACGTCCTCCCTTAGTTCGATCGACGTGAACTGCTTGGGATAATGTGTTGAGCCAAAGGCAACCGCTGGGACGCAGGATGGCGGGGGCGCCTCGATGGCGACCTCAACGGCGTTAACCATCGCCCTTAGCGCCCTCTCGTCAGACCACTCAGCTTCCGTGCTGCCTATCTCTATGAAGACCACGGGCTTCCTGTTGCTCGTGGGCCCGTGGTGAGTCGCCTCAAGGGTTACGTCGTACTCGCTGAGGAGACCAGAGGACTCGGCTTCCCTAAGGTAGGCCGTTAGCAGGGCCTTCCCCAGGTCCGCGGGCGCGTACGACAGCTCCCTTGGCCTCCCGCCGAAGCGGGCCTCATCAGATGGGTTTCCTGGAAAGTGAACGGTGAGCGACTTGGCCTTACTTGAGGACTCATGCCTCGAGAGAACAATTATCGCGTCGGCCGTCTCGTCAGGTGTCCTGTCCAGGAACTCGAACATAACGTCGTCAACGTCAAAGCCTGCCAGCATCACCCCTGGCGTAAGCTCATGACATATTGATGCAAGGGGGCAAGATGACTTCCTTCCGCCGAGTTTTTCGAGGAGCATGCGTGAAGCCCTTATGCCAACGGGGTCCGCCGTAGAGTATACGATGGCTGGCCTGATCAAGGCCACCTCTTGCCTAATTTAAGCCTCGGGCTAAAAGCTACTGGGGACGCCAGGTGCAGTCCTCCGTCATATTCCAAGTCGTTTATGAGGACCCTACGCTGTTGTTCAAAGGCCTCAACGCCGTCAAGAGGCTGCTGGAGTCGGAGGGCTGCAACATGGCCGTGGGGGCCTCATGGGTCATAGCCTCCTGCAAGGGCCTGCTCGTGAAAGCCAAAGTCTCAATCGAAGGGGCCGAGGGAAGAATTCCAATAGGGGGCGTCAGGGGCTCACTAATAATTCAGGCCGAAGGTGAGCCTGACGACCTAGTGAGGGCGTCAAAAATGGCGTTGGCTGTGGCCCAGGAGACGGGCGGCGGGCTATTGATGGCTTAAATACGTGAGCTTTAATTTTGGGTCCCTATGATCCTTTGTGGAGGATCACGTTGACGAGGATCGTCGTCATTGGGGCAGGAGCGGCAGGTATGTCAGCGGCTTCTAGGGCAAAGAGGCTCAAGCCCTCCAACGAGGTCATAGTTTTTGACTCGACCAGGTGGGTCAGCTTCGCGCTTTGCGGCATACCCTACTACGTCGGCGGTGAGGTCGGGGAGCTAGAGGACCTACTTTACTACCCACCTGAGGAGTTCACAAAGAGGGGGATTGACCTAAGGCTAGGCAAGAAGGTCATAGACGTAGACCCCGACTCGAAGACGCTGACCTACGTTGACGTAAAGACGGGGGCCCAGGAGAAGATCACGTGGGATAAGCTGGTCCTCGCGACCGGCGCCGTGTCCAAGGCCCCGTCCATCTGGCCTGAGATCAAGGACGCCTCAAATATCTTCTACATAGCTCACATGGACTCCGGGAAATACATAAGGGACTACGCTAAGGCCCTCGGCCCAGGCAAGAAGGCGGTAGTTGTGGGCTCAGGTTACGTGGGCCTTGAGATGGCTGACGCGCTGTCAAGGCTTGGGCTCAAGGTAATAATCGTCGAGGCCCTTGGGCAGGTAGCCCCCAGGGTCCTGGACCCCGACCTCGCCAAGGTGTTGGAGTCAAGGCTGCGTGAGGCCGGGGTTGAGGTGCTCGTGAACACGCCGGTCGAGAAGTTTGAGATAGTTAACGGGAAGGCGGTTGCGGCCATCACCCCCTCTGGGAGGATAGAGGGCGACATGTTCGTGGTCGGGGTGGGGATAGGGCCTAACAATGAGCTGGCCAAGAGGCTCAGGCTGAGGCTTGGCCAGAGCGGCGGCGTAATAGTTGACGACCACACGCTCACGAGTAACCCTGACGTCTACGCGGCCGGCGACGTCGCTGAGCACAGGGACCTCATAACTGGTGAGATGGTGTGGAGGCCCTTCGCCCAGGTTGCCAACAAGATGGGCCACGTCGCCGGCAGCAACCTGGGCGGGGTTGAGTCCGTGTTCCCAGGCAGCGTCGGCACATCGGCATTCAAGGTGTTCAACACCGTCGTAGCGAGGACGGGCCTTAGCTCATCAGAGGCCGCTAAGTACGGGTTTAAGCCGGTTGAGGTCTCGCTGGAGGCCGGCACGAAGGCGCATTACCTTGGTGGAGGTTCTAGGATCACGCTGAAGGTAGTAGCAGACGAGAAGACCGGAAGGCTGCTGGGCGCACAGGCTGTCGGCGGCGATGAGACGATCTTCTGGAGGATAAACGCCGTGGCGGCCCTCCTCACGACCAAGGGAACCGTCTGGGACCTCTTCACGACTGACTACGGGTATCAGCCAGCCCTTGCCCCCGTTTGGGACCCGTTGGTGATAGCCGCCAGGCTACTCATGAGGACCTTTGGCGAGAAGCCAAGGGCCTAAGGGTCCCCCAGGCCTATCTCTACACGGGATCCGTCCACCAGGTTCATTAGGTCCCTGAGCCTGACCTCAGCTATGACCTCAGCCACGTCCTCCCTGTATATCGTTATTTCAGGCCTTACTATATACACCTCGACGGTCCAATTCAGCACGGCCGGGTACGCGAGGACCCTTCCAAGCCTCATCCCCTTAATCTGAGGGGGCTCAATCACCCTCGGCTCCAGCTCTCTCAGCGTCCGGTTAAACTCATTCACGTCGTCTTCCACCCTCAGGTTTAGCGTCCCCGGGTAGGGCGTGAACCCGAGCGTCCTCCTTATGCTCTCGGCGTAGAGGTTTACGAAGAACTCCCCCTCACCTACGCCGCTGAACACTATGGCCTTGAACGTCTTTCTCAAGTCAACGCCCTTAATGCAAAGCAAGAACTATTTTAAAGGCCTTACCTGGCAGGCTAGGTAGGTGTAACCTGTTGAGCATAAGGATGGCGGGGCTAGTCATCATAGCTTTGATGCTGGCTTCGCTGATGTTGTTAGCGACTGTTAAGGCTCAGGCGACGCTGCCATTCTCAATATCATATAATGCCACCCGGGGAGTGTTAAACGTCGGCAATCTGTTTTACTACGTTGGGTTTAACCTGACCGAGGGAGGGAGGGCATATTTCTGGTGGGTCAACACCTCAAGCCCGACGCTCATTCCAGTGATACCATATAACACTACAAAGGTCCCGACGCCACTGATAGCCATCGGGGCGCCGAACTCCTCGACCGTCAAGCTCCCAGGGGATCTATCCTCATCTAGGTGGACCTCGTCCCAGGTCTCCTCAAGCGACCTACTGACAGCGTATGAGCTGACGGCGAACGCCACCCTCACGGCCCCGTTCTTGGTGAGGGTCATCGAGGCGTTCTCGCCAACATCCCCTGCCATTATGTACACTATAACAGTCACGAACCTGGGCGGCTCACCGGCCTACACGACGATAGCTTACGGGATAGGGGCCTATCAGGAGCCCTCCAGCAGCTGGTCGGCCGCGGCCCTCCAGGTCCTCGCCAATGGCTCACAGGAGCTGGTAAAGCTAACTAATGGGACAGCCCTAACGTCGGCGATGACGGCTATCAGCGTCGAGAGCAGGAACGGCAGTCCAACCCTTGTGATCGGCCTCAGCGGGCTCCCTCAGGGCGTTGACGTGGAGTATATAGAGGGCAGGGTTCTAGGCCTCAGCGTAAATACGACATATCTTATAGCATTCTTTAAGACCCCGGTCCTCGCCCCAGGCTCCAACTACTCGGTGACCTTTGAGGCCTTCGCGACCGGGTTCAACGCGTATGAGCTGGGCGCCGTTGGCGCATCCCTGCCAGCCTACTACCTGTACCCCAACTACACCTCTGACGTCCAGAAGTCGATGGGGGTCAATAACGTAATTGACGGCCTTGAGTCGATGATAGCAGGTCAAAACGCGACTATCAGCAGGCTGAGGGACCAGGTGAATAGCCTTAACGCGACGGCCTTCTGGTACTTAAAGCAGTGGCAGCTGACGCAGAGGGCAGAGGCTTACTACATGGAGGCCGCCCACAGGGGCGGGCTGTTGGCGGCAGGCCTGTTTGTGGCCGGTATCGTACTTGGCGTCGTGGGCGGCGCGTTCTTCCTCTCTCCAAGCCACGCTGAGGCCGTGGCGGTGAAGAAGGGCAAGGGTAAGGGCAGGTAAAGGGGTCTAAAAACTGTTGGCCCTTGGTTTCAGTCCTCGAAGGCTAGCTCCTTCAGGAGCTTTGATATATTCGAGCACCTCTCTATGCTCCACAGGACCTCCAGCGTTGACCTGAGCCTGTCCTCGCCAAGCCTCTCCGCTGTCAGCTTCCTGAACTTGTCCTCGACACCTGACCTTGTCAACGGGTTCTTAAAGTGGCCTGGCGGGTACGTTGAGCTCTCCGAGTAGGTCTTGCCGTCATTAAGCTCAACAGTTATGGTGTTCTTTATGCCCTCAGGGTAAATCTTGTCGTACTCGGGGTTCACGGAGACCTTCATGACCTTCATGACATCCCTTACGTCGCTTGCTAGGTACCTCTGAGGCCTGAAGGTGTCAAGCCATACCTTGCCGTCAAGGAGGGCGGCCGCGACTATGTAGGGCAGGCTGTGGTCAGCAGTCTCACGGGTCCTCGGGTCCCACTTCTCCGGGTCCTTGACGATAATGTTGTAGCCGACGGTGAACGTCTCTACGTGGACTGACCTCAGCCTCTCTGGCGTTATGGGGCCGGTCCTCTCCCTGAGCTTCAGCGCAGCCTCAACGGCGCTCATGGCGTGATACTCTACAGGCCAGAACTTGATGCTGGTCTGCAGGATCTTATAGCCCTCGCCCTTCTCACCGCCCATCACAGGCAGGTCGAACTTGTCGCCGTTCAGGGCCACCTTAAAGAAGCCGTACTCGCCCTCAAATATGGGCGAGGGGCCCGTCATCCCCTTCCACGCCAACAACGCCGCAAAGAGGCCGTTCCTGGCAGCGTTGGCGGCGGCGCAGCCCTTCCACATGCTCAGCTCGCCAGCCCTTGTCTGCCTAAGGGCTGCAGCGTTCACGGTCGCCAGGTTGATGGCATGCCTCATCTTCTCCTCGTCAAGGCCTAGGACCTTGCCGGCACCGACCGCGGACGCTATGGCGATGTAAACGACGTGATCCCAGCCCTTGCCCCTGACGCTGTAGGCGTCCGCGAGCCTGGCGGTAACCTCATAGGCCGCCACGATGCCCTCTATGACGGCGGACCCTTCGGCCTCAGCTATCTCCGCGGCAGCCATCACGGGAGGTATGTTATCGCTTGGGTGGAGGGCCTCCTTAGAGAGGTAGGTATCATTAAAGTCGAAATACCTTGCGGCGCAGCCGTTCGCGAAGGTCACGTGATCTGCTGGGCCTGTGGACCTGGTCCCCCATATCGTCGCGCCAAGCCTTGAGCTTGAGGAGGACCTGGCAATCCACCTGGCTATGCTGGGGGGCTCCTCGTAAAAGGCCCCAAGGGCGACGCCAAGCGTGTCGACAATCCTCTTCTTGGTCTCCTCTATGACGTCACCAGGGAGCCTGTTGAACTTCAGGTCTACCGCCCACTGGGCTATCCTTGAGGCCAGGTCGCGCAACAAAGGTCACCAGGTCATCCCCGTCTAGACCCTTATTAATTTCTAGCGTTAAGGACCGTTCTGAAGAGGCCAGAGGGCTTGCTGACCTACGCAAAATACCCATACCTAGCCGACCTGCCAGGGTACCTGACAAGGACGCTCGGCTACCAGGTGACGGTCAAGGACCTCGTTGAGGACAAGAGGGTGTTGGAGAGGGCGAGGAGAATGATCAGGGAGGCCGTCGAGAAGGCCGAGATAGGCCCCCCTGAGGGCAGTGTTGAGGAGGAGGTCGCGTCGTTCTACTTGGCTTCTGCCATAGTTGCGTCGGCGGACTCCACCAGGCTTACCGAGGTCTTCGCGGAGGCCGAGGCCAGAAGATCCAGGAAGTTCCTTGACGACGAGGACAAGGAGACGCTGATAGCTATAGCGAGGACCCTCGGCCTCAAGGCCTCAACAACCGACGTCAGGATTCCATGGGTTGTGAGGGCCGGGAGGGTCCTTTACAAGACCTATGGCTTCTCCGTCGGCCTAGCAGATTATCTCAGGGTCACAGCCGGCCTTAACGATCCCCGATGGTTCTTGGTAAACTCGATGGTGAAGGGAGGCCTAGTGTACCTCGACGATAAGGGGTTCAGGGACTACCTGTCCCTAGCCGTGTACAGAAGGGTCAGGCAAATGGTGTCCTCAGCCCCTAAGGACGAGGCCCTCAGGGTGTTCGCTGAGGACGCTTTGAGGGCGCTCGAGGCCAAGGCCGCCAAGATACCCATATCTCATAAGTTAAACGTAGAGCTGTTCCCGCCCTGTATGAGGGAGCTTGCCCAAAGCCCTGCGTCAAAGGGGGACAAAGGACTCTACGCCTATTTGTCGTTCCTCGCCTCAATAGGGGTTCCCATCGAGGTCATAGCTTCTGAGCTCTCCAAGGGGCTCAGGGCGCCCGAGGACAGGTCCAAGGCCCTAGCGGCCGCGCTGCTGAGGGCTGGGCTTGGATCAAAGTACAAGCCCTACACGTGCGAGGTCATGAAGAGCGAGGGCCTCTGCCCAGCGGACTGCGGCGCGAGGACGCCACTCGAGGCCTATAAGAGGGCCGTCAGGAGGTCCTCTGCCGGCAGTCAAGGGCCGAGAGAAGCTGAGAAAGCCTCTCAAGCCTCGCCCATCCGTTCCTGAGGGCCCTGTTCGTCATATCTACGACCTGACCAAGTGACCTGGGGTCTACCACATATACCCCGTTTATCTTCAACGGAATAGTGATCTGGACCGCGCTCAGGAGCTCGACGACCACCTCCTTCCCCAACGATATGACGCCGCTGTGCTTGAAGCCGGCCTCCCTGGCGGCCTGGAGGACTCGAGCGGCGCAACCCAGCTCGGGCAGCCTCACGTGGAGGATGGGGCCCGTGACCTTGAGCCAGAGGTTTTCGAAGGGCCCGCTCAGAAACCTAGCGATGTCAGCGGTCGAGACCTCGGAGTGCGTCTTGAACACGATCCTTGCCTCGTCCCTTAACCAGTGCCACTCCCCCTCAACGAGCGTCGCGCGGCCCGTACAGCTGCTCGAGGTCCTTATGCCGGCCTCGTTGATAGGTATTAGGTACCTTTCCGCTCCTGGGTCGAGATACCCTACGAGCCTCTCCTCAAGGAGGACCCTCCTGAAGTCACTTTGAGACCCTGGCATCCACAACCACCTGGTAGAAGCGGGGGCCCACCATCCTCACGACCCTCGCCGACTCGGGCCTCCAGGTCACCCCAAGCTCTGCAAACCGCCTCTCCACCGTTGAGATGGCGTTACGCTCGGGCTCCTCACCCTTTGAAGCGTGGACGTGAAGGTATACGTGAATGACCCCTTCACCCCTGAGAGCCTGGACAGCATAGGGGAGGTAGGGCAGGGCTAGGTCTGGGAGGGGCATGAGGACCCTGTCGGCGGTACCAACTAGCTTCTCCTTAATTACCTCAGCGGCGTCCCCCAGGTATGGTATCACCTTGTCCTCAACCCTGTTGATCTTTATGTTCTCGACCATGTGGGCGTAAGCGTCAGGGTTTATGTCAATGCTGTGAACCAGGCGGGCCCCCGAGTGTTTAGCGATAATTATTGAGAAGGTTCCAACTCCAGCGAACATATTTACGACAACTTCACCCGGGCTTACGAGCTTTGCGACCCTTATGTGCTCATAGCTGAGCCTCGGAGTGATGAAGTCCTTGCTCACGTCTACCTTGAAGGCGCATCCGTGCTCCCTGTAGACAGTCTCGGTCCTCTCCTCCCCTGCCAGGTGGACAAGCCTCCTGACCTTGTAAGGGCCCTGGACAGGGCTTGCGGCAAGCCACGCAGAGCGTATGTACTTCGCTTCCTTCATAATGGCCTCAGCAAAACGCCTCGCCTCCTGGACGTCAGGCTCAACGCCATGTGGAGGCTTGAGGATAGCGATATCGCCTATTATCTCTACTTTGAACTTCAAGAGGGACCACCACGTTTCCTAAGCAGCGAAATGAAGAACCCCGGCAAACCGTCCTCGGGGCTGAACCTGACCCCAAGGCCGTTAAACGACGCAGCCGCAGGGATCTTGGGGGGCCTCTCAACCTCGAAGCCCATCTCGATGGCCCTTTGTACGACCCACTCGTTCTCTACGTCGGTTAAGGTACACGTAGAGTAGACTAACCTTCCACCCGGCTTAAGCAGTCTGTACGCCTCCCTCACAAACTGGATCTGGTACCTAGAGAGGTCTAATGCGTCCTTGAGCGTCCTCCTGTCGGAGAGCTTCGGTATTACCCCAAGGTTAGTACAAGGGGGATCTATGAGAACCAGGTCCGCCAATTCGCTCACTCCAAGTATAGATGTAGCCTGGCGCGAGTCCCCTCCTATCACGGTAACCCATGTCATCCCCATCCTCTCCAGGTTTTGCCTGAGCCTCTCGACCTTGCTCTCCCTGTCAAATGCCACTATCCTTGACGAGGGGCCCGCCAGCTGGGCCGCCAAGGAGACCTTGCCTCCAGGCGCCGCGTTCATGTCAACTATGAACTCACCCGGCCTGGGGTCCGCAAGTACCACGGCCCACATGCTAGGAAGGCTCTGACTGTATATGACGCCCTCCTTCAGCTCCGGGAGCTCCCCAAGCTTTGGGGCCACGTAGACGGTGTTGTCAACCTTGACAGCTATCCCCCTCTTAGCCGTGGCTATCTCGCGCCAATCCATGAGGGCCACGCCAGAGCCTACTGGGACGCCCTCAGGGCTGACAATAGTAACGCGGTCGCCCTTCCTGACGCCGTCAGCCCTCATGACGCCAGGGGCGTAGAGGTCGCTGCCGACGTAAACCGACTCGGCCGATCTCTTGTCGGCCACGACAACCTTATCAGAATATTCAACGCGGAAAGGCCCCTTAACCTCGGCGTAAAGGGCGAAGCTTATCTCCTCGTCTAACCGGAACTCCAGCCCCCGTTGGTTCAGCCTATCCAAGACCAGCCCGGGTTCTGACTTGAGGGTGTTAACCCTGACGTAATACCGCCTAGGAGGCCTGGTGAGGGACCGAAGGAGCTCACCAAGCCCCCTTCTAGATATTGACGCTAAGTCCTCCATAAGGCCGCTGTCGTATTTTAGTAGGTGCAAGGGCTCGCTTACCATATCAGCATCACTACTATGTTGTTTAGGTTGGTCCCTGTCCTGCCAATCCTTATAAGTGAACCGGAGGACTCGAGGGCGCTGTAGCTGTCGTTTTTGGCAAGGGCCTCGAGCGGGTTCACCCCAGCCTTAGTCATCTTATCTATGTCCTCTGGCGTCACTACGGCCCCCGCCGCGTCAGTCGGCCCATCTATACCGTCTGTCGCGACGGCGAGGATCGCTGCCTCGTGGTCCTTGAGGCCGAGCCTCCTCGCCTCAAGGACCCACGACAGCGCTAGCTCCTGGTTCCTCCCGCCCTTCCCACCTCCTCTCACGGTTACGGTCGTCTCGCCTCCTGCTATGATCGCCGCAGGAGGGCTCAGGGGCCTCCCTGACCTCTTGACCTCAGCTGCTATTGACGCTAAGGCCTTCCCGACCTCACGCGACTCCCCCTGCAGCATCGAGGTGAGCACGAGCGTGTTGAAGCCCTTCTCCTTGAGCAGGCGCTCAACGGCGTAAAGGACGTCAAGGTTCCTCGCGATTATGGTGTTCCAGGCCCTGCTGGCGTCGGGCGAACCCGGTTTCAGGGTCTCCTCCAAGAGCCCTCTTGCCCCGCTCTCGAGCACGACTCTAACGTCCCTTGGAACCCTCTCAAAGATTCCGTAGAACCTTAGGACCTCGATTGCGTCAGCGTAAGTTGTGGGGTCTGGCGCGGTAGGCCCCGAACCTATATCATGCAAGGAGTCGCCCGGAACGTCGCTGGCGTAGAGCCCGTAGACCCTTGATGGACGTGACGCCTTAACGAGGCCTCCCCCCTTTACCCGGGAGATGTGCCTCCTGACCACGTTGATCTCAGAGATCGAGGCCCCCGACTCCAGGAGGACCCTGTTGACCTCGACAAGGTCGTCAAGAGTTATGGGTTCAAGGGGGGCCTCGACCATCGCTGAGGAGCCCCCAGAGACCAACACCAGCAGGCTGGCTCCACCGCTCCCGGCCTGCCTGGCCCACTCAAGGGCCGCCTCGCCCGCCTCTACGCTGGCCCTGGTAGGCAGTGGGTGTCCTCCAGTCCGAACCTCCAGCCCGTAGCTGCGCAGCTCGCTGGCATCAATTCCCTCGGGGGCAACTACAAGGCCCCCCTGTATCCTCTCCCCGAGCGAATCGACGGCGCCTAAGGCCATAGACACAGATGCCTTGCCGATAGAGATGAGGAGAGGCCTTTCTCCAGCGCAGCATGACCTCACCGCTTGTGAGGTCCTTGACCTTAAGTCGGACGCGCCCAGCATAGCCTCTAAGAGCTCCTTGGTCAGCTCCTTGATAGTCGCTCCCATCGCCGCCTCATGCGCTGTGTTATTGATGCGGGGCATAAGCTTTGACAGACCTTCACCTTGGCGTGCAACGCTATATCACAACATAAAAGCCTGTGTGGGAGCCAGAATCTTAGGTCGTCAACGACGCTCACCGACGCCTATGGCAGGCCCCTGAACAACCTTAGGATAGCCGTTACCAACGAGTGCAACTACAGGTGCTTCTTCTGCCACATAGAGGGGGACCCCGTCGGTTCCCCTAGGCCGATAGGTGCAGGCCTCACCCTCATGAAGCCTCACGACTATTTCGTAGTTGCGCTGGGGGCCTCAAGGCTTGGCATAAGCTCATTTAAGTTGACTGGGGGCGAGCCCCTCCTTAGGTCTGACATTGTTGACGTGGTGTCCTCAATAAGGGAGGGCGCTGGTAAGCGCGCTGACCTATCGATGACGACGAACGGCTACCTTCTGGCAAGGCTTGCCCAAAGGCTTGCGGCGGCCGGACTGAACAGGGTCAACGTGTCCCTTCACTCCCTAAACAGGGAGCACTACAGGGCAATAACAGGGGTTGACGGCCTTGATCACGTGCTCGATGGGCTTAGGGAGTCTGCAAAGGCCGGCCTCAAGGTCAAGGTCAACGTGACCGTAACCAGGATCAACGTCAACGACGTCTGGGATGTGATAATGTTCGCGTCTGAGATGGGTTTCAAGGTCCAGCTTATAGAGCTTCAGCCTGTGAACTTAGGGATGAAGGTGTTTTCTAATCAGCACGTCCCCCTGGACCAGATAGAGGAGAGGCTCCTCGCCATGGGGGCCAAGAGAAGGACGAGGGACCTCCACAACAGGCCCCTTTACGTCCTTCCCGACGGCACTGAGGTTGAGGTGGTGAAGCCCTTTAACAACCCGCTCTTCTGCGCGGGCTGCACAAGGGTTAGGCTGTTAGCGGACGGAACCCTCATCCCGTGCATTAACTATAGGGGGATAGGCGTCAACCTCCTTAGGAGGATCCGCGGCCTAGGCGAGGAGGAGGCCGTGGAGGAGGTCGTCAGGGCGCTGATAGAGGTGAACTCGTTGAGGAGGCCGTACTACCTATGGAGGCTTGACCTCAGAGACGGGGCTAAGTCCGTGAGAGGGCTGAGGCTCTCCATCCCCTCCAGGGCTATGGCCCAAGCAGGTGAAACGCTATGACGTGCGGGACGGAGAAGGGAGCCCCTAGGAAGGCCACTATCAACGCGGGGTTGGCCGTCAGGAATATCCTCTTTGCCGTCGCCCTGTCCATGGCCCTCGGGTAGCCTAGTATTACCTTAGAGGCCCAGCCGACCATCAGGGTCAGAAGCGCGTCACCTATCAGCCCCCTGCCTGTGACGAGCCAGTAGAGCCACATGCTCGTCACCATCAGCGCAAGGAAGGCGACAGTCGTCTTAGCGACCCTTGAGGGCGGAGCCACGACAGGGTACATAGGGACCTTAGCCCTTCTGTAGTCATCTATGTAGTAGTAAACGATGAACCATATGTGCATCGGGATCCAAGAGAACACGGCCAGGGCAAGCAGGAAGGCCGGGAGGCTAAGACCTCCGGTTGCCGCGGCCCACCCTCCCAGGGTCGGCATGACGCCCGCGACCCCTCCCACCAATATGCTTAGGGGGGACCTCCTCTTGAGGAGGACCGTGTAGAGGGGTATGTCGAAGATCAGCGCGAGCACGCAGGTCAGGAGGACTATCCAGTTAAGGTAGGCGGCTGCCACGAAGCCGACGGCGATGAGGACGAGCGACCCGGCAAGGGCCTCCTTCCGGCTGAGCCTGCCTGACGGTATGGGTCTACCTGAGGTCCTCGCCATGATTGAGTCAAGGTCGGCTTCGACCACCATGTTTAAGGCAGTCACGCCGCCTATGGCCCCAAAGGAGACAACGGCCAGAAGGCTGAGCCTGAGAAGCGAGAGGGGGCCCCCTGCCGCAAAGTAAGCGGCGTACGCGGTAAAGGCCAGCAGCGCTAGCTGCGGGGGCTTAGTCATCTCAAGCACGTATAACGCCTTTCTCAGGCATCATCGCCCTAAAGGCAAGAGCCGTTGTCTTAACTTTTACGCGCTGTATATACGCTTAATGTACAAAAGTTAGCCACGACAACTTTACGTCGTACTTCACGAACGGGTCAAGTAGACCTACGTCAAGTCAAGCTAATTTATAAAATCTTAGGGCAACCCCATCAAAGGGGGAGGCTATGGCTGAGGCTTCTCAAGGCGCCTCGAGGCAACGTTCGCACAAGCTCGTGGCAGGGGCCGTCTTAACGGCAATAGGGCTTGTGCTCCTCGTGTTAGTATTCTACGAGGCGATAACGTCGTTCTTTGCCGTCGGCTCTCAGCCCGCCTTCGTTAAGCGCTTCGGAGGCGCTCTTGGCTACCTGAGCTCGTTGACCTCACCCTCAGGCGTAGGTCAGCTGGGAGTCTACGCGAACGTGATAATAGTGCTGCTGATAATGGCCGTCTTCCTTGGGATAGCCCTAGCGGCGGCCTCCGTCATAATATCCAAGGGCGTTGAGTTGCTGAAGGCCTGAGGCGTCAGAAATGAGGGTTGGAGCGCTCATAATGATAACAGGGGTCTTAATAATTGGGGTCTTCGCCGCGCCGCTAGTCTACTTCATGTATTATATGGCGACGCACGAGTATCAGGCGATAACGGTTAACCTCTCTTCGACCCCAGGCCCTCCTTGCGCGCCTTCAGAGTACCCTATGACCCTTTACTATCACAACCCAATACCTATATCTGAGGCCACGTTTAAGGTCGCCTTTAAGCTGACCAACGGCTCGACGTACTCAGCGGAGGCCTCAACAGGTCTGCTTTCGCCTGGGCGCTCCCTGACGGTGTGCGTTCCTAGGGACGTCCTATTGGGGGCCTCGGAGGTTTCCATCAACATCACCGGGTACGTCGCTGGGCTGTACCTCTTCTCGGCCTCGTCAGAGCAGAGCCTAGGCTGATGGCTATGGAGGTCAGGGAGGTCTTCAGGGAGGCCCTCATAGGGGTGATCGAGGGGTTAATCTACGTGCTGCTTTACGTGTATCTCCTCCCTGCGTTGGTTTCATACCTTGGCGTCCTCTCGGGCCAACAGTCGCTCGAGGGGGCCTACAGCTACCCAACTATGTACGTAGTTATGTACATAGGAATCTTTGAGGCGCTCTCGGTGGCCGCGAGGATCCTAAGGAGGACCGTGTTTAGCCCCATATTCAGGTCAATACTGGCCCTGATGGGGCTAGTCATAGTCCTTTACCTGCTGCAGACCGTGATGCCAGGGGGCGTTATCAAGGCGAGCTACACGATCGGCCAGGCCAGCTATTCCTTCAGTCTAAGCGTTTACCCCCTGGTGTTGCTCTTCATAGTCTTCCTGGTCCTCCCAGGGATAATCCTTCCGTTCATTGATTACTTCATATACGGCACTGGCGATTAGGCCTCTGACCTAGCTCGGCACAATAAAAAAGTGTCAGGGCGATCAGGAGAAGGGCCGAGGCGATGAGAAGACCTTCAAGGGCCTTCTAACAAGTTGACCTGAGGGCATGGTCCTGCTCTGGTAAAGTTTATATGGTCATCTCGGGACATCCTCCTTGGACCGGTCGGTGGGCCGGTAGCTCAGCTGGAAGAGCGCCGCCCTCGCACGGCGGAGGTCCCGGGTTCAAGTCCCGGCCGGTCCACCATCGCCTCGACGAGGATTTTGCGCTTATGGCCGAGGGACCTTTTACATTAAGTTGATTAATTAAGCGCTCAAGCGGCTTCAACAAGGGTTTAGGCGTTGAGGAAGGCGATCGTGCTGCTAGGCGTGATCCTCCCCTTCACCTTCTCGGCCGCATCGGTGTTCTCGCTTTCCTTCATCGTTACTCAACTGTCCAGGGCTATGCGGGTCTCGGTCCCAGCCGTACTGTGGGCCGTTCCAATAGACTTCATAGGCGGCGCTATAGGTGGCGTCCTTCTAGGCCACCTGTCTGACCACGTTGGACGAAAGCCCGTATTGTTGGCTTCAAGCGTTATCTTTAGCCTGTCAGTGCTGCTGGCCTCTTTCGCCAGGGGGCTGTGGGAGGTCTACTTGGCCTGGTTCTTCGTCGGCTTCGGCGTTAACGCCGAGAACGGGGTTTCATACCCTTTCGTAGTGGAGTACCTCAGCACGTTTAGGGGGCTCTTCGGGGGCCTTCTACAGGGCCTTTACTTCGTAGGCTATATCATAGACTCCCTGGTCTTTTACCTCGTGCCAGCCTGGAGGCAGTTCCTCCTCACCCTAGGCGCGCTAAGCCTCTTGATCTCGCTGTCGATACTATTGGTCCCCGAGACTGCCAGGGCCTCCTCGACGACGGGCATAGGGCTTAGGGGCTTTGACAAGAGGACCGTTATGGTCACCGTAGGCCTGTCAGCGGTTACCGTGGGGGCTTTCATGTTCAGCGTGCCCCTGCTCATGATCGTCCCCTCGTTCATCAGCGAGATGGGCCTGGGGACAAGGTGGTTGGCGCCTCTTGCAGCGATAGGGTTCGCGGGGTTTGTAATAGGGGGATGGCTGTCAGACCTAGCCGGGAGGGCCAGGACCGCGGTCGCGTTCAGCACGGTTGGCCTCCTGTCATCAATCGGGCTGATGCTCATCGGGAGGGGCTACCCTGGCCTGGCCGCCCTGGCGATATCATTCTTCGCTACGGGCTACTTCTCGTTTATAGGCGTGTGGGCGAGCGAGTCGTTTCCGCCTGAGGTCAGGGGCGTCGGGACTAACACGGTGTTCCTCGCAGGGAGGCTTATAGGGGGCTTCTCGCCAGCGATAGCTGCGACGTTATACCCCTCGTCGCTGCGCGTCGGCACGGCGGCCATGTGCGCTATAGCGAATGCCCTCGCAATCGCAGGGTACCTTGTATATGTCAGGGCCGCGGGGCCTTAGATCGCTCGACTTTTCAGATCGCCATGGTCGCCTTCCCGGACGACGTAGCTAAGTACGCGGTCAGGAACACCCCGCCGAGGGACCTGTTCAGGAGCGCCCTCTGGGAGGCTAGCCTCCTGTCTAACTTTAGCAGCGTGGCGACGTCCAGTTCATGCCTTTTCGCCATAGACGCCATCTCCTGGTCGCCAGCGAGCTCTGACGCTATGGTCAGGTAAGACCTTGTCATGCTGACCAGGAGCGACCTAGTCGCCTCGTAGCCCCTGGAAAGCTCCAGGAGCCACTCGTAGTTTCGCAGGTTCAGGCTGAAGCCCCTGTCGACCTCAGCAAGGACCTCGAAGAGGTCGCCTAGGCTCAGCTTGTTCGAGCTCACGTAGTTCTCAGTTATGTTCCTGTACGACGCGTGGCTTATCAGGTCAGAGTCGCCTACATCCTCTATCCCCTCAAGCAGGTTCACCGCGTCCTCAGGGAGGCTGGCGTAAAGGGTCCTCAGCATCAGGACCCTTAACGACTCATGCACCCTGACCCCAGAGGCCGAGGCGTAGCCGTCAATTGACGAGACCGTTATGGCCGCCGACCAGAGCCCTACTAGGGGCACCTCGCCGCTCGCCTCGGACGCGGCCTTGAGCCCCTTCGAAATGAGGGCGCCGAGGCCTAGGTCCTGGGCAGTTATCTCGCCCTTGGCCAACATCTGCCCCCTCCTATAGGCCTCATCGACGAGGGGCTCGACCTCAACGAACTCCAGTAGCCTCCTCTCGAAGTCGACGTCGTTCATCAGCCTGTGGACGGAGCCCGGCTTTATGGGGGCGGAGAGCGTTAGGAGGGCTAACCTCTTTATGTTCACCAACACCTTTCATTGCCCTCCTAACATTGGGGGCAGGGTTTATTTGTTATCATTTGACGTGCGGGCGAAGTCGTATAGTAAAGGGTTAACAGCAACACTTTTTAGGCCCAAGAACTTTTAGGATTTGAAAATGGCTGAGGCCTTTGGCGTTAGATGAGGTTATAGCGTTATTCAGCGCGGTCATAGGGGTTATTAGCGTCGGGATAGCTGTTGGCCTCGCCTTGTGGGTCCTCAGGCAGGATCCCGGACCAGAAAACGTGAGGTTCATATCAGAGGCCATAGCGACAGGCGCAAGGGCCTACTTGTTCAGGCAGTACAGAACGTTATCGATAGTTCTTGCCGTCCTGGCGGTCATAATAGGGGTCGGGATAACTTACGTCTCTCAGAGCAGCGCATTAGGCGCCTCGACGGCCGTCGCCTTCATAGTCGGTGCACTGGGGTCGATGTCAGCAGGGTACCTGGGAATGTACGTGACGACCAGGTCCGCTTCGCGGGCCGCCATGGCAGCCAGGACAGGGGTGTACGAGTCGCTGAGGCTGGCCTGGAGGGCAGGGGCCGTGATGGGCCTCTCGCTGGCCGGCATAGCACTGCTCCTGATAAGCGTGCTGTACCTTGGGTTCACGGCCGTTCTGCCGAAGAGCTGGGCCCTCGCCCTCATATCCATGGCCTTCGGGGCGAGCCTGATAACGCTGTTCATGAGGGTCGGAGGGGGGATCTACACAAAGGCCGCTGACCTGGGGGCCGACCTGGTAGGCAAGGTTGAGAAGGGGATACCTGAGGACGACCCCAGGAACCCAGGCGTCATAGCCGATAACGTGGGGGACAACGTCGGTGACGTGGCGGGGATGGCGGCTGATGTCTTCGAGTCCTACATAGTTATAGTGACCGGAACGATCTTCCTGGCCTGGGTTATGGGCTGGTACAGCACCTACCCGGTCCTAGTGGCCCTTCCCCTGTTGTACGGCGCGCTGGCCCTCATAGCGACGTTCATAGGGGTTGCGATAATTAGGCTGCGGGGTTCCCAGCACCCGCTGACCGCGATCTCCTACGACATTTACGAGACCATAGCGATAGCTGTCGTGCTGTTCTTCCTGGTCAGCTACTTCCTCCTGAGGGACCTAGGGGCTTCCGTAGCCCTGGTTGCCCCCCTAGCCACCTCGTTAGGCGCGATCATAGCGCCGATAGTCCTTGCCTTAACCGGTTACTACACCCATTACACATACAAGCCCGTTAAGTCCATCGCCAGGCAGGCCCTGATAAGCCCTGCCACCGTTATAGTTACGGGCTACGCCTACGGCCTGGTGAGCGCCATACCAGTCATACTCCTGATAGCGTTCATCCTAGGCATAACGTACGCTATGGGTTACTTCGCCTTCTCCGGGCTGGCGTCTAGCTCGCTGACTAGCGTGGGCGCCCTCTCGGCCGTGCTCCACAGCTACTCGGGCTTCCTGGCCGGAATCTATGGGACGGCCCTGGCGTCCGTGGGCCTCCTCTCGGTGGCAGGGATAATAATTACGGCGGACTCCTTCGGGCCCGTCAGCGATAACGCCGCTGGCGTCGCGGAGATGGCGTCGCTCCCAGAGGAGGTCAGGGATAGGCTTGACGTGCTGGACGCCGTCGGGAACACGACCAAGGCCACCACCAAGGGCTACGCAATAAGCAGCGCGGCCCTCGCAGCCCTGGTGTTGTTCATCGGCTTCATCTTCGAGGTCTTGAGCGTCTCGGCAAACCAGCCAAACGTCCAGGTCAGCGACCTTATGGGCATGCTCAACAGCCTGATGCTGATAAACCCCAACGTCCTCATAGGCGCCCTCGTCGGCGCGATAGTGGTGTACTTCCTGGCCAGCAGGACGCTTAACGCCGTGGGCAGGACGGCGATGGAGATAGTTGAGGAGATAAGGAGGCAGTTCCGTGAGCACCCAGGCATAATGGAGTGGAAGGAGAAGCCCGACTACGCCAGGGTCGTCGACATAGCCACCAGGAGGGCCCTGGCCGAGTTCATGACACCCGTCATCGTGGCCATCGTGGCCCCCATCGTCTCAGGGCTCCTGCTGGGCTGGCAGGCCGTGGCAGGGCTCATTATGGGCGCCATATTGGTCGGCGTTCCAAGGGCCCTCCTGATGGCCAACGCAGGGGGCGCCTGGGACAACGCGAAGAAGTACATCGAGTCCGGCGCGGACCCAAGCCTTGGCGGCAAGGGCAGCGAGGCCCATAAGGCTGCCGTGATAGGCGACACGGTCGGGGACCCGTTCAAGGACACCACGGGGCCCTCGATGAACCCGCTGATAAAGGTCCTCAACACGCTGTCAGTGGTGTTCGCGCCGATGATAGTGGCCGCGAACGCCGCGATCGGCGTTCACGTGCTCGTTCACGGCCTCCTGGCCCTTTGACCTCACTCCTCTTATAACTTTTAAAACCCCTATGTATCGTCCTTTTTGACGCTAGGAGGAGGATGAAGGGGTATGTCCAAGCCCAGTTACGTGCTATTTGACGTTCCCGACGACCTAGCGGAGGAAGTTTATAAGCTGGTCACGAAGGCCCGCGAGACTGGCAAGGTCAAGAAGGGGACCAACGAGACAACGAAGGCCGTTGAGAGGGGGCTTGCAAAGCTAGTCGTCATAGCTACCGACGTTGACCCGCCCGAGATAGTTGCTCACCTGCCGCTGCTCTGTGACAGCAAGAAGATACCATTCGTCTACGTGCCAAGCAAGAAGAGGCTGGGGGAGGCCGTAAAGATCGATGTGGCGGCCGCAAGCGTGGCCATAATCGACCCAGGGCAGGCAGCTGAGGACATGAAAAGGATAATAGATCGCGTGAAGGAGCTCCGCGCGAAGGCCGGTAAGTGAGGCCTGAGGGTGCATGCCTGAGAGGTCGTCATTCAGCCAGGTAGTAAGGATTGCCAACACCGACATACCTGGAGAGGACACCATAGTTTATGGCCTGGCAAGGATCAAGGGGATAGGGTATAACACCGCCTTGGCGCTGGTTAGGAAGCTTGGCCTCGACCCCAGCGTCAGGGTAGGTTACCTGTCCTCTGACGCGCTGAAGAAGGTTGAGGAGGCGGTTAACGACCTGACGAAGTTAGGGCTTCCCTCGTGGATGTACAATAGGCGCAAGGATTACGAGACCGGCCAGGATCGCCATCTCGTGGGCGCTGAGCTGATATTCGTGGCCAGGAGGGACATCGAGAGGGAGATAAAGATCAACTCGTGGAGGGGCATCAGGCACAAGTACGGCTACAAGGTTAGGGGCCAGAGGACGCACACCACGGGCAGGACTGGCATGACGGTAGGCGTCAAGAAGGCTGCCCTGCCGCAGGCCCAGGGAGCTGGAAAGGGTGGTGGCGGTGGGGGATCCGAAGAAAAGTAGGCGGAAGTGGGTTAGCCCGGGCCATCCGTGGATTAAGGACAGGCTTCAGCGTGAGCTGGAGCTGATGGGCAAGTACGGCCTAAGGAACAAGAGGGAGATCTGGATAGCCGAGGCTGTCGTGAGGAACTTCAGGATGAGGGCCAGGTCCCTGCTCGCGCTCCCAGAGCCAGAGAGGTCACAGGCAGCGAAGAGCCTGCTCGACCGGTTGTACAGGATGGGCCTCGTCAACAGGGACGCGACCCTTGATGACGTCCTTGGCCTCACGGTTGAGAACGTGCTGGAGAGGAGGTTGCAGACGCTGGTCTACAGGAAGGGCCTCGCCCGCACCATATATCAGGCTAGGCAGCTCGTGGTGCACGGCCACATAGCCATAAGGGGGAGGAGGGTGACGAGCCCAGGCTACCTGGTCCCAAGGGATGAGGAGAACCTGATAAGCTTCGCGACGGGGAGCCCGTTCGCCGAGAGGGCGGCCGCCGAGGCCCAGGGAGCCCAGGGAGGTGGTGAGGGTGTCGCTCAGGGAGCTTAAGTGGGGGGTAGCTCACATATATAGTAGCTTCAACAACACCATAATCCACATCACGGACATGAGTGGCGCTGAGACGGCGGCGAGGATATCGGGCGGCATGGTCGTCAAGGCCGACAGGGAGAAGCCGTCGCCGTACGCCGCGATGCTGGGCGCTGCGAGGGCCGCCCAGTTGGCGATGGACAGGGGGATAACGGCCATTCACATAAAGGTCAGGGCCCCAGGGGGGCATGGGCCTAAGACGCCGGGCCCAGGGGCCCAGGCCGCAATAAGGGCCCTTGCCAGGGCCGGCTTTGTGGTCGGCCGGATAGAGGACGTTACTCCCATACCCCACGACACGACGAGGAGGCCGGGCGGCAGGAGAGGTAGGAGGGTCTGAAGTCCTAAGCTTCTTTTTAAAGCCCAGCCCCTCGTCAGGTTAGGGTATCAGCTTGGCCGAAAGGTCAGTAGAGATAGTGGAGTCGGACGTAAACAGGATAGCCATAGCTATGACTGGCTTCCCCGTGGCCTACGGCAACGCGCTCAGGCGGCTAGCGCTGTCTGACGTACCAACTATGGCAATAGACTTCGTGTACTTTTACGACAATGAGACCAGCGTTTTTGACGAGATAATAGCCCACAGGCTAGGCCTGACCGTACTCAAATCTGACGAGGTACTTACCAAGTACGGGTCGCCTGAGGAGTGCAGGAACGCAAGCGAAAACGACGAGCACTGCTACGCCAAAGTTTACCTTGAGGCCGAGGCCAGCGTGGACTCGCCAGGCCTCTATGTTAAGGCGTCGCAACTGAAGTTCTCAGACCCGCTAATTAAGCCGGCATACCCTGACACGCCAATTATTTACCTAGCGCCTGGCCAGAGGCTTCACCTCGTCGCCTACGCTAGGCTCGGACGGGGGTACGAGCATGGAAAGTGGAGCCCCGCGTCCGTCTCCGTGCTCAGGTACGCGACATATGTGGAATACGACGCCGACAAGGTCTCCTCGGAGTGCCTTGACTGCATATCGGCGTACCCTGAATTGGTCGAGGCCATTCAGGCGGGCGGGAAGGGGAGGGTAGAGCTGGGGTTAAACAGGACCTCAAGCGCCCTCAGGTACTGCGAGCGCACGGCCTGCAAGGGGGCCCTCAGAGTAATCTACGACCCCTCGAAGCTCTACCTTTACATAGAGTCCACAGGCGCGCTGGAGCCTCACCGCATAGTCTATGAGGCCACCAGGTGCCTTGACAGGAAGGTCGAAAAGCTGTTAAACTTACTGGAGGGTGCCGAGGTGGTCGAGGAGGCGAGCCAGAGGTGAGGAGGACAGGCCCCACGAACCAGCTACTGAAGGAGACCATTGAGGCCCTTCGCAAGGCGTCTAAGGAGAGGCCGGTCTGGGGAAGGGTAGCCGAGCTGCTATCGAGGCCCGCGAGGAGGAGACCTCAGGTCAACCTCAGCAAGATAAATAGGTTCGCAGCGGACGGCGACATAGTTCTGGTTCCAGGGAAGGTCCTAGGCGCAGGCTCGCTCAACAAGAAGGTCACAGTGGCGGCCTTCACGTTCTCAAAGGGGGCAGCGGAGAAGATCGTGGCCGCGGGCGGAAGGATTTTAACCTTGAGGGAGGCCGTTGCCCAGGTGCAGGACTTCAGCAGGGTAAAGATATTGGTGTGAGGTGTCTGTATGTCGCAGCTGAAGCAGGCTGCGGAGAACTACCTCATAATTGACGGCGAGGGGGCAATCTTAGGGAGGATGGCGAGCTTTATCGCTAAGAGGCTGCTCGCTGGCCAAAGGATTGTCGTAGTGAACGCCGAGAAGGTGGCCGTGAGCGGGGACCCGACGAGGCTGATACAGTTCTACAAGGACACAGTTCTCGGCGTAAGGAGCCACTACTCCCACAAGTGGAGGCCCAAGAGGCCGAGGTCCCCTCAGCAGCTGGTGAGGAGGGCCGTCAGGGGGATGCTGCCCAAGACCCCCAAGGGCGAGAGGGCCCTAAAGGGCCTGAGGGTCTACGTGGGCGTCCCAAAGGAGTTCGCGGGGAAGGCTGTGAAGCTTCCAGAGGAGATGACTGTAGTTAAGCTTAGAAGGGCCAAGTACGCAACACTAGGAGAGATTGCTAGGCAGCTGGGGTGGAAGGGTGGAGGGCAGCAGTAACGAGAAGGCGCAGGCGCCTCAGGCCCAGCAGATAGTAGTCTCTACTGGCAAGAGGAAGACCGCCGTTGCAAGGGCATACATCAGGTCCGGCATTGGGAGGGTTCGGGTAAACGGGGTCCCAATTGAGCTCTGGCCCATCGAGGTCGCTAGGCTCAAAATGATGGAGCCGCTGCTCATAGCCGGTGACGTAGTCAGGAACGTGGTCGACATAGACGTGAAGGTTAAGGGAGGGGGCTTCATGGGTCAGGCGGAGGCCGTAAGGATGGCGATAGCCAGGGGCCTCGTAGACTACTTCTCAAAGTGCGTCCCGGACCAGACCCCCGAGGGCTGCGAGAGGAGCAAGGCCGTGGCCGAGAAGCTGAAGGCGCTGTTCGAGGAGTACGACCGCACGATGCTCGCCGGTGACCCCAGGCGGACCGAGCCAGAGAAGTACATGAGGTACAGCGCAAGGAGGAAGTGGCAGACCTCGTACAGGTGATCGTCTTGCTGCCGCCTGTCAGATGCCTGACCTGCGGCGCCCCTCTAGGGCACCTCTGGGAGGAGTTCCAGAGAAGGGTGAGGGCTGGAGAGGACCCGGAGAAGGTCCTTGACGACCTTGGCGTGTACAGGTACTGTTGTAGGAGGACCCTCTACACCAGCGTCGTTTATATAGAGCAGGTTGCAAGGTATAGCACAGTTAGGGTCATAAAGTATGGGGCGTACGCGAGGGGAGGTGAGGAGCTTTGAGCAACGAGGAGAACGAGGAGGCGCCTCTGCCCACAACCTCGGCATCCCAGCAGATTACTGAGGCTGAGGAGAAGGGGCTCCTGGTCCCCTCAGACCTCTACAAGAAGGCTGGGGTCGTCTACGGCACGCAGATATGCACTAAGTACATGAAGCAGTTCGTGTATAAGGTGCTCCCCGACGGCTTCTACCTCCTCGACGTTAGGAAGATAGATGAGAGGATCAGGATCGCGGCCAGGTTCCTTTCATCATTCGACCCGACCAAAATAGCTGTCGTGGCCACGAGGATTTACGCCCAGAAGCCGGTGGTCTCGATGTGCGAGAAGCTTGGATGTAAGCCTATAGTCGGCAGGATACCTCCGGGCATATTCACTAACCCCAAGCTGGACGTCTACTTCGAGCCTGACGTTGTCGTGGTGACCGACACCAGGACTGACAGGCAGGCCCTGGAGGAGGCGTCCAGGATAGGCGTCCCCGTCGTCGCCCTCGCAGACACCGACAGCAAGGTCGAGGAGGTGGACCTAGTAATACCGGCCAACAACAAGGGACGGAGGAGCCTCGCGCTCGTCTACTGGCTGCTCACCAGGGAAATTATGAGAAATAGGGGCCTCCTCCCGCCAGGGCAGGAGCCCAAGTTCACGTACGAGGACTTCATGGCTGGGAAGGAGGCCGAGTCGTAAGCCCTCTGCACTTCTCCCGCAGGGCTGTCAACGTCTCCCTTATCGACTCCATCTGGACTGCTATTGCGACCATCTTGCCCCTGGCCCTCTCAGAGGAGGCCAGCTCGCCGATGTCCTTCTCCATGATCTCAAGCCTTATCATGATCGAATCTATCAGATCAAGAGGGTCCTTCTGGTAGATGTCCTCCAAGGCGTCCCACCTTCGGATTGGGAGCAGTGGAAGGGGCAACGCTTAAAAGGATAGGGGGGTTATAGCATAAAGGACCCTTATATAGGGGGTGGGGTTACGTGCAGAGACTAGAGAATGTCAGCAGGGCAAGGCCAAAGGTAATAGGACGTCACGTCTACGGTAACCTGAAAGGCTGCCGTAATGATGAGGCGCTGCGCGATCCTGCTATGATCGAGGACATCCTCAGGAAGGCCGGCGAGGAGGGCGGAATGACGATACTTGACATAAAGAGCTGGAAGATAGGGGAGGGCGTGAGCGCTGTTGCGATAGTCCTCGAGAGCCACATAACGATACACACTTGGCCTGAGTACCGCTTCGCCACAGTTGACGTCTATAGCTGCGGCGCTCACACGGACCCCTACAGGGCCTTTGAGTACATCGTGAAGGTCCTGCAGCCTGACGATGTCACGATTGGCTCAGCGGACAGGAGTTTGGAATAGGGTTGAAGCCGTTTTTAAACTAACTAATTAGTTTATTAGACCTTCCCCACTCCCTTAGCACTTCGACCACGCGATTAACATCGCTAAGTTCAACGCCGGTCAGGACCTCCTTGCCAAGCGACTTAAGCGCCAGCGCGATCGTTGGCCCTATGTGAGGGGCTACGACAACGTCTACATCCCTCAGGGACTCGAGCACCGCAAGGTGCCACCTGGCGTGCTCTGGGTCACTCTCGTGACCACTCTCGTGCTCATGGTGATGCAGATGTTGCCCATGTTTCGGGGGCTTGGCGTTAACACGACGACACTCTACGACGTTTAGATCGCTTAGGTCAGGGCCTATATCTAGGATCAGAAGGCGCCCTGACCTTAGAACGGAGGGGGTTCTACAGTCATCCTCTACAGGTATCGCGACTCTCACTCTCGCTTACCCGTATCGAATAACCAATTAGGGTTTAAAAAGAGGCCCGTTCTTCGACTTGGCCACGCTAATTATGATGAAAGTACCTGTCTGATCTTCTCTATGGTCTCCCTGAGCTTAGAGTTCTCGGCCGTAAGCTCGTCAACCTTCTGCTTAAGCTCCTCAACCTCCTTTTCGTAAATCTCTTTACACTTCTCCTCATCTATGAACACTGATATCTTTACGTCGTCGAATACTAGCTTCTTGGCGCTTTCATCGTAGTGAAGGACCACCGTAACCCTAATGAGGTCAAGCTTGCCGAGCTTTCTCTTCTCAACAATCTCGTGGTACAGCTCCTTGTTGAGCTCCGCGACGTCCCTTATAATTATGTCCTTCGGCACGTACTTCCCAAGGGCTACGAGCGCGACCCTCCTCAGCTTGTCGGCGTACCTGGCCGCTATGATAACGCCAGTCGTTATTTGGAACTTGTTGGCGGCTAGGACGGAGCCACCGGCGACTGTGGCCTCATATTCCTCTGCCCTTTCAAGATCCCTAGAGACCTCTTCCGGGGTTTCTCCTTGCCGCGCGCTCATAGTTGTGCACCACTAATATGTTAGCTTCTAAAGGCTTAAGTTTTTACCACCCTCAGCAGACCCTGTAAATTCTAACCTTCCTCTTCCCCCTGAGCGTGAAGCTCTCGCACACCCTGCCCTGGTCGACGAGCGCCTCAAGGGCCTTATAGATGCCCCTGAGGCTGTGCTCAGGGATGGCCTCCCATACGTCGTAGGCCGTAGCCCCCTCAGGTCGCCTCTTCAGCGCCTCAAGGACCTTCTGCTGGAGGTCCGTCAAAGCCTTGTGGAACCTGGTGGGCCTCCTGAGCCCCCCAGTGATGATCGCAAGACCTCCCTCGGTCTGGGCGGCTGCGAAGGCCGCGGCAGCTATCGGCCTCACGTAGATGCCTCTCCTCGCAAGCCTCACGGACGCCCTCACGACATCGTCAGGCTCTATCTTAATCGTCCTAACCCCCCTGGCCAACCTAAGTAAAGCTGGCTCTGAGGAGCCCTTTGTCGTAACGGCGACTATCTCAGGCTGGCTGGAGACGTTGGCCTCGACGGCCTCTGAGAAGCCCTTTAGCATGGCGAGCGCGAGGAGGCCAGTGCCTGCTGGGACGAACACCTTGTCAAACCTCTTCCCCTGCTCCACGATCTCATAGGATATGGTCTTCAGGCCCTCTATGGTGTACTGGTTCTCATACCTTAAGTCGGCCTCGCCCGTGAACTCTATGGACGACCTGGCCCTCACGATGTTAATGAGGTCAAATGGGTCAAGGCTCTCCGGGTCGACGATGACTGTTACAGACGCCTTTGCCAGTCTCCCATAGAAGGCAAAGGAAGAGGCGAAGTCGAGAGAGTAGCTGACACGATAAGACGTCCTCGGGACCGCGCTGAAGATAGCTGACGAGGCCCTGTCAGCGTAGCTGCCAGTGGGGTTCCTGGTCTCTAGCTTGACCTGGACGTCATCTATCCTGAGGATGGGCGTGTAGCCTTCCCCAGCGCTCACCACCCTTTTAGGCCTGAAGGCCATCATTTCAAGGTACCTCCACATGCTTGGGGTGCCCTCGTTAACTGACCACCTGATGTCGTGACATTCATATATCAGGAAGCTGCCGCACCTGGGGCAGACGAGCTCGCCCTCCTCGGCCTCATAACCACACCGGGGACACACCAGCCTGCAGGGCAGCAGCCTCACCTCACGAGGCTGAGCGGCATCGGCTCGGCGGCAGGCTTCACTATGAGGGCGTCAAACACGAGGGCAAGGCCTATCAGGAAGAACGACACGTGCATGTTAAAGGGCCAGAGCAGGGCCCCTAGGGCCTGGAGCACGAAGGGAGTCAGGTTGTATCTCCTAGCGGACGACCAACCCATTATGACGGGTAGCATCATAGGCGCGTGAATGAGGACGAACATCATGACGACGCCGAGGGTGACGAGGTGAATTAAGTACAGGACGTCAATCCTTAGCAGGGGCGTCATTAAGAGTAGAGCTCCATCAGCGAGGAGGAAGGAGAAGGCGAACTGGTGCCCATAAAAGAAATAAAGGGTCCCACCTCTCGCGACTGGGCTCTTTGAGGCCTTTGCCTTGCCATAGAAGTCCTTAAGCTTCTCGACCCTAAAGGCAGGGAGAGACGCTATCATTGAGGCGCCGAGCAACGGTACGTAGAGGCTTGACCCCTCCATTGCTAGGACGGCTGACACCGTCAGCAGGGAGAAGGCCAGAGCCGTGGCCGGCAGGGACGGCTTCTCCCCGAAGGTTGAGGGGTAGGAGTGTAGCGTCACCGCGAAGATAGCCCCAACGGCCTCAGCGCCTATGAAGGCCAGCGCGACGTTGAAGAGGCCGAGGCCCTTAGAGGTAAGCAGTATCAGCCCGCCCAGGGCCTGCGTATAGCCAAGGGTAAGGACGGAGAGGAGCACGTCAAGCCTCCTCAGAGAGGCAGTCGTGAACAAAGCTAGGGAGAAGCCTGCTATGATCAGCGCCGCAGCCAGAGGGAAGGAGAAACCCGTGAGGCCTGCGAGCAGCCCAGTCGCCATGACTGCCCACGCTGCCAGGCTCGTGGTATACTGCAGAGCTGCCGCCTCCGGGCCCCTCGACTTTCTCATCGACGACGAGGCGTAGGCGAGCCCGACGGCGATAATGAAGGTCGGCAGGACGGACTCAAACATTAGCCTGGCATGGTACTTAGAGAGGCCAGCGGTCACGACGTAAAGCGCCGCCACGAGCTCTGCGACCGAGACGTACACCAGGTACCTTGAGGTGATGAGGGCGAACCTCTCGGGCATCTAAACTCCCTCAGGGAGCTCGATCCAGTCCCCAGCGATGGCCCTCCTGACTACGATCCCCCTTCTCGCGGCCTCTTCAACTACTAGTTCGCCGCTGCAGTGAAGGGGGACGAGGAGCCTGACGCCGAGCGACAACATCTTTTCAACCTCGGACGCAACGTGCGCTGGGTCGCTCCAGGCCAGGTGAAGCCCACCCACAACAACGAACGGCCTGACGCCGGTGTCGTTGTAGGCCTTTGCCGTAATCCTTGAAGGGCCTGGGTGAGAGCAGCCGTGAACGGTGACGAGCCCTAGACCGGCTAAGTTGACGGCAAGGGCGTGCTCGTACGGGGGCCCATATTGCTGCCCTAAGAGGAAGGCGCCAGGGGCAATCTCGCCGCCGGACAAGGCCCTCCTCACGGTAAGCCCTAGGTCCTCCGCTGCCCTCTGGAGCCTCCACGACGAGCCTGCAGGTATGTAGACGACCGCCCGCTTGCTGTCCCTCAACGCGTTGAGGCCACCTGTGTGGTCAGGGTGGTCGTGGGTTATTACAACGAAGTCCAGCTTCGACAGATCTATTCCCATCAACTTCGCGTTATGCGCTAGCACTTCATCTGAGGGGCCTACGTCGACGAGGGCCCTCCACGAGTCCGTTTGAAGGTACAGCGAGAGCCCGTAACTGCCCTTGAGGCCAGCCCTTGCTCTCTCGTCAACGACTACGCCGATGCTTAACTTAGGGACGGCCTTCAAGGCGCCCTTTTAAATTGGGTGTAACCATAACTTTAAAGCTTAGATTGATCTCAAAACAGCTTAAGGTGACCTGTTACCTTATCGACCAGCTCGGCGGGGGCCGGGCCAACGGCGACCGCGGTGACGGTGCCGGGCGGCAGCTGGGTGAGCCCCGCGTCCTCTATGATTGCCGATGGTAGGCCTAGCTCAACTGCCTTCCTGTAGATGTCCTCGAGTTCCTCTCTGCTGTCGACCCTGAGGACGACCTTCTTCTGGCCCTGGGCCAGCCACTCCTCAGCCCACTCCCTCCACCGCCCTCCCTCCTTAAGCGCCTTAACCAGGGCTTCGCAGGCCGCGTGGGCAGCCTGCGCGGCGGCCTTCCCCCTCCCCATGTTTAGGTCCCTCCTCACAACTATAGCCTGCTTGATCTCGACCATCATATCACCCTCCCCGCGGCGAGGGCGCCGAACATCACAGAGTAAAGCCCCGCCGTGATGGGGTCCGTGTTTATCAGCACCCTTACAGCCTTTATTCCTGGCCCTACGGACATCTCGACGTCCCTGTAATCATGGGCCTCCGAGGTGGTCTCCAAGATCACGGCGGCCTTAAACCTGCGGGCCCCCAGCCCGTCAAGGGGAAAGGCGCCTTCGCAGGAGCTGGAGGCCCCGCATAGGTACCTTGCCCCGGCCTCGACAGAGGGCGTGTAGAAGGCAGCAAACTCGCTCAAGGAGCTGACCTCAGCAGCCTGGCTTGAGAAGTTCTCAAGGATCCACTTAGGCGCGTCATCAACGGCTCTCAGCTCGGACTCAAGCCTAGGTCCCCTGCTCCCCTGCGGCCTTGGCGACCAGAGCGCGGACGCGATAACCATGGTCATAAGCGGCGCGGCCCCCGGGACCTCAACCCTCTTCAGCCCCTCATACCTCGTGAGCCTCGACTCGAGGGACTCGTGTAGCCTGGGGGAGACGAAGTACACCTCTGCCCCGAGGAGCGCGGCCTCCTCGGCCGCCCTAACGGCCCTTCCATCCTTTGAGGAGAGGGCGTACACTATCACCTTAGGGGTCTCGCGGTAGGGCATCAGCAGCACCGACGCCTCGGTCGGGTGGAGCAGGGCCGCCCTCGCCCCGGCGCTGAGGGCGCCTACGTAGAGGACCCTTGCGGCGGGGAGGGCCTCATAAGAGGATATGATCAGGAAGTCGTTTCCCAGCTCAGGCCTCGGGAGGGCCCTGGCCTGCTCAATGGCCCTTAGGGTCTCGCGACGGAAGTCCTCACTGGACAGCATTCTGGAGCGCCCTACAGCAGCTGCACCTGGACGGGTTGGGGTCGTCAGCCAGCTTCGGTATTACCTCGTAGAGCACCCTCCTAGCCTTCTCAGTGTTCTCGCTCATGACCTTGGCGACCTCAGCCGCGGTCACCGGGTGATCGGCCCATACGTCGTAGTCCGTCACGGTCGCGAGCGTGGCGTAGCACAGCTCGCTCTCGCACGCCAAGTTGATCTCGGGCACCAGCGTCATACCTATTATGTCGGCCTTGAAGACGTCCCTCCATATCCTGCTCTCGGCCCTCGTGGAGAACCTCGGGCCCTCGATACAGATGTATGTGGCGCCCTTGTGCACCCTGTAGCCAAGCGCCTTAGCGGCCTCGTACAGCTTGTCGACCAGGTCGTCACAGAAGGGGTCAGCCATGCTCACGTGAACCGTGACCGGGCCGTCAAAGAACGTGTATCTTCGGCCCTTGGTCATGTCAATGAACTGCGTCGGTATCACTAGGTCCCCTGGCCTCATCTCCTCCCTCAGGCTGCCAACGGCGGAAACGCTGATGACCCACTTGACGCCGAGCGCCTTGAGGGCCCATATGTTAGCCCTATAGTTAACCATGTGGGGTGGATACCTGTGGCCCCTGCCATGTCTGGGCAGGAACGCAACCTTAACCCCCTTGATCTCGCCCACCGTGATATAGTCGCTTGGCTGCCCGAAGGGCGTGTTCACCATGACCTCAACAGGGTTCTCCAGGATGCCGGCCTCGTAGAGTCCAGACCCACCAATGACGCCGACCTGCGCCCTCACTCCCGAGGGCTTGATTATTTCGAACAAGGTACATCCTTGCGCCTTTAGGGGCTTAGCATTTAAATCTAGATTGCGGGGGCGCTAAGGGATCACAATGGCCACGTTCGCGCTGGTGATAACAAGCGACAGGGTGCTCCGGGGGGAGGTTGAGGACCAGATAACCCCCCTCGTGGAAAAGGCCCTCAGGGAGGGCGGTCACACGCTGGTCCATAGAGTAGTCGTCCCTAACGACATCTATGCTATCAGGAACGCCGTGCTGGACGCCGTGTCAAGGGCTGACGTAGTGATAGTTACTGGTGGCACCGGGCTCTCCCCGAAGGACCTTAGCATAGAGGCCCTTCAGCCGCTGGCGGTGAAGGAGCTGCCGGGCTTCGGGGAGGTGTTTAGGCTGAGGAGCCTTGACCAGGTAGGAATGGGGGCCATACTGAGCAGGGCGTCGGGCTTCCTGATAGGGCGCTCCCTGGTCTTCGTTACGCCAGGGAGCCCTCAGGCCGTGAGGCTGGCCCTCGACATAATACTCCCTATAGTGGCCCACGGGCTGGAGCAGGCGAGGGGGGAGCCTCACCACTAGTGGAATAAAAGACGTCGTCTTTACCGCTGGCGTTTTGGAGTCAGGCAGGTTGGGCCGGGAGAGGCTTGGCCTCGTACTTCTTGACCACGAAGACAGGGCTTGACGCTGGGAACTGGGTCCTGTCGGCGTAGTTGTATGTGTAGTACTGAGGCTTCAACCTCTCCACTATGACCTGGAAGGCCTTGTCAGGCCTCGTGTGGTCGCCACACGTATAGGCGTCGACGGTAGCGTAGCGGTACTCAGTCCACGTATGGACCGCTATGTGGCTCTCGTTCACGAGCGCTATGACTGAGACGCCGCCCTTGTGGCCCGTGATCTTCCAGCTCTTGATCTCGATCAGCGTAGCGTTAGCGGCCTTAACGGCGTCCAGCACTGCCTGGCGAACGTAATCTTCGTCGTCGGCTATCTCTGGCGGGATGCCATACAGGCTGCCAAAAACATGCTTCCCAATTATGAAATCCCTAACCCTACTATCTTCGCTCTCCCCTGACACTTCTCAGTTCATGCCCTCCTTAGGGCCGGTGTGGTCCTATTCCACAGGGCTTTATAAGCTATACGCCCCACCTTTTCCCCTCTGCCTGCAATTACGGGTCATCCCGGTAATCCGCGAGGACGCCTACGACCTTACGACGCACCCTAAGGGCGGGTATGAAGTAACCCGTTAAAACCCAGCCGACGGTAGGGTAGCTTTTGAGGCCTAAGGCCATGTCAGAGGAGGATGAGGAGCTGAGGAGGATACTCGAGAAGAAGAAGGCTGAGATCCTGTCCTCAGTCTCTCAGGAAGACGCTCACAGCGGGGAAGGAAATGGACAGGCGCCCAGGGTGGTCGACCTAAATGATAACAACTTCGACGAGTTCCTCGAGGCCCACAAGGCCGTTGTAGTTGACTTCTGGGCGCCGTGGTGCGCCCCATGCTTCCTGGTGTCGCCGATCATAGATGACCTCTCCGTGAAGTACACACAGATAGCCTTCGCCCGCGTGAACGCCGATGAGAGCCCTCTGACGGCCAGCAAGTACTATGTCATGAGCCTGCCGACCATAATGTTCTTCCTCAACGGTGAGGAGGTAGACAGGGTTGTTGGCGCCGTCCCAGACTACGAGCTGGAGGAGAGGGTCCAATGGCTCGCGTCAAAGCTTTGATGTTAGGCGTTGACGGGCTGTCCTACAAGTTCTTCATGAAGTGCGGAGCCAGGTCACTCCTGACCCTCCTGGACACGACGTTTAGGGGGGTCACCGAGAACAAGGACATACAGCACCCGGCGGCCGCATGGGCGAGCGCGCTGACGGGGAAACCCGTTAGGGTCAGCGGGTACTTCCCGGCGCCTCCTTCGCTTCCCCTGGTCGAGGAGCTTGAGGCGTCCCTAGTTAACGTGCCCATTACCAATCCGACCTCAGGCAAGGTGAGCATACCTATGGACTCCACCACAACGCTTGAGGCCGAGCTCGCCTCAGTTGAGGACGTCACCCTTCAGCTCCTCGAGGAGGGCCCTGTCATAGTGGCCATAACGGCCCTTGAGAGGCTTAAGGGCTACGACACTTGCGCCGCCTACCAGGCCATAGATAGGACCGTCCGGAGGCTGGTGAACGCCTCTGACGCGTTCATAGTGTTCTCGCCATATGGTCACCCCCTGAGCGGGGGCGGCTTTGACCCCTACGGGGTCTACCTGGCAAGCAGGCCTAGGCCAAGGGAGCACGACACGGTTAAGGTCTGGGAAATAGGAAGCCTCTTTAAGGAGATGGTCAAAAAAGATTAAAATTAAGGTTTTAGTTAAAGGGCCCTTAGCTCAAGCTTTAGCAGCCTCGCCTTTAGGAGAATGATCTCGTCTAGGCCCTTGACCGCCTGCGCCTTCCCGTTAGGCCTCGTGATCAGAGAGGCGGAGGCGGACTGGGCCGATGTTCCAAGGCTCCCGGCCGGGTCACCGGCCCCTGGGATGCCCCCATTTATGAGCTGGTAGCTGAACTGGTTAGCTATCAGGTATCCCGCCATGTTCACCGTGCTGTTCTGCAGGCCCTCAAGGTAGACGTTCTCTGTGAACCCCATGCCGTTAACCAACATGGTCGCGGTAAGGGCCTTGGTCGTGAGGGCGTTGTTCGAAGTCAGCGAGATCAGTATTGCACCGGTCGGGCTTATGAACTCTATGATGCCTGAGAAGCCTCCAACCGCGTATAGGTCATAGGACAGCTGCAGGGACTCGTTGTAGCCCTGCCAGGCGTATGAAAGCGAGTAGGAGGGGGTCAGCGTAATGGAGCCGTTCTGGGCGTAGGTCGCGTTGAACGGGTACGTGGTTGGGGGCGTTATCGGGATTACTACGAAGTCGAAGTACAGCGTGACGGGCCAGTTACCGCTGAGGGCCAGGGTGTAAGGCTCGTAGCCCGTGGCGACCGAGGTCTCGGAGAACTCCTCGTCGAGGTAGTTATAAGCGAAGGTTCCGGCGTAGTTGTACGCCTGGTAGACGTCGGTCACCCCCCTCTGGGCGACGGTGACCCACTCGGAGCCGTGCTCGAACTGGAGCAGAGAGGTGTAGTTTATGGAGTAGCTCGCGCCCTCCTGGAAGTAGTACCCCATGTAGCTCTGTGTCATTATTGTGGCCCCTGTGTCCATGTACCTTACGTGCTGAACCAGGGGCTGCGCGGAGATCAGCGGGTTGCTTGAGTTAACCCACAGCATCAGGACACCCGCGATGGTCCACTGGAAGTCCTTGCCTGGGACGCCCATAGCCTCCATGGACTGGAGGAGGTCCGCCACGTGGACCGCTATGGTGGCGTTCAGGCCATAAGCGAGCATCGGGGTCAGGTCAATTATGTCAGGGGTGTGGAACGCAAGGGTATTCACTGAGGTGACAGGCTTCCACCAGAACAGGTCGATCCCGCCGGTGTAGATGGTCTCGAAGGGGTTCACTATGCCTGCCAGCCTGCCGTTGTAGTAGACCTTGATGTACCTCACCGCCGGTATGTTGGTGTACCAGAACTCGTCATAGGCCCCTCCCTCCTCATACAGCAGGAGCCACGCCCTATAGGTTCCGTTCGGTATGTGAACTGTGTACTCGGCGTAGTCGTTGGAGCCCGTGAGGAACGCCCTCGAGTAGCCGAAGTTGTTAAGGAAGAGCGGTATGAACTCGTTGGGAAGGCCAGCTGGTCTTGGGCCTGGGTAGAGGTAGAGGGTGACGTTAACGTTGTAGTGGCCTGTTAGCTTTAGCTTGGGGACGCACCAGTTAGGCAGGACTATCTGGAACTTCACGGGTCCCTGGAGCAGGTTCTCGAACAGCGTCAGGTCAACGTAGGCCGTCGAGTTGAGTATCTCCTGGGTCGAGCCCCAGAAGACGGGGGTTCCGTTGGCATATATGTACAGGGCCCTGTCGTACTGGGGTCCACCGCTCTCGTTGACCGAGACCTGCATCAGTATCAGGCTGTAGTTGCCCGGAGGTATGTCAACGGTGGAGTTGTAAGGTGTAAGGCTGCTGTTATAGAAGGGAGCCAACGTGGCGACCTTTATCACGATAGGCGTCACGTTAGGGGGTATGAACCTGAAGGCCTCAAATGAGTAGTATCCGTCCCTGCCAACCAGGGAGGAGTAAAGCCTCGGCGAGAGCGTTATTGACGCAAGAGGCCACGGCTTGACTGGCGTGCTGGCGGCCCTGCCGACAGACCAGGACCCAAGGCCTAGGCCGGCGACTATTACAAGGGCCAGTGCAAGCAGGGCTAGGACCCTCGCTCTCATGGTCTCACCTCCTCGACCTGTATAGGTCCAGCGTCACGCCTGCTATGGTCACGGCTGCAAGCGAGAGCAATACCCCTATCAGGGGCTCCTCCGTTGACGAGGCGGCCGTCGTGGTTATGGGCTGCAGGTTCCCTATGCCCTGGGCACTGGGGGTCGGCGGCAGCTGGGTCACAGGCACCTTAACGGAGCCTGTGGAGGACCCTGCGAGCTGGGAGAGCTCGGAGAGGGCCTGGGAGGCTATGGACTCGAGGGCCTCGGTCACGGCGCTAGTTCCGGCGCCTGGGGCCGCGAGTGAGCCAACGTTGACGTACCTCGCGCCGAGCACGTTGAGGGAGCCGCCGGACACCGCGAAGGCGTACTTGAGGTTCACAAACTCGGTGCCCTCGACCTCAACGTACGAGTTGACGGCCTGTATGCCAACGGTGCCGCCCTCTATGACGCCCCCGTTCAGGGTCACCCTGGAGTTCACAGCCTCTATGGAGCTCACGTTGCTGTTAACCACGGTGACCGTCGAGTTGACGATCGTGAGCTGCCCGACGACGCTGTTCACGAGGTTTACGTCAGCGCCGACCACCTTGAGGCTCGGGAAGTACACGTCGTAGAGCGTGTCACCTGACCTAATCGACGACGGCAAGGAGCTCAGGTTCTGCGACGTTATGGTCGTCGGGTCCATGTAAGTGAACGGCTCAACGTAGGTCGGCCAGGTCGACGGGTACAGGTTGACACCCGCTGGGCTGACGCCGGCAACTACCACGTCCCACGGGCCAGCGAGGCTGTAGACGCCCTCGCCAGTGAAGATGCTCGGCGATATTATCGAGGGCACCTGGACGTAGCCGACCCACGCGCCAAGCGTCGCGTTATACTGGAGCGGAACGCCGATGTAATAGCTGTAGAGCAGGAGGTTTGGCAGGTCCTGCACCGGCAGCAGGGTGGCCTCGAACTCGCCGCTGGTGACGGGGGTTCCGTTCGGGTAAAGGATGTAGGCCTGTATCATTATCCACTGGTTCTCAAAGACGTAGCTCGGTATCGCTACGAGCGGGGACTGCGCAGCTATCGGCGCGACGTAGAAGGACTGGTTGAGGTACCCGTAGAGCGGGCCCGTGCTGGTGTTCTCGGTCGTCACGAAGACCGCGTTATACCAGCCCGGCTTCATGTTGGGCGGGACCGTGAAGAACCCGATCTGGAAGCCGAGGAGCGGGTAGGGGGCGGGCTGGAGCGGCACCTGGGCGACCAGGTAGCCGCTAAGGTTGTATATGTCAACCCATACCTGGCTCGTGAAGCTCCCAAGACCCCATGGGTTCTCGACGAAGGCCAAGAACACCAGCGTCTGGTTCGGGCTCACCGAGGGCATGCCGTCGTTAAGGGGCGTCAGTATGTATCCAAAGAGGACGGCCTCGCCGAAGTAGACGTACTCGTAGGCGCTCCCCTCGACATCCCCGTTTGGCCCAATGTAGTAGACGTACATTATGTAGGCGCCCTGGGGCTCAGGGTACATCAGCATTGACGTGCCCTCGTAGAGGCCCATGGTAGAGGTCGGCAGGAGGGTCGCGGTGAAGACGGGCATCCCGTTCCTGTAGAAGACGACCACGAGCTTCGAAGTGTTGACGGGGGTCCCGTTGGGGAACATGGCGTACGCCTCTATCGTGAACGGGTAGTTAACAGGTATCGGCGGCGCATATGGGTACGGCACGGGCTCAACTATGCTGATGCCAACGCCTATGTAGGCGTCCGTGGCGCCGGCGCCGGAGTACGACCCAGACGTCCCGTTAACCAGGATGGTCCACACGTTCGGCGGAGCTCCAGGCTTGACGTAGACGCTGCCCTCCCACGCGCCTGAGGTCGAGTTGTAGGTGAGCGGAACCTCCTCCAGCAGCCCCTGCGTAGTGAAGACGTAGGCGTTGAAGCTACCGCTCTCAACAGTGGTTCCATTGGGGAACGTCACGTAGGCCTCGACCTCAAACGTGCTGTTGTACATGTACCAGGCGAACTGGGCGCCGGGCTGGTACGTGGTCACGCTGACCTTGAGGGTCCTGGAGGTGGTCAGTAGGTCGTAGATGGCCTGGGCCAGCTCACCGGCGTTGGGGGAGCCTAGGCCTGTCACCAGGTTGTATCCTGGCCCTGCCAGGTAGTAGCCGTTGTAGCCGAAGGTTATCTGGTGGAACGCCTTAGCGTAGAGGGACGGGGTCTTGTATATCTCGTACAGGAGCGGGTTCAGGAGGCCGAGCTTCATGCCAAGGTAGCCGTCGATGTCCGCCGCGATGCCGGCCCACAGCGGCGACGAGAGGCTGGTGCCGCCGATCACAATAGGTACGCCGTACACTATCTCGACGAAGCCCGTGTAGGGGTTGGCGTCGGCGGCCACGTCAGGCGTGGCCCTGTAGTTCCCCTGAACGACGCCGAACTGGTACCACGGCTTGGGGAAGATACTTGAGTAGCCGCCCGTTGAGGCGACCTCGAAGCCGTAGAGCGGGTTCACGGACCAGGCAGTCTCGGTGAGGTAGGAGCCCGTCGTGTCAAGGAAGCCGAGGTAGCCAGAGGTCACGTTGATGTAGAGGGTCGTCCCGCCGACGGCGGTGACGAACGGTGATGATGAGGGGAACAGGACGGCGCCATACGTGGTGGGCGTGAAGTCAAAGGCGCCTTCGTCGCCCGAGGAGGCGAAGAAGCTTATGCCCTCAGCTGAGCCGAGGGCGAAGTAGTAGTCAGCGAAGGCGTAGTTGAGGTAGAACGCGGGGAACGTGGTGTAGACCCCTGACGTTGCCCAGAGGTTCTCAGGCAGGCCCCAGCTCATCGAGACCGTGTCGGCCAGGTCGGTGCTCACGACGTAGTCTATGGCCTCAAGGAGGGCGTTCGACGGGTTAGCGGCAACTACCAGATATATGTGGGCGTAGGGGGCCATGGTCTGGGCGGCCTCAACGTCAAGGGCGGTCTCAACCGCCCAGCCGGTTGAGAGGCCGAAGGACGGGTGATAGGGGCCTATTGGGATTATCGTGAGGTTCGCCATGGGGAGCCCGAACATCTGGTCGAACGTGTAAACGTCCTGGTATATCGTTGGGTCACCGTAGGCGTCAATTATAGCTATTGACGTGCCCTGGCTGTAGCCCATAATTGGGGTTACGTTATAGGCGCCCTCGAAGTCCGCGGGCGTGTAGTATATGCCGGCGAAGGCCTGCTGCTGGGGGAGCTGGGGGAGCCTGTTCATGAAAGGTATGGTCATGCCTGTGAGGTTGAACGGCACCAGCTCGTGGCCCTTCAGCTCGCCAGCTACTATGAACTGAGGCCTGAAGGTGGTCCTGTTCGTGAGGCCAACGATGATCGTGCCTGCGAGGGGGGCAGGTATCGTGGGGGTGCCCTCAGGCGCGTAGAACACGCTGCCGTCAGGGGCCTGGTAGAGGCCAAGCTTGACCCCGAAGACGCTCTCGACGACGGAGGCCGGCGCCATGACCATGACCGAGAGCCTGTCAGGGCTGACATAGACTACGTTAAAGCCGTGGGACGTAAGGTAGTCCTCAACGCTCTTGAGCTCCTGCTCGGAGGGCGCGAACAGGTTAAGCACCTCCTCCCTGGTTAGAGGAGGTATCTGGTGGTTCGCGACCTCCTGGGCCAACAGGAACAGCTCCTGGAGGTTCCTGGGGGGCAGGAAGACTGACAGGCTTATGACGCTGGTCGAGGGAAGCTGGCCCAGGTACGTACCCTGCAGCGAGGGGCCGTAGTAGGTAGCCTGCTGGGAGGTGGCCCTGGCCGGCCTTATCATGGGCACCACGAAGGACAACAGAATAAGGAGGAGTAATAGTGGGGCATATGATCTATTCATGCCCACTACCCTCGCGCGGTAGGACTAATGGGACACAGTAATATATAAACCTTCGCCGATATGCTCGCCAGGAGCTATGGACGAGGGGCCGGCCCGAACCCATGGGATAGGGAGGACCCTCAAGTTCAAGAAGAGGTACCTTGAGAAGGTCCTTGAGGGGAGGAAGAGGAGCACCATTAGGCTCGGGAGGGTGGTGGTGAGGGACAGGATAGTGACTATAGTTGGCGACGGCAGACCTGTCGCGTTGGCTAGGATCGACGAAGTGATATACAAGAAGGTCAAGGACCTGACAGACGAGGACGCGAGGCTCGACGGATTTAAGGGGCTCGCCGAGCTGTTCAGGGAGCTGAGGAAGATCTACGGCGACTTCACGCTGGAGGACGACATAACCATACTCAGGTTTACCCTACTGAAGAGGCTTGACGAAGGCTCAGGGTCCTCAAGCGGGCGACCTAGGTAAAATGAGCGTCCACAGGGTTATCGTTAACCTTTGCAACAGTAAGATCAGCAAGGGTGAACGCTCCTCACAGCCCCCAAGGAGCTCGGCTTACCGTCGTGTCATCACTTTCAGGGAAATTAGGGGACGTTGTAGCTAATAAGCTTCAACGAGA
>JBMFHE010000002.1:108301-182073 GCA_049977005.1 Acidilobus sp. | reverse complement strand
CGTCGCTTACGACCGCTATGGTGTTCCACCTGCTCGTGAGCTCGAACGAGAGGTCAGGGTCAGCCTGGACAGCCCTGGAGGCAGCCGCGACACCAGGGGTGTACCAGACTGCTAGGTCCCTGAGCCCCCGAACCGGGACCTTGGGTATTACCTCGATCTTGCCGCCGTAAAGCCTGTGCATGGTGAGGCTCAGCTGGTACCACTCCTCTGTAGAGGCCTCGCCTTCCGACAAGCCTCAGGCCCAGCCAATAGGGGGTTTCCCGGGCAAAAACGCCACCATGGCCTCAGGCCCCACCCATGAGCTTTATGCCCAAGTACTGAAGGCCGCAGGGCACCAACCTCAAGACTTTGAGGTTCCCGTAGGACTTGCCCCACGCGGTGACGTACTTTGAGCTGACCCTGTCGAGCCTCTCGATCAAGACGCTGGGGAGGGATAGGTCTGCCGAGGAGGCAAGCTCCTTCACCCTCGCCGGCTTCGTCGTTCCGGGTATTGGGATAGCCCCCTTGTGGATGAGCCACGCCAAGGCTACGGTTGCCCTGCTGACGCCAAGCTCCCTCGAGGCGTCCTCTAGGGCCTCCTGAAGCTCCACGTCCTTTGAGGCAGCCATGAACCTCCTGTCCAACCTCTGCACAGCCCTTGGCCTGCTCGGCGGCCCCGCGAGAGCTCCCTTGGCAAGGGGTGAGTAGGCAATTACCGAGACCCCCGCCCTCCTTGCGACCGGGATTACGTCAAGCTCAGGGGTCCTGTAGGCAAGGCTGTACTCGACCTGGTCACTGACTATTTCAGCGGACCTCATGCAGTGGAGCGCCTCCTCAAGCGCGTGGCCTGAAAAGTTCGACACGCCTATGTGCTCGGTCAGCCCCCTCCTGAGCGCCTCCTCCATACCCCTGATGGCCACGCAGATGGGGATCCAGGCGGGGGGCGGCCAGTGGAGCTGAAGCAGCGAGGGAGTGAAGCCGAGCCTCCGTCTTATCGCCTCTGCCCCCTTGACTATGAAGTAGGCGCTCGGCCTGAAGCCGGCCACCTTGCTGGCGACTACAACGTGCTCCCTGAGGCCCAGCGCCTTGATTGCTCTGCCCAGGGCCTCCTCGCTCCTACCGTCACCGTAGACCTCAGCGGTGTCAAACAGGTTAATGCCGCTCTCGAACGCCGCGGAGACCAAGTCCACGGCGACCTCGACGCTGCCTCCCCAGGACCTCGAGCCTACCTCCCACATACCTAGGCCGACCACGCTGACCTTAGGGCCAGCCCTCCCGAGGTTGACGTATTTCACGGGTCTCTGCCCGTCAGCTGGCGTTTTAAGCGGAAGTACAGCTTAACTATAATGAAGTGGCAATCCGGATAGAGAGGCTCAGGAGAGCGGAGGACCTTAGGAAGGTCGTGGAGGTCCAGATATCGGCCTGGGGCATGGACCCCTCTTCCTGTGAGGCGGTCCCAGCCCACATGCTTAAGGCGCTCGTCGAGAACGGCGGACTTGTCCTGGGGGCCTTTGACGGCGACAGGCTCATAGGGTTCTCTGCCGGCTGGTTCGTGCTCTCCCCGGAGGGCCCCTACTTCTACAGCCACATGACTGGCGTGGTGGAGGACAGGAAGTACAGCGGCGTAGGCTTTGAGCTCAAGATGGCCCAGAGGCGTGAGGTGCTGGCGTCAGGCGTGAGGCTCATCAAGTGGACATTCGACCCCCTTCAGAGCCTTAACGCCAACTTCAACCTCAACAAGCTTGGGGCCGTGTTCAGGAAGTACGTGAGGAGCTACTATGGAGAGATCAGGGACTCGATAAACGCGGGCCTTGAGACTGACAGGGCGATCGCCGAGTGGCACCTCGACAGCCGGAACGTCGAGCTGAAGACCAGCGGGCTCCTCAGGACTCCCCCTGCCGAAGAGCTCGTTAGGCTCGGCGCACACGTTGCCGTAAGGCATGAGGGGCCGAGGGGCCAGGAGAGGCCAGTTGGGCCCGACTTGAGCAGGTCCCCGGGCATAGTACTTGTCGGTGTCCCTTACCAGATATCAAAGATTGCCGAGGCCTCCCCTGGCATGGCTAAGGCCTGGAGGGAGGCGACGAGGACAGCCTACGAGGCCTACCTAGCGGAGGGCTACGTGGCCTCAGACTTCACCTGGGACTCCCAGGGTCACGGGTACGTTGTCCTCGTCAGGGAGCCCCTGCCGGAGGTCCTGGATGGTGTTAGGCCTTGGAGCTGAGGAAAGTGGAGCTGATGGAGGTCTGGGTCAGGCTTCGGGAGCCCTTCGAGACCAGCTTTGGCAGGACCATCGAGAGGCCAGCCATCCTGGTCAGGGTTGAGGAGAGGGGTGGCGAGGAGGGCTGGGGGGAGGTCGTTGCCGACTCGGGCCCTTGGTACAGCTACGAGACTAATGAGACAGCCTGGCACGTAATAAGAGACTTCATACTGCCCCAGCTCAATAACGTCTCCTCGCCGGCCGAGTTCGCGAGGGAGTTCGCGAGGATAAGGGGCCACAACATGGCGAAGGCAGGGGTTGAGATGGCGCTCTGGGACCTCGCCTCGAGGCTCGAGTCAAAGCCCTTGTGGAGGTTCATTGGAGGCGTCAGGAGGTACGTGGTTAGCGGCGTGAGCGTTGGGATCCAGCCTTCGATAGACGCACTGGTGAGCGTCGTCAGGAGGTACCTTGAGGAGGGCTATAGGAGGGTGAAGATCAAGATAAGGCCGGGCTACGACGTCCAGCCCGTGGAGGCGCTGAGGAGGGAGTTCGGCTACGACCTCCCCCTACAGGTTGACGCAAACGCCGCCTACACCCTTTCAGACATAGATTTGCTGAGGACCCTTGACAACTTCTCCCTGCTGATGATCGAGCAGCCGCTAGGATGGCATGACCTTGTTGACCACGCTGAGCTCGCCAGGCACCTGAGGACGCCGATATGCCTTGACGAGAGCGTGACCGACCTTGAGGACGCGAGGAAGGCGTACCAGCTGGGCGCGGCTGCCATACTCAACGTCAAGCCGGCCAGGGTAGGGGGGCTGGGGGAGACCCTTAGAATCCACGACTTCTGGTACGGCGTCGCCAAGAGGCCCATGTGGATAGGTGGGATGCTCGAGACCGGCGTCGGCAGGGGGCACCTGGTCGCCGCGGCCACGCTCCCCGGCGTGAGGTTCCCAAACGACATAAGCGCGAGCTCAAGGTATTACGAGGAGGACATAGTCGAGCCGCCGTGGGAGCTCAACAAGGACGGAACCATAACGGCCCCAGAGAGGCCCGGTATAGGTGTTGAGGTCCTGGTCGATAAGGTGAAGAAAATGGTTAAACGGTCGCTGGAGCACACCTACGCTGAGGGCCGATGATGTAGACTTTTGGGGCTGAGCGGTGAAGTAACGGTGGGTTGCTGAGGCAGTGCCTGGACGCCACGTCATAGTTGGGGGCGTCGGCTTCGTCGGGGTCGGGCTCGCCGCGGAGCTAAGCAGGGGTTCAGAGGTTGTCGTCGCGGCCAGGCCCAGTTCCGTGAGGAGGAGGCCAAGGATAGCGAAGGAGCTCGAGAGGCTCGGCGCTAGCATTGAGCTCTCGGAAAGTCTTGACGCGGACTTCCTAGAGAGGCTCTCGGGGGACGTGTACTATCACGTGGCCGGTAAGCTATGGGGGTCCATGAAGGAGCTCGAGGAGGCCCACGTGAAGCTCCTCGACAGGGTCATCTCGGCCGCCGCGAGGACAGGGGCCCGCGTCGTCTACGTGAGCTCTATAGCCGTCGGGGCTGAGATCAAGGGGGTTCCGATGCGCTCCACCGTCACCGAGGAGGAGAAGCACCTCGACCCCTCGACCTTCGTCCACAGGGGCCCATACGAGATAACTAAGGCGAAGGCCGAGAGGCTGCTCGTCTCTAGAGGGAGTGAGCTAGAGGGGAGGTGGTCAATAGTTAGGCCCGCGCTGGTGTTTGGCCCCTGGGGGTACGAGGTTCAGTGGAGGCTCATACTTAGCATGGCCAGGAGGGGGCTAGCCCCATACGCAAACTCCAGGAACATGATATATTTAGGTGACCTGGCGAGGGTGCTCGCAGAGGCTGGCACAGGAAAATATGACGGCAGGTGGGTCTACGCCAGCGACCCTCGCGAAATAGACCTCGGCGACGTGGCCGCCGAGATCTGCAGGCAGGAGGGAAGGGCTTGCAGGAAAGTCAATATCTCATGGGCCCTGAAGGCGGTTGGCTTCCTGCCCATCTCCCCCATGTATGTAACGTACAGGATGATCTCAAGGGGATACAAGTTCAGGAGCAGGTTCCTAGAGGGGTTCAGGTTCACAGACCTCAGCGAGGCAGTCTCATCATTTCTGGAATGGGCTAAGGGCGGCCTCTCACCTTAGGGCCTTAACGCATAGCGAGGAAATATTAGGTCCCCGGGCCATAGGGCTTAGGAGAGCTGATGAGCAGCAAGGAGAGGCCGAAGTTCATCGTTGACGCGATGCTGGGCACGCTCGCCAAGTGGCTAAGATTGCTGGGCTACGACACGCTCTACTCGCCGTCCTATAACGACGCCCAGATAATGAGCATGGCGGCCCGCATGAAGAGGGTCATCGTGACGAGCGATAAGGGCCTGTACAGGAGGGCCGTCAAGGCAGGCATAAGCGCTGTCCTCCTCCCCGAGGCGGGCGTTGTCGAGTCCCTCGCTAGGATGGCGGCCTCTGGGCTCGTTGAGCTGAAGGTCGACCCCTCAAAGAGCAGGTGTCCCTTATGTAATGGGGCGCTCAGGGAGGTCACGGACAAGAACGCGATAAGGGGAAGAGTGCCACCGGGAGCCCTTGCTAAATACAACAAGTTCTACGTGTGCACGAAGTGCGGCCATGTGTACTGGGAAGGGGGTCACTGGAGGAACATAAGGAGGATAGTTGAGGAGGCCAAGCTACTCACGCTTCAGCTGACCGGCCAGGGGAGCGGCTAAGGCCTCTGGGTCCTCTTCAGCATGTAGACGAGCTCCAGCAGGTGAGGGGCCAGCCTAGTTATGTCACGCTTTGATATCATTCCTATGGGCTTGAAGTTCTGCCTGGAGAGGACCGGCAGATGGCCTATGCCGTGGGTCCCCATGATCTCAGCGGCCTCGTGAACGGTCGAGTCCTCCATCACGTAGAATGGGTTCCTCACCATTATCTCGCTTACCGGGATGTTCCTGGGGAGCCCCCTGGCCACGATCTCGCGGACTATATCGCTCTTGGTCACGATGCCTATAAGGTTGTCCTGCTCGTCGACAATTACGACTGACCCAACGTTGTTGTCAATCATCATCTTGGCGACCTCATTAGTCGGAGTGATTGGTAGCGCCTTAATTACGGGTGTCCTCATGACGTCCCTCACGAGGGCTGACTCAGCCAAGGTCGCCACCTGAGGTCAAGAGTTGTGTGGGAGGCATTAATTTTCGCTTAACGCCCTCGAATTAATGCGGAGAGGGGGGTCCTCAGCCTGACCTTCTTGGCCTCAGTTAGATGTCTAGTCGACCTGGGGGGCAGCAGCCTTCCGGTCCCCGCCGCCCTCAGCACCAGGTCCTTTGTCGGCTTAGGGGGCAGGACAAGCAGAAGGTCCCCACCGAGCCCAAGGGCTGTCCTCCACGTGACCGCCTTAAGCAGCCTGTGCCCAATGTCCTCAAGCCTGACTAGGTCATAGTACGCATCTGCGCCACCCCCCAGCTTTACGAGCGTGGCACCTGAGGGGAGGCGCCTAACCTCGTCGACCTCGGCAATCCTCCTGAGGTCAGGAAGGGCCTCCATCTCGTAGACCCTGACCCACCCCTCAAGCCTGACGTGATCATATCGCACAAGGACGACGGGGACCCTTGACGCGCCAAGCTGCCTGAGGGCTGCCAGCCTGTGGGTTCCGTCAAGCACTACTAAGGAGTCAGCCTCCACCACGAGCGGCCTCTGAAGGGCCCCATGGGCCCTTATGGAGCTCACGAGCTCATCCACGTGATCCTTGATGGAAAGCTCGTGGGGTCTCAGCGAGGAAAGGGGCAGCTTGGTGAGCAACAGGCCTCCGTCACTGAGGGCAAAGGCTCATCATCTCTCCCAAAGGGGCGTGAGTGGGTCGGGTTAAAAGCGTGAGTCCACGGCAGCGGGGGCCTGTATGGTAGCTTATAAACCCCACCTGGCCAGGGGCCTAACGGCCCTGTCCTGCGTCAGCGGGAGAGGGCCAGCGTAGAGAAGGGAGTGTGTAACGTGGCGGAGGGAAGCGTCCCTCGCAAGGTCTCTGACCTTCGCGAGGGTGAGGATAATATCGACATAAAGGTTCGTGTTATTAGTGTGGAGCCTCCCAAGACAATACACACGCAGAGGGGCGACAGGACCATTAGTGAGGCCATAGTAGGCGACGAGACTGGAAGGATCAAGCTGACGGCGTGGGGGAAGCAGGCCGGTAGGCTTCAGGAGGGCGAGGCGGTTGAGCTCAAGGGCGCCTGGACCACGGCCTTCAGGGGCCAGGTCCAGCTGAACATAGGCAGCCGCGGGTCAATAGAAAGGATAGACGACTCTGAGGTGCCAAAGGCCGATGAGATACCCCAGAACACGCCAGCGGCCCAGGGCGGAGGCCAGCGGCCCAGGAGGGAGTTCAGGAGGTCCTACCCAAGGAGGGGCGGAGGCAGGGGAGGCTTCCACCCCCACAGCGAGGGCGGGGAGGGCGAAGGCGAGGAGGGCTTCTGAGGGCCCAGGCCCTAAGGCATAATTGTATCCTTTTTCTTTTGCTTAACCTGCTTATTGGCCCAGCGGGGTGACCTGCGCTGGCCAGCAGGCTCCAGGGCAACACGTACCTTGAGAGGGGGAGCCCTGCGACCCTCATTTACGTGGAAGGCAAAACAGGTTACGTCATCGACCCCGGCCAGGGGGAGGACAGGCCTAAGAGAATTCAAAAGGCCCTCAGGGACCTCGGAGTAGAGCGCGTCGTAGTCATGCTCACCCACTACCACAGCGACCACGTTGAGGCTGTCGAGGGCATCTCCCCCTCGGAGGTCGTGGCGAGCGCGAGGGACGCCCCCATGGTGAGGGACCCGGAGCTGAGGATCCTGTCGACATTCAACTACCCTCTCTCAGCTGCCGACTCCCTGCTTCCCTTCAGGGCGGTGCCAGTTAGGGTCACGAGGGAGCTGAACGACCAGGAGGAGGGCTACGGGCCAATAGGCGCCGTGAGGCTACCGGGCCACACGGAGGGCCACCTAGGTTACGTGACCCCAGACGGGGTTCTCTACGCTGGAGACGCCATCTTTGGCGACAGGGTCCTTGAGAAGTATGGCGTCCCGTACCACAAATTCCCCTGCCAGGCGGAGGAGAGCCTTAGGTCGTTGGGCTCCACGGCTAACCGCTACGAGCTCATAGTGCCGGGCCACGGGCCGGTTGTGAGAGGGCCTGAGGCGGGCCCGCTCATAGACCTTAACATAGGCAGCATCAGGAGGTTCTCCGAGCTGGTCGAACAGGCCCTGAGGACTCCCTCAGGCGTTCACGAGGTCGTGGCGGCTATAGTGAGGCAGTACCCAGGGGCCTCGTGGACCCCGGATAACCTAATGCTGTTAGAGGCCTCGGTGAAGGGGCTCCTTAGATGCCTAAGGGCCAGGGGCCTCGTGACGCAGGAGGTGGTCGAGGGCTCGCTAAAGTGGAGGGTCCAGGCCTAGGAGCCGGAAGGCGAAAGGTATGCATAGATATTAACGTATACAGTTGATAGCGACGCCTTGTTCATAACGACGATCGAGTAGCTTCCAGGCCCCGGAAGGGGAAGGGAGGCCGTCAGGTTTGTGACGTCAGGTTTGTACAGCAGCGAGGCGGCACCTCCTGTCTTCATGAGCGTCACGAGCTCTGAGCCGTTGACCACGTACACGAAGACGGGCTGGCTTGAAGTGAGGTGTATGTAAAGCGTTTCTGGGCCCTCCGTCGGAGGGACGGTGAAGTTCACCATGTAAGAGGATAGCGGGCCCACGGACACGGTGCCGTTAGTTATCACGACCTCGTGCCCATGAGACAAGGCCTTCTGTGGTCTGAGCATGAAGTAAACTACGCCTAGTATCACAGCCGCTACTGCTATAGCGATCACGGCGCCGACTAGGACGCGGCTTCCTCCCTTCCAGTACGTGTACAGGGCCTGCCGCCTTCTTTTACTATAGCCTACGTCATATTTAAGTGTTGTCCACGGGCTCCCCGATTACCCTGAACGCGGCTATCCTCCTTGACCCAGTCGGGCCCTCAGGCTCGCGCAGCTTGACTATCTCCGTCCTAATGCCCCTTCCCTCAAGGACATACTTTAGGTCGTCTATCCAGTCGTAAAGCCCGCACGTCTCGCAGTAGGTTCCGTCGAACATGACGTAAACCGTATCGCCCTTCCTCGTGACTATCCTCGCGAAGGCCTCCGGGGCCCTGTACTTATTATATTCCTTGACAGCCTCCCTGAACCTCTTCATGTCCACAGTCATCAGCACCTGCCCCCGAGGCCCTCAAGGGCCCTCAGGGCAGCCGACCTGGGGTCCTGGGCCTTGGCGATGGCGGAGCCTATTATCACTATGTCAGCCCCCGCGCCTATAACGGACCTCACCTCGTCAGGCTTTATTCCGCCAGCCACTGCGACGGGCCCCCTGAAGCGCTCCTTTACCTTCCTTACAAGGTCAAGCGCCTGGGAGGCAGTTATGCCCATCGACCTCTGGACGTCGATCCCTACGTGTATAAGGAAGACGCTAGCCCCTGCCCTGCTCGCCTTCTCGACCAGGGCGTCGAGGTTCCCAGGGGTGAGGCCCATGGAGTCAGCGTAGACGTCAGCCCCTGCCCCCTCGGCCACCCTGACGGCCTCCCTTATCGTCTCCTCGCTGGCTGCCAGGAGGACGCTCATGGCATCAGCGCCAGCGGAGGTGACCAAGCTGGCCTCGAGCTCGCCCACGTCCATGGTCTTCGTGTCAGCCATCACCAGATGCTCGCCCGGCATAGACCTTAGGAGGCTGACGCTCTTGACGCCCTCTGACTTTATTAAAGGCGTCCCGGCCTCGAGGATTACAGCCCTTCCGAGGGCGACCTGAGCCGCGACCCTCAAGGCGTCCTCGAGCCTAGTGAAGTCAAGGGCGACCTGGAGGAGTGAGCCGCACTCTGACAGCCTCTCCACCACTCTGCCCATGCCAGACCCACGCCCAGGTGGAGAGGCCCTCTAATAAGCGCAGGCCCTGGGGGCCTTACAGCATTTTAGGTATTACTGAGCCAGCGTGCTACGGGAGGGGGCCCTGGGGGCCGACCTGCTGATAGCGCACATGGCTGACATCCACCTGGGCGCCAGGAAGTATGGCGAGAAGGCGATCTACGACGACGTGGCCCAGGCCTTTGAAGAGTCCCTTGAGGAGGTCGTGAGGGAGAGGGCCAGGTACCTCGTTGTAGCCGGCGACCTCTTCGACTCGCCTCACCCCGACAACGGCGTGCTCGCCTTCGCTGTCAGGCGTCTGAGGGAGCTGACTTCAAGGGGGGTGAAGGTCGTTGCCGCGAGGGGTGAGCACGACACCCCTGGCCGCAGGGAGCCCTCGCCGCTTGACGTGCTCGCGGAGGCCGTGGAGGGCTTCTACGCCCCTGGCCCTGGGCAGAAAGCGAAGCCCGACGACATAGTCAGCTCCACTACCCTTAAGTTTGAGGGCATCGCCTTCCTCGTCTATCCTTTCTTTAAGACCAGCGCGGAGGAAAGGAAGAGCATCTACGCTAACTCGCTGAGGCCAGCGTATGAGAGGGCCTCGAGGGAGCTCAGGTCTGAGGGCCTTAAGACCGTCTTCGTAGCGCACTTCGCCGTTGACCCCATCTTTAGGTACGACGCGGTCGCCGCGGTCTCCGAGCTTCCCACCGTGGACTACGTGGCGCTCGGTCACGTCCATAGGAGGTGCCTGCGTTGCGTGGTCCCGCCCGGGAGGGAGGACCTGTGGTTTGCGTACCCAGGGTCCCTGTACCCCCTAGACGTTAACGAGTCCGCGGAGGAGCACAAGAGGGGGCCGATATTTGTTGACCTCTCGGCGAAGGAGCCGTCGATAACAGAGGCTGACGTAAGGGTCAGGAGGCACTTCGTAGTCCAGGCTGAGGTGAGGGATCCAAAGGACGTAGATAGGGAGATCAGGGCCTCGGTGAGCAAGATATCAAGGGCCCCTGGTGAGAAGGAGCCGCTCGTGCACATCAAGCTGAACGTCGGCGTTAAGGTACCGGCGAGATTGATTGAGCTGGCCGCGTCGAGGATTGCAAGGGAGAGGGGGCTCATACTGATCCCCCACATGACCAGGATCCCCGAGGAGGAGGCTGAGAGGGGGGTCTCCCGGCAGGCAACGGGCAGGGAGAGTCTGAACCCCATCGACGTTTTCAGGGAGGAGCTTCGCCTTGACGAGTTCACGGCCAAGCTCCTAAGCGAGCTCATAGTCGCAGCGTCAGAAGGGGACGAGGAGGGGGTCGAAGGCGTGCTCGACAAGCTGGCTTCGTGGCCTAAGTCTCTTGAGCAACTGAGGGGGCTGATCTCACAATGACCTACATAATCAGGTCGGTGACCCTTAGGAACTTTCTAAGTCATGAGAATACATCGATCAGGTTCCCGACGGGGAGCGTCGCCCTCGTTGGCGAGAATGGCGCGGGCAAGACTAGCGTGTTCGAGGCCATCTACTACGCCCTGACCGGCAGCGGTTGGAGGGGGAAGGCGGCTGACCTCGTTCAGCTCGGCAAGCAGAGCGCCATCATACAGCTCGAGCTCGAGGACCCCGCGAGCGGGTCAAGGGCCGAGGCGGAGGTCAGGATAGAGAAGAGGAGGGAGACGGCCTCCTCTACCTATAGGCTTAAGGTCGACGGGAAGTTAGTGGCCACCACGGCGTCGAGCTACAAGGAGGAGATCGCGAGGCTCCTGGGCCTGCAGGGGGTTACCGACTACAGGGGGTTTGTCGAGTCCGCCATCATAATAAGGCAGGGGGGCCTCGCTGAAATAGCGTCGATCCTTGCGAGCGAGGAGAGCAAGAAGCTCAAGGAGCTCGTCGAGAGCGCGATAGGCGTGCCTCAGCTCGAGAGGGCTGCCGAGGCGATCAGGTCCCACACGATAAGGGCCGTGAGGGGGGACGGGAGCGTGATAATGGCCTTTGACGTAGGCCCAAGGCGTAGGGCCGAGGTAATGAAGGCCATACAGGCCGCGAGGGACTTGCGAAGGGCCAAGCTGGAGGAGGTGAAGGCCCTCCAGGCCAAGCTCTCGGAGGCCGAGAGGTTGCTGTCAACCATTACAATGGAGCTGGACTCGGTCTCTAAGGCCGCGGAGGAGGCGTGCAAGGCCTCCACTGTCCTGGAGGCCCTTAAGCAGGAGGCCTCTGAGGCCGAGAGGCTGCTCAAGGATGAGAGCGCTAGGCTCTCAAGGCTCAGGAAGCAGGCCGATGAGCTTCAGGCGAGGATAGACGCGCTGAAGCCTATCGCGAGGTACGCCAGCCTGTCGTCGCTCGTCAACGAGCTCAGCGACCTCAACTCTAAGGCCGCCGCCATCGCTGAGAGGATTGGCTCGTTAAAGCCCGTCGCTGACGCCTACTTAGAGTTCACTTCGACGAGCGAGCAGCACAGGGCCTACGAGGAGGCCCGCAGGAGGCTTGACGAGCTGAGGGCGAAGCGCTCCGCCCTGGCCGAGGAGCTTAGGGCTGTCGAGGCGCTTACGTCCCAGGCGGAGCGCGTCGAGGACTCGATACGCCGCGCCCTGGACGAGGCCAGGCGCTTGCTTGGGGCTGAACCCTCCTGCGATGAGCAGTGCCTCGGCTCGATGGTCTCTGGGCTGGATAAGGAGGTCGAGGATCTCAGGAGGAGGGCTCAGGAGCTTGGCGCGAGGGCTGAGGCCTCCGAGAGGAGGCTTAGGGAGCTCCAGGACGTGCTCAGGCTGCTTAGGGCTGGAGGTAAGGAGGCCAGGTGCCCAGTCTGCGGCTCGCCCTTGACGGCCGAGAGGGTTCAGGAGCTAGTGGCCCACTACGAGGAGGAGAGGTCAAGGCTTGAGAGCGAGTTGAGATCGGTCAAAGACGAGCTGAAGGCCGTTTCTGAGAGGGCTAACGCGCTGACGGACAGCCTCAACAAGGCAAGGGCCCTTCTGTCGAGCGTGGCTCAGCTGAGGTCGTCGGCTCAGGACCTCATGAACCTTCGCCAGAGGAGGGAGGCGCTGGCCAGGTCCCTCGGCTCCCTTGATGAAGAGGTGTCGGAGCTCGAGAGGAGGGTGAAGGAGCTGGAGGCCTATAATGCGAGGTACGTGGCCGCGCTCTCCGCCCTGGAGTCTAGGGGGTACAAGCCCCCTGAGAAGGCCGTCGAGGCCGCGAGGGAGCTGGAGGCCCTGCAGGCTGAACTGGAGAAGGTTAAGTCCAGGGCTAAGGAGTTGGAGGACAGGCTCCTGAAGGAGACAGGCTCGAGGACCGCCCAGGAGGCCATAGCTAAGGTAAAGGACGCGGTTAACGCCTCTGCCCAGCTGAAGGCCCTTGAGGAGTCCCTTAAGACAATAACCTCCCAGGCCTTGGACTCGGAGTCGCGTGTGCGCGAGCTTGAGCTGAAGCTGACGAACATCAGGTCACGCCTCTCTGAGCTGGAGCCGAAGGCTAAGGAGTGCGCCTCGCTGAGGGAGAGGGAGAAGGAGCTTAGGTCTAAGAAGGACGCTGCCATCAACGAGGTCGCCTCCTTGAGGTCGAGGCTTGAGCAGACGAAGGTCGAGGCCATGAGGGCCGGTGAGGACGAGGCCGCCCTCTCAAAGGCCCTCGACAAGCTTGACGCGGCCCTCGGCGCCCTTGAGGCCATAGAGAGGCTTGAGAAGGCCCTATACCGCAGGGCCCTGGTCAGCCTCGAGAACGAGATGAACGAGGTCTTCAAGCTCTTCGGCCTTGACTACTCAAGGATAGAGGTCCACGAGACGGGGGACTCCTTCTACTTCAGGGTCGTTGACAGGCAGGGGGTCGAGAGGCCTATATCGACGTTGAGCGGGGGTGAACAGATCGTGGTCTCCCTGGCGTACGTGCTAGCGCTAAGCAGAATTATGCAGTCAAGGGTCGGGTTCCTCCTCCTTGACGAGCCGACAGACATGCTTGACGACGAAAGGAGGAGGGCCCTGGTCGACATACTGGGTAGGCTTACTGAAGAGGGCGGCCTCCCCCAGCTCATAGTGATAACCCACCACCTTGACGTTATAGACAAAGTTGACAAGGTCTGCAATGTAGAGAAGGATCAGCAGGGGGTGTCCCACGTCAACTGTGGGGAGGGGGTCACCGCATGAGCCTGATATCGATAGCTATTAACTGGAAGGAGGTCATAACTAAGGTCGTCGAGGCGGAGAAGCCAGGCGACTGCGACCTGGCATGGGAACACCTAGAGCACTCCAGCCCCTCAGACATAGAGTACTCGGCCGAGGACGGAGGGAGCGCGCTAAGGGAGCTCAGGACCTATAAGGTAATAGCCGTGAAGGCGTGGGCTGCGAGGTTCTCCCGCGGGGTCCCCCAGCAGGCTTCCGAGGGTGGCTTCGTAGGCCTTGTCCTCCCCCAGGACTTCAGGGCCGCGGGCAGGATCAGGATATACAGGCAGATCCTCGAGGCTGACGTGGCGAGCCGCGCGGCCCCCTCGGGCGGCATCGCCCTGTTCGACGGCTCGCCGCCGGTGAGGTGGGGGAGGGTCGGCCTGAGGAGGTGGCAGGAGGCGCTCGAGTTCGTAGGCTCCGTGATCAGGCCGAACTGGGACGTGGTAAGTGGGCTCAGCGACGCCACGTGTGAATCTGAGGAGCCTGAGTGCGTAGCCGAGGTCATAGAGAAGTCAAGGGTCAGGCCGTTCTCGGCCTACCTATTGTTGTCGCTGGCCTCGAAGGGCGCCCTGAACGACGCTATGGAGCTCGCCAGGCGTCGCGGGCTGAGGCACTCATGGCTTGACGCGCTGGAGAACCTCGAGAGGCTTATTGTTCTGAGGGACACGTTGGAGACCATATGGGGAAGGGGCTCGACCCCCGTCTTCGTGATAAAGACCAGCAGGACCACCTCCCTATGTAGGTCGTCGATGCCCGACATCCACCTGATTGAGAGGAAGCTCCGCGAGCTTCACGACCTGGAGGCCGGCTTCACGGCAAGGCTATACACCTCAGTGGCCGAGTACTTTGGCCTCGACAGAGAGTCGGCAAAGAGGCTTTATCCTGACGTCAAGGGCGTCAGGGACTTTTACCAGGGCCGCGTCGCGGTGTTGAGCACCTTTGCCAGGCTAAGGAGGGCGGGCTACGTGTTCAAGGTCGAGGCCCTGCTGGCAAGGGACCAGGTCGAAGGGGCCAACGAGGCGGCGCTGGCTAGGTCCGTTCTGTCAAGGGTTGCCTCCCTCCCGCTCACAGCTGAGGGGTACCCCATGGCGCTGGTGATAGCTGACAGGAACGCGAGGGTCTCCGAGGCCGAGATGGACGGCATCATGAAGGCCCTCGGGGCTGACCTCCTCCCCGAGAGCAGGTCTGTCCTGAGGGTGTGATATCCATGTCCGTGTGCGAAGGGGAGAGGAGGCTAGGGTGGATAGTTGGGGAGAGCACGCCCAGGTCAAGCCTCGTGTTGTTCAGCGACAGCCAGGACACTCCAAGGGTTGGAACCTACGTGGTCGCCGAGACCCCTACGGGTTGCGTGTTCGGCATGATAGAGAGCGTCACGGCGGGGAACAGGCTGCTGACCGAGGACGTCACTAGCCCAGAGTCTGTGGAGGGTCTTATCAGGGCCATAAGGGAGAACCCTTCGATCTCCCCAAGCTACGTAAAGGGCGTCGTGAGGTGGCTGAGCCTGAAGGATAGCCTCTCCGAGCGCGGGGTTGTCGAGCTCCCTAAGGTGCCGCCGAGGCCTGGGGTCGAGGTGTTCTCGGCCTCAAGGGGTCTGCTTTCAAAGGTCTTCAGCCCAGCTGGGGCGTCACCCGACGGAAAGGGTGGGAACGGCCCATGGGTCCCGCTCGGTACCCTCATGACGGAGCCCTCGATCGAGTACAGCATAGACGTGAACAGGCTCACGAGGCACCTCGCGATCCTCGCAGTTACCGGCGGCGGGAAGAGCAACACGGTCTGCGTCCTGAGCAAGGAGATAGTGTCAAGGCACGCGGGCACCGTAGTCATATTTGACATGCATGGGGAGTACGGCAACTTGGGCCTACCTGACGAAAAGGTGAACGCCTCTCCCCCCGCCATTAACCCGCTAATGATGAGCTTTAGCGAGCTCCTCGAACTCGCCAGGGTCCCTGATAACGCTACTAATCAGCAAAGGGCCCTCAGGCAGGCCTTTGACAATGTGTGGGACAAGTATAGGTCCAACAAGATCAAGTTTGACGACTCATATACGTTCATAGACGCGCTCCTTGATGAGCTGAACGGGATGGACGAGGAGGGCGCAAGGGGCGCTTACAACAGGGTCGTTGACGTAAAGGACAACTACGGTGATGTCCTAAGCCACGGCGTCCCGCTTGACCTAAAGAAGATCGTAGTCCCTGGCAAGCTCAACGTCTTTGACCTCAGCGAGGCTGACGAGAGCGCGGCGGACGCGATAGTGAGCCATTACCTGCGGAGGCTGCTGTCCGAGAGGAAGGCGTGGAAGCATAGGAAGGAGGGCTACCCGGTCCCCGTCTTCGTCGTAATAGAGGAGGCCCACGTCCTAATACCGGCCCACGGCATGACCCTGACCAAGTACTGGGCGTCGAGGATAGCGAGGGAGGGCAGGAAGTTCGGGGTCGGCCTCATAGTGGTGAGCCAGAGGCCCAGGAACGTGGACCCTGACGTGCTCAGCCAGACCAACAATAAGATCATATTAAGGATCGTGGAGCCGCAGGACATAAAGTACGTGCAGGACGCCAGCGAGGAGCTGAGCGAGGACCTTGCGGGCATTCTGCCAAGCCTTAACCCGGGCGAGGCCGTCGTAATAGGCAGCATGGTCAAGCTGCCGGCCGTGATAAAGGTTAAGCCCTGCGAGGGCAAGAGGTCGGGCGGAGACCTAGACGTAGTCGGCGAGTGGAGGAGATGGGCGGAGGCGCAGGAGGCCCAGGCGAGGCAGACCGAGGAGAGACTTCAGGAGCTGCTCTGAGAGGGCTGGAGCTCTTCTCCTTCACCCCATGTAGTTGCGTGGTTCTTTCACCCCCTGAGTCGAGGCGGGCCGCCTCGGCTGAAGAGGGCTCAACGATAACTGTCAACGCGGGCAGAGACGTCGCCAGCGTAACTAGGACGGGGAGAATTGTCATGCTGTCCTTGGGCGGGGATGCGTTCCAGGTGGAGGTTGACGTTCTGCGTGAGCACTCCGAGAGGAGGTCATACCTTGCCATTGAGAAGGGCGGCCGGTACTATGAGGTAGAGGTCAGGTCGACCTCATATTACAAGCTCGTCCCCGTTGAGGGTAGCCTGGCGCCCACGCTTGAGATAAACGGCATACACATGCATAGGGTTAAGGGCACGACGCCGCTTCGTGACGCGATGATGAAGGTAAAGGCCCTCGGCGTCAGGCCAAGGTCCAGGGTCCTCGAGGTTGGGACCGGGCTGGGCTATACGTCCCTGATGGCGTCAAGGGCCGGTGCGTCAGTTGTCGTCTCAATAGAGGCCGACGAGAACGTACTTTGGGTCGCGGAGAGGAACCCGTGGAGTTGGCACCTCGCGTCCCAAGGCTTCGTGATAATACTCGGTGACGCCCTTGAGGTCCTGCCCTCGCTCGAGGGTCCCTTCGACTACATAATTCACGACCCTCCAAGGCTAACCTCTCAGACAGGGCAGCTCTACGGGAGGAGGATATACGAGGAGTTCTACAGGCTCCTAAGGCCTGGTGGTAGGATCTTTCATTACACTGGCGAGCCCGGCAGGGCCAGGGGAAGGGCCCTATGGGCTGACGTAGTTGAGAGGATGCAGGAGGTAGGGTTCGAGGTCGTGGGCTATGTAAAGGACGCGATGGGGGTAGTCGCCTACAGGCCTAGACGGCCTTAAACTTCTCGGTCCACTCCTGGTAGGCCCTCAGCATCCTCTCGTCGACGCTCGGCTTCCTCCTCTTCAGGGCCTCCTCAAAGTCCTCCATTGTCAGAGGCCTCAGGCTTCCTCCCCTCTCGAAGTACTCCCTGACGACCCTCATGTAGGCGTCCTGTACCAGGTCCTTTATGTCGCTCCCGCTATAGCCCTCTAGCCTGCTCGCGAGGAGGTCTATGTCGACCTTTGCGCCGCTGGGCAGCTTGGAGATGAGCATCTCAAGGAGCTGTTTCCTGGCCTGGTAGTCAGGCAGCGGCACGTATATCCTCTTCTGGAACCTCCTTATGAAGGGCTCGTCAAGCGCCCAGGGCTTATTCGTGGCGGCTATGACGTAGACGTGAAGCCTCTCGCTCTTATCCTGAAGCCCGTCCATCTCCTTTAGGAACTGGTTCCTCACCCTGACCTCGCCACCGACCTCGTTGGAGTGGACCCCGAACAGGGCGTCAACTTCGTCAATGAATATTATAACTGGCGTGCCCGACCTGGCCTTTGACCTGGCGTACTCGAAGAGCCTCTTGACGTTCTTCTCACCCTCGCCCAGCCACTTGCTCATGATGCTGGCGGCGTCCGCGTATAGGAACTCGCCAGAGACCTCATTGGCCACCGCGGCGGCCAACATCGTCTTCCCGGTCCCAGGGGGACCGTAGAGCAGGATGCCCCTTGGCCAGCCGAGCGGGAACAGCTCAGGCTTAGTTATTGGGTAAATTATTGCCTCCCTGATGGCCCTCTTTGCCTCCTCAAGGCCAGCTATGTCGTCAAATGTGACCTTCGGCCTCTCCTTGAGTACGAACTCAGGCAGCTCGTCGGGGCCCTGCTCAGCCTCCCCCTTTATGTCGACCCTCACAAGGTCATCGCTCAGCGAGACTGCCTGGGCCCCCTTGATCTCGACATATTTTAGCCGGGACTTGACGTCATTGTACATCTTCCTATAGACCCCTATGAGGGGGTGATCGGGGTAGTTCCTGATGATTTCCTCAAGGGCCTCCAGCGCCTTCCTATACTTATCGGCCGCCGTCGAGTAGTCCTTGTTCTTCTCGGCCTGAAGTCCCTCCTCAATTTTCTTCTTGGCCAGGTTCTCCAGCATCTGCACTGCCTCGCCTGGCAACGCTTTTTCACCTCATCAATTGATGGTAGTTAGGAGTTTGCAATATAGGGGAGGAGCCCCTAACCCCTTGAAGCCGAAGCCATAGGCTCTACCTTGATGAGCCCCTTAGCCTCGAGCCTCGTCAGAAGCTCCCTGACCACCTCCGGCGACACGCCAAGGGCCTGAGCTGCCTGCCTTATGCTTATGACGCCGCTGGAAGCCCTTATGTAATCTATGAGCTTCCTCTCAAGGACCTCCGAGTCGTAGGTCGCCGGGACCCTCGGCGCGACCCTCTCGGCCTCCTCGCCGGCCTCCTTCATGGCCTTAGCCATCAGCTCCTTGACCTCAGGGTCGAGCAGGGCTACGCTCTTGCCCTCAGGCAGCACTGAGCTTATCAGGTGGACCTTCCTTATGATGCCCTCCGTGGACTCTATGACAGACGTCAGCGAGGCCGTCACGTCAGGGGCAAGGCTCGAGAGGTAGTTGTTGACCGTGTCCATCACGTACTGGAGAGGCGCCAACAGCTTGACTATGGCCTCAATGTTCCTGGCGTCAGCTATCCTCTCTACGGCCGCCCCGAGCAGCTTCTCGTAGGCAGCGACGACCTTGAACACCTTCTTCTTGATCGCGAGCTCTGAGGCGCTGAAAGCTGCGGTCTCCTCGTCCTTGGACTTGATCGCGTTAACCAGCCTCTCGTAGTACTCGTTCATCTCGGAGAGCAGCTTGAGCTTTACCCTCTCGACCTCAGACTTGGCCATCGTGAGCTGGGCAATTATATCGTCATAGTTTATCCCCTCGGACTGGTCAGGGACGCCTGCGGTCTCAGGCCTCTCAGTGAAGATCGAGAACGCCTTCCTCATAATGTCGAAGAGCGCGGACACAGGCTCATCCTCCGTAGACCTACTACTGCCGAAGGGGGGCCTTAGCGGGGCAGGGAAAGTATTACTCGGGGACCTTTGACGAGGTCTCATGAGGTGCCGGCTTTTATACTCTCGCTCAGCTCTCCTACACGGTGGCCCGAATGGCATACGAGATAGAGCAGGGCACGGCGGTAGGAATAAGGGCCAAGGACGGCGTCGTGCTGGCGACCGACAAGAGGATGGCCTACGGGTCGTTTGTGATGAGCAGGAACGCCAAGAAGGTCTTCCTCATTAACAGCAGGGCCGGCATAGCGCTGAGCGGCCTCTACGCCGACGTGGGGGCCATAGTGAGGGTGCTCAGCGCCGAGAGCAAGTACTATGAGCTCACGAGCGAGAAGACCATGAGCCTCTACTCCATCTCCAAGCTCCTGTCAACGATACTCTACTCGTACAAGATCCTGCCCTTCCTGATAGAGGCTATAGTAGGCGGCATAGATAGGGACGGGCAGCCGAAGATCTTCACGCTAGACTCGCTTGGGTCGGTCTCAGAGGATAAGTACATGGCTGTTGGTTCGGGGGCTACGACAGCCCTTGGCCTCCTTGAGAGCCAGTACAGGGACGACCTGACCCTTGAGCAGGCCGAGGGCCTGGCAGTTGACGCCTTGAGGGTCTCAATGGAGCGCGACGCCTCAACCGGCGACGGCATTGACGTCCTCTCTATAGGCGTTGGAGGCCAGGTTAGGGAGAGGACGTTAAGGTTGAGGGTTGTTGAGGACAAGGGCGTTTGAGGCCTGCGAGGCCATAAGGTCATCCTTCTCGTACCAGAGGGCGGTGAGGGCTCAGCTCCTCCTAAGGTCAAGGGTTAACCTGACCTGGCCTGGCGACCACGTGCTGGAGAAGGGGGTCGCAGCCGTCGACGCCTCCTACTGGGGCCCCGGCGAGCTCTTCGGCGTCGCGGTCGTGGTGACCTACGACCCCTCTGGCAACGTAATCGCATGTCATGAGGCCTACGGGCCTGTCTGCGTCCCCTACGTTCCTGGCCTCCTAGCCTTCCGCGAGGCGCGGCTTATGATACCGGCCTTAGCGTCGGCACTAAAGGCAAGGGGCGTAGGCCTTATCCTCGTGGACGGACATGGAATCGCCCACCCCAGGCGTTTCGGGATAGCGTCCCACCTAGGAGTAGTCCTCTCAACTCCATCAATAGGCGTCGCGAAGAGCCTTCTGTACGGTGACCTTGTCCCGTGCGCCTTAGGCACCTGCATCGAGGCGAACGGCGAGGTGCTGGGGGTAGTCCTCGAGGGGTCGGGGAAAAGGGTGTTCGTGAGCCCTGGAAACCAGATCGACGTCAATAAGGCCTTTGAGGTCGCCAGGTCCATGATGAGGGAGGGGTATGGGGTTCCCTACCCTCTCGCCCTGGCAGACAGGCTGAGCAAGCTTGAGAGGAAGAGGCTGTCGTCAACAATGCCAAAGGAGGTCGTTGTTCAGAGGTGCGATGGAGTGCTGAGCGAGGTCCTGAGGTGAAGCGTCAAAAAGGCCCAGGCCCAGCGGCGGGTTATGAAGCCCTCACGACCTTCCTAACTATGGCTACCTTGGCCAGGCCGTTCCTCTTGGAATTTATTACAAGCCCTTCATCGGTCTGCCTCAGAACGATCTCCTCATCTACTATAACCTTGCCGCATACCGGGCACTTGAAAAACCTAGTCACCTTCACCTCGGCCCCGCCGCTGGCCCTGCTCGACTTCTCAGTCCTGGAGTAGTAGTTCATGGGGACCCGGCATCTTGGGCACAGCACCTCTATCTCGTCGCCGTCCACGTTGACGCACCTCTTGGCAGGTCGGCAGCGCTGTCCTCTCTGCGACCCCTAGACCGGCTAGGCTTTATTTGCCTTTCAACAGATTTCGGCACGAAGGCTGTGCTTAAGAGGCTCTACCGAAGAAAGAGGTACTTGGATTCGTATGGAAAAGCCTGTGGACCCTGACGAAGTCGATGACGTGACCGGCGAACAGCTGGTCAGGATAGCCAGGAGGAGCGTGGAGTACTACTTCGACAAGAGGGAGCTAATGCCTACGCCGGAGGGCCTGCCGCCAGTCGTGTACAGGCCCGGCGCGGCCTTCGTCACCATTGAGACCTATGAGGGAGGCTCAAGGAGCCTTAGGGGCTGCATCGGTTTCATCGAGCCCGTGAGGCCACTGGTTAGGTCAGTCATAGAGGTAGCTGTCGAGGCTGCCTTCAACGACCCAAGGTTCCTGCCTATGGAGAGGCACGAGCTGGACACCGTGACCTTTGAGGTCTCAGTCCTGTCAAGCCTTGAGGAGGCCCCCAGGACGCCCGAGGGAAGGATCTCGTTCGTCAAGATTGGAAGGGACGGGCTGGTCGTGGAGAGGGGGATCTACAGGGGCCTGCTGCTCCCAGAGGTCCCTGTCGAGAACCTGTGGGACGTTGAGACCTTCCTCTCAGAGACGTGCATTAAGGCAGGCCTATGGCCTGACTGCTGGCGCGACGAGAGGGTCAAGGTTTATCGCTTCAGGACTGCGGCCTGGCTTGAGGAGACCCCAAAGGGGAGGGTCAGGAGGAGGGACCTGGCCGCCGAGTACAGGCAGGCCCTGGAGTCGAGGGGCATAGCGCCCCCGCAGAGCACTTAAGCCCGCGTTCCATAGCTATGCTGGGCGTTGCCAGAAAATGGGGGTCAAGGACAGGCTAGAGAGCCACATCGCGGCATGGAAAAGGGTCGTGACGCTCTCAAGGAAGCCCGACGACGAGGAGTTTTCAGTCTTGACTAGGCTCACCCTGCTCGGCTTCCTCCTAGTGGGGGCCCTGGCCTACATAATACACCTCATCTACGTGCTCCTGGTAAGTTAGAGGTGGTCGGGTTGAGCCAGGAAAGTCCTCAGGGCCCAACTGAGCAGCCCAAGCCGAGCAGGTTCTACGTCCTGAGGGTCGTTGGTGGAAATGAGGAAAAGGTCGCCCTGCTTCTCGGCGAGAGGGCGAAGGCGCTTAAGCTTGACGTGAGGAGCGTCGTCTTTTCCAAGGACCTTAAGGGCGCCATATTTGTCGAGGTAGGTGACGTGAAGGACCTCTACTATCTCATAAAGGGCGTCAAGGGGATTAAGGGGAGAGCGCTACAGGTCAGCATAGATGACGTGGTGAAGTACGTTAAGCCGGCAGTGGCCGCGGCAACCATAGAAAGGGGTCAGCTGATACAGGTGATCGGCGGCCCCTTCAAGGGGATGAAGGGAAAGGTCATAGAGGTTAGGAAGAGCGAGGTAGACATAACCCTCCTCGAGGGCGACTCAAAGATCGTGGTGACCGTGCCCATTGATCAGGTGAAGCCGGTGAGCGAGTCCGAGGGGAAGGCCCAGACATAGGTGTCAGCTCGTGTATGACGAGCTAGGCGACAGGGCCAGGAGGTATATTGAGACCTTTCGCCTCGTCCTCAACGAGCTGAAGGGTTCGCAGAGTAAGATTCAGAGGGTCATAACGGAGGAGGGGCTGTCGAACCTTTTTAGGAACGCTGAGGCTTACCTGAAGGACGCGGAGTACTACCTAGGAAAGGGCGACTTCGTTAACGCACTGATATCAATATCCTACGCGGAGGGCCTGCTGGACTCCCTCAGGCACGCCGGGCTAGTTGAGATAGAGTGGAGGAGGCCTGACGATAAGGTAGTCGTGGTGGCGGGAACCTTCGACATAATACACCCAGGCCATATAGAGCTTCTGCGTTTCGCGTCATCGCTGGGAAGGCTTTACGTGATAGTTGCGAGGGACAGGAACGTGGTCAAGGACAAGGGCAGGCCGGCGCTGCTCGACGAGGAGTCCAGGGCCAAGGTCCTTTCCTCAATAAGGTACGTCTACAAGGTCGTGCTGGGGGACGAGGTAGATTACCTCAAGCCGCTTGAGCTGATAAGGCCGGACTACGTCGTCCTCGGCCCCGACCAGGCGGTCGACGAGGAGTGGCTGGCCAACGAGCTTGAGAGGAGGACCGGCAAGAGACCACAGGTGATCAGGTTCAGCGAGAAGGTCCCCTTCTCCGGCGGGCTGAGGGGCACAAGTGACATAGTGAAAAAGGCCTGCTCTAATGGGGTTAGCCTAGGTCAGGCTAAGGCCTAAACGCGATGACGTCGAGCTCTATCTGGGCCCCTGCAGGCAGGTCCGCCACGAACACGGTCGTCCTGGCCGGGAACGAGCCTTTGAAGTACTCTGAGTAAACCCTGTTGAAGTCCTGGAACTTCGAGGGGTCCTTCAGGTAAGCGGTGACCTTAACGACGTCATCTAGAGAGAGGCCGGCGGCGTTCAGGATGGCCTTAACGTTCTCCATGACTCTCCTCACCTGGGCCTCGAACCCCCCTTCCACAATCTTCCCGGTCGATGGGTCTATCGGGATCTGGCCCGAGACGAACACGAACCCGCCAGCGACTACGGCCTGGCTGTAGGGGCCGACTGGCATGGGGGCCTTGTCCGTGTAGATGACCTCCTTCAAGGCCCTCACCCCTTCCTCATAGAGAGGGCTCTATATAATTCAGCCACCTCCGAAACGTCGTGCAGTCCAAGGCCGACGGACTTAGAGGCCTCGAGCAGCTCGCCAACGGCGGTCAGCAGGGGGAGGTAGGGGCTTCCAAGGGACCTGGCCGCATTTACAGCCTCCCTTATCACATACGCGCCGAGCTCAGCTGAGAAGAGGTCCTTGTACGAGCGCGAGAGCATCAGGGGGAGCCTTGACCTAAGCTGGGCGGAGTCCGCGCCGCCTGACGACAGCGCCTTAACTATGAGGTCTGGGTCCACGCCAAGGGCCAGAAGGGCCTGGGAGACCTCGGCCAGAACTGCCACGTTGGCCAGCAATATAGCTGTACTAAACAGCTTCATCGCGGTCGCGGCCTCGTGAGACCCAATGTATATGGGTGTCCCGAGGTCCCTAAGGAGGGCGGCTGACTGCTCGTAGACGTCCTTGGGCCCCCCGACGTACAGCGTCATGGTGCCAGCCTCAGCGTTAGCGGGCCCGCCCTCTATCATGGCAGTGATGTACTTGGGTGGCGCCCTCATGGCCGCCGCCTTAGCGTCCTCAAGGCCTATTGTCGTCATGTTTATAACAACACCCTGAGCGCTTGAGAGGGCCTCGAGGGTCGGCAACAGCTCACGGGCCGTAGGGAGGAGCAGGAGGACGTAGTCATAGCCCAGCGCGGCCGACAGGGAGTCGGACGGGGTGAACCCGATCACACCCTCAAGCGCCCTGTACGCCTCCTTATTCACGTCATAGCCTGATACCGAGTGGCCCCTCCTGACGAGGTTCTTGACGATGCCCCTCCCCATTCTCCCAAGGCCTACTACGAACACTTTGGCCATCCGCTTCACCTGCTGTTTCCCTCAGGACCAGCTCATATTTACGGCAAACCTCATTGGTTAGCAATATTTACCTATCCAGGCCGTGAAGGCTAGGGTCCATGAGTAGGTACCCAATCATAGTCGCCATAGACGAGACCTCGTGTGACGAGGGGCTACTCTCACTAGCCTCGTCATTATCGACGACCGTGACAGGGTTCAAGGTGGGGGTTCCCACGCTGATATCCTGTGGCCTCGGCTTCCTGAAGAGCCTCAGGTCAGCGGCGCCGGACTCCTTACTAATAGCTGACCTGAAGCTCGCTGACATCGGTGACGTGATGGTAAAGACCGCCTCGCTAGTTAAGGACGTAGTTGACGCCGTTATAGCTCACTCCTTTGTCGGGTTCAGCGGGGCCCTTGACAGGCTTGCTGACAGCGCCAGAGCGTGGGGCCTCAAGCTGATCCTCGTCGCCTCCATGAGCCATGAGGGATCCCTGGAGTTCTACGATAAAGACATAGATAGGGTGCTCCAGCTCGCAAAGCGCCTGAACCCCTGGGGCGTTGTGGCCCCGGCCACTAGGCCTGAGGTGGTTAGGAGGGTAAGAGGCGAGCTCCCGGGGGTGAAGATACTCTCGCCAGGCATCGGGGTCCAGGGGGCCAGGCCTGGCGACGCCATCTGCTCGGGTGCCGACTACGAGATAATAGGCAGGGCCATCCTTGCGTCAAGGGACCCAGTTAGGGCAGCGGTTGAGGCTGGGGAGGCAGCCCTAAGATGCCAGGCCCGGAGCAGATAGTCTTAAAGGCGCTCAGGGACACCGGGGCCCTCCTTTTCGGGGAGTTCAGGCTGTCCTCAGGCGCTGTCAGCCACGTCTACGTTGACATGAGAAGGGTCCTTGGTAGTCCACCTCACTTTAGGGAGCTCTCGGCCCTGCTTGCAAGGGAGGTCCTTGACATTGGCGTGCCCGACGACGCTGTTGTCGCCGGCGTCGCGACGGGCGGCATCCCGTGGGCGACGGCTGTCGCGATGATCCTTGGCTACCCCCTGGCCTACGTCAGGCAGCCTAAAGGACATGGAACGGAGAGGGTCGTTGAGGGAGCTGATGTAAGTAACAGGAACGTTGTCATAATTGACGACGTGGCCACCACAGGGGGGAGCCTCGCGGCCTCCGCGAAGGCCCTAAGGTCGCTCGGCGCTTCCTCGGTCAAGGCCGTCGTCATAGTCGACCGCGAGCAGGGGGCCTCCGCCGCGCTCGCCCAGGTAGGGGTTGAGCTAAGGAGCGTCGTGACGCTGAGGCGACTTCTTGAGGAGGCCCTCTCATGGGGCCTCATAACGAGGGAGCAGCTCTCTAGCATATCGAGGGAGCTTTGGGGCTCCCAGCCGTGAGGCCCTAAAACCCTCCCAGCCTATCCTCAGGTGGGCTTTTGGGCTGGAACGGCCGGGACGTAGTTGACGTAAGGGACTTCACGAGGGAGGACCTCGAGGTCCTCTTTGAAAGGGCCGACGAGATGCAGAGGGAGCTGAGCTCGGGCTCGGTGAGAAAGAGGCTAGAAGGTAAGATAGTAGCGTTGGCGTTCTTTGAGCCGTCGACGAGGACGAGGCTGAGCTTTGAGGCCGCGGCCAAGAGGCTGGGCGCAGAGACCATAGGGTTCACGGCTGAGGAGGCCACGAGCGTAGCGAAGGGCGAGTCCTTCGTGGACACGATAAGGATGCTGGACTCCTACTCCGACCTGATTGTGCTAAGGCACAAGTACGAGGGGGCCGCGACGCTCGCCGCGGAAGTCGCCTCAGTCCCTGTAATTAACGGCGGCGACGGCCGCCAACACCACCCAACGCAGGCGATGCTGGACCTCTACACTGTGAGGAAGCTGTTCGGCACCATCGACGGCCTGAGCTACCTAGTTGTTGGCGACCTGAAGTACGCCAGAACGGTCTCAAGCCTGTTATTTGCGCTGGCGAAGTTCAGGCCTGAGGTCGTAATGCTCTCCTCTCCGCCTGAGCTGAGGCTCAGGGACGAGGTGAGGAGGGATCTGATAAACAGCGGCCTCAGGCTTGAGGAGGTGAGCCTGGAGGAGGGCCTGAGGAGGGCTGACGTGATATACGTGACGAGGATACAGAGGGAGAGGTTCCCTGACCCACAGGAGTACGAGAAGGTGAGGGGCAGCTACAGGATAACTAGGAGGTTACTTGAGAGCCATGCCAAGAGGGGCGCCAAGGTCCTGCACCCGCTTCCAAGGGTTGACGAGCTGACGCCAGACGTTGACGAATCAGAGTTCCAGGCCTACTTCCTTCAGGCCAGGCTGGGGGTACCGCTTAGGATGGCGCTGTTGGACCTAGTGCTGGGGGGTGGTTGACTTGGGGGCTTCCAAGGAGGGGAAGACCCTTCTCGTCACTAAGATAAGGGACGGCACGGTGATAGACCACATACCGGCCGGCCTCGCCTTGACCGTGCTGAAGATATTGGGGATAAGGGGCAATGAAGGCTTCAGGGTAGCGATTGTCATGAACGTCGACAGCACGAGGATGGGCAAGAAAGACATCGTCAAGCTGGAGGGGTTCTACCCAAGGTATGAGGACATAACTAAGATCGCTCTGGTGGCACCGACGGCAACAGTCAACACCGTGAGGGACTACGAGGTCGTCGAGAAGAAGCAGGTCGAGATACCGCCTGTTGTCGAGGGGATATTAACGTGCCCTAACCCGACATGCATTACGAGGAAGCCGTCAGAGCCCGTCAGGAGCAAGTTCATTGTGGTTAGCCGTTCACCGCTTAGACTCAGGTGCTACTACTGCGGGGCTGAGCTCGACAGGGACTCCGTGGTCAGCCAGCTCTCGACGGTGTGAGCCTTGGAGGCCTCGATCTGCGGAAGGCTCTATGACGCGATGGGGGAGCTCGGCGAGGGCTGCCTAAACGTTGACGGGGGCCTGATAAGGTCGATCACCAAGGACCCTGAAGGGGAAACTGTCTACAGGTTTTACGGGGAAGGGCTCGTCGTGGTTCCGGGTTTCATAGACCTCCACGTCCACCTTAGGGGGCTCGAGCTCTCCTATAAGGAGGACGAGGAGAGCGGCACCAAGGCCGCAGTCTCGTCAGGCATCACCCTGGTGCTCGACATGCCTAACACCAGGCCAAGGCTGTCGACCCCTGACGCCATCATGATGAAGCTGAAGGCCCTGTCGGCCAACTCATACGTCGACTATGGCGTGTACGCCGGCGTCCCTGACGACCCCCGATCGGTTCCCGACCTAGCCAAGCTCCCCGTGGCCGGCTTCAAAGTATACCCTGAGGACATGGGCTTGAGGGGTGCCGCGCTGCAGGCGGTAATGAAGAGCGGAAGGCTTGTCGTGCTTCACCCCGAACTGCCTGAGGCCGAGAGGGTCGCAGACGGCGAGAACTACTGGAGAGGGCTGGCCAGGGGCTGCTGGCTAGAGGGCGCCGCCGTCAACTACCTACTGGGGTTCGGTAAGCCAGCGAGGCTTCACGTGACGCACGCGTCATGTCCTGGCACGCTATACCTATCAAAGGCCTTCGGCGCGACGACTGACGTAACGCCACACCACATACTCTTCGATTACGAGAGGGCAGGTTGTACATATCGGGTGAACCCACCGCTGAGGGACCCGGTGACCAGGTCACTTCTCCTCAAGGCCCTAGTTGAGGGTTACGTGGACGCGCTGGCCAGCGACCACGCCCCTCACTCGTCGGCTGAGAAGTCCTCATGGCCCCACTGCCCCGCTGGCATACCTTGGCTCGGCCTATGGCCATCCCTTGCCCTCGAGCTCGTCAGCGCGGGGCTGCTACAGCTTACAAGGTTCCTCGAGCTTACGTCGCTGGGGCCCGCCAGGATCCTCGGGATAGATTCATGGTATGGACTCCTTCGGCCAGGATACAGGGCCAACGTAGTTATCCTTGACCTGAGGTATAGGGGGAGGTTTGTGGGCACTTACAGCAAGGCCGCCTACTATCACGCGTTCATGGCGGAGGTCTACGCCCAGCCGAAGGCTGTGTTCGTCGGGGGAGTGCTAGCGGCGGAGGAGGGGGAGGTCCTTCTTAAGCCTCAGGTGGTCAACCCCTTCTCGGGTGGCAAGCTTGCCAGACCTCAGGGTTAACGTAGCTGGCCTCTGGCTGTCGCACCCCGTGATGAACGCTAGCGGCATCATGTCCGAGACCGTTGATGGGCTCTTGGCCATAGGGCGCTCAGGCGTAAGCGCGCTGGTGACGAAGTCATATACCCCCACGCCGAGGCAGCCCTTCCCTATGCCCAGGGTCGTCCACATAGAGGTCGGGGCCCTCAACGCGGTTGGCCTCGCAAACGCCGGCATTGAGGGGCTGAGGGAGCACATGAGGCTCCTGAGGCAGCTCGGCCTCCCCATAATAGTCAGCGTGGCCGGGTCAACGCCTGACGACTTCGCTAAGGTGGCCACAGCCGCGGAGGAGGAGGGGGCGGCGGCAGTTGAGCTCAACCTGAGCTGCCCTCACGTTGAGAGGATGGGCCTTGAGATAGGAATGGACCCTGGCCTCAGCGCTGAGGTAGTTAAGGCCGTGGCCTCAACGGTTAAGATACCTGTTATAGCGAAGCTGGGCGTCTCGGACAGGCTGCTGGAGACCGCCTCCTCCGTTCTGAGCGCTGGCGCCAGAGGGCTGACCATGATTAACACCATCAGGGCCATGAAGATAAACGTCTACACTATGAGGCCTGTCCTCGGCCACTCGATAGGCGGCCTCTCGGGGCCTGCGATCCACCCTATCGCTGTGAGGGCCGTCTACGAGGTCTATAAGGAGCTAAGGCCCGACATAATTGGCGTGGGTGGCGTTGAGAGGTGGGAGGATGCGGTCGAGCTTATGCTGGCCGGTGCTAAGGCCGTTCAGATAGGGACTGGGCTAGTCAAGAAGGGGCTACAGGTCATCTGGGAGGTAAGGAGGGGCATAGAAGAGTACATGGCGTACATGGGGTTCAGGAGTGTGAACGAGCTCGTTGGGGCAGCGCTCAGGGCTTAATTACAGCCCTCCCGATCACCTTGCCGTCGAGTATGTCTTGGTACGCCTTGTTGATTTCGTCGAGGCCGTAAACCCTATAGAAGGGCTTAACGACTCCCTCACCTATCAGCCTTAGGGCCTCCTCGAACTCGGCCTTAGTATAAGCGGCTGTCCCCGTGATCTTAAGCTCCCTCATCACGACGAGCGCTGGCCTCCTCAACGTTATCTCCTCCCCCGTCACGTTGCCTACCAGGACAAGCGTCCCGCCCGGCCTTAGCGAAAGGAGGCTGTCGTTTATCGTCGGCGCCCCCACTATCTCGAAGACGAAGTCTACTTTGCCCATTGACTTATAGAAGCCAAGGTCAGTGACTGGCGTAACCCCAAGCTCCGCGAGCACCTTAGCCTTCTCCTGGGACCTGGCGAGGCCGTAGACCCTCGCGCCGACGACGTTAACTAGGTACTGAACGCCGTGTATCCCTACGCCGCCCGTCGCCCCAGTCACGAGGACCCTGTCGCCTCTCTTAACGCCGACGAGCCTGGAGGCGTGGATTATCGTGGCGACGCCGCAGGCGGCTGACGCGTAGGCCTCAGGCGGCCCTCCCGGCAGCTTGATTAGGTTCCACCTGGGGACGAAGACGTACTCGGCGTAACCGCCAGGTCGCCCCTCGCCCAATATCGCGAACTCCGGGCAGAGGTTCTCACTTGAGGAGGCCGCGCACTCGGGGCTTACGAGGCCGGGGTATACGGCCACCATCTGCCCATCCTCAGTTACGCCGACGACCTCGTGTCCAAGTATAAGGGGTGGCCTGAGGTTCCTGAAGCCGCCTAGCCACACCACTACGTCCCTGCCGCACACGCCGGTTGCGAGGACCCTTACCGGCACCTCATCCTCGGTCGGGGCCAGTTCAACCTCCTCGACTGAGAAGGGGGCCCTGAACTCCTTCAAGACGGCGGCCTTAAACCGCAAGCTTCATCGTGAAGAGTTGCAAAGGCGGGCCAATTTAAGCTGGCGTCGGGTTTGACTTCATGTTCTCCACGTCGAACCTTTCTGAAAAGCTTAAATGGCCTGTCCAAAGTAGTCATGTGGGCAAGGGTAGGCGGGGTCAAGCAGCGGGGTAGGGCAGCCTGGTAGCCCGCGGGGCTCATAACCCCGAGGTCGGTGGTTCAAATCCACCCCCCGCTACCACCCTTGCCCGCCTCAAGCCGCGAAGATCGACTCCTCTATTACGTATCTTCTCCGTGAGACCTCCATGAGGTGCCTAGTGAAACCTAGGGAGAAGAGGACTACGATAAGCCCGAAGATGAGTGAGGCGTAGGCCGCAAGGGCTATGTTACCCTCAGCTGTCGCGACGTCAATTATCTTCAGGATCCCGTGCGTCACCTGAAGACCTCTGTCACCCACTATGTTAGGCCAGTACTCGCCTATCATGAGGCCTCCCCACGCGCTGTCGATCGTCGATGTAAGGCCCGTCACTATGTATGGGAGGGTGCCTGGGATTATGACCTTCCTGAGCTTGGCGAAGAAGCTCATGTTTAGGTTCTCCATGAGCTCTATTACCTCGAGGGGTATCGCCTTTACCCCCAGCCAATACGAGTAAAATATGTAATAGAAGGTGCTTATGAAGCCGAGGAATACGACGTAAATTTCGTTGGTCAAGGGGCCTGAGACCCTAGCCACGAAGGCGTAGGTGGCGGCGAAGAGGAGGGGGAAGTAGGCGGGGGCCGGCATGGCCGAGAAGGCCTGTATCAGCGGCACGGTGATCGCCTCAGCCCTCCTGTGGGTCGCGAGGTAGTAGCCGACGAAGATGGCGATTATAAATGAGATGCCAGTGATCACCGCCACCCTAGCGTAGTCGTACGCAAGGCCAAGCAGAATTGACCCCGTCTGCGAGGCCAGCGACCTCCACATGCTCATTGGGACGGAGATAATTACATGCAGGGCCCCAAAAACTATGAGGGCCAGCAGCGCTAGCCCTGTAGCCTTAAGGGCCAGGTTAAGCGTCCTCTCACTGACCTCGACTTGTCGTTCAACCACTCTTCTCAGGGGAAGAGTCGAGTATAGGGGGCCCGCGATAACTCTTCCTCCGACCGACCTTATCAGCCTCAGCCTGCTCGTTGTGATCGTGTAGAAGCGGCTCACCGACCTCCACCTCCCAGGCCCCCTCCTCCTGGGCGTCAAGGGGGACTCAACACCATACTTCGCAACCGCCCAGACGGCGACCCTTCTCAGGATCATGACGAAGGAGGCTATCACGGCGAACAGTATCGCGAGGGAGATGTACACGTAATTGTAGAGGCCCCTCGAAGTCAACTGGTCGAGGAGCGACCCGATACCGAAGACCTGATAGCTGGTGGCTCCTATACTGAAGACCTCGCTGACCGTGATGTAGAAGTAGGCGTCGGCGAAGCTTGGGAGCAGGTTCGCTGCGATCCTGGGGATCGAGTATGGTATGTAAAGCTTGGCCATTTTCGAGAGGAAGCCGTAGTTCAGGTTCTCCACGACTTCGACCATCTGAAGCGGGATAGTCTTAAAGGCCTGGTAGATGCCCATCCAGATGTTCCACACCACTGCAGTGAAAACGAGAAAGTCGACGGCCAGCTCAACTCCTAAGTAGCCCCCTATGACACGGACGAAGAAGATGAGGGCCACCGGAAAGAACGAGATTACAGGGACTGACTCAAGGACGCCGCTGATGCTAACGTAAGCGGACTCGAAGGTTTTGCTCTTCAGGGCGAGGTAGCCGAAGAGCCACCCGGTCACTATTGACAACGCTATCGTCAGGAACACCCTGCCCGTAGTAGCCAGTGTCGCGAGGACTGCTAGCGCCACGAGCCGAAGGAGGATCAAGGCTAGGCCCCCCTGGGCTTCTCAGCTGTTATGTAGTCGTACAGCAGGTCGGTGTAGTACAGGAACTTGGGGTCCTTCTGGCTGCGGGGCCTTGGCAGGTCGACCTTTATCTTCCCTACGACTGTCGCGGGCCTGCCGTTCAGGACATATATTACGTCGGCCAGCTCCACGGCCTCTGCGAGGTTGTGCGTAACCATAATCACACTCTTCAGGGACGTGTTTACGTTAAACAGCATGTTGTAGATCTCGTGCCTAAGGGCCTCGGCGGTCAGCTCGTCAAGGTGGGAGAAGGGCTCATCCATGAGGAGGACTAGCGGGTCGGCCGCAAGGGCCCTCGCAATGGCGACCCTCTGCCTCATGCCGCCGCTCAGCTCCTTCGGGTAGAAGTCCTCGAAGCCCTTGAGGCCAACGATCTCGATCATCTGGAGCGCGACCTCTCTAGCCACCTCCTTTGGCAGCTTCCGAACGCTGGTCCCCATCATAACGTTGTCAAGAACCGTCATCCAGGGGAAGGTCACAATGGACTGGTGAACCAGCATTATCTTAGGGGTCGGCCTTGTTATCCTCTCGCCCATCAGCAGCACCTCCCCTGAGCTAGGCCTTATGAACCCCCCGAGAATCCTGAGCAGCGTCGACTTGCCTGTTCCAGAAGGGCCAACTATGACTACGAACTCGTTCTCGTTGGCCTCCAAGTTTACGTGGTCTAGGACGGGGTAGCTGTCGTAGGAGAAGGAGACGTCGACGGCCTCTAATATCGTTCTTCCAACGCTTTCAGCCTCCTCAGCTCCTGGAGCCTCCCTGAGCTGAGGGTTTTAAGTCTGAACTCCTCACTTATCGCCTTGACGTGCTAAGATCTCTCGAACCGCCGAGGAGAAGGCTTCGTAAAGGTCAATGTCATAGGCCACCAGAACAACTTTGGCAGGCGGCGGGCCAAAGGCATCTATGAAGGCCCTTATCTCGTCAACCATGGCAGTCGCGGCTACCGAGTATGGAACTCCTCCCACGCCTGTCCCCATCCCAGGGAAGGCTATCGAGGAGAGGCCAAGCTCTTTGGCCAGCTTGAGGGCTGCCCTCGTTGCGAGCCTCACGTTCTCCTCGCCTATTCTGGAGGCCGGATAACGCATTGTGGGGGCGTGTATGACAAACCTCGCCTTCAGCCTGCCGGCCCCTGTGACGATGGCGTTTCCAACCTCGACAGGGGCCTTGGACATAGCCTCCTGCTCTATTGACGCCCCTCCCTTTCTCTTAATGGCGCCGGCCACGCCGCCCCCCATTATCATGAATGAGTTTGCCGGGTTGACAATAGCGTCGACGACCTCTTCTGTTATGTCCCCCTGCTTCACGATAACCTCAACACCCCTATAGTTAACGGCAAGCAACGAGCTGCCCTCACAGAGCCTGGACAATCACTAATAAAATGTGTTGCGGTTAGGCCCTCCGGGCCCCGGAGGTCTTTACGGGCTCTGCCTCGCCTCCATCCCCTTTATCTCATCGGTTGCCTTGGACTTAAGCTCATCAAGCCTGTCCAAGATCTGGTAGAGGTCCTTAAGCTCCGTCACCATGAACTTGACGTGACCCTTGAGCGCCCTGTATGCGCTCTCGCTCAGGGTGTCATCCCTTACTATCACTGCTGAGGCCCCTAGCTCAAGTATCCCCTGGATCGCTGCCTCCTCACCGAACTCAGGGGCCGGGTTTTCGTACTGCTCTACGACCTTTTGCTCCTCATCGATTATCGCCAGGATGTCTGCGTCCTTCAGGGGCCTGAGGACGAAGTCCTCAGCTCCGTAAAACAGCGCTATCCTCAACCTCTTGCATCTCCGCGTAGGGCTTCAGGGCGGCGGTTTTAAATTAAGATGCCTTACGAGAGCCCCTCCAGGGCAATTACGTCGCAGAGCGTCCCCACCCTCCTCGCGTCGAAGGGCCTTAGCTCCTCATCGCTTAGCTCGACGTCAACGTCCCCCTTAACCACGTAAATTCTCCTGATGCCTGCGGAGCGGTAGGCCTTGACGTCGTTAAGGGTGTCTCCAACGGCAAACACCTCTGAGGGCGAGAGGCCGGCTGAGGATAACGCCAGGAGAACGGGCTCTGGGTCAGGCTTCCCTCTTGCCACGTCATCCCCCGCCACGAGGACGTCAGGTGAGAGCCCTATCGACGTCAACACCGCCTGGGCGCTCCTCCTCAGCGACGACGTCACCACAATGAACTTCATTCCTCGGGCCTTGAGCGACAGGAAGATCTCCCTAGCGCATGGCATGGGCTTGGCGAGCTCAAAAACTACCCGGTCAAAGTAGCGGGTCTTAAGATCTATCAGCTCCCCGATCTTCTCATTCCCGAGGCCGGCCGCCTTAGCGATCTCGCTAGCTATGTCAAACGCCCTCATGCCTAGGAGCTTCCTCAGGTCTATCCTCACGTTCTCGATGCCAAGGTCCCTCAGGGCGAGCTCCCAGGCCCTCAGGTGCGCCATAGCAGTCGAGGCAAGCGTCCCGTCAAGGTCGAAGACGCCCCCTCTCAAGGCCTTCCCCAGGTCTCAGGACTTAAGTGTTTATATCCTTTGGCCTCCGCGAGACGTAGAAAAGCGAAGGTGCTCAGGATGCGGGGCGGCCTCCTTAAGGGGGTCGCGGCCCTTATGGTGCTGGCGGAGCTAATAGAGGGGCCGAAGTGCGGCTATGAGATAAATTCGACCATCTCGAAAAGGCTCGGGGCTGCCCTCCCTCCGGGCTACGTGTATGTAATTCTCAGACACCTCGAAAAGGAGGGCTTCGTGGTTTCCGAGGCCTCGGCGTACAAGGCAAGAAGGAAGAGGACCTATAGGATAACCGAGAAGGGCCTGCAGTTCCTCATTCAGCACGAGGATAAGGTTGACAGGCTCATGTCGATCTTGAGCTACGTAAAGTCCGTAATGGAGTTGGCGAAGGCCAAAGCGTCAGCGTTACACTCCTACAGGAAAGACTTGAGTTAAGATTTAGTGCTCGACAAACGGATTAAGACGTTCAACAATAATCAGTTAATAATAGGTTCGGGTTCACAAAAGCTGTAGGGTCTAAGTTGAGTAAGGACCTAAGGCAACGCCTCGCAGAGCTCGCCTCGGACATGATTAAGATAGACACCAGTAACCCTCCGGGCGACACGAGGGAGCTAGCGGACTTCATAGTGGACTACCTTCAGATCAACGGTTACTCAAGCGACACGTATCAGTTCGAGGAGGGAAAGGTGAGCGTGGTCTCCAAGGTCGGCAAGGGCTCCCCTGTCCTGATACTCAACGGCCACATGGACGTCGTCCCGCCTGGCGACAGGTCCAGGTGGTCGTTTGACCCGTTCTCGGGGCAGATAACAAGCGATGGCCGCGTCCTCGGGAGAGGGGCGACCGACATGAAGGGCGGTCTAGCAGTCGCCACGGCGATATATGTTGACCTGGCACAGCTGGTGGAAAAGGAGGGGCTGGGGACGCTAATCTACGCGGCCACAGCCGATGAGGAGGTGGGGGGCGCGAAGGGCCTTGGCGCGCTCGTCTCAGAGGGCGTGGTCTCAGGTGACGCGGCAATTATAACGGAGCCCTCGGGCATCGACACCATATCTATAGGTGAGAAGGGGATCTGTCAGGTCAGGCTCACGGCAAAGGGGAGGTCGGCACATGGCAGCATGCCGATCCTTGGCGATAACGCAATCCTGAAGGCGATGGACGCCATCCAGCTGTTCTCGAAGGCAGTCAAGGCAATAAACGACAGGCTCTCCGCTGAGGGCGAGCTCGAGGACCTGCTTAACAGGTCCGTTCAGACGCTGTTCGAGGAGGCGAACAAGAGGAGGCTCAAGCTGTCAAAGGCCGAGGCCGAGTACGTCCTTAAGAAGATCACGTTCAACCCAGGCGTGATAAGGGGCGGAACTAAGGTCAACATGGTCCCCGACGTCTGTGAGGTCGAGATCGACATGAGGGTCCCCATCTCCATGGCGTCACGGGGAGGGCAGAGCCCGTGCTCAAAGATCGTGAGCGAGGCCTATGAGCTGATCAAGATTGACCTAGGGAAAGAGGACGCGGTGAAAGACTTTGAGATCGAAGTCATAAATGAGAGCGAGCCAAACTACACCAGCCCCTCAGAGAGCATAGTGAAGCTGGTGTCAGATAGCGTCAAGGAGGTGCTGGGCATCGAGCCCAGGCTCAGAATTGAGACCGGCGCCACCGACGGACGATACCTTCGCGCGAAGGGAATACCAACGGTGATTTACGGCCCCGGGGAGCCATTTCTGGCGCACGCCTATGATGAGTACGTGAAGGTCGAAGACCTCCTTACGTCATACAGCGTGCTCTCGAGGGCTGTCACAAAGTTCTTCAACATCCCATCAGAGGCACACAAGCTTAAATAAAGCCTGTTCTAGTTAGAAAAATATTTAAACTACCTGTCCACCGGTCAGTCTGAGGCGTGAAGGGAATGATAGAGGTTGGGTCTCCGGCCCCTGACTTTACGGCAAAGGCCTACTTCCCTGCCACAAGGGAGGTCAAGACCATAAAGCTCAGCGACTACAGGGGCAAGTGGGTCATACTGACGTTCCACCCCGGCGACTTCACCTTCGTCTGCGCCACAGACCTTGAGGCCTTCCAGGCCTACTACGACAAGTTCAAGGCTAACAACGCTGAGGTCCTGGCAATTAGTACTGACAGCGTCTACTCGCACAAGGTATGGGTCGACACGAGCCCCAGGGTAAAGAACGTCAAGTTCCCGCTGGTCGAGGACATAAGCAAGCAGATATCGAGCGCCTACGGCTTCCTCAACCCACAGACCGGCATGACCAGGAGGGGGACCGTCATAATCAACCCTGACGGAATAGTCGAGTACATATCGGTCTTCAACGACAGGCTTGGCAAGGACGTGCCGCACATATATAACGCCTTCATCAACCTGAAGTACCTCTACGAGCACCCGCCGTCTCCAACGGAGTTCGACATAATAGCCGCGAACAAGGGAGAGGGCCACACGGTGCTTCACATAAGGATACCCGACAGCATAGGCACCTTGTGATTCTGCCTCGCGCTCTCGTTCACACCTCTCCTTTTTACATAGGCTAATATACTCTTTGTTTTACAAGATTTCCCGCGAGTGAAAGATGTCCGAGAGTCAGGGCAACGATCAGGAGCCTCGCCGCGGCTCCAGGATGTCATTGCCTCAGAGGGCTAACCCTGGCGCCGCCCCAGGCGGGGCTCAGAGCTACAGGGAGATAGCCGAGAGGATGAAGAGGGTCCAGGAGGAGCAGAGGCTCCTTACGTTAAGGATGAAGCAGATACCGTACAAGGTAGCGATACTGAGCTCAAAGGGTGGGGTCGGGAAGTCGTTCGTCACCGCGAGCCTAGCCTTAGCCCTAGCTACCATGGGCAAGGTCGTGGGGGTCTTTGACGCGGACTTCCACGGGCCTAGCATGCCGATAATGCTTGGCCTGACTAACGTGAAGGGGCTCCTCGCCAGGGACGACGGCTCCATAGTTCCGGCCATAAACGTCTATGGCGTGAGGCTCGTATCGGTAGGGCTTATGCTTCCCTCCCAGGACGCACCGGTCATCTGGAGGGGCGCGCTTAAGACCACGGCCATCAGGCAGCTCCTGGCCTACACGGACTGGGAGGGGGCGCAGTACCTGCTTATAGACCTCCCTCCTGGCACCGGCGACGAGCAGCTGACGATAGCCCAAAGCATACCTGGGCTCACGGGTTTCCTCCTGGTTACGATGCCAAGTGAGGTCTCAAAGATAGTAGTCAAGAAGGCGGCGGCCTTTGCCCAGAAGCTCAACGTGCCGATAATAGGCATCATAGAGAACATGAGTTACTTCAGGTGCCCTGACGGCTCCATACACTACATATTTGGCAAGGGGGCCGCCGAGGAGATAGCTAAGGAGTACAACATACCTTTCCTTGGCCAGATACCGATAGACCCCAGGATCAGGGAGGCGACCGACGAGGGCATACCGTTCTTCCTGGAGTATCCGGATAGCGAGGCGTCGAAGGCATTCCTTGAGATAGCTAGGAAGTTCGTGGAGATAGTAGAGGGTAAGAAGGGTATAGGCTCGGGGAGCTCAGAGCAGCCCGAGCCTTGAGGCGACGTCGGTAGCCTTAAACTCCTTTGAGAGCTTCACGTAGGCCTTCTTCTCGCCCCTAGGCGTTATCAGGGTGTTGACCCTCTCCACCTTGACCCCGTACAGCGCCTCGACGGCCCTCTTTATGTCATGCTTGTTGGCGTCCCTCCTCACGATGAAGGTGAGTACGTTCTGCTCCTCTATCAGCCTGAGGCTCTTCTCGCTCATGACGGGTCTAATAATTACGTCCTTCTCGCTCAAGCTACCTCACCCATCTTAAACCTGGACGCCAGGGCCTCAACGGCCTTGGTTGTTATAACGGTCAGCCTGCCGGGCTCGCCTCCTGGGGCCAGCTCAAGCACGCTGACTAGCTCAGGCCTCACAACGTCAACCCCTGGGAAACCCCTTACGGCCATGGCGAAGGGGGACTTGTGGTCCTCAAGGATGAACAGGATGCTCTTGGGCTCCACGTACCTCCTCCCCCTCATCTTGCCCTTGCCGGACCTTATCTTTGTGCCCTCAGCAGCCCTCTCGATGTCTGAGTAAACCCCGAGCTTCTTCAGCAGCTCACGCGCATCCGACGTCCTCTTAATCTCCTGAAGAACCGCGGAGTCTATCACCACCGGAACGGCACTGGCCTCAAACACGTGGCCCCTCCCCCTCACAATGTCAACGTAGGCCGTCGCCGCGAGGGCGCTCATGGTGCCCATCAGCCTCTCGCTCTTGTTCACCTCCTCCTTGATTACTTTCTCGACCTTGGGCGGGTGGGCCAACCTGCCACCCCTTACGAAGGGGGCGAGCCTGGCCCTTGTGGACCCCTTGACCCTTGGGACCCTTGCCAGGCCGTGGTGAATTCCGAGGCTCACCGCAGTAGTCCTCTTGCCAGCCATTGGGTCCCTCCCTTTGGGCTGCAGGGAAGCGGTGAACTCGCTCATGAAGACCCTGTGTATTAGGTCCCTCCTGATCGGAACCCTATAGACGTCCGGCAGGGTGAGCTCACTTACCTGCCTTCCATTTACGTCGTACACGGGAACCTTAATGGGCGGGTTGAGGTAGAGCAGGAACCCAAGGCCTACGGTCCTGGACATGGTCACACCCCCTGCTTGCTCTGGAGGCTGACGAACGTTATCGTCGGCTTTACGACGCCGAGCTTGAGGTACCATTCAGGGGGCCTAATCGCGTACCTCATCACGACCGGCCTCTTGGGCACGCCTGGTATGCTTCCCTCGAGCACAACTATCGTGCTAGAGGGCACTCCATAGTGGAGGAACCCGCCGGCTGGCGTGAAGGCGGCCGCGTTGTCAGTTATCTCAAGGATCCTCTTATTGTACTCAGTCCTCCTGTGGAACCCCATCTGGCCGGGCTGTGGTATCTCCCACCAGGTGCCCTTCCCATGGCTCCTGGCGCCAACGCCCCTAGCGCCCTTCCTGTGCTTGTGCCACCTCGGCAGCACCTTTACGCCAAACCTCTTAGTCTCGCCCTGGAACCCCTTGCCCCTCGTGACGGCTATTACGTCAATCATCTGGCCTGGCTGGAACACGTCACGTACAGACACGGTCTTGCCAAGTATCGAGGCCGCGTACTCGAAGGCCGCCTTCACGCTGTTGTTAGGCGCCGCCACCTTCACCTCTATTATGTCGGGCGCCTTCTTGCTCAGGCCACCTGTGAGCTTAGGCTGTGACGCCAGCAGGACCCTGATCTCCCTCAGGTCAGAGAGGTTGGACTCGAGGGACTTAAGGGAGGACTCGGTGTTAAACTCGCCGAGCGTGCTTATCCTCCTGTTGAGCTCCAGCTCGAGCGGGGGCTTGGCCCAGGCCTCCCCAAAGGTGTATAGTCCCCTGTTTTCATCGAACGCGTAGCCCCTCACCGCTAGGACGAACATCGGCGGCGTCTCCAGCACTGTGACAGGCCTGAACACCTCTTTTCCGAAGGTTGGCGAGCCCTGCCTATTGTCGATTATGAAGACGTGGGTCATCCCGACCTTGTAGCCAAGGAAGCCTAAGAGCGTCGGCTTCTGGACGTTCACCTCTGGCCACGTCTTAACCCTCGGTACGAACTCCTCAGCCCTCTTTCTTGGCATGAAGCCTAGGCTTCCTCTTCTTGGCGCTGACTTCTTACGATGGCCCACTCCTTAGCACCTCGCCTTAGCGGCCTTACCAACTGCGCAGCCAGGCGTTTTAAAGGTTGAGGAGGCCTTCAGCCCTTCGTGACGCCTATGGGCCTCATCCTGGCGACCAGCCTTGCTATGCCGACCTCGTGGGCTACCTGGGCAACCCTGTCAACGTCCTTGTAGGCTTCGGGCATCTCCTCTATGACGGTGGCGACGTTGCTGGCCTTCAGGTAGATCCCCTTGACCTCGAGCTCCTGCACTACCTCCCTGTAGGTCTTCTCCCTCTTAGCGCCGGACCTGCTCATCCACCTCCCAGCCCCGTGGGGCGCGGTGAACCAAGCCTTGACACCGCTCTCGACCCCTGCCAGGACGTAGCTCGCCGTGCCCATGCTGCCCGGTATTAGGACGGGCTGACCGTAGGGCCTGTAAATCGCCGGTATATCGGGGCTCCCCGGCGGGAACGCCCTGGTGGCGCCCTTCCTGTGGACAACAACCTTCTTCCTCTTGCCGTCTATGTCGTACTCTTCTATCTTTGCTATGTTGTGCGCTACGTCGTAAACCAGGTGAAGCCCCAGCTTCTCAGGGTCTGTCCTGAAGACGCTCTGGAAGCTCTCCCTTACCCAGTGGGTTATGAGCTGCCTGTTCGTCCAGGCGTAGTTCGCGGCGGCAGCCATGGCCTTGACGTAGTCTTGGGCTTCGGGCGTGTTATAGGGTATGCTGGCCAGCTCTCTGTCAGGGGGAACAGTCCCGTACTTCCTCATGACCCTCTCCATTATCTGAAGGTAGTCGCTAGCGACCTGGTGACCAAGGCCCCTGCTCCCGGTGTGGATCATCACGGTCACCTGGCCCTCGAAGAGTCCATAGGCCTTGGCGAGCCTCTCGTCGAAGACCTTGTCGACTACCTGGACCTCAAGGAAGTGGTTGCCGCTTCCGAGGGTGCCAAGCTCAGGGGCGCCTCTCCTCTTGGCGGTCTCGCTGACCTTGCTCGCGTCCGCAAGCTTCCAGGAGCCGTTCTCCTCGATCCTCTCAATGTCCTCCTCCCACCCGTACCCCTTCTGGACGGCCCACCTGACACCCTCCTCGAGGACCTGGTCAAGCTCACGTATCGAGAGCCTTATCTTGCCCGTGCTGCCGAGGCCGCTCGGAACGTTCTCATAAATAGTGTCTATCAGCTCCTTTATCTTGGGCTTCACGTCCTGGACGGTCAGGTCGGTCCTGAGGAGCCTGACGCCGCAATTGATGTCATACCCTACGCCTCCGGGGCTTATCACGCCGCCCTCGTCAACCGCCATGGCGGCTACCCCGCCTATGGGGAAGCCGTAGCCCTGGTGGCCGTCAGGCATAACGATGCTGTACCTCTGTATGCCCTGAAGGCATGCAACGTTGGCGGCCTGAACCAGGGTCAGGTCCTGCCTCATCTTCTCAATGAGGAGGTCGTCGGCATAGATTATGGCCGGGACCTTCATGCACCCCTTAAATCCCTTATCAATCATCCACGTGTTCTTGTCGATCCTCTTCAGGGGGACCTCTGGCACGCCTTACACCCTCCACTCTATGTATAAGGCGGTTTTGAGCTTATCTTTAACCAAGGCCCCTCAGCCGAGAGCCTTTCCTCACACGCCTCGGCCGGTTTGCTATATATCATCGGGGCCCATGGTAAAGGCTGAGGGGAGGGCTAAAGACGCTACAGCTGTCTCAGGGATTCTCTAACCCAGGATGCGTCATGGGGCCCGGGGCGGGATTCGAACCCGCGACCTCCGGGTCCACAGCCCGGCGCTCTAGCCAGCTGAGCTACCCGGGCCACGGGCCCTTGTGGGCTCCATGGTCATCGGCCTGCGCCTCCCTCCGGGCCCTAGAGGGCAGGGGGCCCTCGAGGGTTTTTAATTGAAGGGCGCCAGGCCTGGCGAGTTAAGGACGTCTATGGGGCCTAAGGGTTGTGGCGGGCCCGCCGGGACTTGAACCCGGGACCTCCAGCTCCGCAGGCTGGCGCCCTGATCCTGGCTGGGCTACGGGCCCCCTCAGAGTCCTTGCTGAGACGAGGTTATAAGCGGTCCCCTATGGTGCTTGGATATATTTAACCATCAGAGAAGCCCTCGCGAGCGGAAGCGAAGCGACTTGAGCAGGGTTAGGGGTCCAGTGCCCGCAGGTTTACTCATGGCGACCGCTATATTCCTTGGGCTCGCGGGCGGCGCTGTCGGTCTCATCAACGCGTACCCTCTTCTTCAGGCAGCGTCCAACTCCACGTCTAACTTGACGAGGGCCCTGTATAATGAGGCCATAAGGGAGGGCTACAACTACACAATTCAGCAGATTCAGGCAATGATGAGGCAGACCGCCTACATGTTCATGGTGCTCAGCGCCTTCCTGGCAGCCCTAGGGGTCTTCGCCTGGCTTTTCGCCTACAGGCCTGCGGCCTTCGGCCAGTACTCCAAGGCAGCCCAGGGCGCGATGTTCACGGGGATCCTTTACATTTTGACCTCCCTGGGCGGAAGCCTATACACGGGCCTCTTCGCGATAGTGGGAGGGGTCCTGCTGCTGGTGGCCTGGTATAGGCTGAGGTCCTACTCGAGGGCCCTCCCCCCAGAGCCCCAGCCTCCAGCCCCGTAACCTCGACGGCTGGCGAAACGCCAAGGCGGCCTTCTCATAGCATCAGTGCTCAGGGTTTTAAGGCCAGGTCATCATTGTCAACACGCGATGACCCTGCTGCTCGACGGGTCCGCGGTCAAGGTCTACGACCAGCCCAGGGGGAAGTGCATAAGGTGCGGAGGGCCGGCAAGGGTTAGGATTGAGTATGCGAGGGCGTGGCTCTGCGATGAACACTTCCTGGACTACGTGAGGCAGAAGGTACTTAGGTCTGTGCAGAGGTATGACATGCTGAGGCCAGGCGACAAGGTCCTGGTCGGCGTCTCTGGCGGGAAGGACAGCTCGGCCCTTATGGACATACTTGACAAGGTCTCAGAGCAGCTCAAGATCGACGTTATAGCTGTCCACATAAACATGGGGATCGGCGAATACTCAAGGGAGTCGCTCGAGGCGTTCAGACAGGCCTGCTCGAGAGCGCGAAGGGTAAGGTGCCTAGAGCTTGACCTGAAGGAGCTCGTGGGGCTTTACCTGCCAGACATCCTGAGGAGGATCAGGAGGCCTGCCTGCAGCGTCTGTGGGCTGATAAGGAGGTACCTCCTGAACGCTCTGGCCCTCGAGCTCGGGGCCACCGCCGTTGCGACAGGTCATAACATGAACGACCTAATGACCTATGCCGTCAAGAACTTCCTCGGGCAGAGGCTTGACCAGATAGCCAAGCTCGGTCCAGTTGAGGAGGGCGAGGCCTCAGCGGTCAGGAGGGTGAGGCCCCTCTATGACGTCTACGAGGACGAGACGAGGGCCTATGTTATGATAGGCGGGGTCCCATACACGCCTGCCGTCTGCCCATTCAAGCCGAGCGAGAGCGTCGAGACGACGATCAAGGAGATGCTCGAGTCGCTCGAGAGGGCCAGCCCGAGCTTCCTGATCTCCAGCGCTAGGGCGCTGTCGAGGGAGTTGGGCAGGTACCCAAGGCCAGAGGAACCAATTAGAAGGTGCAAGTACTGCGGGATGCCGACAAGTAGGGACGTCTGCGGGTTCTGTACGCTCACCCAGTCCGTCCTCGGAAGGCCGATGGGACCAGAGGTCAGGGAGAGGGTCAGGAGCCTCCTAAACAGGCAAACCGTCAGCTGATGATTCTTGAAAGCCTCGTCAGGACCCTCGCCCCCTTGTTGGTCACGAGCACCATGTCCTCAACCCTTACCCCGTGAAGCCCCGGGATGTAGAAGCCGGGCTCAACGGTGACGACCATGCCCGGCTCAAGCACGTCCCTTGAGTTCGGGGCCAGGTAGGGGCTCTCGTGCACTTCGACGCCTACCCCGTGACCGAGCCCGTGGTTGTAGAACTTGTCGAGCCCCTCCTTAGCCAACACCCTCCTCGAGGCCTGGTCAGGGTTTCGGGCCTCCACGCCCGGGCCTATTACATCAATCGCCTCCGACTGGGCCTCGACGACAAGCTCTATCAGCTTCCTGAACCTCTCGCCTCCTTCGCCGTGCCAGAGCGTGCGGGTTGTATCGCTGACGTAGCCGCCCATGTTAGCTCCAAAGTCCATGAGGACAGGCCCAGGCTGCTGAAGCCTGACCGTGGTCGGCGTGTGATGGGGGAGGGCCGTATGGTCATAGAAGGCGACTATCGTAGGGAAGGCCTCGCCCCACGCGCCCTGCCTCATGAGGGAGGAGTGGAAGGCGGCCTCGACCTCAGCCTCGCTTGGGGAGCCGTCCAAAAGGTTAAGGGCGTCCCTGAAGGCCCGCTCGGCGGCGTCGATTGACGCGGTTATCGCCTCAACCTCCCAGTCCTCCTTGATCGCCCTGACCCTCTTTATGTCGTCACTTACGTCAACTGCGGTGAGGGCTGAGAGCAGCGAGCCGAGCGAGTAGGGGGCCCAGGCGTGATCGGCCCCAACCTTTTTCGCTCCGCAGGAGCCTAGGTAGCCCTTCACGGCGTCCTCAAGGCCTCCCGATATTAGGTCGTTGGGCGGCACTGCGCCCACGCCGACCGATGCCTCGCCCTCCCTCCTGTAATAGGCCTTGACGGCCACGTCCTTGGGTGCCATTGCGAGAAGCCTGTTATAGTCAAGGACTGACGTTAGGAGGGCATCGCCGCAATTTTCGCTCAGGATCAGCACGCCCGTGGGCTCCCTTATCCCGGTGGCGTAAGTTATGTTCGCCTCGCCGAAGAGGAGGATTGCGTCAAGGGATTTCTGCTGAAGGAGCCCTTTGAGCTTCCTCCTGTTCAGGTCCCACCTAAGCTCCAACCGGTGCACCCGCTCAGACTATCCTGACCCTGTTGACCTTCTTATTCTGCCAAGAGTACCTCCTTATCCTCTTGCTCCTGCCAAACCCGCAGGCGGCGCAGTAGCCCTTCGCCACGTTGAAGGCCCTGCGGCCGCACCTGCGGCACACGATGTGGGTGTAGCCACGGCCCATCTTACCAAACGATGGAGTTCCCTTGGTCATGAGGTCTCACCTCACTTCGCGGGGCTTATCGCGACCACGCTGTCGCCGCGGACGAGTATGGTGCCGAGGGCCCTGGACCCTTTGTCCGTGACCTCCTCGGCGTTGTCAAGTATTAGGTTCAGGTGCTGGTCGAAGCTCTTCAGCACGCCCTTTATGCTGAGTCCTCCCTTGAGCTTAACGTAAACGTTATTGTTGAGGTACTCGCTCATGACCTTAAACGTGTTCACCCTCTCGGCCTGTGCTGTCATGAGTCTGCTCCTAAGGCCTCAGCCCTAAGGCCAGTTAAAAGCTCTGCGGGCTGGACGAGCTCACTAAGTGGGTACAGCCTTAACCTCCTGCCTCAGGCTTGAACTGGGGCGCCCGGTGAAGACTGCTCGCCAGCCGACCAAATAAATGGGGAGCAACGGGTCTGCGAGGGCGTCCCCGCGAGGTGAGGTGAGGGGTTGGTGGGGAAGTTCTCGACTAGGTTCAGGCTCTCTAAAAAGGCCTTGAGGGACCTCAGGGATGAGGTCTCGAAGTCCCTCGGCAACCCACCCATGCGGTGGGAGAACGTTGAGGAGGCGAAGGGGGAGGGGCTGACAGTCTACATCGATGACGGGCTTCCCTGCCTTGCGAGGCTCAAGGGGGTAATAATACCTACGCTTCAGTGCCTCCTCAAGAGGGGCTACTCATGGCTCCCCTGGGTTGAGGTTGACAGGGGCGCCTCCCAGGCCGTGGGCAGGGGGGCCGACCTGATGGCGCCTGGCGTCAGGGAGGTCTGGGGCGACTTCACTGAGGGTAAGGTAATAGCAATTGTTGATCAGCAGGCCAAGGTCCCCGTGGCTGTTGGAAGGGCCCTCGTAACGAGCGACAGGCTAAGGGAGATGATCAAGGCTCATGAGAAGGGTAAGGTCGTTGAGAACCTTCACCATCCAGGTGACAGGCTTTGGGAGCTGACCTCCTAAGTCAAGTCCTCTTGAGGCAGAGATAGTACTTCTGGTTCATCTTGAGCCCTATGGGGGGCTCGAACTTGAAGAGGATGCCCCACAGGGAGAGGAGCGTGTAGCCCTTGCCCTCATCGGTCACAAGGTATCCGTGGCCACAGAAGTCATAGGAGTCTATGTCGGACGGCTTCTCCTCGCTCACGACGAGCCTCACCTTCTGCCCCTGGTCGAGCACGTATAGGTCCTCTATCACGTCAAAGGTCACCCTTTCCCCTCCCCCCTCTGCGGTCGCCACCTTGACGCCCTCAAGCTTAGACTGCTCTATTGACTTCACCTCCAGGTCAAAGGCTATCAAGGTCTCCCCCCTGCGAAGGGCCTAGGGGGTTATAAGGTCAAAGGGTTATCTATGTCTATCTCGAGGAGGCCGTCGCTGGAGACCCTTATGGGGTACCTCCTCAGCGGCGCCCTCAAGTCCTTGGCGAACTCGCAGGGCCTCTCCGGCATAACGATGGGTGGCGACACCATCTGGCCCGTCAGAACGTCAAACTTTGCCCTGTGAAGCGGGCACACAGCGATGTGGCCGTCCTCTAGCTCGCTGAGGACGCCACAGCCCATGTGAGGGCACCTGGCATCCATGGCGTAGAAGGTCCCGTTATATTTGACTATGAGCACGGGGGTGCCCCTTACCATGACGACCGCGTGATCCCTTGTCTCAAAGATCTTCGAGAGCACAGAGATCTTTGTGAACAAGTCCGAGCCCACACCCGTTTCACGGGGTTTGCGTATAAATGCTTATGAGGAATTTGCACGGCTGGCCTACGTCTTTTTCTTAACCTTAAGGTAAAGGCCCTGGCGGGCTGTGACTATGACCTTCTCTCCCTCCTTTATCTCCTCGTCGGCCGTGGCTGACCACATCTCGCCCCTGACCTTAACGACGCCGGCCCTTGGAGGGGATATCTTCAAGACGACGACGCCCTCAGCCCCAACTATGTCCTCCGGTGGCGGTGTCTTCGGGGTTATCCTCTCAAGGCCTTTGACGAGGACTATAATGACGTCTATGAAGGAGAGGAACCAGCCCAAGGCCTCAAGTACTGCATCCCTTTGGGAGTAGCCGGACCAGATAAGGGCCAGGGCAGCCACAGCGACAAGGACCACGGTCGCAACGCTCCCAGGTCCCCACCTCAGCCTAGAGAAGAACCCGACGCTGGCCTCCGCGGTGCTCACGGGTTCATAAAGTAATATCAGAACTCTTTTAGCCTTAAACGGATGAGAGGATCGTGAGGGGCACATGAGGGTCGGAACAGTCTACATAGCCGCTCTCCTTCTGCTCGCTGGGCTCACCGGCCTCGCCCTGTCGACAGCGCACGGTCAGCAGGGCCCACCCATCATTATAGTTAACTTCGACGTTCCTGTCGACCTCGGCTCGTCAACAATGATGGCCAGGGTGGCTGAGACCGCTGGCCTAGTACACGCGAGGGCTGTCGTCATCGTGATGAACACGCCCGGTGGATACCTCAGCGACATGATAAAGATAATAGACGTGATAGAGTCGCTTCAGTCCGAGGGCATACCAGTCTACACCTACGTGCCCCCTGACGGAATGGCGGCCTCGGCCGGCAGCTACATAGCTATGGCTACGAACAGCATAATAATGGCGAACGGGACCTTCATAGGGCCCTCAACGCCTATCGTGGTCGGCGGGACCCCCCTCGAGCAGAACCACACCGAGGCCGCCATGCTCGCCTTCATGGAGTCATTGGCCTCCAGGTGGGGAAGGAACGTGACGGCTGCGTCATACATGGTGCTTTACGACAAGGCCTACACGGCCCAGCAGGCGCTGAGGTATCACCTAATCAATGGCATATCTAATACGCTTCAGGGCGCGCTCGCCGAGTGGAACCTGACTGGCTACCCTCAGCAGGTGGTCTCGGAGGACCTCTATGAGCAGTTCCTGAGCGTCCTCAGCAACCCCACCGTCGACGGGCTTCTCATCTCCCTTGGCTTCCTCGTCGTTCTAATAGACCTCTACCATCCCACCTTCCTCCTCTCGGCCGTCGGCATAGTGGCGATAGCCCTGGGGCTGGTGGGCGCTGAGGTTGTGGGAGCGTCCGTGATCGGGCTCACGCTGATCCTCATAGGGGCCGCCCTCATGCTGCTCGAGCTCAAGCTCGGCCACGGCCTGGCTGTTATGGCGGGGGCTATAATATCGGCCCTGGGCATATACCTTCTGGCCTTAAACATACCCTACATCACTACGTCAGCCCCTACGGCGCCGAAGGCGATCCTAGAGGACTCGGTCATAGGTATAGTGGGGGTTGTGGCGGGGCTCTACATAAGGTGGGTAGTGGGCCCTGCCAGGAGGAAGAGGGTTATGACAGGGCCCGAGGCCCTCTTAGGATCCGTTGGGGTTGCCGTGACTGACCTTAACCCTGAGGGCGAGGTCAGGGTCGAGGGCATAGTTTGGCGGGCGAGGTCCAAGGTCCCCGTCAGGGCGGGGGAGCAGGTCAGGGTCGTGGGGAGGGAGGGCCTGTCGCTAATTGTAGAGCCGTTGAAGAGGGCGGAGGTCTGAGGTCCCAAAAGGCATTTTAGTGCCAAGCCCCCTGGTATCAGTGGGTTATGTGGTTTGAACCCGGCCCTAGAGATTCTTATAGCGTTCATAGTCTTCATAGTTGCCGTGATCCTGTTAAGCGGCATCAAGGTAGTTAATGAGTGGGAGAGAATACCGGTCCTGATACTGGGCAGGTTTGCTGGTCTGAAGGGCCCGGGGATCGTCTACGTTCCCCCCATAATTGGCAGGGTGCCCATGAGGATCTCGACAAGGCTCCAGGCGATAGCCTTCAGGACGGAGCAGACCCTGACCAAGGATAACGTGCCGGTCATAGTCGACGCCGTCATGTACTACCAGCCGGTCGACCTAGAGAAGGTAGTGCTAAAGGTAGAGGACTATAACGTGGCAACGCGCCTGGCCGCTGAGACGACGCTGAGGGAGGTGATAGGCCAGACGATGCTTGACGAGCTTCTTGCCGAGAGGGACAAGGTGGCCGCGCTGGCAAGGAACATAATAGACAGCAAGACCGAGGCCTGGGGCGTCAAGGTGACGTCAGTAGAGATTAGGAATGTAGAGATACCGCCTGACCTTGTCCAGGCTATGTCAAGGCAGGCCCAGGCGGAGAGGGAGAGGAGGGCGAGGGTGACGTTAGCCCAGGCCGAGTACGAGGCTGCCCAGAAGATGGTTGAGGCCGCGAACCTCTACGTAAATAACGACAGGGCGTTCATGTTAAGGTGGATGAACATGATCTACGAGCTCGGCATGGAGGGCAAGAACATGCTGGTGTTCATCCCGGTCAACCTGCCAATAGCAGGTCCAGCCTCGCCGATCGGCATGGTAGGCATAAGGGACCTCATATCGTCGGCCCAGCAGGGTCAGACTCAGGAGGAGCGCAAGGCTTAGCGTGAGGGGCAGGACCTAGCGAAGAGGGCCGCGCCGGCCACAGTGGTCAAAAGTATGGCGACGACGAGGGAACCGTACGTTCCCTGGCCCAGGGCTCCCTCCGCTAACCCGATGGAGGCTATTGCAAGGCCTACCTCGCCCCTAGCCTCCATGCCCATAGCAATGCTCGTGGTTAGCCTTAGCTCCCTCGTGTAGGCGTACGCGAACGGGATAACCCCGATGGCCTTGGAGGCGAGCGCGATAGCGAATATTAGGAGCGACACGGCCAGGCCGGCAAGGCCCACGGCCCCGAAGTTCACCTCAGCCCCGACTACGACGAAGAAGATTGAACCAAATATCAACAGCAGGCTCCTCGATAGTTCCCTTAACACGGCTGAGCCCGCCGACTCAGCCAACGAGACGCCAGCTATGAAGGCCGCCACTATGGGCGAGAATCCCAGCGCCTGCATCACCGCTATCAGGCCGAAGAGGACGGCCAGAGACGCCTCAACGAGGTACCTCCTCCCAGCCATGTCAACGAGGGTCGGCACTAGCCTCAGGGAGACAAAGTAAATTATTATCCAGGCCGCTGAGTAGAATGCAGCCACCCTGAAGACAGTTATCGGGGACGGGGACGACCTTAGCTCAGCCGCCCCTAAGGCCACCGTCAGTATGACCAGCGATACAACGTCGTCTATGGCTGACGCTGAGAGGAGGAACTCGATAACCTTCCTGTTAGGCTGCCTCTGAAGAAGGTGGGACACCACGGCAAGGCTCGTGGGGGCTATGGCGGCCCCAATGAAGAGGGACTGCACTAGGTTCGCCAGGCCAAGCCTGACGAAAGAGAGGGAGGCCAGGAAAGGCACCAGGGCCCCGAAGACGGCCCCGAGAACCCCCCACCCGCCAGCCCTCCTGAGCGGGGTAGAGCCGTGCTCAAGCCCTGACGCATATACTAGCAGGACCACCGAGAGCTGGGATAGGAATATCACCTCGCTGCCGAGGTAAAACACCTTTGCCCTAAGGAGGGAGTCAAGGACGCCGCCCAGCGCGAAGGGCCCAAGGACGGCCCCTCCCGCTATTTCGCCCACGAGCCTAGACAGGCCGGCCCTCTCGGCCACATCGCCAAGCACCTTTCCGAGTAAGACCATAAGTGAGAGGCCTAGCAGCTCCTCACCTATTAGGGCTTCCTGTGGCAGCGCTGGGCACCGGATCAAAGGACGCCTAAGCCAATTAAGCCCTAAGCCGGGTACAATATGCTAAGAGTTGCCATGGAGCCCCAGGACATAGCGGACGCCCTGGAGAAGGCCCGTCGGTCGCTGAAGAAGGTCGAGTCGCTTTACTTTAGCTCCCCTCAGTCGATTAGGGACGGGTCGCTGGAGAGGGCCCTCCTTGAGCTCGCGAGGTCCCTGAAGGTGGTTGAGGAGGCCATGGAGGCTCAGCGCGTAATAAGGAGGCCTTTCACGGGGCTCAGCACCGAGGCCGAGCTCCTGAGCGGCCTCGCGACCGCCCTGAGGCTCAGGATGATCCAGGTTGGGAGAATCAACGTGAGCGGCGTCGGGGACTTCCTAAGGAGGGTCGAGGACCTGCTGAGGAGGGCCCGTGAAGAGCTTGGCCTCACGCAGAGCGATGAACAATAATTAGGGCTGCCATGTATGCATTAATTGCCCCGGGCTGTGGAGATAAGAGGGTCTCCTGACGAGATGATGAGGATCGGAACTGCAGAGCCCGGGGGTGAAGCGAGTGGCTAGGGTCGCCGTAATCGGGGCAGGCGGGGTCGGCACAGTCGCCGCTTCTGTAATAGCCCAGGAGGGTCACGACGTAGTCCTGGTAGACAAAAGCCAGGAGGTCGTCACGAGGTCTGCTCAGAGGGCCCACGTAAAGTACGCCGTGGCGGACGCCCTTAAGCCTGACGACGTCAAGCGCGCCGTAGGCGACGTAGACCTTTTCGTCACCGCCCTCCCCGGAAGCATAGCCTTCCAGGCCTTGAAGGGCCTGTTACAGCTTGGCGTAAACATCGTGGACGTCTCGTTCTTCCCTCAGGAGCCGGACGAGCTGGCGGAGCTGGCCTCTAAGCAGGGCGTGACTTTGGTGGTGGACGCTGGCGTGGCCCCTGGACTCTCTAACATGCTGGTCGGCGTGGGGGACAGGAGGCTTAACGGCATCAGGGCGGCCAGGATCTTCGTGGGCGGGATCAGCGAGAGGCCTGACCCACCGCTCGGGCTCGTCCCCAGCTGGAGCATATCTGACTTGATAGACGAGTATAGGCGGCCGGCCAGAATAATTGTCGGCGGGAGGACCTCAGCCCTAGACCCCCTCATAGGCCCCCTGGGAACTATTTATGTGCCTGGCGTGGGGGAGCTTGAGTACTTCCCGACCGATGGTCTAAGAACGCTCCTGAGGACGTACTCGGGCGTTGAGTTCATGGCCGAGTTCACGCTGAGGTGGCCTGGTCACGTGGCCTTCATCAAGGGGCTGAAGAAGCTCGGCCTACTCGAGCATAGGCCGGTGAGGGTTGGCGGGGTCGAGGTGATGGCCGATGACGTGCTTGCCTCCCTCCTGTGGTCGATGCACGTTGAGACCAGGGACGTTGTTGTCATGGTTGTCGAGGTCTACGGCGGCGACGGCCGTGGTATCAGGTTCACGCAGGTCACGAGGCCTGAGGGCGACTTCACGGCGATGTCCAGGATCACAGGGAGCGTGCTGGGCTTCACGGCACTGACCGTCCTGGAGGGCAAGCTTAGGGGGCCAGGCGCCATCTTCCCCGAGCAGATAGGGAAGAACGAGGAGGTCGCAGGCGACATAATGACTAGGCTGGCCGTCAACGGAATGGAAGTGACCTCGGAGGAGTTCACGTACACCTCTCTGCCCATCCCTGTTACCATGCCTTAGAGGTACTTCATTAGGCCGGGACCCCTCCTCTCCTTCTCCTTCCCCCTCAGCCTAGCCGCCTCTTCCTTCCTTCCAAAGAACTCAAGTATGGACGCGGCCGTCGCCGGCCCAATGCCAGGGACCCTCAGGAGGTCCTCCACCTTAGCGGTCGCTAGCTGCTCAAGGCTCTTGAAGCCCGCGTCGTAAAGTTTCCTGGCCCTGACCCTACCTACGCCTGGAATGGCCACGAGCGGCAGGAGCTCGGCCTTGACCCCGTGCTCGATACGTCTGGCAAGTAGCCTCAGCTGTGAGGTGACCTCGTCCTTAAGGCCTAGAAGTGGCGAGATCTCAGCCAGCGAGTTAGCTATCCACCTCGCCGTGTCGACAGCGGACGCGACGTCCCCGGGGCCTATGTCGTACTTCTTCGCTATGTCGTCATCTGAGACCTCGTTTATCCAGTCCAATAGGACCAGCGAAGTCTTGACAGAGGCGACGGCGTCAAGCTCTGTCCAGTCGACTGCCTCTATCAGCTCTGGGGCCCTCTCTACGAGTTCATCCATTATCTTCTCAGCCTCGCTGCTGGTTGTAGGTACGGGGGTCATGTCGGGCATGGCGGCGACCAGGTAGAGGAGGGCTGGGGTGGTCAGCCTCCTCATCTTGGCCAGGAGCTTGCGAAGTATTGGAACCGACGCTGGGTCAAGGTACGTCCTTGAGAGGGCCGCCCCCAGCTCGGTGGCCCTCAGCTTTGAGTCGACTCTGGTTATGAGACCCCACTTAATTAGGTCCTCCACCGACTTTTTCACGACGTTGTTTACCATCTCGTCGCCCCTCTGGACGTAGTAGAGGGTCCTCCTGTGCAGCTCTACGAGGGACTGCTCGTCGTCAGCTATGCCTGAGGCGACGGCGCCTAGGGCCGAGTGCCTCACACCCCTAAGGCCGTAGAGCCTGCTCTGGAGCCTCTCCAGCTCCCCCCTGATGTAGTAATTCTCCAGATCCTCTACGGTGTCCCCCCTCTGAGCAACGATTATCGCCTCCCCATAGGGGTCCAGGCCAGGCCTGCCGGCCCTGCCGGCGAACTGCTTGTACTCGAAGACCTTGATAGGCCTCCACATACCCTCCTCGTATCGAAGGTACTCAGCGACCACGACCCTGCGGGCGGGGAGGTTTACGCCAGCGGCGAGGGTCGGCGTAGCGAATATGGCCGCTATGCCGCCGCGCCGGAAGCCGTCCTCTATTAGGGCCCTCTGCTCGTTTGAGAGGCCTGCGTGGTGGTAAGCGACCCCGGCCCTCACCAGCTCCGCGAGCTCCTCCCTCAGGGCCCTCGGCCCCTCGGTCGAGAGGAGGGCGTCAGCGACATCCGAGGAGACCCTCTCGTCGTAGGTTATCTTGCGACTGATGAGCTTCGCTGCCGACAAGGCCAGCTGGATTGCCTTCCTCCTGGACTGAACGAAGACGAGCGTCTGGCCGCCGCTCTTTGAGGAGTCCACGACAAGGTTTAGGGAGGGGTTCGCCGAGACCTCCTCGACCTCCTTCCTCCTCCCGTCTGAGTAGTAGATGACGCCGTCCTTGAAGACTCCCTCCGACAGGGGGACGGGTCTCCAGTCCGACTTGACGAGCTTAGCTCCGAGCCACCTGGCCAGTTCAGCGGCGTTCGGTGCCGTGGCGCTGAGCGCGACGACCTGGGCCGAGGGAGACTTATAGAGGACCTTGGAGAGCAACGTCTCTATGATCGGCCCCCTCTTCTCATCATCGACGTAATGTATCTCGTCGACCACAAGGGCCGAAAGCCTGGAAAGCAGTTCAGGCGTGTTGCGTATCATGGAGTCGAGCTTCTCATAGGTCGTCACGACGGCGTCAAACCTGTCCACCCTCGCGGCCTCCTCATAGTCCCCTATGCTGAGCCCGACGCTGTAGCCCAGGGCCCCCAGGGCCGACTTAAACTCCCTGTACTTCTCCATGGCTATGCTCCTGAGCGGGGCCGTGTAGAACACCTTTGAGGAGGGGCGCCTCTCAAGGCTTGAGGCCATGGCAGCCATTGCGATAAAGGTCTTTCCTGAGGCTGTGGGGGAGGCCACTACAAGGTTTACCCCGTCGGCTACCCCGGCCTCAACGGCATCCCTCTGCGGAGGGTATAGCTCGGTGTAGCCGAGGGCCTTCATGAGCTTCTCAACTACGGCGGGGAGCGGCAGCCCTACCCCCTCACATCACTTTATAGCACTCGGTCCTGTGCTCGATAAGGAGGCCCTGCTGCTTCATCTTATTTATGGCCTCCTCGACCTTCTCCTTGGAGACCTTGGTAGCCTCAACTACCTCCTTGACCAGGTCATCGTGCTTGACGCACGGGCGGCCGTCCTCGCTAAGCCTCCTGACGGTGTCCGTAATCACTGTCATGAGCCTCCGGGCGTGGAACGAGGCCCCAGTGGATATTATACCGTAGTCTATGACCCCTGACTCTATGTCTATGCCTACGGACGAGAGGAACGACAGGACTAGCCTTATGGCCTCCTCCGCGTCCTCCGCCTCTACCACGTCCTTGAGCTTCATTCTTGCGTGGGCCTCTGAGAGCCTCACGAGGGCCTCAAGCTGCCTTGCGGTGACCGGCACAGGTATCTGGCCCTCGCTTCCGTACTTCAGCGCGGTTGACCTCATGGCCACGAAGAAGTCCTTGATTATCTCCTTTGCCTCATCGCTCAGCCTTGGCCTGTGATACCTCTTGGCGTAGATTATGTACTTCTTCAGCAGCTGCGGGTCGATCTCAGGGGCAAACTTGGACACGTCGCTGTGGACGTCAAGTATGTACTGCGCGAGCCTCTCGTCGTGCTCCTTCGAGATAAGGTCTCTAACGACGAATATCAGGTCAAACCTCGAGAGGACCGTGGGCGGCAGGTTGACGTTGTCTACGAAAGGCCTCTGGGGGTCGTAGAGGCCATACTTCGGGTTGCCGGCCGCTAGAACGGCGGCCCTCGCGTTAAGCCTGGCCACAATGCCGGCCTTCGATATGCTTACGGTCTGCTGTTCCATGGCCTCATGTATTGAAACCCTGTCCTCCGGCCTCATCTTGTCGAACTCGTCTATCACGGCGAGCCCACCGTCGGCCAGCACGAGGGCCCCGGCCTCAAGGAAGTACTCGCTCGTCTTGGGGTCCTTGAGGACGGCGGCTGTGAGGCCTGCCGCGGTTGAGCCCTTGCCGCTCGTGAAGACGGACCTAGGTGCTATCCTCGAGGCCGACTGAAGCAGCTGGCTCTTGGCTACTCCTGGGTCGCCTATGAACAGAACATGTATGTCACCCCTTACCCTGGTCCCGTCTGGCATGACCTTCTGGACTCCCCCGAAGAGCTGCAGAGCTATCGCCTCCTTGAGGTCCCAGTGGCCGTAGATGCTCGGGGCTATGCTGGCGATTATCCTCTCCCTTATCCACGGGTCCTTGGCAAGCTCGAGGATTTTCTCCTCGTCCTCCCTGGTTATGGCGACCTCCTCAAGGACCTTCTCTGAGACCCTGATGCTGTTCGCCTTTATCCTAAGCTCGAAGAGTGGGGTCTTCTCGCTGCCGACAGGAGAGGGCTCAACAATACCGACGACCGTTACAAGGTCCCCTGGCCTGGCTATGTCGACGAGGTCCTCGGTAAGCTCGACCGCTATGCTTCTCGGCATCTGGCCCCCAGGAACGTCCTCAGGTCTCTCCTGGAGGGTCAGCTCCTGCCAGTCTATGTATATTGACTTGTCCCTAAGCAGTACGAACCTACCGCCGCTCTCGTGACAGACGGGGCAGACAGGCGGCTTCTCGATCTTGTCCTCGAGCTGCTCGTCCTCGCTGTCAGGCCAGAGGAACTCCGCGTTGCACCCCTCCTTCTCATGTCTGAACATCGCTCTGACCATCCTGCTCCTGACCGGCCTCATCCTCGTTATGATGCCCTCGACCTGGACGAGCTTCCCCATGTGGGCCGTCTTGATATCTCTGATCTTGGTCGACTCATAGAGGCCCTGGACCCTTACGTGGAACCTCCCCTTCCTCTTAGCGTAATCTGGGTCCTCCGAGGTCACGACGTCCTTCAGCGCGTCGTCGAACTCCTTGAGCACCTTGGCCGGCGAGTCGACGAGCGCCTCTGCTACCTCGGGGCTGTACCTGTAGAGGTCAGGGTAATCGACCAACAGGCTTGACATGTCGAGGTTTATCATCCTGTGTATCCTATCCATGTACTTGAGGCCGGAGGCGTCACGGAAGTTCCTCAGGAACTCCTTGAACTTCTCGCCTATCGACAGCTCCTGTGAGGCGCTCTCGCTCATGCGCCGCCTCCCCCGATGAGACCCTGTACGTACCTTCTCCAGGACTCTATGGTCTCCTTAATTGAGGAGTAGAGGAGGGCCTCCTCAGGCGTCATGTTGGGGAGCGCCTCGTCGCCCGCGTCGGTCTGGGCAAGCCTTATTATCTTGTTAAGCCTGAGCTGGGACAGCTCAAGGAGGTTCTTCTCACTGACGTCCCTGTCGTTTATGAGCATGTGGGAGGGCTGAACCTTGATCTGCTCCTCGAGCCTCCTGATGTAGTCCCCCACGGTGACGTAGAAGTCTGGAGGAAGCTGGACCAACTGAGACGTCGTAGAGCTCCTCCTCTCCCTGTAGTGGTAGCTGTTTATGTAATTCACGTCGACCTCGTCCTTAGGTTTCGCGATCCCCCTTGAAATCAGGACGCTGGCAAGCCACCGTGGGACGTCGACCTCGTCGCCCTTCTTGACGCTCAGCCTCCCCTCCGGCAGGACGAGGCTGTAGTCCTTCAATATCATAACCTTCGCTGGCCTCAGCAGGAAGTCAAGCTCTATCAGCTTCATTCTCTCAGCTAACCTCAACCGGGCCCCCTGTGTTTTGACCGGCTGGAAGCAATAAGCGGAGAGGCGGGCGGAAGGGAGCAGGTCTGGCCGGAAGGGAGTAACGACCCTTATCGCCCTTATTAGTTTTCCTAAAGCTAACGAGTCCTAGGGTACGGGCCTTGAGTACGGCCATAGAGCTCCTGTGGGCTGAGAAGTACAGGCCAAGGACGCTTGACGAGATAGTTAACCAGAAGGAGATAGTTGAGAGGCTCAAGAAGTTCGTGAAGGAGAAGAACATGCCACACCTGCTCTTCGCAGGCCCGCCCGGCACGGGCAAGACCACCGCAGCCCACGCGCTGGCCCACGACCTCTACGGGGAGGGCTACAGGCAGTTCATGCTTGAGCTCAACGCGAGCGACGAGAGGGGCATCGACACCATTAGGGAGAAGGTGAAGGAGTTCGCTAGGAGCAGGACGCCGCCTGAGATCCCCTTCAAGATAGTCCTGCTAGACGAGGCCGACAACATGACGGCTGACGCCCAGCAGGCCTTGAGGAGGCTTATGGAGCTCTACAGCGCCAACACTAGGTTCATCCTCGCCGCCAACTTCCCCTCCAAGATAATTGACCCCATTCAGAGCAGGTGCGCATTCTTCAGGTTCACGCCCCTAAGCAAGGAGGACGTGGTGGCGAGGCTCAAGTTCATAGCTGAGAACGAGAAGGTCGAGTACGACGAGGACGCCCTCGACGCAATATATGACGTCTCAGAGGGAGACATGAGGAGGGCAATCAACATACTGCAGACCGCCGCCTCGCTGGGAAGGGTAACGGTCGACTCGGTCTACAAGGTCATTGGGATGGCAAGACCTAAGGACATAAGGGAGATGGTAGAGGTCGCCCTAAAGGGTGACTTCACGGGGGCCAGGGAGCTCCTCAGGAAGCTCATGATAGAGTACGGTCTGAGCGGGGAGGACGTGGTCAGGCAGATCCACAGGGAGCTGTTCAGCAACGACCTAAAGATACCTGAGGAGCTCAGGGTCCTGATAGCTGACTACCTGGGCGAGATACACTTCAGGATAGTCGAGGGAAGCGACGACGATATTCAGCTCAGCGCCTTCCTTGCCTGGCTGGCCATGATGGGCAAGAAGTACGGGGCGACATCATGAGCCAAGAGGTCAAGGCCCTTCCATGGATAATAAAGTATAGGCCCAAGCACGTTGAGGAGGTCGTCGACCAGGAGGAGGCCAAGAGCCAGTTCCTGACCTGGATTGAGAGCTGGGTCCGGGGCAAGGTACCTGAGAAGAGGGCAGTACTCCTCTACGGCCCCCCTGGCGTCGGGAAGACGAGCCTGGTGGAGGCCGTGGTCAGGGACTACAACCTCGAGCTGCTCGAGCTCAACGCCAGCGACTACAGGAGGGCAGAGGACATAAGGAAGACCGTTGGCGTCGCGGCCTATAGGAGGCCCCTCTTCGGCAAGCTCACGCTCATACTGCTCGACGAGGTTGACGGGATGAGCGCCAAGGGGGACGCGGGCGGCCTTGAGGAGCTGCTTAGGATAATCCCCACCACCCAGAACCCGATCGTATTGACGGCTAACGACCCCTGGGGTGATGCCCTGAGGCCCCTGAGGGACCAGGTCCTGATGATCCAGTTCAAGGAGCTCCCGCTAAACGCCGTCGTGGGGCTCCTGCAGAACATTTGTAACAAGGAGGGTATAGAGTGCGACAGGGAGGCCCTGAGGTACATAGCCGAGAAGAACATGGGTGACGTGAGGGCCTGCGTGAACGACCTTGAGGCGGTCGCGGAGGGCTACGGCAAGGTCACGATGGAGCTAGCGAGGGCCCTCGTCAGGGGCAGGGACAAGAGCATCGACCTCTGGAGGACCCTGAACGGCGTCTTCTACGCCAAGGAGGGCTGGCAGGCCAAGAGGGCCATCACAAACTCGGAGGAGGACTATGAGACCGTTATGGCCTGGCTGAATGACAACATACCTAACAAGTACGGTGACCCTGAGGACGCCTACAGGGCTTGGGACGCGCTCTCGAGGGCCAGCCTCTTCCTGTCCAGGTCAAAGGCCGGCAACTGGGACCTCCTGAGTTACGTCTTCGACCTGATGGGGCCAGGCGTCGCTATAGCCAGGAAGAGCGGCGAGCTGCTGAAGAACAGGTACTCATACCCTGCCAGGATCACGCTGATGGCAAAGCTGAGGGACGTGAGGCAGCTAAGGGACAGCGTGGCCTCAAAGATCGCGCCGAGGCTTGGCGTGTCGCAGTCCCTCTTCAAGTCAGACGTCCTCCCTTACCTCTTCATAATGTTCAGGCAAGGCGACATAGAGAGGGCGGCGGGCATGGTCGTATCCTATGATCTTAGCGAGCAGGAGGTTCAGTACCTCGCAGGCCCGAGAGCCAAGGACATAATGAAGGCGGCCGAGAGGATAAGGCAGGAGCTCAGGAAGGGTGGCGGGGGACGCAAGGCCAAGGAGGAGCCCAAGCCTGTCGCCGAGCAGCCGAGGCAGGAGAGGAAGGGCCAGCTGACCCTCGATATGTTTGGCCTGCCCGCCTCAGGGACCCCCTCAGCCAGCGAGAAGGAGAAGAGGGGGACGAGGAGGACCAGGAGGGCCTCAGGGTCGTCTAAATAGACTGGACAATGTAGACCCTGTGAAGCTTCTTGTAAAACGCGACCCTCGAGTTCACGAAGTTAAGGAGCTCCTGCTCTGTTGCCGTCTTGCCTGGCTTTAGAACCACCTTCGCCACAGGCCTCTCGCCGACCTCTGGGTCAGGCTCGCCGTAGACGTATGCCTGTTGGACGGCCTCGTGCTTCATGAGCATGACCTCAAGGTCCCTGGGGAATATCGGGTAGGCCTTGTACTTGATCATGCGCTTCCTGACGCCCCTGAAGTAGAGCAGGCCCCTTTCATCCATAACTAGCAGGTCGCCGGTCCTGAGCCAGCCCTGGTAGAAGGCCCTCTCCGTCTCTTGCGGGTCCTCGTAGCCCTCCATCAGCCACGGGGCCTTGGCCAGGAGCTCCCCGACCTCGCCGATCCCCCTCTCCTCACCTGGGTTGTCAGGGTTGACGACCTTAACGTCAACGTCAGCGATGGGGGCACCCACCGTCCCCTTGACGTCCTTGACGGTGAGGGGCTGGTAGGTAAGGACCCAGGACTCGGTCATGCCGTAGAACTGAACCAGGGGGGCTCCAATGGTCTTCACGTACTTGTCCTGGGTCTCAGGCCTTAGCGGGGCCCCGCCTGACAGGCCAAGCTTTACGTTAACTGTGACGCCAAGCTTTGAGACCGCGTCGGCGAGCTCATCGTGCATCAGGGGGGCGCCGGACACGAAGTTAATTCCGTAGAACTGAATTGCCTTGGCCGCGGCCCTGCTGTCCCACCTCTGCATCATCACGACCGAGCCCCCTGAGGCCAGCGGCGTTAGCGTGCTAACCTGTAGCCCCAGTACGTGGGTCAGGGGGGCGACGACTATTGAGATGGGCGTGAAGTCAAGCGCCATGCTCACCCTGAGGGCCTCAACGGCCGTCGAGAGGGCCCTATGGGTGTGGTAGACCTGCATGGTCCTCCCGGCTATGCCGGCGTAGTACATTATGACCGACCTGTCGCCGCCCCTAACCTCGTCACCGATGACCTCATCGCTCGCCATTACCTCGTTCATCCCGTGGACCCTTGGGCCTGTCTCCTTCGGCGTCCCGTCTACTACAAGGACGTCCTGGACGCCTGCCCTTCTGAGCGTCTCGGCCTCACGTTCATAGAAGGCCGACGAAACCACCCCGAGCCTTATGCCCCTGCCCTCGAGCTGAAGGTAAAGGTCCTCGCTGATGGTCAGGGGGTCTACGAGGACGGCTGTAGCCCCTGACCTCCATATCCCGAGGAGGCCAGCAAGCGCCTCGATCCTGTTAAACGCGGCGAAGAGCACCTGGGTACCCCTGCCCGCGCCTAGGGACCTGAGGAGGCCAGCGACCTTTGATGAGATTGACTTCAGCGACGACCATGTGTAGCAGGACCCAGTCTCGAGCTGCACGGCAGCGCACTTGCTGGGATCCTTGCTGGCCTGCTCGTCAAGTATTGAGAAGATGGGCCTGTCAAGGGGTTCGATATACGGTAGGCCGCCAGGGAAGAGCTTCTCCCATGGCCTCACCGAGCCCACCGTCGTCCTATTCAACAGCCCTTCAAAGATATTTTAATTTAAAAGTGATCTGAGACTAGATCCCATGGTTGTTCAACTGAACTATTAGCTCCCATAATTCATTTCATGACTGGTGAGGGAGGTTGGAGCTCAAGATCACCGGCTTCTCGCACTTCACCGTTCAGTCGAACTTCGAGTGGACCTTCGTAAGGGTCTACGCCGGTGACCTCTACGGTACCGGCGAGGCCGGGCCCACGCCCGGCGCCGGGGAGATCGCTGAGAGGCTGGGCAGGCTGATCATAGGTGAGGACGCGCTCAAGCTGAACAGGGTCCTGCAGAAGCTCAGGTGGGCAACCCTTTACGCGGGGACCTCGGCATATCACGTCATCTCGGCCATCGACATGGCCCTCTACGACCTAGTTGGCAAGTTCCTGAACTTACCCATCTACGTGCTTCTGGGAGGCGATAGGACCGAGATACCCGTCTACGTCGACGCCCACGCCGGCAAGGGCCTGGAGGCCATGGACTCAACGCTCATGCCGGTCGAGCCGGCCTGGCTACAAGAGGCCGAGCACGTTGAGAGGGGGCGGCTGAAGGCCCCAACGCCTGTCCATGGGAGGCTCACTGCCGAGGAGTGGAACGAGGACTATTCGCCTGAGGCGTACGCGAGGAGGGCCTTGCAGCTCAAGTCTGAGGGGTGGAGGGCCATTAAGTTCGACCTAGACGTGCCCACACCTTACACCGACCCCAAGCGTCTCAGGTCAGGCAGGCTTACCAACGCCGAGATAGACTACCTGTCAACGTTGGCGAGGGCCGTGAGGGAGGCGGTAGGTGATGAGGTCGATATAATGTTCGATCTCCACTGGAGGTACGACCTCGTGACCGGCGTCAGGCTGTGTCAGTCGCTTAAGCCAGTGAGGCCCCACTGGGTTGAGGACCCGACGCCGGCCGTCACCACGTTGACGAACTTTGATGAGCTAAGGGTCATCACGTCTAGCTGCAGGGTGCCGATTGAGGTAGGCGAGAACCTTTACACGGTCTATCAGTTCAAGGACCTTGTCGACCTTGGATCGATCGTCTGGGGCCCTGATGTCGCAAAGGTCGGCGGCATAACCGAGATGAGGAGGGTTGAGGAGCTCGCGGCACTTTACGATATTGAGGTCTCGCCGCACAACATAGGCTCCCCGCTGGCGACAATGGCTGCTGCCCACGCCGCGTCGGTTTCGAACACGTTCGGCTTTCTCGAATTTCACGGACATGACCTGCCGTTCTGGGAAAGGCTGGTCAAGCAGAGGAAGAGGATAATTGACGTGGCGGGGGGCGGCATAATTAGGCTCACCGACGAGCCCGGCCTAGGGGTTGAGCTTGACGAGGAGGAGGCCAGGAGGATTTGGCCAGGCTTCAGGCTCTGAGGCTTTAAGCCTGGGCGGCTAGCTCTTCACGGCGGCGGATGAGGACCCTGGCATGGCTTGAACGGTGAAGACAATAAAGGGAACCCCCGAACTGACGCCGCTCATTTGAGGACCAGCGTGCCCACGTCCTCCCCTTTAAGCGCTGCCCTCAGGTCGTCCCACCTGACGATCCTGACTGTCCTGGCAGTTGACGAGGCCGCATCCCTTATCTTTCTCGTCATGCCCCCCGTCACGTCAGGCCCTGAGGACTTCACGTTGCCTATGGGGTCACCAGGCCTCACGGACTTAAGGACCTGTCCGTTGGGCCCTATGACACCCTTTACGTCAGAGGCGTATATCAGGCATTCCGCGGAGATCGCCGTGGCTAGCCTCGCAGCGAGTAGGTCACCGCTGACGATCTCGCCGACCCCTCCCCTCAGGACGGCGTCTCCGTAAGTGACCGGCACTAGTCCCATCTCATAGTCCCTGACCATGGGAGTCAGGTCGCAGCTCTCCGAGGAGGTGCACATGCTGTGGGCCGCGTGCAGCGTCGCCGGGACGCCGGCCTGTATTAGCTCGTTCAGCACGGCAATAGCGAGGACGAGCATCTCCCTCTGGACGACTGCTACCTCAAGGGGGCCTAGTGACCCCTTCTTCTGAGCCTCCCTGGAGACCGCGTAATGGCCGAAGCTCCCCCCTCCATGTACGAGCGCTAGCCTTCCGCCGGACGAGACGTACTCTGCCAGCGCCCCCGAGACCTCGTGAAGGACCTCCCAGTTCACGGTCTCAGGTGACGACTTGATCGTGATGGCTGAGCCCCCGAGCTTAACGACGGCTGACCTGCAGGTCAAGCTCTCTCGGCTGTATATAGTGGGGTTGAACTAATAACTTACCCGTTGATGCAGACGAGCTCGAGAACGCCAGGGAGGCCTGGGACCCAGACGCAGTGACCTTCAGGGGGCCTGACGCCGTACAGGAGGTACGCGACAGAGTTCTGAACCCTGGACCTCTTGAGGGCCGCCTGAGAGGGGGAGGACCCTGACCTGACCTCGTCCGAGGCCTCAAGCACGGCCTGGCCTATCGCGTGGATGAAGGCGTCATACACGCTCTCGCCCAGCTCCTCGGCAGAGGCCCCCTCCCCGACCACCTCGCTTGCCTCATGGGATGTCGAGACCCTTAACTTAGCCAGCTCAATGGCCTCCTCGTCGTTCCTGTAGGCGACGCTATTGCCCGTCGCGGAGCAGAACCTCATCGCGTCGATCGCGCCCTGCCACCAGTTGGGGCCTTCCCAGGGGTCCGACATCCTGCCCATTTCGACGATCTCGTACTCATCTAGGACGTCCGAGTGGGACCTGGCCACGGCGTGAAGCACGGCGACGGTCAGCGAGGCGTAGAGGGAGGAGGGCGGAGGGCGCCCCTCCGTCGAGAGGAGCGAAAGGGAGAGGCAGCCGTTCAGCTCGAGGCCAGCGGCAAGCTTAGACCAGAAGTCGTGAAGCCTGACTGCAACCTCCTGGGGGACGCCAGCGGCGGTGAAGCCCTGGCAGCCCTCCTTATAATTAACCTCAACCCTGGCTGAACCAGAGGGGGCGGCCAAGTAAGGGTTCTCCACGTTCTTTGCTGGAAGCCCGAGGACTATCTGTGGGAGCGTCACACTCAGCCTCAAGGAGCTCAATCACCTGACAGGGGCACCACAGCGGAGGCGTATCCCACAACCCAGTCCTTCTCCCCCGTCACGTCGCCAGAGGTCGCGTGCATCAGTATCTTCGCCCTCTTGGACCCGAGCATCTTCCCAAGATATAGCAAGGTCATGGTTGGGCCAGGTCCGCACATGCTGATGTCCTCTGCCTCCAAGACCCTGAAGAGCCCCTCCGGGTCCAGGCTCTCAACGTACTTCAGGGCCTCTAGGTCCTTCCGGACGGTCACGTCATGAGGCTCGTAGTGGTTCATGTCGCTGCTTGCTATGAAGACCAGGTCAACGGCGTTCTCCTTCATTACCTTAACTAAGGCTGAGGCCAGGTCGGCGGAGACCTCAGGGGTCTGAAGCTTAATCACTATTGGGACCAGCTTGAACGATGACCCGAATATGTATTGAAGGAATGGGACCTGGACCTCGACGGAGTGCTCATAGACGTGGGCGTCGTCGTCGAAGGTGAAGAACCTCGAGTTCGTGACTATTAGCTTTGCTACCTCGTTGTCGACCTCGACTTGGCCGAGCGGCGTCTCCCAGGCGTCCCCCCTCCACACCGAGGCGGACTCCCCAAGCCCTGTGTGATTTGGGCCCGCAACAACGACTACCTTGGGCGCCCCCTCCTGGGCGAGGGCGTAGTAGCTGTGGGCTGCCACTGGGCCGCTGTACATGTAGCCTGCATGGGGGACCAGGTAGCCGACGCTGGACCTTACCCTGCTCTGCGAGGTCCTTGGAAGGCTGCCTGGGCCCAGCCTGTGGGTGAAGCTGTCCTCAATGCTCTTGAGCAGCTCCTCTCTCGTGGCTGGGTAGAACGTGCCCGCGTGAGCAGGCTTCCTGACCTTGGCCAACCCTCGCACCGTCGGTCAGGGGGCCATTAGAGATTATTATTGTTCGCCCTGAGCCTCGTTGGCCTGAACCCCCTTAATGTCGGCCCTTAGCCCTAGTGGATGACGTCCTAGCCTCCCCGAGCTCCTAAGCGCTGAGAGCACGGTGGCCAGCGCGAGGAGGGCCAGGGATATGTGGTATGAGAAGGCCTGGGCGCTGAGGTAGCTCAGCTCAAGCCTGAGCGGAAGCCTCGAGGTCAGCGTGCCGACGAAGAGCTGGTAGACGTAAGACGGAGGAAGGGCTGCCGTGACCGCTGTCAGCGAGACGGCGAAACTCATTATCATACCAGTGTTTCTGAAGGTCGTAAGCATGCCTGAGGCCGTGCCGTACCTCTCTCTGGGAGCCGATGAGATGACGGCCGCCGTGTTGGACGGCCAGAAGAGGCCCCCGCCGAGGCCGTAGATGCCCTCGACTAGGGCTACGAGCCACAGGGGGGTATTAATTGTCATTGAGGCCAGGAGGTATAGCGCAACGCCTTGGATGATGAGGCCCGCGGTAGCGACCGGCCTCGGTCCCAGCCTGTCGGTCAACCTCCCCCCAATGGGGCCGCTGACCATGTTTACGACGGCCATTGGGATTATGAGGTAAGATGCCGTGAGTACTGGAAGGCCAAATATGCCTTCAAGGTAGAACAGGAGCAGGAAGTTGACCGCGAACATGGCCAGGCTCTGGACGGTGGCCGTGAATATGGAGGCTGTAAACATCCGGTTCCTGCTGAAAAGCCTCAGGTCAATTATTGGGTCCTTGGCCTTATAGAGCTCCCAGAGTGCGAAGCCGGCGAGTAGTGGTGGGGACGCAATAAAGGAGGCTAGGGTGTAGGCGTCAGTCCAACCCCTCAGCAGCCCATAGGTGACGCCGAGCTGAAGGGCGAGCACACCTGTTGTGAACAGCAGCGCCGCAGGGACGTCGAAGGGCTCCACGGACCTGTTAGCCTTCGTCTCCCGGAGCGTGACGTAAGCCCAAATGGTGCCAAAGATGCCGATAGGCACGTTTATCAGGAATATCCACCTCCACGTCGTGTACGTGATTATGACGCCGCCGAGGATTATTCCCACTATATTGCCGCTGGACCAGACTATCGAGTTAATGCCGAGGGCCCTCCCCCTCTCGGTCACCGGAAAGGCCTCAGAGATTATGGCAAGGGAGTTGGAGACCATCATGGCCGCGCCGACGCCCTGAACAGCCCTGAAGACGACTAGCTGGAGGCCCGTGACGGCCAGGGCCGAGAGGAGGGAACCAACCGTGAACACCACGAAGCCGAGGTTGTATATCCTCTTCCTGCCGTAGCTGTCTCCAAGCCTCCCCAGGGTCAGCACAAGTGAGGTGTTCGCGAGAAGGTAAGCGACCACGATCCAGACTATCGTGACGTAGTCAGTGTGCAGGTCCTCGGCTATGGGGACGAGGGCCAGGAGCACTACGGTGCTGTCTATGGCTGACATAAGCGTGCCGACGCTTGTGACCGAGAGGGCCTTCCACTTGTATTCCATGGCGTACCTGTGCAAGTTCAAGCTAAGGCTATCTAAATATCTTAAACCTTACTAAAGGCGCCCCCGCCTACGTAATGCTTAAATCCCTACTTGTCCTGAGAGGCCCTCGGTGGGCCCGTAGTCTAGATTGGTTAGGACGCCGCCCTGACACGGCGGAGGTCGCCGGTTCAAGTCCGGCCGGGCCCACCAGCTAGCTAACCCCCTTCCCTCCTGAGCACCCTCTTGGTGTAGCCGAGGCCTGTCTTCCAGCCGATCCTTACCTCGCCCACCACGTCTTTGAATGCGAGCAGCCTGTCAAGGTACCTCCTGAAGTCCTCAACCATGGAGGGGAGGAGCTGCCTGAAGGCATATCTCGGCCTAAAGCCGAGGGAGGGCAGGACCTTAATCTCAGGGTTATAGTAGTGCTCCTCCTTTTCAACCCTTGGGTCCTCGATCCACTCGATCGGAATCTCGTAGCCGAAGGCGGACTGCATGTAGTCCCTTATCGCGAAGATTATTTCGCCCGTGGTCAGGAGCTCGTGGAACTGGTTCACGACCCTGAACTCGCCCTCGGCAGGGGGGTTATTGATGAGGAGCTCAAGGGCGTCTATGCTGTCCTCGAGGCTTATGAAGCCCCTGACCTGCTTGGCCTTCCCGTACTGGTAGAGGGGGAGCTTCTTGCCCTCCCTGTGGAAGAGCGCCATGCTCACGAGGGCCCTCGCTATGTTCTTGTTTATGACGGTGCCGAAGGCGTCCCCTATATCAATCCTTGTCCTCAGGGTCTCGTCCACCTGAGCCGAGGGGTCCTCAAGTGAGCCGCTGAGGAGCATATCTGACGTCCTGGTGCCGTAGACGGGGCCCTGGTTCACGTCTGTGACCGTGAGCCCCCACACCTTGTTCGCGAAGAGCAGGTTGTGCGTGTCGTGGACCTTCGTCCAGTGGTACCAGGAGCTCGCGAACTTAGGGACCGGCATCAGGTCGCTCTTACCCTTGTACGTGAACTCGACGTAGGCGGCCTCAGGAATGTCGTAGTTAGGGGTTCCGTACTCCCCCATGGTCCCCATCTTCAGGATGTGGACCTCGGGCCTGTCCTTGAGAGCGTAGATCAGCCTCATGGTCCCAATGATGTTGTTGTACATAGTGTAGACGGCCCTCTCCTCGTCCATCATAGAGAATGGCGCGGCCCTCTGCTCGGCGAAGTGAACCACTACGTCCGGCTTGAAGCGCTCTACGGCCTCCCTCAGAACGCCAGGCTGGGTTATGTCGGCTATCTGAAAGGCGACGAGGTCCCCCAGCTCCTTCAGCCTCTGCTCGCGCTCCTTGGGCTCTGGCAGAGGGAAGGCGGAGCCCTCGCCGGCCAGGGCGGCGTTATATCTCGTGCTGAGGTTGTCGATGCCGTAAACGACGTGCCCCCTCCTCAACATCCTCAGCGCGAGGGCCCAGCCCAGGTAGCCGTCGATGCCAAGTATCATTACTCTCTTCGTCTCCAAGGCCCTTGCCCTTGACGCCAAGCGTCAGCAAGGAAATAAGGCGGATGGACTCGGAGTTCACAGAACTTATTTGCCAAAGCATGAGACCTGAGGGCACGGAGGCCTTGGAGGGAGTTATAGTAACCGGCGGCAAGGGCTCGAGGATGAGGAACATAACCTATGTGCTGCCGAAGCCCCTTCTGCCCCTCATAGGCCTGAACGGCGAGGGGAGGATGTACATAAAGCCCCTCATCGACTTCATCCTCGAGAGGTTCGAGGCCCTCGGCCTCGACCCGATAACTATCGTGTTCAGCAGGAACTCGTCCCTAATAGTTGACTACCTCAGCGTGAGGGGCCCCCCTCAGGCAAGGGTGAGGCTGGTCCTCGACACGGAGATGAGGGGTTACGGCAATGCCGTCCTCCTCGCGAGGAACTCCGTGGACGGGCCGTTTGTGCTGAACGCAGACGACAACATACTGCCCCTGAGCTACTACAGGGTCGGCGTTGAGCTCTTCAGCTCGGAGCCCCTTGACGCTGTGCTATTCGTCCACAGGGTCAGCGACCCAAGCAGGTACGGGGTGATAATGCCGTCAGGCCATGAGGAGTTTAAGGGGTACAGGGTCCACAGGGTAAGGGGCGTCGTCGAGAAGCCCTCAAGCCCCCCGAGCGACCTGGCCATGGCCGCGATATACGTGTTCTCGCCGAGGATATTCGAGGCCCTATCTGACGTAAAGCGCTCCAAGGGCGATACCGGCGAGATAGAGCTCGTCGAGGGGCTCCAGAGGCTTATCGAGATGGGGGGCGAGGTGAAGGCTATAGAGATGAGGGAAAAGTGGATCAGCGTCGGGAGGCCTGAGGACTACCTGGAGGCCCTCAGGCTCTCTTACCAGGCGGGCCTCTGAGGACCATGGTGATGAGCGGGGACGAGCGGGGGGAGGCCAGGCTCACAGTGAACGTGCTAGTCATGGAGCTGTCGACCATGATAGTCGCGATAGCGCTGGCCTTCAACGCGCAGTCCCTTGAGAGCTCAGGGATAACCATCTATTCCCTGGCAGACTTCATAGTCACAAACGTCATAGTTGTGTGGTTCTGGTGGAGGTACGTAGTCGAGAGGCTTAGCTACCCTCCCACCACAAGCGAGTTCCCGATCCTGGACATAATCGTCCTGATACTCATATCAGCGCTGCCTGTCATGCTTAGGACAGGGAACCTCCAGTACCTGGCAGGCGTCATGGCGGCCATAGCGTTCACCTGGGCAGGGATGCTGAGGAGCGTGCTCAACGACCCCAGGGTTACGCCAGAGGCTAGGGCGGAGCTGAGGCAGGAGGCCGTGGCGAGGGCCTCAATAGGCCTCCTTTTCGCCGTCAGCGCCGCGGTCTACCCCGCGTCCCTCCTAGCGGCCCACCTGGTCTTCTGGGTCACGGTCGTTCTGGTGGCCTACAGGGTCTTCGCCGGACACGTAATGAGGCTCCACAGGGGAAGGCTTAGGAGGCGCTAGGCCCTCCCATAGGCCTGGGCCATCTCCCTAAGCCTTGGTGCCGCCCTCCAGAGGCCGTCCATTGACGGGAGCCTCCAGAGCCAGTTGCCCCTGGCGGTCCCAGGCCTGTTCATCCTGGCCTCCGGCCCGAGTCCAAGGACGTCCTGGACCGGGAATATGGAGACGTCGGCGACCGACATCATGGCGAGCCTTATAAAGGCCCAGTTTATCTCCCTGGCGTCCCTCAGCCCCATGTACCTCAGGGCCTCGGCCCTGGCCCTGGGGCTGGCCTCGTGGAAGAACCAGCCAACTATAGTGTTGTTGTCGTGCGTCCCCGTGTAGACAACAAAGTTCCTCGTATAGTTGTGGGGCTTGTACGGGTTGTTGGGGTTGCCGTCCCACGCGAACTGGAGGACCTTAGTGCCGGGTATGCCGAGTTTGTCCCTCAGCTCAATAACGTCTGGCGTTATGTAGCCTAGGTCCTCGGCTATCAGCTGCAGTCTCGGCGCGGCCCTCATGATCTCCCTGAAGAGGGCCTCCCCGGGGCCCTTCGCCCACCTGCCGTTCACCGCCGTCTTCTCGCCCGCCGGCACCTCCCAGTAGGCCAGGAAGCCCCTGAAGTGGTCAAGCCTGACCACATCAAAGAGCGACATCGAGTGCCTCATCCTCCTCACCCACCACAGGTAGCCCTCCCTCCTGAGCTCGTCCCAGTCGTAGACCGGGGTGTTCCAGAGCTGGCCGGTCTTGCTGAAGTAGTCAGGGGGGACGCCGGAAACGTAGAGGGGCCTCAGGTCCCTCCCAAGCTTGAAGATCCTCGGGTTCGCCCAGACGTCGGCGCTGTCGTAGCTGACGTATATTGGTATGTCGCCAATTATCTGTACGCCCAGCCGCCTGGCGTGGGCCCTCAGCCTCGACCACTGCTCGAAGAACTTGAACTGGACGAACTTCTCGAGCTCGACCCTCTCCCTCAGCCTTGACCTCCACGCCTCTAGCTCTGACCTAACCCTCCTCCTGAGGGGCTCAGGCCAGGAGCCCCAGTCCCTGTTGCCGAAGTGCTCCCTGAGGGCTACGTAGAGGGCGTAGTCCTCCAGCCACCAGGAGTTGCCGTCCACGAACCTGTCGTAGTCGCCCGTAGCCTTGAACCTCGAGAAAGCCAGCCTCAGGAGCCTGTACTTATGCACGTAGGCCCCATCGTAGTCAACCCTTGACGGGTCGGACCTTGGCAGGGAGGAGAGCTCGTCCTTCGTCAGGAGGCCCTCATCCGCCAGGAGCTCAAGGCTCACCAGGATGGGGTTGCCTGCGAACGCCGAGAGGCCGCTGTAGGGGGAGTTGTCGTGCTCAGGGGATGTAGGGCTCAGCGGGAGGACCTGCCAGTACCTCTGGCCGGACTCCCTGAGGAGCTCGAGGAACTCGTGGGCCTGAGGCCCCAGCTCGCCGACCAGGGGCGTCCCAGGGAGGGACGTTATGTGGAGCAGCAGGCCGCTGCCCCTCCTCACGGGGGCCACCGGGTTCCCTGGGGCCTCAGGAAATTAACTCAGTCTGGCCAGCGCCCTCGAGACGAGGTAAAGGCCGACCGCGGCGGCGATTATGTCAAGGGCCGCCCCTGGGCTCCAGCCCCTCGCCCTCCAGAGGGGGTCCAGGAGCGCCATCGCCCTCCCGGGGCCAAGCTCGCTGACGTAAGTCAAAACCTCAGCCCTCGACGCCAGGAACGCCCTGACCCCCCACCTCCTCGCTATAAGCGTGTCCCCCGCCTCGATCAGGACGTCAGCTAACGCCGCGACAACGGATTCCTCGCTAACCCCTCCCCGTGAGCTTATGTCAGCGACCGCGCGAAGCGTCAGCGGGTAGCCGTTGGTCAGCTCAGAGGCCACGAGGTCCCACCTGACAGCCCTAAGCAGCTGCCCGAGGCCTACCGTGGGCCGCCCGCCTATCACGTCGGGGAGCGGCCCCCTGTAGGCGCCAAGGTGGCTTGGAGAGAGCAGGCGAAGGATCTCGTAGTACTCCGCCGCGGCCTCAGGCGAGGAGGACAGGACAATCCCCGTGGCCGTGGAGGCTATACCTCTAACGTCCTTCCCAGACCTGGCGAGGGCCGCTGAGAGGGGTATTATCATCATGGCCTGCCCAAGCCCCACGTTGACCCTGACGCCGAGGGCCTCGAGCGACCTCCTATAGGCCCTCAAGCCAACGAGAATCGGGTCGGGGAGGCCTTCAATGGAGGCGTTACATGAGGCAACAGCGGCGGAGGTGACGGCGGCCGAGTGGAGGGCGAAGGCAACAACGTCCTTATCGGGCTGGCCAAGGAGCCTCGTGACGGCCCCGGGCTTCGGGTGGGCTACGGGCTCAACGACGGAGCCGACGGCGAGAAGGGGGGCCAGCTCGCAGGCCTCAGAGCCTCGAGACGAGGTCGCCGACGCCAAGGCTATCAGCCAGCTCCCTGAGGGCCTCCCAGGGCCCCATCCTCTTCCTCATGACCTCAAGCAGGTCGAGGAACATGAGCTGCTCCTCCGACTCAGGCCCACAGCCCCTCGCGGCCTCAAAGGTTGCAACCGCCTCCTCTGGGCTCATGCCCCTGAATAGTATCAGGTAGCCCGAGACGACGGTACCGGTCCTCCCGCAGCCTGCGTAGCAGTGCACGTACACCCGTCTGCCGCCCTCGAGGGCCTTCGCTATGCTCGCTATGGCCCCGGCCACGTTGGCGACGGGCTCGACCTCCATGTCCCTGACTGGGTAGACGAGCCTCCTGGCCCTCGGGTGCTCTGCCGGGCAGGAGGGCTCAAGCGTGACTATGTAATCGACGTCGATGCCCCACTCCTCGAGGTCAAGGCAGCCGGGGCCCGCGAAGAGGCCCGGGACTACCTCAGCCGGCTCGCCCCTCAACCCTCACACCCGCCAGCTCCTTGGCCCTCTCAAAGACGGCCCTAAGCATGTCAATGGTCAGGGTGCCTGTGTTGACGTTCCTGGGGCTCGGGTGGTAGCTCGCTATCAGCCACCTCCCGTCCGGGAGCCTGCACTCCTGCCCGTGCTTAAACTCGCACCTGACCCCGAAGATCCTCGTCAGGACGTCGAAGGCTAGCCTGCCGAGGGCGACGAAGACCCTCGCGTTGGGCAGGAGCCTGATCTCCTCCTCAAGGTACCTGGAACAGTTGGCCACCTCCTGGGGGAGGGGCCTGTTGTCGGGCGGGGCGCAGTGGAGCACGGCCGTTATGTAGACGAAGCGGACCTCAAGCCCGTCATCCCTGCTGACGCTAATTGGCCTGTTGGCGAGGCCCGCCTCGTAGAGGGCCCTGAAGAAGTTGTTGCCCGACTGGTCGCCCGTGAACATCCTCCCCGTCCTGTTCCCGCCGTGGGGGGCCGGGGCCAGGCCGACCACCACGATGGGGGCCATGGGGTCCCCGAGGCTCGGTACCGGCCTCGACCAGTAGGCCTGCCCCCTGAACCTTTTGGGCGGGTTCAGGCCGACCTCGACGTCGAACTTCCTCAGCCTCGGGCATAGGTTGCAGCCAAGTATTCTATCCTGCAGATTGCGGAGGGCCGCGAGCCTCTCCTCCAGCTCCGACACGGCGCTCTATCTCGCGGCGGCCGATAAGAAAGCTTCGTGAAATAGTTAACTCAATTTAAAATTAATTTAAAAACTTAGGCTCAGCTGACGACCGTCTGGTATGATGCCTGGTACCCCGAGCTGGTCACGACCACGACCTCGACGGGCTGGCCTGTCATGTTAGACAGCGACGAGCAGCTTCCAGGTATAGTTGCAGTCCCTCCCGGAGTCACTGTGGTAGATGGGACGCTTGCGCTACAGAGCAGTGTGCCGTTCGTTGACTCGACCTCAATTGAAACTATCGTGGCGGTCGGGCTACCGGTTGGGTTGAGCACGGTTACCGTTACCTTTCCGCTAGAGCTCACGTTAGCGCCCGTTATCTCGAGCTTCTCTGTAAGGGTGTTCGAGGACGTCGTGTGGACCGCGCCTATCAGGCCGCTCAGCCACATGTAGATTATCACGGCCGCCGCTATCGCTATGACTATAAGCAGGACGACCGCCACTATGTC
>JBMFHE010000002.1:0-108201 GCA_049977005.1 Acidilobus sp. | reverse complement strand
CGGTAAGCGTTGGGGGCCACCTGATATCAATAGACCCCCACGACGGTGACTCCCTAAACCTCCCTAGGTGTAAGGTCTCGTCCGACCTAGTCCTGGTGACCCACGACCACTACGACCACAACGCTGTCGAGCTGGCCTCAGGGCCGGGCGCGCGGGTAGTGAGGTGGGCCGAGGGGGTCATCGACGTCGGCTGGGCCAGGGTCAGGGGAGTTAGGCTGAGCCACGACTCGAGAGGAGGCTCCCTCTTCGGCCACGTGACGGCGTACGTGATCGAGGCTGAGGGGCTCAGGGTCCTTCACCTCAGCGACGTCGGGGAGTCGAGCTCCAGCGCTGACAGGGTAGGGAAGGTCGACGTGGCCATAGTGCCCGCCGGCGACGTCACTACCGTCGACCAGGAGGAGGCCGTTAGGTGGGCCCTGGCCGTTGGGGCGAGGGTCGTGATACCTGCGCACTACTGGGTGCCGGGCTCCAACGTCCCCCTTGACCCCCTCGACGCCTTTCTATCACACTGGAAGCACCAGGTGGTGAGGGTTGGCTCGCAGCAAGTCGAGCTGACGCCGGGCTCCCTCCCCTCCGGGCCGACCCTGCTGGTCCTCGAGCCCCCTCGCGGGGGCAGGTGAGGGAGAGGGCCAGGCGCTCTTATTAACGGCTCCTTCGCAAAACACCATATGGAGACGTGGGCCTCTTGAGGGCGGCGCTCTCAACGGTTGCAGCGATAGTGATGCTGGTCGTCATAGCCGCCGCGGCGGCCGCTCTGCTATACATATGGCTGACGGGCCTCCTGGCAAGTCTCCACCTGCCTTGGCAGGTCTCGACGAGGGTCGTGATCCTGTCGGCAAACGTGACCTCTTCATCCTCGCTCGGCCAGGGGGGAGGGCCGGCGACGATAGTCGTGGTGAGGGTCTACAACCCCTCCACCTCAGTGTCGACGGCCATAAGCCTGCTCGAGCTAAACGCCATGAATGGGACTACTCTGTGCTCCATCACAAGGCTAGCCACCACGAGCCCGTTCGCGTCGGCCAACCTAACCGAGGTCCCGATAGGCTCCGGCGAGGCGGTGACCGTCGGGGGCGTCTGCCAGGGCCTCGAGCTGGCGCCTTCGACGCAGGTGGAGGTTGTCGTGGTGACCCAGTCAGGCTTCGAGGCCTCCGCCAGCGTCACCGTCTCAGGCTGACGCCCACCGTTATAACCTTTGGGCAGCCCCGTACCACCTGCCTTGGGCGAGGGGAGAAGGCCGCCATTCGCAACTGGTGAGCTAGTTGACGACTATGAGCCCCTCTTCAGGTACTGGGAGGCCGCCAGGGCCAGGGGGAGGCAGGACCTAGTTGAGAGGGCGACGCTGAGCGAGGAGGACTTCGAGTTCGTCAGGAGGTTCGTCAGGTCCTCAATGTCGATGACCCTCCTTGAGCTCGTGGACGCCCTCAAGGTAAGGTTCAGGGAGAGGGTGGACCCCTCCATAGCCTCTGAGGCCCTCGGCATGGACGCCGAGACCGCCGTCGAGGTGCTGTCCTCCCTCCTCGCTGGCTGGCTTGTCGAGGCGGCCGAGGAGTTCAAGCTCCTTGGGCTGAGGTTCAGGTACAGGATACCTAAGAGCTAGGTCCTGGCGTCTATGACCTCCACGGCCCTCCTCGACGACAGGCTCGCAAGCCCCGCCCTGGCAGCAAGCTCGGAGAGCTTTATTGAGACCCTGGGGTCCACGACGCCCTTCTCGACCGACCACCTAACGTAGTCGTTTACCCCCTCGAGGAGCACCTCTGCCACGATCTTTGAGATCTCGGCGGCCTCCTCAGGCGTGGCCAGCTGGATGGCCCTGGCCATCACCTTGTCGGAGGGGTGAGTGGTCCCGCGCAGGTACTTGCTCACGGCCGCTGGCGTCACGCCGAGCTCCTCGGCCAGCCTCCTTACCCCCCTGGACGCGGCGAGCAGCTCTATGATCCTCTTCCTGGCCTCCTTGCTGAGCAGGTGAACGTAGGCCGACACCCAGGGCACCAGACTGCGGTTAGGGGGTGAGGACGGTAATTAGGGGTTGAAATGGGAGAGGGGCCTTACGCCCTTTAAGCTAAATCCTGGGTATAGGGGGCCTGCCACTGGGCCTCCTGGTGGAGCCTCCCCTGAGCTCCACGTCTATCCTGGCGTCCATCATTGAGCTCTTGGACTTCAGCTCCTGTATCGACGACTCGACCAGGTCCTGCAGCCCCTTGGGCACGCCCACCTTCTCGAGGGCCTCCTTGCCGGCCGAGCTGACTACGAGCTTCTTGTACCTGGGCTCCGACTCGAGCAGGCCGACGTAGAGGAGCGCCACTATGTCGCTCTTGAGGGCGGGGCTGTAGGGGTCCTGGCCCACCTTGAAGAACTGGTAACCGAGGTCAAAGCCCTTGGCCTGGACCTCGTTGACGATCATGTGCAGGGTCCTCTCGTGTATGGGCCCAAGCCTGCTAACCAGGTAGACAAGCCCCATGAGCCTCTGGTTCTGCATGACCTTCTCCTTGGTGACGACCTGGACGGGCGTTATCTTGAGCTCCTTGGCCGAGCCGGCCTTCTCATCTATCTGGGCCTCCCTCAGCCTAGGCTGCTTCCTTCCGCCCAAGCGGCTTCACCTCAGCTCTAAAACCTCTCCAGGAGGGTTCAGGCAACCGGGGGTTTAAATTTGAAGGACCTCGTGGCGCTCTCCCTTGCGGCGCTGTTCTTGTTGGCCACGGCCGCCCCGCTAGCCTCCGCCCAGCAGCTGAGCTGGTCAAGGACGACCTGGGTCCTTCTGCCGGCAGTCTACGGCAACAGCGGCGTCGTGATCAACGTGACCGTGACCCTTACCTACCCCGGCTCCGGCCAGGTCTCAGTTACCGACAACTCGGGGCAGGTGGGCGGCTCGACCCTGTACAGCATGGAGATGGCCTACATGGTCGCCATGGTCTACGCGGGCCTTAACTGGGAGAACTACAACCTCCAGGTTCACATAAACGCCACCGGGAAGATCGAAGGCCCCTCGGGAAGCTTCGGCGTGATGCTCGCCACCTTCGCCCTTGCCACAGGTCTCAGCGACAATGCCCTGCACAGGTATGCAATAACTGGCGCTGTGAGCCCCTCCGGCCTCTCAGGGCCAATAGGCGGCCTCACCTACAAGTGCGAGGCCGCCGCGTCCCAGGGGCTTGGCATAGTCTACCCTGTCGGTAATCAGCTCACGGCCCTCGAGGCCTGTAACGACACTGACAAGGTCCCCGTCGCTGGCCTCCTCGAGGCCCTAGGGAGGGTGTTCGGGACCTATCCCTTCAGCTCAAACGTCAGCGTGAAGGCCCCTCAGGTTTTCAACAAGGTAATGGTTAACGTCACGTCCTACTTTGTGAACTACACGGAGGAGGTCCTCCACGAGGCCTCCTCGGCCTTACGAGAGCTGTCCCCTTCAGCCTCCTCAGTCCTCGCTGAGGTGCAGCAGTTCGTTAACGACAGCGAGGCCGACCTCGGCCTCGCAGAGAGGTATGTAGAGTCCCTCCCGTACGCGGCCGCAAGCCTCGCCTTCACGGCTTACGTGAACGCCCTGGCCGCTAACTACACACTCTGGGCGCTGAGGGTCCTTGAGGGAGGCGGCAGCGCGTCTTCGTTCCTCGAGGGGCAGGCCACGTCCATTTACTCCCAGGCCCTGTCAATGATGTCGTCGGCCGAGTCCTACGTGAACAGGTCAAGCACGCTTACCTTCGACGAGCTGATGGCCACGGCCTTCGCCAGGCTCGCGGACGCGCTCTACTACGCGAGCTACGCGGGCAGCATCGCGGGGCAGGTGAACTCGTCAAGCCTATACCTTCCGGCCTACTACCTAGCCATGGCTAAGGCAAGGATCCTCAGCGCTATCGGCTGGCTCATGGAGGCTAACGCGTCTTTGCTTGAGGGGCCGAACCTGACGTCGTCGCTAATCACGTCAACAGCGACGGCCGTCGGTCAATTCACGGACGTCGGCATAAAGTACGCGGACTCACTGATAGCGTACTACGTGAACCAGCTCGAGTCCATGGGTGACTACTCGGACGCTGCCATACTCCAGGCCATGGAGAGCGACCTGAACTTCCTCGTCTCAGAGGGTGACAAGCTGCTGTCCCAGGGGCAGTACCTGGCGGCGATAGGCGTCTATGAGGACGCCCTCACAAACGCCCTCAACATAATATTCATTGAGACGAGGAGCTTCTCCTCCAGCTACGTTACGTCATCATATGCGAACGAGCTCGAGATGGAGTACACGACCCTCGCCGTTGACCTTGCCAAGAGGGGCCTGCTCAGCTCGATAGACTCTGCCTACATGGGCTACGCGTCGGCCCTCTTGCCGACCGACCCCCAGGACGCCATAAACATAATGGAGGCGGCGGTCATCGACGAGCTGACGTGGTACCTGGGCGTTATCAGCTACAGCCAGGCGCGGCCTGAGATAATTCAGCAGATAGCGTCAACGGGCGCCTCGGTGGCGGGCACAGCGCTGCTAGCCCTCGCCGCCCTTGCGCTCGGGGCCCTCCTTACCGCGTCGGCTGCGCTGTGGTCTTACAAGAGGTCGCTGAGGGCCCTCTCCGGCCCCGGAGGCCTTCGGGCCGTCACCCCCGCCTGGGCGGCAAGGGGCTTCAGGACCCTCAGGCTAGGGCTTCGATCGCAACCTCACAACTAGCCTAAAATTACCTGTCGCCCATGAAGTCGAGAAGCGTCCTACTCCTCCCGCCCTTCCCGACGAGGCGCGCTGCCTCTGACAGGTCGTCCTGCAGGGCCCTCTTGAGGTCAGGCTTGTAGAGGGCGGCGGCCGGGTGATAGGTTGGGACTATTATTACCTCTACGCCCTCTATGGTCGCCCTGACCTTACGGCCCCTCTCGGCCGTGGCACCCCTCCACTTCAGGCCTGCGAGCGAGAACAGCGTGGAGCCGGCAGTGTTTCCGAGGGCGACTATCACCTTGGGCCTCACGAGCCTTATCTCCTCCTTGAGGAACCCGACGCAGGCCGCTATCTCCTCCTCTGTGGGCGTCCTGTTGTTAGGCGGCCTGCACTTTACGACGTTAGTTATGTAAACGGAGCGCCTGGGCATCCCTGCCCTGTCAAGGGACTCGTTAAGGAGCTGCCCAGCGGCGCCCACGAAGGGCCTGCCCTGCTCGTCCTCGTTTCTCCCTGGGGCCTCGCCAACGAGCATGACATCAGCGTCCAGGTCCCCCTCGCCGGGGACAGCGTTGGTCCTCAGCCTGTGGAGCGGGCAGGCCCTGCACGACCTGATCTCGGACACGATCCTCTCATACTCCTTCTCCTTGCTCGTGGCCAAGGCCTATCACACCTGTCGCGGTTGGGTCACGGCAGCGAAAGGGCGTAGTTGACTGCGAGGGCTGCGACCGAGGACTCGGGGACAGAGGCGTTGGTGCTGACAACGACCAGGTACTCCTTATAGATCGCGTACACGTAAATGATCTTAAGCAGGGGGGCGTAAGGCATCTCCGCGTAGTACTTGACCCCATCAAATTCGGACGGCGGCCCGAACTTGCTCTCAAGGGACTCAAGGGTCCAGTCAAGCTGGGTTGAGTTAGCGCTGAAGACCTCAACAACTAGGTAAGAGCCGTCAGGGCCCGTGAAGGTGTAGACCCTCACCCACCGGGGCAGACCGCCGTCAGGCTTCCCGTTTGGCCCAGGCATCTCAAACTCCGCGCGGTACGTAACGAGGCCCCCTCTCTGAACCGTCTGGCTCAGGTTGTAGGTGGTCGTTGAGCCGTTGAGGAACGTCAGAAAGGCCTCCTCGGACCCCGCCTTAAAGGTGGCTATGAAGGACCTGCTCGAGTTCAGGGCCCAACCCTCGCCGACGTAGGACGACAAAAGCTCAGGCGAAGGAGGCTCTATCCGCGGTCTCGGCCTGCCTATGTAATAGGCGGCGTACGACAGGACCATGATGGCAACTATGGCGATGGCTGCGATGGCTGAGGCCTTGCTGCTGGCCCTCAACTCACCCCGTCACCGCGAACTGTTAGTCCAAAATCGCAGTATAAGGGTTTAAGGCTTCAGACGGCGACCTTGGGGGCGCCTCACCTGCTGGCCCTAAATCACAAAGGCCAGGTTAATGTCATGTTGGCCAGCTCGGCCACGTGAGGGCGCACCGCCGTGACCTCACCCTAAGCCTTAAACCGCTTCCTTGCCCTAGGTTCCCTCCGTTGGCTGAAGCTCGACCCTGGCCCTGCCGAGCCTTATGGCGTTCACCTCGCCCATGAACTTGGTCAGGATTGTGACCGTCCCCGACCTCTCTGAGATCTTCTCAAGCACAGCGAAGTGGTCCCAGCCCTCGCCATAGGCAGACGCTATAAGCCCCTTGACGTCTTCCGTGAAAGGCCTTCCGACCAGCAGGTCATAGCTGAGGACCCTTCTCCTAGCGCCGAGGAGGCAGGAGGCCAGCAGCCTGTCCCTGTTGGTTTTCCTCTCAGAGGGGCTCTTGGGCCTTGGGGCGATCCTGCCAACGAAGATTACGTCGCCCAGGTACGAGCTGAGCGCCCTCCTAGCCTCGTCATCAAGCCCGACGGCGACAACCGCGGCGTCGAGGACCTCCGCGAGGGCGGCCTTAAGCACGAGTCCCCCGCCTTCGACCCACCCGTCGGTGTCTACGACGAAGTCGCTGACTCCCTTTAGGAGCCTCGCCGCGCAGTAGAGGTATGCGGCCTCGAGCCCCCTGGGCGTGAAGTCGCCGACGAGGCAGGCCCTCGGCTCGCCCGCGACCGAGCCTGGGACGAAGGGCCTTTGGGGCGAGGAGACGGCGGCGAACCCTGGGCAATAGACCTCGTTCTGCCCAACGTCAACACTGGCAACGAAGTTGACCAGGCCCGCGTTGTAGATGAAGGAGGCCAGCGTGCTCTTGCCGCTGTCGGTGGGCCCGACGAGGACTATTCTCCTTGACCCGTCAAGGGATTGCTTGAGCTGGTATATGGCATCGATTGACTTCCTGTCGCACTCAATTACTTGGCCGCTCGTCACGTTTGGCCGGGTCTCACCGACCAGTATGACCGACCTTCCAACTGGGACGACAAGCCTGACGTCACGGTCTGGCCGATAGCCGAGCACCTCAAAGTCGCTGGACGCCTGGACGACAGCGGGCCCACTGACGACCCAGCAGCCCCCCAGCAGGGACCCCTTAACTCGCTGGGAAGAAGAGAAAAAGTTAATAGCTTCTGGCAATGTGCGTCCTCATGGCGCGCCGCGGTAGTATAGCCCGGCATAGTATGCGGGCCTGTCAAGCCCGTGACCCGGGTTCAAATCCCGGCCGCGGCGCCACCCGGCGCTTCTGTCACGCCTGCCTCCTCCCAAGAACCCTGAAGAGGGCGTCCTCTGCCCTTGCCAGCTCGCTTGACCTCGCGGCCTCCCAGAGGGCCTTGAACTTAGGCTTGCCGGCCAGCTGCTCGAGGGTCCACTCCCTAGCGAAATCGCCGAGCCATATCTGCCTCGCCTCCTTCTCAACCAGCCGCTTGACGTAGTGGTAGAACGCAAATGCCCTGCTCAGCTGGCCGTACTGGCTAGTCGTTGAGTGAAGCCTCAGCTGCTCGAAGAGCCCCATGGAGGCCATGCTTGACGCGACCTCGGCCATCTCGCCGGAGGCGTAGAGCTCAAGCAGTACGGCCTCAGGAGGGACGCCGTACTGCTTCGTGGCGACGTCAAAGAAGGCCATGAAGCTTGCGAAGAGGAGGGGCCAGTTAGTATGTTCGTCAAGCAGGTCAAGCAGGGCCTCCTCCTTAAACGTGACCTTAACGGCTATACCTCCTGGCCTCCCTATGGCGCCTATTGCTGCCGCTATCCCGACAGCGTAGTCCCATGCCCTCCCGCTCACGTCCTTCTCGACGCCAATCAGCACTGGGTACCCTTTGCCCTGCCTGTGAAGGTTTAGGATGCCGGCCCCGATCATCCTCGGCGCCACCATGACTACGTCGGCTGAGTCAGGAAGCTCGACGAGTCCGAAGGCGACGTTGAAGCCGCTGGCGAAGTCTATTACTACGTTCCTCCCCCTGACGGCAGCGTTCACCTCCTTCATCACGGCTGGCTGCACCTCGTCCGGCAGAAGGACCATAATGACGTCGGCTCTCTGGGCGGCCTCAGCTATGTCGTAGGTCCTGAAGCCCTCCCTCTCAGCGAGCCTCCTGTACTCGTCCTGTACGTTGCCAACGATTACGTTTAGGCCGTTGTCCCTCATGACCGTTGCCTGGGCCCTGCCCTGGTTTCCATACCCAAGGACAGCGATGGTCTTGTCCATTAGGACCTTAAAGTCGCCTGAGAGGACGAGCCTCTCCCCAGCCATCCCTCTCACTGGTCTGAAGGGCGCCGCCTGAGGATATAGGCGTGAGCTACCCCTTCTCGTACCAGAGCTGGGTCGACTCCCTCCGCTTCAGCTCCCTCACCATCGACTCCAGCTTCCTGTAGACCGTTGAGTGCATTCTGCCCTGGACTAACAGTTCAATCCCATGCCTGGCTATCGTGGCCCTCTCGTAATCACCTATGATGCCGACCAGCCCCCTGTCGTTGACGACAATCCTGGTCCCCGTGATCTCCTCAAGGGTCCTCCTAGCCCGTCCGTTCTCACCGATGATCCTCCCTAGGACTCTCCTCAGGTGGTTCTCCTTGCCTTCAACGGCCTGCGCCACGTCAATAACGACCAACATGTAGTCCTCGTCGAACAGCTGCGACGCCTCGTTGGGCCTAAACCCTATGTATAAGGCCCTCACTATGTCCCTCGCCCTCAATACGTCAGCGGCCTGCCTCTCGGCCTCAATTATGGCAGCCGAGTCCTTCTCGTCAAGGGATACCTTAACCCCTAGCCTTCTCCTCAGCTCGTTAGTCAGGGCCTTGATGCCGTCCCTCACCTGCTCGAGGGACTCAGGCGGAATCGGCTCGTATACCCTGGCCCAGGACCCCCCTTTCACGCCCTGCTCGCCAGACATTCCTTCAAGTACCCCCTCAGCTCCTCCTCGACCGCTGACGTGTCTATAAGCCTGGAGAAGAACCTAAAGAGGTTATCTAGGTCTCTCTGAAGCAGCTCCGCCGACTTCGGGTGCTCTAGGCTGACAGCCTGGGCTACGTCTATTATCCACGTCCTGCCTTCCCATATCATTATGTTATACTCGCTCAGGTCACCGTGGACGAGGCCCGCGATGCAGACCATCTTCTTGACGTCCTCAGCGATCATGTTAAGGAACCGACCGAGGAGCTCTTCGTCAAGCTCCTCATAGGCCTCGGCCAGGAGGGGGGCCCTGTAGCCGTTTTCGCCAAGGAACTGCATCACGAGCACGTTACCTGAGACTGCCTTAGGCTCCGGCACGCTGACGCCGGCCTTCCTCATAGATTCAAGGTTGCCGAACTCCTTGCGGGCCCACATGTAGACTAGCTCCCTGAACTTGGGCGGTATCGTGGGAAACCTTGGGTCACCGACGATGTAGTCCTTTATGCTCTTCCTGAACTCGGCTGACGACGTTAAATATATCTTGACGGCAAGCTCCTCACCTCGCCACCCCTTGGCCCAGAAGACCTTGGCCTCCTTCCCTGCGCTTATGGAGCCCCTCAGCTCCTTGAACGCCTTCAGGGTGTTTCTGAGCCTGTAAAGGTGGTAGTTGGTGAAGCTGTCGAACACCTCGTCGACGGTCTTGACGACGTCCTCGTCCTTAACCTTGCTCTTCTCTCTGTCAATTCTCATCCTGTGGGGGCTCAAGTGCCTCCCTCTGAGCCCATCAACTCCAGGAGCTCCTTGGGGACGAGCCCCTTTCTGATCAGCTCCCTGGCCTCCGACTCCTCGTACCTGTGCACCAGCTCGCCCTTCATGTCAGCCGTTCCCCAGGGCAGGAAGAGGACGAGGTCCCCCTCGTGAATCCAAACCCTCCTCCTCATCTTGCCTGGTATCATGGCCCTGTACTTGTTTCCGTCCGAACACACAACCTCCACGAAGTTACCGCCTAGGAGCTTCTCCGTCACGCACAACATGGTCCCCTCTTCATCGCTTGGAAGCGGCATCTCGCCCTTACTTGCCTCGCCCTTCTTCTGGACCAACAGGTTTTCCCTCCTTTGCCCTCCCAATTACATACAATTTCCGGCTGGAGAGGTAAACTAAAAACTCTTGCCCCTCGGCTACCTCCTCGGTCAAGATCACGACGTCCTTTTCGGGGACCTCGACGGAGCCCCCGTCCCAGAAGAAGACGTACTTCCCCCCTGCCCTGCTGAGCAGCATGGCCCTCCTGACGTCAGGTCCCTCGTAAAGCTTAAAGTCGGAGGCCCAGAGCTCGTCGGGAGTCATGACCTTTTTCCCTCCGGTAGCCAGGTCTATGAAGAGGAACCCCCTTGGCGTGCTGGTCAGGTAGAAGAGGGGTCTCCTGTCCACATCTATTACATCCCCTGGCCTTATGGTCGGGATCCTTATTGAGACGTAAAGTCTGGACCTGGCCCTGGTCCCCTTGAAGGTCTCTATGACCCTCGCGCCGGTCTCCGCCCTAAGCCTGGCTGCCAGCGACCTCGCGGAGGAGTGGTCCCTCAGGTAGACGTCTATCCCCTCCTTGACCTCCTCGACCTTAACGACCTCATCCCCTATTGAGCCGATGAGCCTCTTGACTTGCCCAAGGGTCTGCTGGTCCTCCTCCAGGGGCCTTGGGTATGACCGGATCTGGGCGACGGCCGTGTAGCCGCCCCCTGTTTTCCTCGAGGCGCAGACTGGGCACAGGACGGCGTGCGGCGTTATGGTTATCACGAGCGTGCTTGAGACCCTTACGTCCCCGTACCTGCCCTCGACCGTCACGAAGGCCGTCCTCGGCGGGTCCCCCTCGCCGAGCTTCACGTCGGTGATCGCGACCTCCTCCAGCGGCTGGACCGGCCTGACCCTTGGGGTGAGCTGGGACAATATGTAGTCAGTCAGGGAAGCGCGGACGTCATCATATGGGGAGGACCACCTGCCCCTGTCCCTGTGGGCGAAGCACGAGGGGCAGTAGGTGAAGTCGAGTGACTGGGGCGCGACCGCGACCCCGTACCTTTTCACGAAGCAGTCCTTGCAGAGGTTCCCTATGAAGGGGACCTCCCTGCTGCTCCTCCCGCACATGGGGCAGATCTTCTCTGGCATCCGCGCGTCGCATGAAGCTGGATAAGGAGGCGGGGCCTAAATTTTACAGGGGGGCAGCTTGCGCGTTGCCGTGCTAGGAGTTGGGACGATGGGCTCAGCCATGGCGTCAAGGCTCGCTGACCAGGGGTTTGAGGTGTTCCTCTGGAACAGGACCGCGCAGAAGGCCGAGTCCCTTGCCAAGATAATAGGCGCCAAGGTCTTTTCAAGCCCCTGGCAGGCCGCGGAGAGGGCGGACGCCGCCATTGCCTTCTTAGCCGATGACGACGCCCTGCTTGGGACGGTCGCCGACTTCAGGAGGGCTGACGGCCTTGTCTTCGTTAACTCGTCCACAGTTACGCCGAGGGCGAGCGTAGCGACTTCAACCCACCTCGGCAACCTGGGAATATGCTATGTAGAGGCCCCCGTAATCGGGGGCGCAAATGACATCAGGCAGGGCAAGGCGCTGTTCCTCGTCGCGGGCGAGAGGAGCTGCGTTAAGGCGTCAAGTAGGCTTCTCTCGGCGGCCGGCGAGATGCTGGAGGTTGGCGAGAACGTGGGCGCCGCCATGGCCTTGAAGCTGGCCTACAACGCGGTGCTCATATCGACGATAGGCGTGCTGAGCGAGGCGATAGCCCTCACCGAGGCCTATGGGGTGAACCCTTCGACCCTAGTTGACGTGATGAAGAGGACGGCGTTCGCTGAGGTCGCAAACAAGTACGTGCCGCGCATCATGGACCCCGGCTCCCCAGTCCACTTTAGGCTCGCACTCGCGGCCAAGGACCTTGAGTACGCGGGGAGGGCGGCCTTCGACGCTGGGGTTTCCCTCTCCATAGTCTCGGCCGCCTCAAGGCTCTTCAAGCACGCCGAGGCCCAGGGCCTAGGGTCCAAGGACTACACGAGGGTCTTGGACTTCGTCAGGCCGAGGAGGGCCTCATAGCTTTGACCCATGTCGTCACCGGTCAGTAGCGGCCCACGCAATCACAGGCCCCCTTTGGTGTGAGTTGTCTGGGGCTTTACCGCGTTTGCGCCGCTCACTTCAGCATGTCTAGCCGATGCGAGCTAAGCCGCTGAAGCGATGCCTCGTCACAGGGAGGCATAGTAGACTTCTCGATCTCCCCGTCGCTGACCCCCAGCATTGAGAGGGCCTGGGAGAGGGAGCTTGGGCTCTCAGCGCCGACCACTATCACGTCTCCCTCCCGCGTAAGCTCTATCGCCTGTGAGGCCTGGCGGGAGCGCGTGAGGTAAAGGAGGGCCTGCAGGGAGGGGTTCCTCAGCCTCGCGAGGCCCGCCGCATAGTCCTCGTCGACGTAGGTGAGGGACGTCGCGACGACGCAGGGGTCAGGGAGCTCCGCGAGCCTGACAATGACAGTTCCTTTCGGAAGGCCGGACGAGGCGGACAGGAGCTGGTCAGGGACCCTGATATGTGAGCAGATGGCTATGTACTTGGTGGTCCAGGGGAAGCGGGCCTCGTAGGTTACACACGTTGTCGTCAGCAGCTCACACCTGGGACCCTCAGCGAGAGCCTCTCGGTTAAATTGCATATAAGGTACTGGGGGTTCGTTAAGCCGACCTGCACGTAGACGGGCCCGCCTAGGCCGTTATATGCCAGCACTATAGGGGTCGCGGTGATGCCGTGCTTGAGCAAGAAAGTCGTGGTACCGTTCACAAGCCCCTCGTACTCCTCCGCCTGCGCCTGAGTGACGTTGTAGCCTAGCGAGTCAGCCATCTCGATCAAAGTCTGGTTTGTCGGCATTATCAGCTGCGACGTCTTACCCTCCTCATATTGGATGATCCAGTAAACGTAGAAGGCGTAGTTCTCGTCAAGGACCTCCAAGAAGGCCTTGGGGCCATACTTGTTGTAGATCGCGTCGAGAACCTCAAGCATCTGGAACGAGAACTCGTGTATGGGCAGGCCCAGGAACAGCACCCTGGCCTGGCTCGTGTTCATGGATATGTAATAAAGGAACGGGAGGGTCGCGTTAAGCTCAAGCGCGCAGAACGGGCACTCGGGGTCATAGACTATTACTATCACCTTTGACGTGTTGGTCGGCCCTAGGGACGGGGTCTCGGAGATGTTCGGCATGGAGAGTATGTCAAGAAGGGTCACGTTTTGTTGCTGGGGCTGCGTCGTCGTGATAGCTGGCCTAGCTGAGGAGCGTACGTAGTAGCTCCGCATGCCAAGGTAGAGGGCCGCGCCTATTATGACAACTATTACGACCAGGAAAACGAGGGCGTTTCTCGTAATTGACCTGCCCCTCAAGACCCCTCGGCTCCCCTGTCGCCTGGAGTGGTTATATTGTGAAGCTCTCGGTCAGGAGGAGCTGGGCGCGGACTGACCTCCCCCCTGCTGCGTCTTCTGCGTTATGGCCTTGAGCTCCTTTTCAAGCTCCTTCTCTATCTCCTCGATTGGCTTCGGCGGCGGCGTCGTAACGAGAGTGTACCCTATGTAGGCTAGGATTCCCAGGACCACTATGACTATCAGCGAGTCCGTCAGCTCAACCAAGAAGAGCGGGACCTTGGACCCCAGCGGAAATATCCACATGGCCACGTTGTAGACAACCATTATTATAATTGAGATCGCCAAGAGCGCAGCACCTGTAAGCTTGTCCTTTGACATATCGAGCACCAGGAGGCTCCTGCCTTAGCAGTATAAAAAGCTGTCTAGGAGAAGCTCCGGAGCAGCTCAACGACGGCCCTCAAAATCTCCTGGGAAACCTCGCCTATTGGCCTCTCCTCACCATCCTTGACCCCGCTGACCTTGACCACACGAACGCCCATCTCGGCCGCCCTCCTCAGGACTTCATCGAACTTCGCCTTAACCCTGAGAAGGAAGTCAGTCCTCTCATAGGCCTCCCTGCGGGGCCTCTCCGTTATCCTTGACAGGGCTACATCAACTGGGACGTCGATGTAAACTATGATGTCGGCCTCCCTCGCGAAGGAGTTGAGGGACCAGAGCCAGTCCTGGCTGACGCCGGCGGCCCCCTGGTAAGCGATTGAGCTATACTTGTACCTGTCGCAGACGACCACGTAGTCCTGCTCGATCGCCCCCAGGACGCCTTTCCCGCCAGGCAGGCTGGGGTCGGAGCGGAGGTGCCACGCCCTGTCGGCGGCGAATAGCAACGCCATCAGGGTGGGGTCAGGCGAGGGCTCAGCGAGCTGGGACCTTATAACCTGGCCCAGCGGGCCCTCGGTCGGCTCCTTGGTGTACACGGATCTTATCCCGACTGAGGTAAGGGACTGCGCCAGCAGCCTCGAGTGGGTCGTGAGCCCGCTTCCGTCGATCCCCTCAACTGCAACGAGCGCGCCGGCCAAGCGCTTTCCTCCGTAGCTGTCTTCGTACTGCTTAAATTGACTGAGGTCCTTATCGAATAAGCGTTATTTTTTAAAATTATGCTAAAATTTAGTCTCGCTTAAAAACCTTAGAATGAACCATAGAATGGAAGGAAGGGACGCCTTGAACGCCAAGAAGACAATCAAGGAGGTCGTGAGGACCTTCGGGCCGGCGTGGCTGGTCATGATTGCAGACGTAGACGTGGCCTCAATAGTGACAGGCCTCCAGGCGGGGGCGGCCTGGGGCTACAGGATGGTCATCCTAATGCTTATCTTAACTGTTCCGCTCTTCGTCATCCAGGACGTCGCAGGCACCCTGGGGACCATGGCCGGCATCGGGCTGGGGACCGCTATAAGGAGGTTCTACGGGGACAGGGTCGCGAAGCTTGCCGCGATACCCATGGCCATCACTGACGTGCTTGAGTACGTGGCCGAGTACGCGGGCATAGCCCTCGGCCTGAGCCTCCTCGGCCTTCCCATACTTCCAGGCCTCGTTATCATATTCCTGCTGCACGTCTTTATCGCCTGGACCGGTCGATACAGGCACGCGGAGGCCTTCCTGCTGCCCATAAGCTTCCTCCTCGTGGCCGCCCTCGTCGCCTCGGCGGCCGCGCTCAGGATAGAGCCCGCGAGCGCGCTGTCGCAGATGGTCTCGCCCCTCCCAATTACAAACAAGTCGTTTGACTACCTGGCCGCGGCAAGCGTGGGGGCCGTCATAATGCCGTGGATGCTCTTCTTCCACTCCGGGGCTGACGCGAGGAAGGGCCTGACGAGGAGGGATCTGCTCTATGAGAGGCTCGAGACCCTGGTCGGAGCGATGACATCTGAGGTCCTTATGGCGATAACCGTGATAGACGGGGTAGCCATAGGCGACGCCGGCAACTACCTGAACCCGTCAGAGATGGTCGAGGCCCTCAGGCCGTTCGGCTCCTTCGCGAGGCTTGTGATGGGGGTCGGGTTCATCTCGGCTGGGTTCTTGGCGCTCGTCGTCGTCTCCCTCGCCTCCGCGTGGGGAGTGATGGAGGCGCTAGGCGTGGAGAGGGGCACGAACGCCTTCAGGGTGATCTACCTGGTCGAGTCAATCCCCGCCCTGGCTGTCGTGCTCCTGACGCGGAACCTTGTCGAGCTCATGATAGGCCTCATGGTCTCATTCACAATATTGCTGGCCCCGCTCCTGTACATGCTGGGAAAGGTCGCGTCGAGGCCTGACGTGATGGGCTGCGAGGCCCTCAGGGGCTGGAGGGCCGCCGCCTACTGGGTCCTCTCGGCGGTCGTTGTTATCAGTGGCCTCCTGGCCCTGACACCCACGCTCTGAGCGCTACCGCTTAAGGCCTCTAGTGCTCCACTTAAACAAAGGGGCCCCCTTGCCAGAAGAGCTGACGTTTCAGCTCCTCGACGTTAGCTACGAGGTCGAGGCTGGCCGTCCCGTAATCGAGATATGGGCGAGGGATGACAAGGGCAGAAGGATCGTCTTGCTGGACGACACGTTCAGGCCGTACTTTTACGTTCTAGTCAAGGACGGGTTTGACCCCCAGGTAGTTGCGGCCTCAGTTAAGAGGCTGTCAAAGCCGAGAAGCCCCATAACATCTGCCGAGGTAGTGGAGGCCAAGTACTTTGGGAGGCCTGTCAAGGCCATTAGGGTTCAGACCGTCATCCCGGAGACCGTCAGGGAGTACCGCGAGGAGGCCGCCAAGTTGCAGGGCGTCGAAGACGTGTTGGAGGCCGACGTGAGGTTCTCAATGAGGTACCTCATTGATAAGAACTTGTACCCAATGAGGTGGTATAGGGCCACGGGCGAAAGGGTCCAGAGGAACGACTTCATCGTCGACGCGGTTTACAGGCTTACCTCCGACATCGTTGAGGAGCCGTCGCTCGCTGACGTGGACCCCCTTGAGGGCCTGAGGATAATGGCCTTCGACATAGAGGCCTACAACCCACAGGGGTCGCCCAACCCGTCAAAGGACCCAGTCATAATAATAGGCATCGCCTTCAACGACGGCGAGCGCCTTCAGCTTACGGCCAAAGGCCACGACGATAAGGACGTCATAAGGGAGTTCGTCGAAGTCGTCCATAGGAAGGACCCAGACATCATAGTGGGCTATAACCAGAACTCTTTTGACTGGCCCTACCTGCTTGAGAGGGCCAAGGTCAATGGCCTGAGGCTCGAGGTCGGAAGGAAGAGGGGGGCCGAGCCCAGCCCAAGCGTGTTCGGCCACATATCCGTCCAGGGCAGGCTTAACGTTGACCTTTACAACTTCGCGGAGGAGATCGAGGAGGTTAAGGTGAAGACCCTTGACGAGGTCGCTGACTACCTAGGCGTCATGCCCAAGAGCAAGAGGGTCAACATAGAGTGGTGGAGGATAGCCGAGTACTGGGACGACCCTGAGAGGAGGAAGACCCTCCTAGCCTACAACAGCGACGACGTCACGTCGACCCTTGGTCTGGCCTATCAGTTCCTGCCCTTTGGCGCCCAGCTAAGCCAGATCAGCGGCCTCCCGCTCGACCAGGTCGCGGCCGCGAGCGTCGCCTTCAGGCTCGAGATGAGGTTCATGAGGGAGGCCAAGAAGCTCGGCGAGCTCGTCCCGAATAGGAAGGAGGAGGAGTCGAGGGCCGCTGAGACCTATACTGGGGCAGTAGTCCTTGAGCCCAAGCCAGGCGTTCACCAGAACGTCGCAGTCCTGGACTTCGCCAGCATGTACCCGAGCATCATGGTCAAGTACAACGTGGGCCCCGACACCCTGCTGAGGGAGGGCGAGGCGTGCGAGAGGGTCAACCAGGCCCCAGGGGTTGGGCACAGGTTCTGCGCTGACAGGCCGGCGTTCTTCAGGAGGGTCCTCGAGAGGTTCCTCAAGTGGAGGGCCGAGGTGAAGCAGGCCATGAAGAAGTACCCCGAGGGGTCCCCTCAGTACAGGCTCCTGAACGAGAGGCAGAGGGCGATAAAGGTCCTCGCCAACGCGAGCTACGGCTACATGGGCTGGGCGGCCGCCAGGTGGTATTGTAGGCAGTGCGCCGAGTCGGTCACGGCGTGGGGCAGGGAGCTGATAACTAAGGCAGTCTCGCTGGCAAGGTCTTACGGCCTCAAGGTATACTACGGCGACACTGACAGCCTCTTCGTCGAGAACGACCCAGAGAAGGTATCCAAGCTGATAGACGAGATAACTAAGGGGCTAGAGTTTGACATAAAGGTCGACAAGGTCTACAGCAGGGTCTTCTTCACCGAGGCGAAGAAGAGGTATGCCGGCCTCACCCCCGAGGGAAAGGTCGACATAGTTGGGTTTGAGGCCGTGAGGGGCGACTGGAGCGACCTAGCTAAGGAGACGCAGGCCGAGGTCGCCGAGATCATACTGAGGACCGGTGACCTAAGGAAGGCCATCGACTACGTGAGGGGCGTCATTGACAGGCTGAGGTCCGGTAAGGTCGAGGTCGAGAAGCTCGTCATCTGGAAGACACTCACTAAGCGCCTAGACGAGTACGAGGCCGAGGCCCCCCACGTTTACGCCGCGAGGATGATGGAGAAGCTCGGGTTCAAGGTCGACGTTGGGTCCAAGATAGGCTACGTGATCGTCAAGGGGGAGGGCCCGGTCTCGAAGAGGGCCAGGCCCTACTTCATCGTTAAGCCGTCAGAGATAGACTACTCCTACTACATAGACAAGCAGGTGGTGCCCGCCGCACTGAGGATACTTGAGTTCTTCGGGGTGTCCGAGAAGGAGCTAAAGACCGGGACGAGGCAGGCGTCCCTCTTCGACTTCATAAACAAAAAATGAGGCTAAGTTAGGTCATTAAACGTCATGAAGATAACGTCGCCCTTCTTGGGCAGGACCTTGCTGCCTATCCTCGCCCCTATGAGCAGCGCGACGCCCTTGTCAGAGGCGATGTCGAGGAGCCTCTGCGTTATGATCCCGTCGAAGACGACAGCGTAGACCTTGCCGGCCTCGGCCTGCTGCATCCAGGAGTAGAGGTCCTTCACCTTCACCCTGGCGACCTCGTTCCAGGACCTGTCATAGGCTATCGCCTCCAGCGTCCCCTTCAGCTCCTTAATAGCCTCAAGGACCTGCTTGGGCATTATCAGGGAGGCCCCAGCGGACTGCTGTACCTCCTGTTGAGGTTGAGGCGAGGGGGTGACCTGGGCTGCCTCAGGCGCCGCCTGCTGGGCTACCTGCACCGTGGCGGCCTGCTGCGCCTCTACCTGAGGCTGGGGCGGGGGCTGGGCTACCATCTGCTGCGGCTGGGCCTCTACTGCGGCCGCCTCGGAGGGGGCTGCCGGGGTCGGGGGCTGCTGGACAGCCTTCTGGGCAGGCTGCTCCTCCTTGGTGAGCTGCTTCAGGTACTCCTCCGCAGGCACCATCTGGGCCAGCGCCCTGGCTATCTCCTTACCTGTGAGCTGCTCTACCTCCATCCCCTTTGGGGCCCTCGCGATGTAGTCCACGTGCATCTGGCCAAGGACGTTCTTTATTATGAGCTCGCCTCCCCTGTCGCCGTCGACGAAGAGGATCACCTTCTTGTTGGCGGCGAGCTCCTGAATCGTCTTGGGGACCTTCTCCTTCGCTCCCCCCAGGGCTATCACGTTCGTGTACCCGTACCTCAGCAAGTTTATGACGTCAGCCCTCCCCTCGACTACGATGAGGGTGTCGGACTTCTCTACGTCAGGCCCGGCCGGAAGTTTGTCCTCGCCGTACTCAATTACCTTGGGAGGCGCCTCCCCCTTCTGCGAGACCTGCCTTATGATCTCCTTCAGGTCAGGCTCCTGCTCCTTGACCTGCTGGAGCAGTTCGCGGGCCCTCTGAACTATCCACTTAAGCTTCTCAGCCCTGAGGTCCTCTATGCTGTCAACAGTTATCCTTGCTGAGTACGGCCCTACCCTGTCAACGGTCTCAAGCATGGCCGCCAGCAGGACGGTCTCGACCCTGTCCAGGTTGCTGGGTATCTGTATCTGTCCAAGCGTCTTCGTGCCCTGATACCGTATGTCCAGGTGCACCCTGCCTATCTTGTCCTTGTTCTGGAGCTCCTCCAGGTTGAACTCAGACCCCAACAGCCCCTCAGTTTGACCGAAGATGGCCCCTATGATGTCGTGCTTCTCAACCCTTCCATCGACTTCGAATGAGGCACGTATTAGGTACTTCAAAGCCCTTCACCCTCCTGAAGAGTCCTTCTCTTCAGCGCGCTTGCCTACGTCGGCCATGAGTCGGTGTGAGGGGAGAAGGATAAAAGGTTAGTTCGGAGGCTGCCTGACCTCATCATGGACCCGCTAGGCCCTTAGGGGTTAGGGCGCTGGGACGAAGCTCGGGCCAAGCAAGGTAAAAAGGGGCCAGCAGGGCTAACAGAACTCGGCGCCGGGGTGGCCGAGCGGTCCAAGGCGACGGGCTCGAGACCCGTTACCCGAAAGGGTGCGTGGGTTCGAATCCCACCCCCGGCGCCAGGAATGTAGGAGACCGCGTAGATCCTCACAAAGGCCATAGCGGACGGACGCCTGTCTGAAGCCCTAAGCCTTGATTTATAAGATAAAAACTTTAGGAAAAAATAAAAAAAGATTTATTTGGTTTTATTTTTAAGGTTTAAGCCGGGACTATCTTCCTGACGTACTTTCCGGTGGCGGGGTCCTTGAAGAGCTGAGCCTTGAGGGCCTTGACGTGCTTGGGAGCTAGGGTCCAGGACTTTATGAGCTTGTAGCCGGCCTCCTGGCCCTTCTTTAGGCTCATGACCCTCCTCTTGCCGTCAGGCAGCTCGAAGAGGCCTACCTCTACCCTGGCGGGCTTCCTGGTGATGATCCACTCCTTTACTAGCTGTAGGTTGCTGGACACGTTCTCACCCGCTGTGCTCAGAGAATTGTGGTCGTCCAAAGCTTAAAAAGACATCGCTTTTTGATGACATCACTTGATGGTGTAGTGGGGGGTTAACATGGTTCGGCCATGCGGCGCTGTGCGCCGCGCAAGGGAAAATAACAGCCGGGCCAGGAGGAGGCGCGGGGGCCGTAGTCCAGCCTGGTAGGATGCGAGGCTTGGGCCCTCGTGGTCCCGGGTTCAAATCCCGGCGGCCCCACCACCTGACGCTTAATACCCGCCCTCGTTCAGCGACCCAGGGGGTCGGGCCGGTCGCCAGGAGGATCCTCTGGCTGAGGGGCGACCCTGAGGGCATCCGTGAGCTGAAGAGCAGGTTACAGCTTCTCAGGTCCCAGGGGGTCTACGTAACGTTCGAGCCGTCCTCCGCGTGGGAGGTCGCGGTCAGGCCGACCCCTGGCTCCCCCGAGGAGGCAGTGATTGGCGCTGGCATTAAGGGGCCGACCGTAGTGGACCCGGACCCCCTCAGGGCTCTCATGTTGGCGTTAGCCTTCCCCAGGCGGTCATTCTCGCTCCTTAGGATTGGCCTCGACCCTGGCCTCAGGCTCTGCGGGGTAGGGGCAGTAGCGGACCACTTCATAGTTGAGGCTTCGTCTCGCCCATGTGACGAAGTCGTGAGCGTCGTCGACAGGCTGATAAAGTCCGTTCCTGCGGCCAGGTACGACGTCATACTTGGCTCGGGCAGCGGCTGGGAGGCCGTCGCCTCAAGGCTTGCAGAGGCCGGCATCCCGTTCAGAGTAGCTGACGAGATGGGCACTAACTCTGTTGAGACGTTGCCGATAAGGGTGAAGGACAGGAACGCCAGGGCAGCCGTCATCTTAGCGCTTAGGGCTAATGTTAGCAATATAAGACGATAGTTTCCTTAGGGTCCAGGGCTTAGCTTGAGGGCCTCGCTGAGGGAGTTCGTCGAGAGCATAGGCTATGACGATGCCGGGCTCCTCCCCAGGGAGTACGAGCCTGCCCGGGCCCTGTTGAGGAGTCAGGGCGGACCGAGGGCGCTCAGGTTCAGGGTGACCGGCGCCGAGGTTGACGCTGTGGGGAACGTGGCCGACACGAGGAAGAAGTTAGTGAAGGCGCTCGGCGCGTCTGACATCAAGGATGCCTACGGGAGGCTCCTGAGGGCCTTGTCTGCCCCCTCAAAGACTATCGAGGTCGGGATGCCGAAGCTTAAGGAAGCAGGCAAGGGCCTCCTCTCGCTCCCCGCGATCAAGTTCTACGAGCTTGATGGAGGCTACTATCTTACGAGCGGCGTGTTCATAAGCTGCTACGCTGGCGTCTGCAACGCCAGCGTCCACAGGATAATGGTGTTGGGAGAGAAGAGGGGCGCCGTAAGGCTGGTCCCAAGGCACCTCTGGTATCTGTATCGGCAGGCGAGGGCAAGGGGTCAGGACCTCCCTGTAACGATCGCGCTCGGAGTTCACCCCGCAGTCCTCCTGGCGGCCGCCTCATCGCCGCCGCTCGGGGTCTTCGAGGTTGAGGTCTCATCGGCCCTCCTAGGGGGCCTTGAAGTGTTCAGGAGCCCTCTGCACGGGAACCCCGTCCCCCTCAACACAGCCGTGGTGATCGAGGGTTACCTGACTGGCGAGGAAGTTGAGGAGGGGCCGTTCGTGGAGGCTATGGGAGGCTATGACAGGGTAAGGAGGCAGCCGGTCCTGGAAGTAAAGGAGGTCCTGGTGAACCCTGACGAGCTGGCGCACGTAATCCTGCCCGGTGGTTACGAGCACGGGCTGCTGATGGGCTTCCCCAGGGAGGCCAGCATCTGGGAGGCCGTGTCGAGGGTGGTCCCAGAGGTTATAGAGGTCAGGCTGACGCCAGCCAGCGGCCATTGGCTACACGCGGTAATCTCAATAAGGAAGTCGCACGACGGTGACCCTAAGAACGCTATAATGGCGGCGTTCGCAGCCCACCCAAGCCTTAAACACGTCGTTGTCGTGGATGACGACATTAACGTTGACGACCCATACCAGGTCGAGTGGGCGATAGCTACTAGGTTCCAGGCCGACAGGGGTCTCGTGGTCATTACAAGGGCCAGGGGCTCAACCCTTGACCCAAGCTCAGTCGAGGACGGCATGACCAGCAAGGTTGGGATAGACGCGACCAAGCCGATCAACGCTGACATCAAGTTTGAGAGGGCCAGGATCCCAGGCTCAGACCGCTAGCCTAAAATTAGCTAACGGAGTCGCTGAGCAAGGCCGGAGGATGGACCTGGACGAGAGGGTCTCGCTCATAACGCGAAACCTCGTCGAAGTCATAACAGAGGGCGAGCTGAGGGAGAAGCTCTCGACGCAGTCCCAGTTGACCGGTTACATAGGGTACGAGCCGAGCGGCCTCGTACACATAGGCCACCTGATCTGGATGAACAAGGTCAAGGACCTCATAGAGGCCGGTGTCAGGTTCAAGGTGCTTGAGGCCACCTGGCATGCCGTGATTAACGACAAGCTTGGGGGCAACATAGACCTGATAAGGAAGGCCGCCTGGCTCATGAGGGAGGTCATGAGGTCCTACGGCGTTGACGTGGACAGAATAGAGTTTGTCGACGCGGAGAAGCTGGCGTCCGATAAGGACTACTGGGCCCTCGTGATAAGGGTCATGAAGCTGACGACCCTCGCAAGGATGAGGAGGGCGCTGACCATTATGGGCAGGGCGTACGATGAGGCCGAGCTCGACACGTCGAAGCTGATATACCCTGCCATGCAGGTGTCCGACATAATCTACATGGACCTTGACATAGCCCTTGGGGGGCTGGACCAGAGGAAGGCCCATGTGCTGCAGAGGGAGGTTGCGGAGAGGATGGGCCGCAAGAAGGTGATAGCGCTTCACACGCCCATACTGACCGGCCTCAGCGGCGGCAGGAGGATGGAGGGCGTTGAGAAGGACGACGAGGCTGCCGCCTTCAAGATGTCCAAGTCAAAGGCCTCGGACGCTATATTCGTGAGCGACCCTGAGGAGGAGATCAGGAGGAAGATCAGGGCCGCCTACTGTCCCCCAAGGCAGGTGGAGTTCAACCCGATAATGGAGATCAACAAGTACCTCCTCTTCGCCCGGCCCGGCTTCGTGCTTCACGTAGAGAGGCCCCAGAAGTACGGAGGCCCTGTTGACTTCGCGTCATATTCAGAGCTCGAGGCCGCGTACCTTCAGGGCAAGCTTCACCCCGCCGACCTCAAGGAGGCGACCGCCGACGCCCTCGTGAAGCTTCTCGAGGGTCCCAGGAAGCTCTTCGAGAACCCCAACGTTAGGGAGCTGGTGAACCTCATAGAGTCCAAGGTGAGCAGGTGAGCTTTTAGCCTTCTGCCGGACCCGCGTCAGGGAGCCTTGGTCAGCAGGAAGGCCTTCGCGTTAGCGATGAGGGCGCTGCTAGACAACGGCCTTAAGTTCACAGTTATAGGGAGCACCGTGATAAGCATAGCCGCAGGACTTGACGACATGGGCGAGGACGTGGACCTTTTCGCCGAGTCCCCTAGCGTCGTCGAGGATGAACAGGCTTACGTGAGGGTTGCAGAGGCCAACTCTTGGCATTACGGCCAGACCTGGCTCGGGACGCCAAAGATAACCGTCCTCGTCGAGGATACAGAGGTTCCTGTCGAGTTTTATGACAACCTTTACGACTTCTATGTGCCAGAGAGGTTCATCAGGGAGGCGAGGAGGGTCGACGTAGAGGGGGTCAAGATAAAGGTGATCAAGCCAGAGGAGTACCTTGCCCTCAAGGGCAGGGCTGGGAGAGAAGAGGACGTCGAGGGCTTGAAGCGGGTTGCTGACCTTATCAAGAGGGGTAGGCTGAAGATATCATATGATGAAGTCAAGAGGGCTGCAGAGGAGTTTGAGGAGTCCCAGATAATAATAAGGAAGCTCAGGGAGGTCGGCATCACTGGGGCCTAGCTGGCGTATTAAATCTCGCCCTCACAGGGAGGCGGGAGGCGAGATGATCAGGCTTGCGAAGATCATGGTGACCTTGGGCCCCGCAACGGCCGACTACTCGATCATCAGAAAGATGATAGCTGCTGGGGCCGACGGCTTTAGGATTAATATGAGCCACGGGGATCCCTCCCAGTGGGCATCATTTGTTGAGATGGTTGAGAAGGCCTCTAGCGAGCTAGGGGTGCCAGTCTCCCTCGTGGCCGACCTCGAGGGGCCCAGGGTAAGGCTCGGTGACTTCCAGGGACTTGACATAAGGCCTGGCGAGTCCGTAAGGTTTAAGTTTAAGGACGTAAGTGGCGACGGCATCCCTGTCGATAACAGGGCCTTCTTCAACGCCGTTGAGAGGGGGGACAGGGTCCTTGTTGACGACGGCAAGGTCGTGCTAACCGTGGAGGAGGTTGAGAGGGACTCGGCCACCCTTAGAGTCGTTTCCGGGTCGAGGCTTGAGCCAAGGAAGGGGGTCGTCGTCGCTGGCAAGGAGTTCGACCTCCCCCCTGTGACGGAAAAGGACCTCAACGACATGTCATTCATAGCGTCAAAGGACTTTGACTACGTCATGGCCAGCTTCGTCCGCAGCGCGAGGCACGTCGAGGTGATAAAGAGGGCGCTCAGAGAGGCAGGCGTGAAGGACGTAAGGCTGCTCGCCAAGATAGAGACTCCGAGCGGCGTTAAGAACATTGACGAGATTCTCGACGTTGTCGACGGCGTCGTCGTGGCCAGGGGCGATCTAGGCATGCACTTCCCACTTGAGGACATACCTATCATCCAGAGGAAGATAATTGAAGCGGCAAGGAGGAAGCTGAAGCCCGTCATACTGGCCACTGAGATATTTATGAGCATGGTAGAGAGGCCCCTGCCCACGAGGGGTGAGATATCAGACGTTTACGCGGGCATTGAGGAGGGGGTCGACGGCTTCCTCGTTACGTCAGAGACCTCTATAGGCAAGTACCCGGTTGAGGTCGTATCGTGGCTCAGCAGGGTGATCGAGGAGGCCAACAAGAACGTTAGGCCAAGGAGAGTGGACGCCGGCGTCATGACGCACGAGGCGAGGATCTCAAGGGGGGTCGTTGAGCTTGCCCAGAGCGTCGGGGCCTCCATAGTTGCGTACGCGGCTGACTATGACGCGGCCAGGCTGCTGGCGGCCTTTAGGCCCCTGAGCCCCATATACGTGGGCGTCCCTGACCCAAAGCTGGCCAGGTCGCTGAGCATTCTGTGGGGAATCAACGCGGTCGTCGTTGATGGCGGCCTAGACGAGCTCAAGGGCCTCGAGCGTACCGAGAGGGAGCTGAGGGACAGGGGGCTGATGGGTCCAGGGTCCCTAGTTGTTGAGCTCTCATGGTCACAGGACAGGAGCACTGCCGTGGTCAGGGTGAGACAGCTGCTTTGAAACCACCTGTAAAATTAAGGGCGGTCGGGTGCCCTCGCAAGCTTCAGCTTCCCGTCCTTAGTCTCAAGGGTGCCCTTCTCTACCAGCTTCTCAATGGCAAGCCTCCAGTATAGCCCGAAATCCTCAGGGGCAACGCCATACCACTCCACGAAGAGCTTCTTAAGCTCATCCTCGCTCAGGCCGTCCTTGGCCCTCTCATCCTCCTTGAATATCCTTCCTATGAACTGCGTCAGGTCCTCCAGCCTGGTCCACGGGTACTGGAACCAGACCCAGTCCTTCACCTCAATGTAGTAGTAGTCCGGCTTGAACTTCGCCACAGGGCTTATCCACTGAAGGGCAGCCGTCCTGACCTCCTCAGGCTTCCACTCGGCCCTTATGAAGTCCCTCGCAAGGGCGAGGGTCTCGCCCGTGTCAACTATGTCGTCAACTACCAGCACCTTTAGCCCCTTGGCCTCAATTGAGTAGGGGTTCCTTATGATAGCCTTCTGGGCCATCCTGGCGGCCTCAACCCAGTGCTGGCTCTGAAGGCTCACGAGGTCAGTTATGCCCAAGTAGTCGCAGAGGAGCCTGGCGGGCACGTACCCCCCGCGGGCGACAGCTACTACCATGTCTGGCATCCAGCCAGAGCTCTCGATCCTCTTGCCGAGGCCTATGCTCCATTCCACAACCTCATCCCAGGAGACTATCTTCGTAGGGACCCTTGGCACTGGAATCCCTACGGGCCTTAACAGAGGACCTTTAAAAATATGTCGCGGGAGGACAGCTTACTGGTAAGGCGTACCGCAGACGGGTGACCTGGACTTGAGCGTCGTAGCCGTCGACATAGGGGCCACGAACCTAAGGGTGGCCCTCTTCAGGGGGACCACCATAGTTAGGGTTGACAAGACTCACACCCCAAGGACCTCCGGCGACGACATGATAAGCTCGGTCGTTGACCTCATCAAGAGGGTCTCCTCAGGGGAGGAATTCGACGCGATAGGCATAGCCTCCATAGGCCCCCTTGACCTCAGGAAGGGGCTTCTCCTCTACTCCCCAAACCTTGGCTACGGAAACGTCAGGCTGAGGGACTCGGTTGGCGAGGAGTTCAGGAAGCCCGTCTACCTGGCCAACGACGCGATGGCTGGTGTATGGGCTGAGAAGGTGCTTGGCAAGGGCAGGGACCTTAGCGACCTGGCCTACATAACTATGAGCACAGGTCTCGGCGTGGGGGCCGTCGTCGACGGGAACCTCTTGGTCGGGAGGCGCGGCAACGCGCACGAGCTCGGCCACGCAGTTGTGAGCTTCGAGTCAGACCTGGTCTGCGGCTGCGGTGGCCAGGGTCACTGGGAGGCCTTCGTTGGCGGCAAGAACATACCGAGGCTCGCCCAGGCGCTGGCGAGCAAGTGGAGGGGAGAGCCGACCGAAGCCCACGGCCTTGCCGTGAGGGGGGAGCTGACGCCTGAGCTCCTGTACTCAAAGGCGAGGGAGGGGGACCAGTTCGCGAGCTACGTAGTTGACTACGTTAACAGGGTCCACGCCGCTGGGATAATGACAATAATAGCGGCCTACGATCCAGAGGCCATATTTATTGGCGGCAGCATATACCTCTACAACGAGGACCTCATAAGGCCCGGCGTCCTTAAGCACCTGCAGAGGTACGTTGGAGTTTTCGGCATTCCGAGGATTGAGAGGTGTTCCTTTGGCGACGACCAGGTCCTCTTCGGGGCCGCCTCAATAGCCCTTAGCCCGCCCGCCTCCATAGCGAGAAACGCTTACAGGCCCTAGCCTATAAGCTCGCTAAGCCTGAAGGCCTCCGCCACGACCTCAACCGGGGTCGGGTGGGGGACCGCGGTAAGGTAGAGGTCCTCAGGGCCCAGGCGTCCCTTCATTGCGATGGCGAACGCCGTAAGGATCGAGGGTGCCTCAGGAGAGTAGGCTTCAACGCCCAGCAGCTTTCCAGTATCCCTCTCGACCATCACCTTAACCCAGGCGTCAGCGTGGCCCTCTATTAAAGAGGAGGAGTTGGCCTTCATGCTGTACCTTATCACGCTATACCTCACTCCTTTCTCCTTCAGCTCGTCCTCTGCGTAGCCTACATAACCTGCCTCCGGGTAAGTGAAGACGACCCTGGGAACGAGGAGGGGGTCGTATATGGCGGTGTCGCGGCCAGAGGCGATGTTTCTTGAGGCCACGAGGCTTCCCACGACGGCCGCGTGGTACAGCATGGCTCCCCCCGTAACGTCGCCTGCGGCATACACGTTGGGCAGCGAGGTCCTCATGTGTTCGTCCACCCAGATCCCAGCCCTTGAGACCCTGAGTCCTACCGACGAGAGCGACTCGAGGCCGTAGCCCTCAAGCCTTGGCCTCCTGCCCACGGCCAGCACTACCTCGTCTGCCTCAAGCTCAATCGTTGAGCCGTCCCCCCTCACCCCTCTCAGCACCTTCGAAGACCCCCTCCTGGTGACCCCAGACGCGGTTACGCCCAGGTGTACCTCGACTCCGAGCTTCTGGAGGCCCCTCAGGACAGACCTTGAGACGTCAATGGGCATGTTAGGGAGGGGCCTGTTCATCATCTCGACCAAGGCGACCTTTACCTTGAACATGGAAAGTATGTAGGCCGTCTCGACGCCGACGTACCCACCGCCCACCACAATAACTGAGTCAGGAAGCTGCCTGGGGGTCTTGAGGTAGCCGTAGAGGTCATCGCTCGTAATCGTAAGCTCCCTGCCCGAAATCTCTGGCGTGACGTTGACGGAGCCGGCCCCGATATGGAGGTACTTGGCCTCTACTTCACGCTCGCCGTCCTCGGCTTTTACGATGACCGTTCTTTCGTCCTTGATGATGGCCCATCCCTTCACCAGCTCAAGGTTATCACTGAGCTGCTCGGCGAGCCAGCTGAGCTGCTTGAAGACCTCGCCTTGGACCCTGTCCTTTGCCTCGACGGCCTTCCTCCAGACTTCGTCAGGGTCGACCCTTGCCGAGGCCCTCACCTCGGCATCCCTTATCGCAAGCCCCCACCTTCTGAGCGCCTTCGACGGGACGCAGCCAGCGTAGGTACAGACGCCTCCGAGGAGCCCCTTGTCGTCAACGAGCAGGACCTTCATGCCCTTCCTGGCGAGCTCGAATGCCCCAGGATACGAAGCGCCCCCTCCCCCAATGAAGACCGCGTCAAATTTGCCCCCAGCCATATGTGGCTCCGCGTTTGGCCCGCAGTTCTACATAATAAGTTAAGGCGTCATGAGATTACGGGGGGCTGGGGTGGGCGGTCACCTAAGGGAGAGCGAGGAGATAGCCGCCAGGTTCCTGGAGGGCCTGGGCTTTAACATAGTTGAGCTGAGGAGAAAGGTCGTAGTTGACGGCGTTGAGGTCTCAGACATAGATATAGTGGCCGAGAAGGACGGCGTAAGTTACGCGGTCGAGGTGAAAGCCGGGTACGTCGACGTCTCGTCGGTTCGGCAGGCCTACGTCAATTCTGTCCTCACCGGGATGAGGCCTCTGATAGTGGCCAGGGGGTTCTCCGACGAGTCGGCAGTCGCCGTCGCCAAGAGGTTAGGCGTCCAGGTCCTGACGCTCCCAGACCAGCTTTATGCCCAGCCAGACGAGCTCTTTGACGTTGTCGAGGGCGCCGTAGAGGACGCCTTGGAGAGGGTCACGAGGCCTTTAGCCTTCTGCGGAAGGCTTGACGCGGAACGGCTGCGAGTACTCAAGGCCATCGCCTCGTCAGAGGACTTCACGTCGGCGGCGAAGGACCTCGGGCTTAGGCCAGAGGAGCTCGGGCGACTCATGGAGGGGATGAGGGAGGAGGGGCTGATACCAAGGGGGAGCTTCCAGGCTGCTAAGGTCGCCTCGAGGCTGCTCCTGCTCTGCCAGGCCCTCATAGGTCAGCTCAGATAGACTTAAGACCTGCCCTAAAGCCGATATATCGGAAAATGTAAGGGTAGACCATGGAGGCCGTTGAGACGTCAGAGCTGTCTAGGATCTTCAAGGTTAGGGGGGTCCAGATCAGGGCCCTCGATAGGGTCAGCATTAAGGTTAGCCTTGGCTCAGTCGTCGCCCTCGTCGGTCCCAACGGGGCCGGTAAGACAACGCTCCTGAAGATACTCGCGACCCTCATCACTCCGACCTCTGGAAGGGCCTTCGTAATGGGTTATGACGTTGTGAGGGACGAGAGGGAGGTCAGGAGAAGCCTTGGAATTGTCCTGACGGGCGAGAGGCTCTTCTACTACAGGCTTACAGGCTATGAGAACCTGGTCTTCTTCGGCAGCCTCTACGATATGAGCCTCCCCGAGGTCAAGGGGAGGGCAAGGGAGCTCCTCGAGTTGGTTGGGCTCTCTAGGTGGGCTGACGTACCCTACATGAAGTACAGCCTGGGCATGCAGAGAAGGCTGGCGTTGGCGAGGGCCCTCCTGCACGACCCTCCAGTCCTTCTCCTTGACGAGCCAACCCTAGGCCTCGACCCGGTCTCGGCGAGGGAGTTCAGGTCGCTCGTAAAGGTCCTGTCCAAAGGGAAGGCGGTCCTCTTCACGAGTCACTACATGGGCGAGGTCGAGGGCCTCGCTGACTACATTTATGTCATTAAGGGCGGCAGGATAATAGCCCACGGCACCCCACATGTCCTAAAGAGTATTGTTAAGAGGGTTTTCGAGGTTGACTACAGGGTCGACAACCTGCCCAGGGACCTCATGAGGTTTGTGGCTTTTGTCAGGGGTGACATGGCGAGGCTGAGGGTGCCGGAGCCCGCGATGGACCTCCTAAACGGCTCAGGGAACGTGCTGGGCTCCTACGAGCCGACCCTTGAGGACGTCTACGCTTACCTGGTAGGCGAGGAGGGCATGGAGATGGACTTCAGGGCAAGGGCTAGGTGGAGGGGGTTCGGCCAATGGGCCTAGGGGCTAGGGTAAGGAGGAGGGCCTCCATAACTATTACAAGGCTCTACGCCTACGTTTACCTGAGGGGGTTCAAGATATGGACCACCTATAGGACCCAGATGGCGCTCAACTTGTTCAGCTGGGTTCTCCCCGTCTTCACCTATTATTTCACGGGGACGGCCCTCGGCGCCAGGATAGTCAGAGGCATGGGCCTGGCCCCCCAGGCCTACACCCCCTTCGTCGTAATAGGCCTTGCCTTCCAGGGGTACGTCTCATCTGTCGTCACGACGATCAGCCAGAGGCTCAGGAACGAGCAGCTCATGGGCACTATTGAGTACTACCTTATGACGCAGAGTGGCGTCCTCGGGATGCTGATCTACTCCTCGCTGTGGGGCTTCCTCATGAGCTCGATGAGCATGGGGGTCACGCTCACGATAGGCTACTTCCTTGGAGTAAGGTACGAGGCAGCAGGCGTCCCCTCGGCTATCTTGATAACGGCAGAGCTGCTAGTCGCGACGCTCGGCCTAAGCATGCTGGCGGGCGGGATAGTTATGATAACCAAGCAGGGGAACCCGATCGCGTTCTTCTTCAGCGTGGTGACCCAGCTGATAGCCGGCACGGTCTTCCCGATAACGGTGCTGCCCTCCTGGGCCAGGCTCCTGAGCTACTCAATACCTCTCACGGTCTCCCTTCAGGCGCTCAGGCTGTCGCTCCTAGAAGGCCTTAGCGTTACTAGGCTGGCCCCGTACGAGCTTGACCTCTTAGTTTACGACGTGGTCCTCATCCCACTGGGGGCCTTAGTATACAAGTTGGGCTTCAATAGGGCAAGAAAGGAAGGGACGCTGAGCGAGTATTGAGGTCTTTAGGCCCGGTTGGCCGCCTTTGAGGCCTTGGCCTCCTCGGCGAGCTTCCTCAGCATGTAGTGCAGAATTCCTCCATGCCTGACGTACTCAACTTCGATGGGCGTATCAACCCTCGCCTTCACGTTGAACTCTATCACGCGCCCGTCGGGCTTGGTGGCCCTCACCTTCAGTATCTTGCCTGGGGTCAGGTCGCTAAGCCCGATTATGTCGTAGGTCTCGCTGCCGTCAAGCCCAAGCTCCTCAGGGCCCTGGCCTGGCATGAACTCAAGCGGAATTATCCCCATGCCGACCAGGTTGCTCCTGTGGATCCTCTCAAAGCTCTTCGCTATGACTGCCTTCACGCCGAGCAGGTATGGACCCTTCGCGGCCCAGTCCCTGCTGCTGCCGACGCCGTAGTTACTCCTTCCAAGAACTATGACGGGGGTCCCGGCCTCCTTGTACTTCATTGCCGCGTCGAAGACGTGCATGACTTCCTTCGTCGGCCAGTATATTGTCCAGCCTCCCTGCCTGTCTGGGACTAGTAGGTTCCTGAACCTTGGGTTGTCAAAGGTACACCTCATCATTACCTCGTAGTTGCCCCTCCTGCTGCCGCAGGTGTTCAACTCCTCTGGGGGCACGCCGAGGCTCTGGAGGTACTGCCCGGCCTTAGAGTTCGGGCTTATGGCGCCGGCAGGGCTTATGTGGTCAGTGCTTATCCTGTCCGGCGCGTAGATGAGCACCCTTGCCCCAACTATGTCCTTAAGCGGCTCCGGCTGCTCGGCGATGCCCTCAAAGAACGGGGGCTTCTTGAGGTAGGTGCTCTTCGGGTCCCACGGGAACGTCGGTGTCGAGGGGGCCTCAAGCTTGACCCACTCCTCGGTCCCCTCGAACACGTCGCTATACTTTGCCTGGAACTCCTTGGGGTCAAGGGCGGCCTCTACGTACTTCCTGACCTCTTCAGGGCTCGGCCAGATGTCCCTCAGGTACACAGGCTCGCCGTTAGGGTCGTAGCCGAGCGGCTCCTTGTCGAAGTCTATGTCAATTCTTCCAGCTATGGCGTACGCTACAACAAGTGGTGGGGACGCAAGGAAGGCCCCGGTGGCCAGCGGGTGAATCCTGCCCTCGAAGTTCCTGTTGCCGCTGAGCACGGCAGCGGTGTAAACCCCCTCCCTCTTTATGAAGTCCTCTACCTCTTTCCTCAGCGGTCCAGTGTTTCCGATGCACACGGTACACCCGTAGCCGGTCACGTGGAACCCGAGGGCCTCAAGGTACGGCATGAGGCCAAGCCTCGTTAGGTACTCCGTGACAACCCTGCTGCCGGGGGCGTTGCTCGTCTTGACCCATGGCTTCGTCCTGAGGCCCCTCTGGACCGCGTTCCTGGCCAGGAGGCCGGCGGCAATGAGGTTTGTGGGGTTGCTCGTGTTAGTACAGCTCGTTATTGCGGCAATTATAACCATGCCGTCCCCGACCTCGTAGCTCTCCCCGTCGATGGTCAGGACAGCCTTCTTCCTCTGCCTCTTCGCGGAGGCGACGTAGGCGTTGATTATAGAGTCCAGCTTTGACTTGGCCTGGGCCAACGGGATCCTGTCCTCAGGGTTGGCAGGCCCCGCTATGGCGGGCTCTATCTTGCTTAGGTCAACCTCTACGACCTCAGAGTACTCAGGCTCAGGCGCGTTGGGGTCATACCACAGGCCGACCCTCTTGGCATACTCCTCCACGAACATGACGTGCTTGGGGTCCCTCCCGGTCGCGAGCAGGTATGATATGGTCGCCTCGTCTATCGGGAAGTAGCCCATCGTAGCCCCATACTCGGGGGCCATGTTAGCTATCGTAGCCCTGTCGGGGACGCTGAGGTACTTGAGGCCTGGGCCGAAGAACTCCACGAACTTGCCGACCACGCCCTTCTTCCTGAGGAGCTCAGTTATGTAGAGGACTATGTCCGTGGGAGTTATGCCCTCAGCGGGCTTGCCGACAAGCCTGACCCCAACTACCGGTGGGACAAGCATGTAGTAGGGCTGCCCAAGGAGCACGGCCTCGGCCTCAATACCGCCCACCCCCCAGCCGAGGACGCCGAGGCCGTTTATCATGGTCGTGTGGCTGTCGGTGCCGAGCACGCTGTCGGGGTATGCCATTAGGCCGCGCCTTTTGTCGTTACCTATCCAGACTACCTTAGCAAGGTACTCAAGGTTCACCTGGTGAATGATGCCCTTCCCTGGCGGGACCACCCTGAAGTTCTGGAACGCCTTCTGGGCCCACTTGAGGAAGCGGTACCTCTCCGCGTTCCTCTCGAATTCCTTCTCCATGTTCTTCCTCAGGGCCAGCGATGTCCCGTAGAAGTCGACCTGGACGCTGTGGTCAATCACAAGGTCGACAGGTATGAGTGGGTTGACCATGTTGGGGTCGTAGCCCATGTCCTTAAAGGCGTCCCTCATGGTGGCCAGGTCTATGACGGCGGGGACGCCGGTCAGGTCCTGCATTATCACCCTGGCCGGCAGCAAAGGTATCTCGACCTTGCCCGCGCTGTCCTTCCAGTTGAAGATGGTCTTCAGGTCCTCGTCCCTCACGACGAAGCCGTCGTAGTTCCTCACTATGTTCTCCAGGAGCACCCTGATAGAGTACGGCATCCTGCTGACCTTTACGAGGCCTGCCTCCTCGAGCTTCCTCAGGTTTACTATAGTCAGCGGGCCCGCGTACGAGTCGACCCTCTCAAAGGCAAAGCTCAGGTCCGTGGAGCTCAAAGGCTTCGCCCCTCCCAGCCCGGCCATCTGAATTTATAGGTATTACACGTAGGGCTGACCTTGCAGGTCAGGAGATGGCCGTCGCCGTTGTTGGCGCTGGCTTCTCGGGGCTTATGTTTGCCGTCGCCCTTGCCAGGGCAGGCGAGAGGGTCGACCTGTACGAGGAGCACGACAGGGTTGGGTACCCTGAGCACTGTACTGGGCTCGTCTCAGAGGCGACGGTTCAGGCGATAGGGAGGCCTGCGGTCAGGTCGACGCTAGGAGTTATGGAGAGCTTCGTGGTCTCTGGACCCACGGCGTCCCTGAGGTTAAGGGCGTCAAGGCCTGTGGTAAAGCTTGACAGGGTCAGGCTAGAGCAGCTGATGCTTGAGGAGGCGGAGTCCGAGGGCGTTCACTACACACCCGGCCTGAGGGTCAGGGCACGCCCCGACGGCTCACTTATCCCCACAAACAAAAGGTATGACGCGATCGTCCTGGCCGAGGGTTACCTGGGGGCCCAGAGGCACGAGCTCGGCATAGGCTTCAGGGGCAGTCCGCTCTACGGAGTGAACGTCGAAGTCGACGTCGGTGGGACCCCTGACTTCGAGGCGAAATTTGACGAAAGGTTGTCCGACGGCTTCTTCGCTTGGAAGGTGATCCTCGGCTCGACGACAATAGTTGGGACAGCCTCACGTGACCCGAGGACGTTAAAGAGGAAGCTAGACGAGGCCATGAGGGCGTTTGAGGTAGAGGGGAGGCAGGTCAAGGTTTACGGTGGGCCCATAATTACAGGGCCTTACCCTGACAAGGTTAGGGCCGGCAGGGTGGTCGTCGTGGGGGACGCCTCATCCATGAACAAGGCCCTCACAGGGGGCGGGCTTTTCCCCTCGTCATCTGCGGCCTTAAGGGCTGAGACCATGATAAGGGAGGGCAAAGGAGTTCCGGAGGCCCTTGAGGAGTCGGTCCTTCATGTGATCAGGGAGCTGAAGAGGATGTACAGGCTATCCAGGCTCCTGCACGGGAGGCCTTATGTAGTGGACCTTGTGATCAGGGCCTCCCTGGAAAGCGGGCTTGCCGACAGGTTGATGGGCAAGATAGACTACGACAGGCATCAGACGCTACTTGAGCAGTCCCTCAGGACGACCTCTTTCTACAGGGCCGCTTTCTCCGCCCTTGTTAGGGACCCGGTCAACTCCTTAAGGCTAGCCGCGGCGGCGATCGCGGACATGATATGAGGGCGCGGGACCCTCACTTGGCAGCGCTCACGACCTCGACCACCTTGCCCACGGCGACGCTCGGCTCGTATCTGCCAGGCTCTACGACGATCACGTTGTTGTCCTTCTGGCTCTTGCCCGACGCCCTGAGGCCCAGGGACCTCAGCGCCTCCACGACCTTCCGCGGGTCGCTGATTTCGCCCCTCACGTATATCTTGTTCTTGCCCTGGGCCTCCGTCGTCAAGACCACAACTACTGGCAGACCCGACGCAGCCAACAGCCTCCTTGTCACCATGCCGGACACCCTCATCTTGAGGGATACGTTGTAGACGCCTATGTCACCAATGACGCGACCTGTTGAAAGTGCCTCCCTCACGGCCCTCTCGACCTCCTCCTCAGCCCTAATCCTATAGTTCGTCAGCCTCGGGTCGCTCATCAGCGCCTGGCAGGGATCAACACCGCCATAGGTCAGCTCCGCAGCGATCGCCGAGAGTAGCTCAACGTCACCCGCGGCCTCGGCCCCCCAGATCTGCATCGCGCACTCCCTCGGTATGTCGCTGTCGGCGTCGGGGTCAAGGCCTATCTGCTCCATGTAGTATCTGAAGACCCTGTTCTTGGGAGAGAGGTCCTGGAGGTCTCCATAGATGCTTAGGGCTATGAGGAGGGGGTCGTAGAAGCCTATAGCGTCAGCGATCACGTGTGCCGTCGAGGGCCATAGGCCCTCCGGGTCCCCCTCGGCGGCCGGGTTATAGTAGTAGAGGTTCGGAACCCTTGGGTAGCGGGCTAGATGGTGGTCTACCACGACTACAGGCCTCCCTGAGGCGGACGCCAGTGCGGCGAAGAACTCCTCTGTAGCGTTGTAGTCTAGGACGAGGATCAGGTCCTTCTCCGACCTGGCTATGGTTCTGACAAAGTCTATCTGGGGCGAGTAAGTGAGGGGAGGGACGAGGAAGTCGGCCCTCCCCTGGGCAAAGGAGGCCGCGGTAACGGCCGAGACAACGCCATCAGCGTCCCAGTGGTGAATGATGAGGGGCTCCGAGGAGGACAGCAGTGAAGCCAGCGCGTTCCTTGAGAGGCTCAAGGGGTGCAGCCCCTGCTGCACAGCTCGAGGACATAGCTGACTATAGCCCTCGCCTTTCCGTCTGGGTCGGGGTCATCGGCCCTCTCAAGTATCGTCTTAACGTTGTCTACCAGGGACTTCTCGGCGGTGCTTCCAAGCCCGTCCCTCAGCGCGGAGAGCACGAAGGACTCAAGCTCCATCAGCGTGAACGGGTCCGCGTACGCGTTGTACCTGGTGAAGGCCTTCCGAAGCGCGTCGTGAACCCTCATGGTCCCCGGGACCCCCGCGCACCTGGCTAGTAAAATTCCCTTGTCCTACTGGCCCTTGACCTTGGACTCCACGACGATTTCCTTGATGCGGGTGCGCGGGTACTGTCCCCTCTCGTCCTTCTCGTACGACTTAACCATGTCCCAGATCGTTAGCAGGGCCGCAGCTACTCCCGCCAGGGCGTCCATTTCAACACCTGTCTCAGCCTTGGTCCTGACGCTAACCCTGACCCTCACGAAGTCGGCCCCGTACTCGAACGACACGTCGACGCCCGTTATGGGGATTGGGTGAGCTAGGGGGATGATCCTGGACGCCTCCTTGGCTGCCATGATTGCGGCGACTGAGGCGACGGCCTCCACATCCCCCTTCTCGACCCTCTTTGACCTGATAAGCTCAATGGTTGAGGGGCTTAGCACGATCTCCCCACTGGCCACGGCCTCCCTGTAGACTATGGGCTTCTGGGTGACGTCGACCATGTGTGCCAAGCCTGAACCCTGGAAGCCTGAGCTCCGTGAGGTATTAAGGCCTGGATGACCTAATCCTTAACCCCGCGTATTTCCTTATTGAGCCGATGGCCATTCTCGATATCTGGATGTTGCAGCTCCCATGTGAGGAGCACCAGGACTCACACTCGCTGGCTAGCTCAGGGGCTTCATATATGAGGCCGCAGTACTAACAGGCGAAGTAGCTCACGCCCTTTATTGTCACCTTAAGCATAGGCCCTCAGGACATGCTCGTACACTGTTAGCTTTAAGCTGCCGTACTTACCCTATAGGCTCTCCAGCTGGCGAATTATTTCATATAGGCCGCTGACCTTGGGGTCCCTCAGGTCAACCATGAAGACCCTCATCCTGCCGTACTTCCTCTCCTGGACTATGCCCATGTCGACGAGGTCCTTAAGGTGCCTCTCGACTAGCGTGTGGTTAAGCCCCGTCTCCTTAACTATGCGGGTTATGTTCGCCTGGCCCTCCCTGAGCAGGACCTTGAGGACCCTCACCTTCCCCCTGCTTGAGAGGAGCCTCTCTAGGTCCAAGCGGCCTCACCTTGCCTGTGGTCCTCCGGTCCTGTCCATCAGTATCGACTCGACTACCTCCCTGAGCCTGTCGGCCGGGATTTCTGGCGGAAGCCTAATCATGGTGGTCCTGCCCTTGGGGCTCACGTTGCTGACCCTGGCCTCTATCAGGCCGTAGTTGGACAGCTCCTTGAGGTACTCGTAGAACTGGGTGTGCTTCCTCGGCTCCTCCCCGTAGGCCCTTGAGAGCTCCTCGTACTCAGACTTGACCTCACCCGTTGACAGCCAGCCGCCCTTAACAGCTACGAGGTTAGAGATCGCGAGCAATATGAGGAGCTCGTGAGTGTTGAGCGACCTCATGACCTCGAGCGGGACGTTAGATATGGCGTCGGAGCTTATTGCCTTCCTAACGTGCTCCTCCGTGATCCTTAGGGCCCCCTCCCCCTCGGCCAGCTCAGCTGCCATCCTCAGGGCCAGGATCGCTCTCCTCGCGCTTCCGTCGCCGGCGCCCCCCGTCGCGCCCTCCCTATAGCCGTAGTAGTCAGCTATCATGTCAATGATCTGGGGGCTCCAGGCGGAGTCCTTGAGACCCAGCGCGGCCCTCTGCTCGAGTATCTGCCTCAGCTCGTCAGCGCTGTAAGGTTTAAGGTAGACCTTGAAGCCTATCTGTGACTCAACCTGGGGGATCTTCTCCTTCATGTAGCTGAGGACCCTGAAGTCCTGGGCCACGAGCAGGAAGTTCAGCCTATTAATGCCGTCCTTGGGCGGTATCTCCTCGTAGACCCTCAGGAGCATGTAGAGCTCGTCGTTCGTCAGCTTGTTGGCCATGAGGAGGGACTGGAACTCGTCAAGGACTACGAGGGCGTAGGAGTCCCTGATATAAAGGTGGTCGACTATCGCCTTAAGTATCTCAATAGCGGCCGTTCCCCTGACCGGCACGTTGAGGCCTACCTCGTTTACTATCCCCGAGAGTATCTGGTGAAGGCTTGGTGACCCGTAGACGTTTATGTAGACAGGTTTAACGTTGACGCCCCTTCCCCTGAGCTTCTCCTGGAGCGTCATGGCCACATACTTAGCAAGCGTCGTCTTACCTATGCCGACCCTGCCTATAGAGCCATATATCAGGGTGACGTCGGTTGAGCCTGGGCCTTCAAGGAACCTTGAATAGTACCTCCTCAGGAGCATCTCGGCCTCCTGGTCCCTCACGGGTAGCGTCTTCGGCACGTAGGTCTCCTCGAAGACTCTCCTGTCCGTGAAGATCCTTCCCCCTAGCATCCCACTTCATCTCCGCTTAACTCAGTCTTACAGCTACCATCTATTAACGAAAGTTAGGAGAGCCTTATTAACAAAGGGGCTCCCTGTAGGAGCCCGCCCTTCCGTTTGGCCCTGGCAGCGTATTACCCTAGGCCCATCACGGCGGGATAATGACTTTGCAGGACGGGCCGCAGGCGGCGGGCCTCCCGTATGATAAGAGGAGCTTGTCCTCTAGCGACTCCAACACTAGCACAAGCTGGGCTGACTTAGAGATCACAATACCTGCCTTCCTGGCGGCTGACCTCACGTCGTCCTCGCTCATAACCCTGGACAGGGGGTCCCTAAGCTTAACCTCAAGCTTAACCGGCCCCCTCAGCGCCTTGACGGCCTCTCCCAGCAGCCGCTCAAGGCCTGACGCGTCCGAGCAAGCCATGACTGGGTAAACCCTGGCGAGGAAGGCGTGGGTGAAGGCTAGAAACTTCTGTACAACTACCCTTGGGTCCCTCGCGGAGAAGGCCACGAAGACGCCCCTGTACCTCGTGACCTTAACCGTCGCCTCGGGGTCAGACGTCATGACCGTGTCCATGAACTCCTCAAGCCCCCACCTGTCCTTTGAGGGGGCGCTGGTAGCGACCAGGGACGGGCAGCCCTCCAAGCCGCTCACCGGCCTCTATGAGCGCCAGGGCTGCTCGCCGAGGGGCAGTAGTCCCTGAGCGGACACTCGCCGCACCTGGGGTTCCTGGCCCTACAGAACGACCTGCCGAACGCTATTACTAGCCTGTGGGCCTCGTCAGCCCTCTCAGGGCCGAAGAACTCAAGCAGGGCCCTCGACACCTCCTCGTAGCTCGCCCCTACCCTCACGAGCCCCCAGCGGGCCGCTATCCGCCTCGCGTGCGTGTCCACCGCGAACACGGGCACGTGGCGATATAGCGACAAGAACACGTCAACGGTCTTCGGCCCAATGCCCCTTATCTTCAGCAGGGCCTCCTTCACCTCGTCAGGGGGCGCCTCGCTCAGGAACCTCTCGCCCCTTTCTAGCACAAGTCGGCTTAGCGCACTGATGGCGCTAGACTTCTGCCTCACCATGCCTGCCCTCCTGATCACTTCGGCGAGCCTGTCGCCGAGCGCCAGCACGTTCTCAGGCCTAAGCCCAGTGGCCCTCTTAAGGTCCTCGTACGCCGCTATGGTGTTCTTGTCGTTCGAGTTCTGGCTCAGTATTATGGCTATCAGTATCCCGTAGGGGCCGTCCTTGAGCGCGTGTAGGGCAGCGAAATCCGACGGCCTTACCTCTACAGCGCTCTTAAGGATCTCAAAGACCCTTGCCCCGTCGGCCCTGATCCTTTCGCTCAAGGCCCCGCCTAACGCTTTCCAGTTAAGGTTTAAACTCTACCAAGCCCGGACGTCCTGGGCGACCGCCACGGTTGACCTGCTGATAGTGCCCGTGGGGGCAGCGGACCACAGGGACGCCCTTTACCTTGCCGATGAGATGCCAAGGAGGTTCCCTGTCAGGCTTAACACGTACCCCACCATGTGGGCGCTCCAGCCTCCCCTCTCAGCGTATGACTGGTCGAGGATGCAGTTCAGGGCTGACCTAGTTAACTCCTGGCTCAGGGTCGCCATGGGGAGGGTCATAGAGGGCGGCGTCCTGGCGTTGGGCATAGTGGGCGCGGACGGCTATGTAGAGGGGCTGAACTTCGTCTTCGGCCTCGCGTCGCCCGAGATCGGGGTCGCGACGGTCTACACGAAAAGGCTTGCCGAAGGGGCGTCAGAGGAGCTTTACAGGCTAAGGCTCCTTAAGGAGGCTATGCACGAGGTCGGCCATCTGCTAGGGCTTGGGCACTGCGGCGACCCCAGTTGCGTTATGTCGTTCAGTAACTCAATACAGGACGTGGACATGAAGGAGGCACGTTTCTGCCCACGCTGCACGCTCGCCCTGAGGCAGAGGTACGGTGGCTAGATGTCAACGACGAAGCGAAGCCTCCAACAGCCGTCCTCGTCTCGCCTGATGTCCATCTGTGAGTAGGTCATGGCCTTCACGATAGTCCTGTGCTCGTGTCTTGAGGGGTCGAAGGGCTCACCCCAGACCACGGCGGAGAGCCTTGTCCCGTCAGGCGAGACGTCGCAGACCCTGAAGAGGCTGAACACGAGGCCCTCTGAGTCCGTGAGGACGAGGAGACTCTCGATCCACCTGTAGAAGAGGTTGTAGAGGTCTATGCCGTCCACAGTGATATCCTTTTTGACGACAGGCCTGACCTTTGTCGTGTCGGTCATGACCTCATACACGGCGACGCCCGCTTCCTCAAGCGCCTCCTCAAGGGTCCTGCCCCTCGCCTCGATGAGGACGTCAGCCGTGTGGTCAAGGAACTCAAATCCAGGGCAGCCGGCCGTTTTCGCTCACCTTAGTTTTAGAACCCCTCAGGAGACTAAATTAAGGTGCTCACGTGAAGGAGGAGCTCGCCATAATAGGAGGGGGGCCAGCGGGGGCCGCGGCCGCTGCGGTACTTGCGAAGGCAGGGGTTAGGACGACCGTTTACGAGTCCCTTGGAAGGCTTGCAGTCAAACCTTGTGGAAGGGCGGTGCCAGCCACGTCAGACCTACCCTTACCGATACCAAGGAGCTCTATAGTTCAGGAGGTCAGGAAGGCCGTCCTATACGTCGACGGGGTCAAGACTGTTGAGGTCGAGCTTAGGGGGGCTGGCTACATAGTTGACAAGGAGGACCTCCTCGAGGACTGGATCATCTCCTCGGGGGCTGAACTCGTCAGGTCGTCACCCTTCGACCCAAGGAGGGGGCTTGTCAGGGTCGGCGGCCATACGGTCGAGGTCAGGAAGGGCCTTCTAGCGGGGGGATCGGCCTTCTATGATAGTGAGAAGATCTACGCTGTTCAGGCCATGTTGAGGTCAGGGCCAGGCGCAGACCTCGAGGGCATTTACATACACTTCGACACCGCACTGTTGGGATACTACTGGGTTTTCCCCTATGGAGACGAGGTCGAGGTAGGGGTAGGCGGCTTCGCTGACGTCAACACCCTTAGGGGGCTCCTTCTGAGGTTCATAGAGGCCAGGAGGGACCTCACGGCTTCAGGTGCCTTAAACCTACAGGGGGCGCCGATAGCCGTTGGCGGCGTCAGGACAGGGTATGTAGCAAACCTGCTGAAGATAGGCGAGGCCGCAGGCTTCGTGCTACCCCTGACAGGGGAGGGCATAAGGCCCTCGGCAATCTCTGGCTTCGTCGCGGCGAGGGCCATGGCTCAGGGAGAGGACCCTGTGCGCGCGCTTCAAAGCGCTAAAATTACGAGGTCTATTAACGTTCAGAGGTCAATACTTCAGGCTGTCAAGTCCATGACGCCCGAGAGGAGAAGGGAGTTCCTCACATCCATGCCACCGGAGGTGCACGAGGAGGTCGCGCTGGGAGGCTTTAACGTTGGTAGGATAGCAAAGGCCCTAGCCAGGAGGCCAGACCTCTTAGTCAAGCTGCTCAGGTATATGAATGGGTGAGCGGGTTGAGGAGGAGCCCGGAGCGCAAGGTTGATGAAAGGGACGTGATGCTGATCAGGTCACTTGAGGAGGACGGCCGAAAGCCGTGGAGGCAGGTTGCGTCAGAGCTTGGGGTGAGCGAGGCCACGGTATACCTTCGAGTGAAGAGGCTTTCAGACGATGGGGTGCTAAGGGGTTTCACGGTCAGGGTGGACCCTGCCAAGCTGGGCCTTGAGGCCACGGCCTTTATGCTAGTCAAGGTGAGGGCTGACTCTGTGGCCAAGGTAAGGGAGGACCTGAAGCGCCTCCCCTACGTTGTTGAGGCTCATGAGGTCACCGGGCCTCACAACTTCCTCCTTAAGGTCTTGGCGCCGTCTCAAAGGGACGTCTCTAGGGCTGTTGAGGAGATAGCCTCCCTTCAGGGCGTCGTCGAGGTCATCTCAATGTTGTCGCTAAGCGAGGTGAAGTCCATAAGTGGCCTCTCTGAGGTTTACGACTACTGGACTTCAAGGAGGGGCTAGATCAGCCCGGATACCATGGCTACCCCTAAAAAGGCCAGGACCGCGCCCGCCCAGTGCCTCGCCCTTGGCCTCTTAGCGCCTCCGGCCCCAAGGCCGAAGAGTATCATGGTCGCCACAACCGGCCTCAGGTTCTGGAGCGGCGTCACGACGTCAACGCCTAACGAGGTGAGCGCGACGTACCTCAATAACTGGCCTCCAGCGGCCGCCAGTCCCATGACTATTATGGGCGTCAGGTTTGACCTGAACATCGACGCAGCCCTCCTCAGCCTAGGCGAGAGTACTAGCGTCCCCGACAGGTAAGCCAATATAACCCCTAGCCCAGGGCTCCCGCCCAGCATGTCGCCCGCCTTAATTACAGCGACGGAGACGGCTATTGCAAGCCCTGTCGCCAGCCCGAGAGCCACGCCCCTCCGCGTTGCCTCCCTGGTCGACCAGCCTGAGGCCAGGTACACCGCCACTATTATCAGGATTACACCAAGTACTACGTCCCAACCAACCCTCTCCCCCATCATCGCCGCAATTACAACAGAGAAGGCCGCGCTGCTTGCAGTCATCACGCTGGCGCCGCTCGCGCTAAGCTCCGTCGTGGCCGCGTACATTGTTGTCCTCCCCAGGGCGAAGTTTATGACGCCAGCGATGACATATAGCAGACCAGAGGTCAAGGTTAACCTTAGCCCGCCAGAGAAGGGGAGCGCAATGACAAGGAGTGGAAGTCCCGCCAGCAGCGTCGCTAGGGAGAGGGACGAGGGCTCGACCCCCTCCATCTTCAGCTTCGCGACGGCGTCATGGACCCCGAACGCGACGCCGACGAAGACCGCCATCGTAAGGAAGACGGCCTCTGGCGCCTTCAAGACCCTTCACGCGCTCAGGGCCTGAAGCCCGATGGCCTTGTCCATAACGCGGCGCAAGGTCGTGTCAAGGGCCATTATGAAGACTTCCGCTAGGGGGGACACCACCCCTCTCAGGAGATGCCCGCTAACTGCCCTGTGGTCGGGCAGGGAGAGGGTGACGTGGATGTGAACCGAGGGCCTTCCGTCCTCCCCTAGGGCCACGCTCCCGATGGCAGAGGTGAGCTCGATGGTCTCGCCCTCCCTGGCCTCAAAGTAGTTAGTTTCGTAGGACGACCCCTTGAAGACTCCGACCTCCACGCTCTTCAGACCGCCTATCGCGATCACGAGGCCTGACCTGACCCCAAGCCTGGAGGAGACTTCTGCCACGGACTGCAGGAGCTCCTCCCCAGGGAGGAGCCTGACCACAATAACGCTGGTGGGGAACGTGGCAACCTCAAAGGCGGGCATGAAGCGCAACACCCCTGCCTGCCTTCATCGTTTAGAATATTACGCGTTTTTCTCAGTCGAGCCTGACACCCCTAACCTCAAGGTCCCTCGCGACGTCAGCTAGGCCAAGCGAGCTGAGCTTCTCCCTCGTCGGGATGCCGTCTTTTGTCCACCCCCTGACGGCATAGTACTCGTCCAACATCACGTCAAGCTCAACGACGTGGCCTTTAGCCGGCCCGTAGGGGAGAGGCTCCTTTAGGAACCGCGGAGGTAGCCTGTCATCCTTTCTCCTCACGCCCTCCCTGACTAGGTACGCCCTCTCAATGTTGACGATCCTCTCCCCAGCCGTCCTCATGTCAGATGCCGTGAAGCTGAGCCCCGTCAAGGCAGAGTAGGCCTTGGCGGCCGTCTCAAAGTCCAGCACGAGCATGTTCTCCGCCGTGTTCTTACAGACCTCAAAGGAGTCAACGATCGCGTTGAGGTCCTCAAAGTAGGCGACCAGCTTACCCTTGCCTCTAACGCCAAGCCTCATGGCGGCCTCTGGCTCGCCGAACATCCTCTTGCCGAGCTCTGGGTCGTCCTCAACCTCTATGAAAGGCTCGGACCTTAGGTGATCCGCGCCCCTGCTCGCGACGGCGAACCCGAGGCCGTAGCCTTTCAGGGCCCTGGGGTCCGCCTGGATCATCTCCAGCCCCTTGACGTGAAACGCTATGTCACTTCCCTTTCCAATAATCTCGGAGGCCCTCCTGACGCCCTCGGCCAGCACGTTACCTATGCCCTTCCTGTACGCTATCATCCTAACCAGCTCCTCAACTGCGTCAGCGTCGCCCCAGTCCACCTTCAGGCCTATGTCGGAGTCCGAGAGCTCCCCCCTCTGCCTCAGCTCAAGAAGCCACGATATCACCTCGCTCGTGGTTATCGCGTCCATCCCTAGGTCGCTAACCTCACGGGCTATCTTCAGGCCCCGCTCTAGGTCGCTTATCCCAACCCTCACGGTGAACCCAGCCAAGGGCTCATACTCTGGCCCCTCCCCGAAGAGCCCGGCCAAGGGCCCCTCCTTGACGACGTAGAACCTAGCGCACGGCAGCACGCAACCCGCCGAGCATGCCCTAACCTTGACGTTATACCTCTGTGCAAGCCTCTCCCCGCTCACGTCATAGGCGTAGTTCACCTGCGGCTCCTGGAAGTGCTTCCCGGGCAGGAAGCCAAGCCTCTGCCCGGCCATGAGGATCCTTGAGGTCCCCATGACCCTTCTCGGCCAGTACTGGGGGTTTGAGTAAACCCTCCTCTCGACCTCCTCCATGACGTTTATCAGCTCGTCTGGCCTCGCAGGCTCAACGAAGCCGTCGCCCCGTATCGCGATGCCCTTTACGTTCTTGGACGCCATGACGGCGCCCATACCAGTCCTGCCGGCGGCCCTGTAGACGTTGAAGAAGACGCCTGCGAACTTCACCAGGTTCTCAGCCGCGGGGCCTATGACTGCAACCTGAGCCCTTCTGTCACCTATGTCCTGCTTGATGGCCTCATGCGCCTTGGAGACCGTCAGCCCCCAGATCCCCTCGGCGTCCCTGAACTCGACCCAGGAGTCCGTTATGTAGAGGTAGACAGGCTTCTCGCTGCGCCCCTCTAGGACAATTTGATCTATCCCAGCGAACCTCATCTCGTCAGAGAAGTGGGTTCCCGCGTTAGAGTCGCCAAGCAAGCCAGTGAGCGGGGACCTGGCGGTCACGTTGACCCTCGACCCAAGCCCGTGGGGGAGGCCTGCCAAGGGGCCCGTCGCCATCATGAGCTTGTTCTCAGGCCCTAGCGGATTAACGCCTGGGGGGACCTCCCAGTAGAGCCTGTAGACGTTAAGCCCCCTTCCACCAATGAATGACGTCGCGACGGAGGGCCTAAGCTCCTCGAACCTGAACTCCCTCCTGGTGAGGTCTATCCTCAGCACTTTTCCTCCGTAGCCCTTAGGCGCTGTCAACCTCGATCCCCCACACCCGGGCGAGCTTCGAAAGCTCCTCGAGGGCGAACCTCTCAGCGGCGCCCCTCGCAGCGAGAGTTACCCTAGCCGTGCCGGAGACCGAGAGCGCGTTGGTGGGGCACCTCAGGACGCATGTTGGCGTCCCGCCGCACAGGTCACAGATCAGTGGGAACCGCCCGTGCGGGTCCATCCTCGCGGCACCGTAGGGGCAGACCTCTGAGCACACGCGGCACCCGATGCACTTCGACTTGTCAAGCGACACCTGGCCAAGCTCACCCTTGGACAGGGCGCCGGTCGGGCACAGCTCAACACATGGCGCCGGCTCGCACTGCTGGCAGACCACAGGGTAGTCAAGGCCCACCAGTTCGTACGTCACAACGAATATCCTTGACAGGGACCTTGAGAACACGCCTTCACGGACGAATGAGCACCAGGGTTCACAGATCGAACATCCCGAGCACTTAGGGGTCCACAACTATGTGGACCCCACTAGTTGCCATTGGCTCAAGGTTTCACCGGGAGGGGCACGACTAGGCCGAATAAAAGCGTTGGTATATGAAGGCTAGCCCCTTCTTCAACGCGAGCTACGGAGGCCCCTTTCATCAGAGCCAGAAAGCAGTATGTTGACAGCCATGAGCCTATCCCCCCTCTTTACGGCGTCGATAAACGAGCTTATTTGCTGCGGATTCAGGCCAAGGGCCCTCATGGCTATCTTTATCGCTGCCTCCACGAGGCCAGGCGACGCGACCCTTGTAGCCTCCTGGTAGGCAGTCACTGGATCCTGGATCAGAGCCTCCAGAAAAGACATGTTAAACCTCACGTAGAAGTTTGCGTTCAAGTTCGTGATGAGGCCCAGCCCGGTAGCCTTCAGCGCGCTCTCAGCGGCGGACAGCCTCACCTTAAGCGTATTGTTCACAGTCAAAGTTTTGGCCAGGTCAGACAAAAACCTTTCCATCGTGAAAGGCTAATACAGGCTCCTCACGTATACCGTGCGGGTACTTCAGCCCGCGTTAACCATGGCGGCTAATGTTAACTTAGTTTTGACGTCTAGTTCTTTCAATCTAAGGCCGAGCTAGCCCTCGGCCTGGGTAAGCGGAGGGGTCGTCAGAAGTGGTGCGGCGGCCGGGATTTGAACCCGGGACCTCCGGCTTGGGGGGCCGGCGTCCTAGACCAGGCTAGACGACCGCCGCACCGAGTTACAGGCTAGGGGGCCAGGTTTTAAGCGTCGCCTTCACATGGCGTTGCCTTCAATTAGGCTCCTCGCCTCAGGGACCTGCTCAAGGTATGACCTGAGCCTCTGCATAAGGACGTCCTCGCTCACAGGGCCTTTGACGTGGCTCCAGGGGAGCGGGGATTTCCTGGGCTTAGTCGCGATCTTAAGGAGCCCTCTCCCAGCCGCCCTCCTCCACGAACCCCTCCCCACGCCCTCAAGCGCGACGTCGACGATGTAGCTTAGCACGTCCCTGTCCCCGAGCGACAGGGAGGCCTGGACAAGGGCCTCAAAGGGGTCATAGAAGGAGAACCTGTCATAGGCGTATAGCCGCTTGGCCAGCCTTATCCTTGCGTTGAGTTCGTCTTCCTTAGGCATCGGGAGCCACTGGAAAGGGGTCTGGGGCTTTATTATCAGGGGGTTGACGCTGAGCTCGAGGCCCCTCGGCTTCTCTGAGGCTATCCTCTTGGTCAGCTCAGAAAACGACAGGAGGTCCCCCTCGGTCTCCCCGGGCACTGCAACGAGACCGTAGAGCTTAACTACAAGCCCCCTCTTCGCGGCCGCCCTCGCGGCTCTGACAAAGTCTTCGTCTCTTGATAGCTTTCCCAACGCCAGCCTGAGCCTCTCGGAGGTCTCCGGGGCCAGGGTGAGGGTGAGCTCCCCACCGGCGGCGATGAGGTCTACCATCTCATCGTCAAGCAGCTCGGCCCTGAGGGAAGGGGTTGAGAACTCGACCCCCCTCTCCACGAGGCCCCTGAGTATCTCCTTGAAGTAGGGGGAGGCGTTTGCCGTGGGGGCCAGCAGCGCGACCCTGAGGCCGTAAGCCTTGTAAAGGGCTGTGGCCTCCTCAATGACGTCCTTCGCGGGCCTGAATCGAAAGGGCTTGGTTATGTGGCCTTCAAGGCAGAAGGCGCATGAGAAGGGGCAGCCCCTCGCGACCTCTACCGCTATTGTGAACGCTGACTCGGGGGCCTTTATCCTCCTCAAGTCCCCAGGCCCAAGGCTTCTTGAGTAACCCACGCTGACCTCGTGTTTCCCGTACGCGGGTACGTAGACGTGCTCAGAAGGCTCCACGGGGGCGCCCTCTTCAAGGACGGCCTCGAGCCACCGCATAGAGGCCTCGAGGTCCCCCATGACTATAGCGTCGGCGGCCTCTGCGACAGGCTCAGGGTTTGCGGTCGGGGCCGGCCCGCCAAGTATTATCTTGGGTCTATCCCTTTCCCTCGCTTTTACCGGTATCTCAGAGCCTATGAGCGCCCTGACAAAGTTAGCGTAGTCGAGCTCGTAGTGTATGGGGACGAGGATGTAGTCGAAGGACTTCAAGGGGGTTCCTTCCTCTAGTCCCCTTACGGGCTCGGGCCTTCCTCGAGGGGACCTGAGTAAGGCCCTCTCAACGTAGACGTTCTCCATGTCGTTAAGCGTGAAGTATAGTCTATGGTAAACTAGCGACGAGTGCGCGACCTCGTAGGTCGAAGGGTAGAACAGGGCTACCTTTGTCATGCCCCTCCTGTACCTCTTCCTCACAGCGCCCTCCTCAAGGCCTCGATTGGCCACGCCACTAACCGTGGTGCGCGTAATAGCCTTGAAAGCCAATATATTTCGGGGGGTGGGGCGATTTCCGATTTAGAGAAAATAGACCCAGACGTCCTGGCCTTCCTGATGGAGTGCCCTGCCACCCCGCTCAGCCACCTGCTGGGCGGCCACGAGAAGGTCGCCTTGGACGTAATGAGGCCTGTACAGGTCACAGCCTACGTGACTAGGGCTTGCAACCTGAGGTGCATTCACTGCTACATCAACGCTGGGGACCCCCTCCCTGACGAGCTCACCACTGAAGAGTGGATTGACGTCTTCAGGCAGCTGAGCGAGCTCGGGACCCAGGACGTCTACCTCCTAGGCGGCGAGCCAATGATGAGGAGGGACATCTACCAGCTGATCTCCCGCGCGTCGTCGATGGGCCTCAGGGTCTCAATGAGTACCAACGGAACCCTGATCGGGCCTGATGAGGCTAGGAAGCTCGCTTTGGCAGGCCTTTCAGAGGTTCAGGTCTCAATAGATGGGCCCTCACCAAGCGTAAACGACACGATAAGGCTTCCGGGCTCCTTCAATAAGGCCATCAGGGCCGTCAAGTACCTGAAGGCCGCTGGCCTCAGGGTCACGTTATCCTATGTCGTTACTCAGCTGAACTTTCAACACGTCATGGACATGCTAAGGCTCGCTGAGGAGCTTGGCGTCGACGCGATAACCTTCGAGGCAGTCGTTGAGTTCGGGAGGGCCGGCATTAACAGGTTGACCTTACCGAGGAGGCAGGGCGAGGAGGTCATCAGGGAGCTTCTAAGCTACAGGGGCCCCGTTAAGGTCTACTTCAGCTCAATGAGGTTCTACCTCCCCGACCTTGAAAGGGCCTGGAGGCGCTCCCTGGAGTTCCTGGGCCCGCGGGCCCCCTTCTACTTGACCTGTCAGGCCGGAAGGACGAGGATGGTCATAGACGCTAACGGTGACGTCTACGGCTGTGAGCTCTTTATCCCCTTTGGGCTGAAGGAGGGCAACGTCAGGCGCGACAGCCTCTCCTCGATATGGAGCAGCGGCTTTAGGTGGATCAGGAGGAGGCTCTCTGAGCCGCCCGAGCCCTGCAGGTCCTGCCCCATGGTCAGCCTATGTGGAGGGGGGTGCGTGGCGAGGTCCCTAAAGTATTACGGAACCCCCTACGCCCCTGACCCGCTTTGCCCCCTCAAGTCTACAAAAGATAAACCAGCCCTGACGCCTAGCTAGGACTGGGGCCGTCTCGATGCGTTGGCGAGGCCACGAACACGGCTTGGGCCCGACGTGGGCGCACGTTATGGGAGGGAGAAAGAGGGGGTGGCTCAGGCCCCTCATACTGAGGCTCCTCCTGAGCAGGCCCATGAACGGCGTTGAGATAATGGACGAGATAGAGAGGATGACCGGCGGCGCCTGGAGGCCATCGCCAGGAAGCGTCTACCCTATGCTCGCTGAGCTTCTTGAGGAGGGGCTCGTGACCAGGCATGAGGACGGGAGGTACGAGCTTACCGGGCAGGGCCGGCTCCTGGCCCTGACGCTCACGCCGGTAGCGGCCTTTGACCCACTTTCTGCCATAGTCCAGGCCGTCTCAGAGCTCGAGAGGGCGGCCAGGGAGAACCCGGAGAGCCTTAGGGGCAGGCTCAACGAGATAAGGGAGGTCATAAGGAGGCTCGAGGCCCTGGAGAGGTCGCTCTCCTCCTAGGGCAGGGGCCTCGGCCCCCTCTGGCCTACGTTGGCCTGTAGAGCCTGAGGCCATGGGATGTAGGGTGGGGTCGGGAACTGGTATAGGGCGTAGTAGGGGGCCGACTGAGGGGCGACAAAGGCCCTCTCGTACTCCCTCCTCACGTCATCGTCGAGCAGATGGAGGTAGAGCTGGGTCACCTTGATGTCGCTGTGCCCCAGCAGCCTCTGCAGCGCGGCCAGGCTCACACCCCTCCTGAGGGCCTCGGTGGCGAACGTGTGCCTCAGCACGTGGGGCCTGACCCTCGAGGGGTCTATGCCTGCTCTCCTGGCCATTGCCTTGAGCCTATTGTACACGCTCTGGTAACTCAGGGGCACGACCCTCTCGTCAGGCCTGGCTGTGGGGGCTAGCGTGGATAGGATGGCCCTCGAGTTTGGCCCCAGGAACACGATCCTCTCCTTGCCGTACTTTCCGATAACTTTCGCCTGCCCTCTGGCCAGGTCTATGTCTGACCACCTGAGCGTGACAAGCTCCCTGGCCCTAAGCCCTGACTCGGCTGTGAGGGCCACTATGAGGGCGTCGTAAACGTCCCTCGCCGCGTTAAGGAGAGCCTCGACTTCACTCCAGCTGAGCGCCCCCGAGAACCCCTTCGCCTTCCCAGGCGCGGCCTGGAGCTGGCCCTTGACGCCGAGCCACGCCAGGAACCTCCGGACGAATATTGAGTAGAAGTGGACGGTTGACTCCCACCTCCCCCCTCTGGGCCCCTTTGGCCCCCTTGCCCTGAGCGAGGCCAGCCACGCGTAGTAGTCGTCAGCGCTCAGCTGGGAGACAGGCTTCGACGGGCCGACGAACGACACGAATGACGAGATTGCCGCCCTGTAGGACTTCACCGTGAGGGGCGACGCGCCGGCCTCGGCGAGCGACCTCAGGTAGGCCTGGGAGGCCTCCTCGACGCTCCACGACGACGTGTCCCCGGGCGGCCTCGGCCTTATCGGCAGTCGCCGACACCCCTACCGTCCTTGGCGGGCCGGGGTAAGGGGTTCCGAGGGTCGGTGTTACCTTGCGAACCCTTGTCACTTTCGGCTAGGCGTGAGGGCGCCAGGGCAGCTTACGTCAGCGGTCGCTTAAGAGAGCCGGCCTAAGCCCTGTTCGACGGCGAACGCCGTGAAGTGCCCTGTCTGCGGGTCAGCGAGGCTCGCGTGGAGCGACGAGCTGGGCTACGTGGTGTGCCAGGACTGCGGGGCGGTGATATCAGAGCTCATAGATGACGAAGGGCCGCCGGGGTTCAGCGACGCCCCCGTTAGGTTAAGGCGCGCTGGGCCGCAGGAGGCCCCTCCGCCCGTCAGGGAGCCCCTTGAGGTGGCCGTGGAGGAGGCCGCCAGGCTGGCCGTCAGGAGGGGCAGGGTCATAGAGGTCGTCGGCGGGACGGTGAGGGTCAGGCCGCCCGTGGTCAGGAGGCCTGAGGGCATAGAGGGGCTCCTGGAGCTGATGGACGGCTTCCCTGAGCTGAAGTCGAGGACGGAGAGGGTGAGGGCGGCCATAGCCGTGTACGCAGCGCTCAGGTCCGTGGGCGTCAGCAAGTCCAGGGCCATCGAGCTTGCCTCGAGGGCCTCCGGCGCCTCGCCCAGGAGCCTCGTAAAGGTTATGGAGAGGCACAGGAGGTCCATGGCTGGGTACGAGGCAGCCGTGGGCCGCCTAGCTAGGAAGGGGTTAATGCCCCTGCTGGCCTCGGTTCTAAAGGCTTAGGCTTGGACCCCGCGTCGGTCGCAAAGCGGATCCACGTGCCCACTTACCAGGAGATACTCGCCAGGGTCAAGTCCAGGTACCCCCACAACGTGGGGACCTACGAGAGGGAGAGGAGGTCGCTTGAGCTCGTAAGGAACGTAATCATTGACAGGACGGCGCCCGTCTTGAGGCTCAGGGACCTGGTGAGGTCGCTTCACCCCTTCTATAGGGAGCTGGTAGGGATAAGCTTCAGCCTTGAGGAGATAGAGGGCGACTTCGCCTGCGTGGAGAAGGCCAGAAGCGTCGCCGAGAGGATGTGGGAGCGGTACCGTTACCTCCTGATGTCAGCAGAGGGGGAGGCGGAGGCCAGGAGGATAGGTAGGGAGGGCAGGGGGAGAATGATGTCACAGCTCAAGAGGTGCTCAGGGGCTCTTGAGAGGCTCAAGGAGCTGGCGAAGTTCCTCTCAGGCCTCCCGGGGATAGACACGGAGGAGCCCATAGTCCTGGTCTCAGGGCCGCCCAACGCGGGCAAGTCAACCTTCGTCTCGTCGGTCTCGAGCGCCAAGCCTGAGGTGGCGCCCTACCCATTTACTACTAAGAACGTGATCGTGGGTCACGTAGAGCTAGAGGGGAAGAGGGTCCAGGTCGTAGACACCCCTGGGATACTGGACAGGCCCCTGGAGGAGATGAACGCTGTCGAGAGGAGGGCCGTAGCGGCCCTCAGGCACCTGCCCGGGTCAGTCATCTTCCTAGTGGACCCTACTGACGAAGCCTTCCTGCCGCTCGACGAGCAGCTCAGGCTGGCGAGGAGGGTCATGGAGGTGATAGGCCCGCGGCCCTTCTTCGTCGCGGTGAACAAGGCGGACGCCGTTGACGGCGGGAGGCTGAAGGCGGTCATTGACGCGGTCACAGGCGGGCTCCAGGCCCAAAAAGTCTACACTATGGTCGCGAAGGAAAGGGGTTCAGCGATGGGCGTCCTCAAGGAGGTGCTCAGATCCACCCCCTGAGCTTCATGGCCCTGACAACCCTGTCGACGGCTATGGCCTGGGCGGCCGTCCTCATGCTATAGGGCCCTCCAGGTCCACCCAGCTTCTTCTCCCAGAAGTCCCAGACGGCGTTGAAGTTGTCGCTCATCTTCTGCATGAGCTTGGCCTTGGCCTCGTCCTCGGTTATCCACCCGCCCATCCTGTTGTTGACCCACTCTATGTGCGACATGACTACGCCCCCTGAGTTCGCAAGGATGTCAGGAACTATGACGACGCCTTTCTTCACGAGGACCGTCTCGGCCTCCGCTGTGGTGGGGCCGTTGGCGCCCTCCACTATGAGCTTCGCCTTAACCCTGGGGGCGTTCTCGGCGGTGATTACGTTCTCGACGGCGGCGGGTATAAGGATGTCTACGTCGCTGGTCAGCAGCTCCTCGTTGGTTATCCTCCTCTCCACGTTGGGGTAGTCGACAACGAATCCCGAGCCCTTGGTCGTCACGTAGTTCTTTACCTCGTCTGGGTCGAACCCCTTGCTGCTGTAGATGCCGCCCTTTATGTCAGATATGGCGACGATCCTCGCCCCCATCTCGTGGAGGAACTTGGCTGTGTAGTAGCCCACGTTGCCGAACCCCTGTATTGCGACCGTCCTCCCCTCTATGCCGCCCAGGACCCTCTTGGCCGCCTCCCTGGCTACGGTGGCCACGCCGAGGCCGGTGGAGTAGACCCTCGTCTGGAGGCCGCCCAGCTCGATGGGCTTGCCGGTCACCACGCCGAGCTCCTTCAGGCCGGTCCTGGCCTGGTACGCGTCGAGGAACCACGCCATAGTCTGCGGGTTAGTGTTCACGTCAGGTGCCGGTATGTCAAGGTCGACCCCCACGAACTCGCTGATGGCGGAGAAGTAGTTCTTGGAGAGCTGCATGAGCTCAAACTGGTTAAGCTGGAACGGGTCAACCTGTATGCCCCCCTTGGCTCCCCCGTAGGGGAGGCCCGCGAGGGCGTTCTTCCAGGTCATCCACATGGCCAGGGCCATTACCTCGCTCAGTGTAGTCTCGGGGCTGTACCTGACGCCGCCCTTGTAGGGGCCGAGGGCGCTGTTGTGCTGAACCCTCCACCCTATGAACACCTTAACGCTTCCGTCCCTCATGAGGACAGGTATCTTGACCTGTATGATCCTCTCGGGCGTGGCAAGGTAATCATAGACCTCCTTGCTGAGGCCAAGGATGCTGACCGTAACCTGGAGCTGCTTCTTGGCCTCTTCATACGGGTCAGGCCTGGCTGACAAGCCTGGCACCTCGCGTGTATACAGAAGCGGCTTACTAGACATATAAGCCCTTTTCAAAAAAGGAAGAGAGTTTTTCTAATAGGACTATTAAGAAAACTTCACAAGGAATTATGAGAGGTCCAAGGCATCACTTCCTCCTGGCCCAGCCGACGACCCCTGCTATGAAGGTCAGCAGGCTCATGATCTCCAGCACGAGGGACCACTGCGACGCGACCGCCGGGGCGAGCCTGGCCTTAAGCAGGGCGTTGAAGGCGGGGAACTCAAGCCCTACGGCGGCTAGGACCAGGGACCACAGGACCACGGCTATGAGACCGCTGACGTCCCTGTCCCCGGCCAATATCTTAACGGACGTTGTCGTCCTGACGGACCTGACGCGCCTGGCAGCGGCGCTGCTCAACGTGACGTAGGCGTAGTACCTGGCTATCGTGCCGGGTATGAAGCCAAGCGTGAAAACCAGGCCGAAGAGGCTCAGGGCGGCGAGGCCGCTCCAGAAGCCCCCGACGCTGCAGCCCTGCGCAATCCTCGCCCCGATGGCCAGGATGACGCCTCCCAGGAACGCTATGGCCATCTCGGCGGCGGCGTTGGTGTTTGCGGCTGGAAGCCTGAGGCTGAAGGTCCCTCTCCAGATGGCTGATATCATCGCCCCAGACACTATCATGAGCACAAAGAAGGTGAAGACGTTGGCTAGGGCTACGGTCTGGTACCAGTTGGTCGGGAGCGAGGGCGACCCTAGCAGCCACCTGAAGGCGCAGTGACGTACTCAGCGAAGAGCCCTACAGGCGTCGTGACGCCGAGGTAGTTGAACCCCCTGCCTGCTAGGAAGACGAACGAGGCCACCATGAAGAGCCCGAAGAGGGTGCCGTAAAGGTATGGCGAGCTCCTCAGCCCGCCGCCCTCCGAGCCGGCCGTCCAAGAGAGCCTGTTCCTCCTGAGCCAGAGGGCAGCGCCCATCACGCCAGCGAAAAAGATGATCCCTGAGAGTAGCGCCGCGACCCTAACAGGTACGCCACCCGCCAGAAGGTTTGGCACGTAGTTCAGCGGGTCGCCGTTCTTGATGCTCATAAAGTAGTTGTGGTGCCACCACCACTCAAGCCTGAGGCCATTATAGATAGGGAACGCGAAGAGGACAGTCCCAACCATCATGCCAGCTATCTCGAGCCAGTTCACTAGGTAACCCTGCCCAGCCTTCCAGAGCATTCCGACCATGCATCCCTGCCCTAACATTATGCCGAAGCCGAAGATGAACGAGCCGAGGAAGGTGTACCACCCGGCGCCCGGCACGAACCTGTAGGCGTCGACGACTGGGACGACGCCGGCGGCGACCAGAACCCCTGCCAGAAGCGATGACACGGCGACCCGGTCAGTATCATTTCATAGGTCCTGCTGTACTTGAGCCCCATGACTTGGTGAGTAGCGATTACGATGCAGTACGTTGTCCTCTCCGCAAGTACGCCAAACAGGAGGCCAAGGACTGCGTAGAAGAGGGCCGTCGCCCAGGGTGGGGTCGTGAAGAGGGGGACGGGGCCCTCCCCCATCCCTGATCCTGTTCTATAGGCTGTTGGCGCGGGTTAAAACCTTTCTCTAACTAGAGAACAGGGAGCTTGTCCAGGGAAGAGTTTTATATTAGAGAAAGGTATTCTCTACATGGAGAGTAGGGATGTCCCAGGAGAGAAGGATCCTGATAGACGCGAGGGGGCTCTCCTGTCCAGGGCCGATCACAGAGATAGTGAAGGCCTACAGGAACGCCAAGAACGGCGACATTATAGAGGTGTGGGCGACGGACCCCGGCTTCAAGCCTGACGTACAGGCGTGGATTAAGAGGACCGGCAACGAGCTCGTTGAGCTCAGGGAGGAGAAGGACAAGTTCGTCGCCGTGATAAGGGTGACAGCTAAAAAACATTTTTTAAATAACTTTTAATATTTAGATTTCCTTGGCTATCCTCTTGACGAGGAGGTAGGCGAGCGGGATCACAGCGATAGCGAACGCGATGGCCAGGCCCCAGCTGAAGGCGTAGATTATCTGGGTCACGTTGTAGAAGGGCTGGGCTATTATCGATATGGCTATCAGCAGGAATATCAGGTACAGCAGGAACCTGCCGTAGCCGGCCACGTCCTTGAGCTCGGGGTGGGACTTGAGCAGCTGGTCGACGACGGTGTCAGTTATGGTCAGGGTGGCGACCAGTATCACAGTTGCCATTATAATGTCATAGAACAGGTACGGGTTTATGAAGTGTATCCAGTAGAATATGGCCAGCTGCACAGCGATCGTTATTATCACGGCGTACAGGCCGAACCTGAGTATGTTAAAGATGGACTTCATGTAGGGGTTCTCGCCACCTCCTACCTGCCTCTGGATATAGTCGACGAGTATGTTTATGAGGGCCACGCCAAGGGTCAACAGGACTATTGCGCCGGCCAGCGAGGGCAGGTAGTTGGCTATCTCCTGCATGTATACTGTGGCGGGCCCCAGCTTCAGGATCGAGAAGGCTATGGCAAGGGTCACGAGAATGATGAAGGCCTTGACGGCCCCCACGCTGAGGCCCAGCAGGCTCTGGACGTCAGGGTACTGCGCGAAGAACTTGAGGCTGAGGGCCCTCCTCAGGACGGCAGCGACGCCGTACGCCACTATCACGCCAATTATGACGATTATGATGAACTCTATTATCGAGGGCAGGGACTGGGTGATGGCATACTCTAGCGTCGAGAGGACCCCACTCATTATTTTTCACCGACGTTACATATTGTATTATGAAGTGGATTAAAAACTTTGCTTAGAGAAAATTTACTAAAAATTTATCATTAATAAAATGAGTTTTTAATATAGGCCTCTCTACATAGGCGCCTATTAATGATTTTGGCAGCACGTACGGCGTCTGTGGGGTGCGGGGTAGTTGCGGGGCGTGTACCCTGAGGCCCCCGTGATCGGAGTGGGGGCCCTCGTGATAAGGGGTGGAGCTGTCCTGCTCGTCAGGAGGGCCGCGCCCCCTGAGAGGGGGAAGTGGGCCATCCCCGGAGGCAAGGTCGAGCTTGGCGAGGGGGTGTGCGAGGCCGCCAGGAGGGAGCTGAAGGAGGAGACGGGCCTCTCCTGTCGCCCGCTCGGCGTGGTGAACGTGGACCAGATAATAACTAGGGACGCCTCAGGCGCCGTCAAGTTTCACTACGTGCTGATAACCGTGTTAATGGGCGATTGCGAGGGGGCCCTGAGGCCGGCAAGCGACGCGCTGGACGCGGCCTTCCTTGACATAAAGGCCTACGCCTCAAGCCCTGATACGGCCGAGTCCACGAGGAGGTTCCTGAGCAAGCTGTTGAGGGGGGAGGTGCCGATAACTGCGCCCATAAGGGTGGAGACTTCTAGCCCTCCTGAGTGATGCCCTCCTCCGCCACCTGCTCCCTAATCCTCCTCCTCAGCTCCCTGTCCTCAAATGGGAGGAGGTCCCTTAGCCTCTCTGGGACCGAGAGCCTGTGCTGCCTCATCATCTTGAGGAGCGCCTTGTAAGCGGCGTAAGAGGCGAAGCCCTCCTCATCAATCCCGGCCTCCGCAACGGCCTTCGCGACCTCGTAGAGGGCCCTCAGCTCGTCCTCGTCCTCGATGACCCCCACCTCACCCTCGCCCCTCTCGACAACGTTGACGAGCCTAGCGTATACCCTGCCGTCCATGCGGACGATTAGCCTGCCATCCCTCAGGCTTGCCTGAACGCCTTCGACGAAGTCCGACTGGAAGAACTCGCTCTGGTCTTCGTCCTCGTAGGGCTCAGGGTATATGAACAGGGAGTCCGGCAGGTAGACCTCCACGTAGATCGACTTTAGGTCCTTGAAGATCTGCCTTGACATGTCGTTGACCAAAGCGTATACTAGGAAAAGGGAGTCCTCATCACCATCGACGTAGTCCTCGTCCAAGTTGACCTCACCCTCCCCTCCAAGCTCCTCATCATCGCCGCCGCTTAACTCGGACACGAGGTTTACGAGCCAGGAGTGGAACTTACCCATAGCTGAGTCGAGGATAGGAAAGCACGCTGCCGCAAAGGCGACGCCGACGGCTATTGAGGCCCAGGAGGGCCCCCTGACGTAGTGTGCGATCGCTGATGCTGACGAGAACGCTAACAGACCTAGCAGGACAGAGCCGACGGCTGCCAACGCCTTAGTCTGCGTTCCTCCGACCCTGGCTTGGCCCCCAGACTACAGGACTTATTAAGCGTTGGCCCTGCCCGGCCTGGTCTGAAAAAGGCGTAATACGTCAAGGGAGTCTTATCAGCGTTGGGTGCGATAAAGCCTTGCCTAGGGTCGACGAAGGCGCCTACGTCGTAGAGTTCGCCGAGGTCATGAGCTTAAGCGACAATGAGATTGAGGGGCTGGCCCAGTGGGCCCTCTCCTCAAGGGCCCTCTTCGTGACCTCACCCTCAATACTCACTGTCAGGACGTCGGCAGGCCCTGTGAGGATCGCCCTTGGGATAGGCTCACTGATATCGACAGAGAGGCCGCCAACGAGGTACTACGTCGTCACGGCGCCTGAGTGGGTCGACGCGTGCAGCGTTGGCGAGGTGGAGCCCGTCTTCTTCACCACTTCGCCTGGCCCCCAGGTGGCGTTGGAGGGAGTTGCGGTGGCCCTAGACGTAACGGTCCCCGTGGCCCTAATGCTTAACTCGCTTAGGCTCTCCGGGGAGTTCTCGCTGGAGCCGCAGGGCCAGCCCGTGCTGGTTATTGAAGGCGGCTCAAGGAGGGCGGTCGCCCTCTCGGTGACAAGGGATGGCTTCGTGATGGGCGCGTCCTCAGGAAGGGCGGCAACCCTTTTGAGGTACGGGCTCACGCTCTTCACTAGCTGCCGGAGGCGACCTGCCTGATCTTGTTCCTTAGGATCTCAGCCACCACCCTCCCGTCCGCCTTACCCCTCAGCCTGTCCATGACCTTTCCCATGAGCGGGCCAAAGGAGGCCTCGCCCCTCTGCCTTATCAGCTCAACGTTGTCCCTAACGATCTCATCTATCACCTTCTCAACTTCCTCCCTGCTCATTGACGTGAGCCCCAGGGCCTTCGCGGCCTCCTCAGGCCCCAGCGAGGGGTCCTCTGCCATCTTAGCCAGTATGGCCTCGGCCGCCTCCTTGGCTACTCTCCCCTCGGCGATGAGCCTTACGAGGCCCTCAAGCTTGTCCTCGCTTATGGAGTCCACGTTAACGCCCTTCCCCCTCAGCCCCTTCAGAGTGGTAACGAAGAGGGAAGCTATAACTGAGGCCTGGAGCCTCCCTGAGTACCTCTCTATGAGCTCCTCTATCACAGGAAGCCTTGGGTCCGCGACGACCTTCTCCGCGAGCTCCTTGCTCATCCCGTACTTCTCGACGAACCTCCTGACCTTGACCTCGGCCGGCTCTGGTACGAGCTTCTCGGCCTCAGCGAGGAGCTCAGGCGTTACGCGAAGCGGAGGTATGTCTGTCTCGGGGTACATCCTCTCCCTGCCCGGCCTGGGCCTCATGAACTTGGTCGTCCCGTCCTCGTTCGCTGCCCTGGTCTCCTCAGGTACGCCCTGTAGCGCCTGCTTCACCCTCTCCAGGATGACCGAGATCGCCTTCATTGCCCTGTCAGGCCGCTCGGCGACCATGGCGAACGCGTCTACGTTGGGGTCGGCGCCCACGGCCTTGTACACCTCCCTCACCTCCTCCTCAGTTATCCCGTATCCCGGGAGCTCGTCGCTGTGGAAGAACCCCTGCACGTCGCTCCAGAACCTCACGTAGTCAGCTATCTCGGTGCCGAACCTCCTCCCCGGCTGTACGTAGGTGCCTAGGAGGCCCTTCATCCTCGGCAGCCTCACCGCTAGCACCCTGCCCCCGGCTGAGAGGACCTTAGAGATCACCTTGCTCTTGGTGCCCTTAAAGACCTCAGTTACGTCTACTGGCCTCTGGTCGAAGTCAGCCTCCTTGAGGCCCCTCGCCTTCATTTCATCCCTTATCTTTAGTAGGTTCACCTGCCTCATGACCTCGTACTTGACAATCTTGTCCAGAAGACCCAGCTCCTGCACGCCCTTGATCTCGGTCTTGGCGCCGTTCGCGATGCTGACGTTTAGGTCCTGCCTTATCGTGCCCAGCCCCCTCTTGACCGCCCCGGTCATCCTGAGGAGCATCCCTATGGCCAGCGCGACGTCCCTTGCCTCCTGGGGGGTGCGGATGTCAGGCGCCGTGGCTATCTCGATGAGGGGTATGCCGAGCCTGTCGAGCCTGTACCTCACCTCAGGCCCCTCCTCACCTACCTTCCTCGCCGCGTCCTCCTCAACCACAATCGTCTGGATCCCGTAGTCCTTGCCGTTCACCGTTATCTTGCCTCCAAGGGCCACTATGGCGGTCCTCTGGAAGCCGCTCGTGTTGCTCCCGTCTATGACTATCTTCCTCATGACGTGTATCTCGTCAACTATTGAGGAACCCAGCGCTTTGGCGACGGCGAGGGCTATCAGGACGGCGTCCCTGTTAATTGGGTGAGGCGGCTCCTCGTCAGCCTCCACAAGGCAGTGGTGCCCGGTGGGGGCCTCGTACCTGTACCTCCTCCCCTTCCTGTACTCGAAGAGGGCAGCGACGTCAACCTCGCCCGTCTCGCTCCTAGTCGGCCTGAGCCACCTCAGGAACTCGTCCTTGTCCTGGCCCTCTGTTAGCTCGGTCGGGCAGTTGCAGAACAGCTTGTGCCTTGTGTTGAGCTGCTGATGTATCTCAAGGCCTACCTTGAGGCCCAGGGCCTCGTAGTCGAGCTCTTCCTCAGAGCCTGTCATGGTACCACCTCGGGAACAGCCTCACCTCGTGTCTTGGGTTCAGCTCGCCAGCCAAATTAGTGAGCATCAGCCTCCTGACCTCCTCCAGGTCCCTTGTCCTCCTGAGGACCCAGGAGAGCTTGACGTACGCGGTCTCTGGCAACATGTCGTCTGCAGGTATGACTCCTGCCTCCAGCATGCGACGGCCGGTGCTGTAGACGTTAAGGTCGACGCGGCCGAAGAGGGTTTGGGTCGTGATGACGATCGGCACCCCCTCCTCGCGCGCCCTCCTCAGGGACTCTATCAGCCTGTTAGCCACGTGGCCGAAGCCCGTGCCCTCTATCACGATGCCGTGGTAGCCTTTGTCTACGAGGAAGTCTATGACCTCGTTCGTCATACCTGGGTAGAACTTTATTAACGCCACCCTGTCGTCAAAGCCGTTCTCTGGGCTCACCTCGCTTGACCTAGGCCTGTAGTCGTTCCTGAGCACCTCAATCTTACCCTCGTAGGGCCACACCTTGGCGAGGGGGATGTCGTTAATGCTCTGAAAGGCGTCCCTGCGGCTGCTGTGCATCTTCCTCACCTTCGTCCCCCTATGAGCGAGCGCGTACGTGTCCCCCGTCTCGCCGTGCATCACAACTGTGACCTCCCCGAAGGGGGCTTTGGAGGCCACGAGCACGGCGGCCGTCAAGTTGAAGGCTGAGTCGCTGCTCGGCCTGTCGCTGCTCCTCTGGGCCCCCACGAGCGCAACCGGGCCTGTGAGGCCTCTGTGAAAGACGAAGGACAGCGCGGCGGCGGTGTAGGCCATTGTGTCGGTCCCGTGGGCGACAACGACGCCCTCGTACCCTGAGCTCAGCCTCCTCGCGACCTCGTCTGCGATTCGCTCCCACTCCCTAGGCGTCATGTCTTCGCTGAAGATCGACATGAGTTGCTCAACGTCGACAGAGGCGTACCTGAAGATCTCGGGCACCGAAGCCGCGAGCTCCCTGGCGTCCATGTATGGGTGCACAGCGCCCGTCTCATAGTCTACCCTGCTGGCTATCGTCCCCCCGGTGCCAATTATCATGACTTTCTCAGGCGGCGGCCTGACCTCGCCCTCGGCGAGGCTGACGGGCTCGCCGGGCTGCCTGGCGAGCGCGCCCTTCCTCAACACCCTTACCTCTGAGCGAGGGCCGAGCCTAACACCCACGTTGTAACCGTTGTCAAGCTTCACAACAACTACGTCCTCTCCAGAGAACTCGCTCCTCGGCAATAACATGCCCCTGAAGGTGGAGCCGTCGTCACGCCTCACCTCAACTATGTCCCCGGGCTCCGCGCCGACCGCGGCGAGCCTCCTCGCGACCTCGCCAAGGTACCCAAAGTACTGCTCCAAGCTGACCTCCAGGCCTTAAAGGGGAAAAGGGTAAAAAGGTAATGTGCTTTAGGCGGCTGCCTTGGCCTGCTGGGACGCCTTCAGGACCCTCCTGACGAACTCGATCCTGTTCCTGAGCCTGGGCGGCGGGTTCTTCTTCGGCTTTGGCTCTATCTTGGGCGTGGCCTTCCTGACCTTCCCGGCCTTCGTCATTGATCCGTGCGTGGGCATGCTCTATCCCAACCGAACCCATTCCCCGTGAATTAAAACGCTTACCCCTGCCACGCAATGCGGAGGAAAAGCCTTTTTGCATGCCGCCCAACCTTAAAACGCGGTGGAGCTGAGGGTTGAAGGTATACGTGGTAGACACGCTGGCAGGAACATACGCCGTTGACGAAGCTGGAAGGGAGCTCGCGTTCGAGCCGAACCCGAACAACGTCAACGACGTCGTCGAGGAGGCCATAAGGGCCTACAAGGGCGAGGTCCTGAAGTCCTTCGCTAAGCTGGCCGAGAGGCTGAAGCAGCTCTCGCCAGAGCTCGTCGTTGTCGAGGACGACAACGAGGCAAAGTACCTAGGCCAGATCGGCCTGAAGGCCGTCGTTGAGGAGGGCAACTTCATGGCCCGCTCATTACGGGCTAGGCTTGCCAAGGAGTTAGTGAGGGCCGAGATGGTGAAGTCAGAGGGTGAGGCGCCGGGCCTCCTCTTCGAGGTCGCCTACGAGTTCACCCGCAGGGGCCTGATAGGCGCCGCGAAGAAGAGGGACCTCCTGGCGGCCCACGCGATAAGGACCGTTGACGATATCGATAAGACCCTCAACCTCTTCGTGAACAGGCTTAGGGAGTGGTACGGCGTTCACTTCCCGGAGCTCAACGACATCGTTGAGGACCACAGGCTCTTCGTGACCATAGTGTCGCAGATAGGCTCAAGGGACGAGATGACTGAGGAGAGGCTTAGGTCGATAGGGGTCCCGGAGGGGCTTGCCAAGAGGATAGCAGAGGCCGCGACCAAGAGCATAGGCGCCGAGGTCTCTGAGCACGACCTTGAGGCCATGAGGACCTTCTCGAACATAGCCCTCCAGCTCTATGACCTGAGGGGCCAGCTGGAGGGCTACATAGGCAGGGTAATGAAGGAGGTGGCCCCCAACGTCACTGAGCTCGTCGGGCCCCTCCTGGCCGCTAGGCTCATAAGCCTGGCAGGAAGCCTTGAGGACCTCGCGACCATGCCAGCCAGCACCATTCAGGTGCTGGGGGCGGAGAAGGCCCTCTTCAGGGCGCTCAGGACGGGGGGCAGGCCTCCAAAGCACGGCGTAATCTTCCAGTACCCCGAGATATTCAGGTCGCCCAGGTGGCAGAGGGGGAAGATAGCTAGGGCGCTCGCGGCCAAGCTCGCCATAGCTGCGAAGGTCGACGCCTTCAGCGGCAGGTTCATAGGCGACAAGCTGAAGGCTGAGCTCCAGGAGAGGATAGCGGAGATAAAGAAGCTCTACGCCACCCCGCCCAAGAGGGAGAAGAAGGAGAAGGCCCCCAAGCCCGAGGCCAGGCCTCAGCCTAAGGCCCAGCCTAAGAAAGGCAAGGGCGGCAAGGAGGGAAAGGGGAAGGAGGTAGGAAAGGGGAGGTGAGCGGCCGTGAGGGTCTACGAGCATGAGAAGTGGAAGGGCGTCTACGTGGCCGAGCTCGACGATGGAAGCGTGAGGCTTGCGACCAAGAACCTGGTGCCAGGGCAGAGGGTCTACGGGGAGAGGCTGATCAACTACCAGGGCGTCGAGTACAGGGAGTGGAACGCCTACAGGAGCAAGCTGGCGGCGGCCCTCCTCAAGGGGCTTGAGGAGCTCCCCATTAAGGAGGGTGACAGGATACTGTACCTCGGCATAGCCAGCGGAACCACGGCAAGCCACATAAGCGACCTCATAGGTAAGGAGGGCATAATATACGGGATAGAGTTCTCGCCAAGGGTCATCAGGGACCTGATGCAGGTGGTCGCGGACAGAAGGAACATACTGCCTATCCTGGCCGACGCAAGGCTCCCTGAGAGGTACAGGGTCATGGTGGGGACCGTCAACGGCCTATACTCTGACGTGGCCCAGCCAGAGCAGGCAGACATCGTGGTCAGGAACGCGAGGTTCTTCCTGGAGGAGGGAGGGTACCTGCTCCTAGCGATAAAGGCGAGGAGCATCGACGTCACGAGGGAGCCGAGCGAGGTATACCTGAGCGAGATGAGGAAGCTCGTCAGCGGGGGCTTCGAGATAAAGGACGTTGTTCACCTGGACCCGTTTGACAGGGACCACGCCATGGTATACGCTATATACAGAGGTCGCGGGTGATGAGCGGCGACGTCAATAAGCTGGCGGACAGGGTTAAGGCCAGGTGGAGGGACGAGGTCAGGAGGCTCCAGGCCAGGTGGCCAGCTGAGCAGGTGAGCCTAGACGAGCTCCCGTCAAGGGCGAGCGTCAGGCTCCTCGATGGGACTGTTCATGAGATGGACCCAGACGAGGTCAGGAGGCTCCTCAGCATAGTCCCCCCTTACTTCAGGCCCTTCATGAAGGTTCCCCTGCTGGTCGGCTACGTCAAACACGAGGACGGGACGGCGAGGTACGTCGTGATGGGGGACAGGTGGCAGAGGAGGCTCGCGGAGCTGATGGTCAGGGGCGATTACTCAGCCGACGGGCTCTCCGAGCTCTCGGTCGACGACTTTGTCAGGGTACTAAAGGAGTTCAGGTCCCTCGTCTTTGTCTCCCTAAGCGTCGGCTAGCCCTTTTAATTGAGCTGGCTGAGCCAGGGACCAGGTGAGCAGGCTGTCGCGCCTCTCGGAGGAGATATATCAGGGCGCCCTGAGGGCGAGGGACGTAATAAGGGGCGTAGTTAAGGAGACCCCGCTTGACCTGAGCAGCACCTTCTCCTCGATGACCGGCGGCGAGGTCTACCTTAAGCTTGAGAACCTGCAGAAGACGGGCTCCTTCAAGGTCAGGGGGGCCTACTACAAGATATGGAAGCTCGGTGAGAAGGCCAAGTCAGGCGTGGTCGCGGCCAGCGCGGGCAACCACGCGCAGGGGGTCGCGTACGCAGCGAAGCTCCTCGGAGTCAGGGCCACCATAGTGATGCCAGTGACGGCCCCGCTCTCAAAGATACTCGCGACGAAGTCCTACGGCGCTGACGTGGTCCTTTACGGGCAGGTAACTGACGACGCTGTGAAAAAGGCGCTTGAGATAGCAGAGACCTCAAAGTCCGTTTTCATTCACCCCTACGACGACGTCGACGTAATGTCGGGCCAGGGCACGATATCACTCGAGGTAATCGATCAGCTGGGCGGCCCGCCCGACGTGATAGTCATACCAATAGGGGGAGGCGGACTAATATCCGGAAACGCGTCTGTCCTGAAGGCTAGGTACGGATCCAAGGTCAAGGTCATCGGCGTCGAGCCGTCCTACCTGCCAAAGTACTCAACCTTGCTGAGAGAGCGCAGGAGGATCTCGCCGGAGTCCGCCCCCTTAGGCCTGATGGACGGCCTCCTAGTCAAGGGCTACGGGTCGTTGACGGAGCAGGTCATAGAGGAGCTAGTGGACGACATAGTCACAGTCGATGATAAGGAGGTGGCCAGGGCCATGTTCCTGCTTCTTGAGAGGGCCAAGACGTTGGCCGAGGGGGCTGGCGCCGCGCCTGTTGCAGCGCTGCTTGAGGGCAAGGTTGAGGTGAAGGGCAAGAGGGTGGTGGCGCTCGTGAGCGGGGGAAACGTGGACCTCACGAGGCTGGCTAACATAATCAACTACGAGCTGTATAGGAGCAAGAGGCTGCTCCGGCTGGCCGGCGCCGTGCCTGACCAGCCCGGCTGGCTCGACAGGGTCCTGAGGATCCTTGCTGAGGCCAGGTTCAACGTTGTTGACATAAGGCACGAGAGGTTCCTGCCGTTCCTGACGCCGGGCTGGGCCCTCGTTGAGGTCCTCGTCGAGGCCCCCGAGCCCGAGGCGGTGCCTGAGGCGCTTGAAGCTCTTAGGAAGGAGGGGCTGGACTTCAAGGAGGTATATTGACCCCAGCCTCCCTGAGGGCCTCAAGGTAGTATTGGTCTCCGTAGACGCCCTCCTGCTCCTCTTTCACCTTCTCAAGGAGGCCCCTCGCAGCCTTCCTCACGAAGCCTGAGATCCACTCGGCGTCCTCCTTTGCCGAGCCCTTCGGGCTCGCGGGGAGGGCCACCCTCCCGACGCTCCCCTTGGCTATCAGCCACGCTCCGACTGCGGCAGGTGAGGCGGCCCCGGCAACTTCCTCAGGGGTTATCTCCCCGTTCGACGCCCAGTAGAGCTCCCTGACGAAACTCACAGCCGCGGCCCTCCTCAGCCTGTCCCTCCACTCCGCGAAGAGCCTCTTGCCCTGGCCTGAGACTAAGTTTACGACCTGGTAAGGGTCTAAGCCTGTTAGCGGGGCCCTGACGGCGGCAGAGGCGAAGTTGACGTCGGCGACGCCAGAAACCGACGCGTGGAGTATCGTGACGGCCGTCGCGAAGGAGCTGTGAAGGACGGCCGTCATGAACGCCTCAACGGGGTCGTCGACGCTGGGCCTCCCGCCCCTCAGGACCGAGATCACCTCATCCGACGTCGTCGGGTCTGTGATCGAGGGCCTCCCGTCAATTACAATCCACGGCACGCTCCAGACGCCTAACGAAATAGCGTCAGCCCCCCTCTCTAGGCTGATTAGGCGTACTGAGGAGAGGAGGCCGGCCCTCCTGAGGCCAACTATGACCTCATGGCTCGTCGCGCAGCTCGGGTGGAAGTAGATCTCGACCTTCATTTTAGCCCAGGGGCCAGGAAAACAGGGGATATAAAAGGTGCGTATACGAAGGGTTGGCCCTGCCCTTACCGTCCTCCTCTGCCGTTGAGCCTCTTGACGGACACCACGTAGTCAGCGAAGACGGTCCTCAACGCCGCAACGTCTATTACAGGCGTGCCGTCGTCCTTCGCAATTATGTTCTTGGCTGGCGGCATTGTCAGGTATGCTGGGTTGACCTTAGCTATGTTGTCAGCTATCGACTCAACGTATGGGTTTACGTAGAAGACGCCCACAGGTATCCTGTCCCCCCACTCCCAGGCCTTCTCAAAGGCCCTAGAGAGCTTCTCCTGGGCCTCCCTCGGGTCAGGCGACCTCACTACGGGGTCCCATCCTGGGACGTCACCGAGCTTGTAGAGCCTAGACTTGTAGAAGTCAGGGGTGTACAGGTTGTTCCACGTAGGGCAGGGCTGAAGGACGTCGATCACGGCGGCTCCCCTGTGCCTTATGGCCATCTTTATGATCTCCTTAAGGTCGTCAATCCATAGCGCGTACCCCCTAGCCACAAAGGTGTAATTGCTGGCTAGGGCGACGGCTATGGGGTTAACCCAGTCCTGCATGTTGGGCAGCGGCATGGACTTGACCTTCTCACCCCTCCTGAGGGTCGGCGAGGCCTGCCCCTTGGTTAAGCCGTAGACCTGGTTGTCATGAATTATCACCTTCACGTCCAGGTTCCTCCTGCCCAGGGCCACGAAGTGAGCCATGCCTATGCCGAGCAGGTCGCCGTCGCCGCCGTTGACGATGACTGTCAGCTCGGGGTTGGCCAGCTTTATCCCCTCAGCGTAAGGTATTGACCTGCCGTGGAGGTTGTGGACCCCGTTCACCGAGAGGAAGTGAGAGGTCTTGCCGCTACAGCCGATCCCTGAGACGTCGACTATCTTGTCTGGGGGTATGTTAAGCTCGGCGAAGGCCTTCTGAAGGGCCGCCAGTATGCCGAAGTTGCCGCAGGCAGGGCACCAGTCTACCCATACGTCGCTCCTGTAGGCCTGCTCACTCACCATAGGTCAACACCTCCCTCGTGCTCTCTCCCCTGAGGATCCTCTTGACGGCCGAGGCCAGCTCACTGCTGTAGATAGGCCTACCGGTGATCTTCACTATGTGGTTCCTTATCTCGTAACCTGTGAACATCTGTATGACCCTGGAGGCCTGGCCAAGGTAGTTGTGCTCGACGTCTATCACTCTCGACGGGTCAAACCTAGCCAGTATTGATGAAACCAACTTGGTGGGGAAGGGGCTGAAGACCCTCAGGTGAAGGTATGCCCCCCTCAGACCCTCTGACCTAAGCTCGTCAATCGCGTCAAGAACTGCCCCCTTAACGAAGCCCCAGCCGACGAGGAGGAAGTCGGCGTCCAGGTCACCGTAGAGTGTGGCCCTCTCCTCCGGCGGAATCTCGGAGTCAGCGATCTCTAACTTTCTCATTCTCTTCTCGTACATCCTCGTCCTGTTAATAGGGTCCTCGCTTATGTGGCCCCACTCGTTGTGCTCATCGCCGGTGTACCATGTTATGGCCCCAGAGCCTAAGGCCGGCCTCGGGCTTATCGGCGAGCTTAGGTCAAACCTCTTAGTCGGGCCCATAACATTCGTGACCAGCTTACCCCTGTCAAGCTTGACCGTCGAGGGGTCCGGCAGCCTCATGGACGCGACCACGTTAGCCATGTACTTATCCACGAGGTGTATCACAGGCATCTGGTACCTCTCCGCCCAGTTGAGGGCCTTGATGGTGTCATAGAACGCCTCCTCGATGTCGCCGCTCGCTACCACAATCCTTGGGAACTCCCCGTGCCCGGCGAACATGGCAAAGAGGAGGTCGCCCTGCTGTCCTCTCGTCGGCATGCCGGTGCTCGGCCCGCCCCTCTGGTAGAGGGTTATGAGCAGCGGGACCTCGTTGTGCCCGGCCCAGCCGAGGCCCTCGACCATGAGGCTGAAGCCGGGCCCGCTCGTCGCCGTCGCTGCCCTGGTGCCGGTTAGGGCTGCCCCTATGGCAGATGTTATCGCGGCTATCTCGTCCTCCGTCTGGAAGACGACGGTCGACGCGAGGGGCCTCCCGTCGACAGATATTGACTGGTGCGCCTCAAGGAAGACTGACTCGTCGGAGGCAGGCGTTATAGGATAGTACGACTGGTACCTCACTCCCCCAACTATCTTGGCCATCCCAATCACGTCGTTGCCGCTCGCGGTGATCATCTCCTCAACGTCGATGGTAGGCTCGCTGAGCCTGAGGGTGCCCTTCACGTCGCTTGGGATCAAGTCCAGTACGACCTCGGCCACCTTCATGTTGGCCTCGACGACCCTCTGGTTGCCCCTGAACCTCTTCGAGAAGCCGTCCCTCAGGACCTCATCGGGCAGCCCAAGGGCGGCCGCGACTGCCGTCATAACGATGCCGCTCCTGTACCTCTGGACCTCGACGCTGCTCACGCCAAGCCTCTCCCTCGCCACGTTGAGGATGCCCTTGAAGTCGAGGCCTACGGGCCTAACGCCGTTCTGGGCCGCGGCCTTAAGCGCCCCCTCGACCGTCATGTCGACCCCGGCTTCCTTCAGCCTGGCCTCAACCCTCTCCCTGACCTCGGGCTCCATGCTTATGACCTGCTGAAGCCTGGTCTTCTCCAGCCCGACGTCATAGAATATCAGGCCGCCCTTGGCCACCTCGTGGAAGTGCGTGAAGACCGTCTCAGCGTCCATCGCCCCAAGGGCGTGGACAGGGTAGTCAAGACTCCTCGGGAACCTCCTGCTGTCAACGGTGAAGTGGACGTAGCTGTGGCGGCCAACTATGTTCGAGTAGTACTCCCTATCCGCCATGACCCCATAGCCTGCCGTGGCCAACGCCGCCGTAAGGACTGACGCGCTCGTCTCAAGCCCTGCCCCCTGAGGGCCGCCAAGCAGCAGCCTTACCTCGTCAAGCAACGCCCTCGCCGAGTTTAGGGGAACCTAAAAGAATCTTACAGAGGAGTATATATTACAAAAACGTTTTAAAAAGGTAACAAGTGTCGAGGATCAGCTTATGATCCCAAGGTCCCTGAGGACTATCTCCAGGTCCTTCGTGAACACCCCGCTCTTGATGGCGTAGACGTACAGCACTATGGCGACGACCGTTGCCAACACGGTGTCCCACGGGAACGGAATTATGACGTAGCTTGAGACGTAGGGCGCGTAGGGCCCGTAGGGGCCGAGGAACGAGAGTATGAGGCCAGCGAACGTGGCGGCCACTACCCACCACCCGCTCTTTATGTGCACCTTCGCCTCCTCAGCGGCCCCCCTGGTAAGGGCGAGGGTGAAACCTACGGTGGTGGCGAGGTTGACGACAATCCATATTATAAAGTTCGGCAGCGTCCTGCCGAGGACCTCGATGAAGGGTGGCGTGGGGGTCTGCGTGAGGAGGGTCTTGGACTCCTGCACGACGCCAAGGTAGAGCAGGTAGTACGTAGTCAGACCTAAGACGATCCAGTACAGCACGCCAAGCACGATGCCGGTCGACCTCTTTACCCCGAACCTGTTGGGCAGAGTGTACATGTAGAAGAGCGGCAGGCCTGCCAGGATGAGGGCTACGACGCCCCACAGCGTCGAGAACGTGCTCCAGTAAACTATCAGGAACGCGGCAATGAAGGCGAGGCCTCCTATGATCTCAGCGGCGGGGACCTTAAATGGCCTCGGGGCCTGCGGGGCCGTCCTCCTCAACACCACGAGGGCTGGGCCGCCTATCATGTAGGTGTACACGGTGGTTGATGATATGAATGACGCTATGTAGACCCATGCCGGGTAAGGTATAAGGAACAGGGCCCCGATGAGCCATGACGCGATCAGGGACACCCACGGTATCTTGTACTTGTTCAGCCTGAGGAACCAGTCGGGCAGGTGGCCGTCAGCTGCCATCCCGTAGAAAGTCCTGGTGGTGGTCCCCTCGTATATCCAACCGGTCCCTGAAGGTGAAACTATCGCGTCGACGAGAAGGAATATGCCCCAACCCACGAGGATGGCGATGCCGGACATCCTCAGGAGCTCGTAGAAGGGCCCGCTGCTGAGGCTCGGGTAGCCCGTGGTGTTGACTAGGGCCGAGGACAGGTTCCCCCAGCTACCTGGCTGGATGGGCACCAGCCTCCAGCTAGCGTTAGAGGGGTCACTGGTGACGTTGACGACGAGCTTCGACCAGTCGACCCCGCCGATGAATGCGACCTGGAGGAGGACGTATATGGCCATGACTATGAGGAACCCTAGGATCGTCCCCAGGGGCACGTCCCTCTGCGGGTTCTTGGCCTCGCCCGCGTACTCAAGGCCCTGCCTGAAGCCCAGGTAGGCGAAGACTATGCCAGTGGTGGGAAGCGCGAAGAAGATCGGGGCAGCCCCATAGGGGACGAAACCCCCTGGAAGCTTGCTGAAGTTAGCGGGGTGGAAGTAGAGGGCCATTATGAGGATGATCGTGATCAGGGGGACCAGGAGCTTCCACCAGCCGACGCCGGTGTTCGTCTTGCCCATCACGTGGACGCCGAAGTAGTTCAGGAGGAAGAAGAACGTGAGGAACCCGAAGGCGACGAGGCCGCCCTCGAGGGTGAGCACGCCGCTGGAGGATACCAGGCCGGGGACGTAGGAGCTCATGTAGGTCACTACGGCGGTCGCCTCGGCAGGGGCGACCGTTATAGCGCTCAGAAGGTAGGCCCAGGCCAGGATGTAGGAGGCGAAACTACCATGGGAATACTGGGGGTACCTGACTATTGCTCCGCTCTTAGGTATCATGCCTGAGAGCTCTGCGAAGGCCAGGGCTATGAAGATCATCAGGACGCCGGCTATGATCCATGACAGTATGGCCGCTGGCCCCACCATAGACGCGGCGTAGAGCGCGCCGAAGAGCCAGCCGCTCCCAATCATCGCCCCTACGACGAGGTACGTTATGTCCCATACGTTGAGGGCCCTCCTTAACTGTCTGTCTGTGACCTCAGCCTTCTCGACCGCTAGGACCCTCTCCTCCCCCATAGTGGAGCCCCTTACTGGGGAAGGTAAAAAAGGTGGGAGGAAAATAAATCTTTAATGGTTCTATATTTATGCAATTATATAATTTTGAAATGTAAGATCTCCCACACATGTTATACTCTATGGTGAGAATGTAGACAGGGTGGGAGGCCTGGCGTCACTTCTTCTGCAGCCTTTCCCTGAGCCTCCTGGTCAGGACGGGCACGAACTGGTAGAGGTCAGCAACGACGCCGTAGTCGCAGTTCTTGAATATGGGCGCAGCCTTGTCGTTGTTTATGGCGACCACTATCTTGGCGTCAGTTATGCCAGCCAGGTGCTGCGGGGCCCCGCTTATGCCTATGGCCATGTAAAGCTTAGGGGCGACCTTGTGGCCGCTGAGGCCAACCCAGTGGTCCTCGCTGAGCCACTTGAGGTCAGCCGCGATAGGCCTTGAGCACCCTATCTGGGCCCCTAGCACGTCTGCCAGCTCGAAGGCGAGCTTCAGGTCCTCCTTTGACCTGAACCCCCTGCCTACGCTCACTATCAGCTCGGCCGCCTCTATGTTGACCCCTCCCTTCTCCTTCTGCCTCCGCTCGAGGACCTTCACAGCTGTGGGGGCTGGGGTCAGGGTCTCAACGGTGCCCTTCCCCTGCGCCTTCTGGGCCCTCGGAGTCTTCCTGGGGGCCAGGAGGAGCACGGCGGGAAGCGGGACCTCCTCCCTCGCTATGGCCCTCCCGCTCAGGAAGCCCCTCGCATAAGAGGCGGTCTGCCCCGACACTTTGACGTCGTAGACCTCCGTTGCCATCGGCAGGTCATATAGGCCGGCCAGCCTAGAGAGGGCGTCCTTCAGGTTCTTAGTGGTCGGGGCGACTATGAGGGACGGCTTGAGCCTCTCGTAGAGCTCCCTGAGGGCGAGGAAGACGGCCTCAGGCTCGTCGCTGGGGAGGTGGTGAACGGGGTAACCGTACTCTGCGAGCGCGTCAGGGTTCGCCTGGCCGAAGGACAGTACGTGAACCTCACCCGCCTGCATCGCTACCGTGAGGGCCTCAGCGACGTCGTCCTCCCTTCCGCCGACGACTATAGCCACCATGGCGCCTCACCTCACGCCCTTATCACGCCCTCAGACACCAGGGCGTCTATGAGCTTGTCAGCGGTCTCCTCAAGGGTCTTGCCCTCTATGATTATCTGCTTCCTCTTGACGGCCAGTACCCTCGCCTCCGCCAGCCTCCTCTTGACCTGGACCCCGCCGTCAAGGTCCTTTAGCGAGACTACGTGCTGGGGCTTCCTTGACGCCATCCTTATCTGTATAAGGGTCGGGGGCCTCGGCGTGTTGATCTCCCTAGTTACGCTGACCACCGCAGGCAGGGGGGACTCGACGACCTCGACGTAGTCCTCGACGTCCCTCTCAGCTATCAGCTTCCCGTCCTTTATGTCAACCTTCCTCGCGAAGCTGACGTAGGGGTAGCCGAGCTTGGCGGCCACCCTCCCAGCTACCTGACCCGAGAAGCCGTCGATGGTGGCCTCCCCAGCCAATATCAGGTCGGGCTTGAGGCCGAACTTCCTTATCACGGCGACGATGGCGGAGGCTGTGGCAACAGGGTCGCCAGGGGTTATCGAGTCGTCCTCAACTATGTACGCTTCGTCAACACCCTTCGCGAGGCCCTCTTGGACCGCCATCCTTATGTCCTTGTCCCTCTTGGCGACAGGGCCCCACGTAGCGACCGATATAGAGTATATCTTTGAGCCCTTGAAGTAGGCGTCCCTAAGCCTCACGGCCTCCTCGACCGCGTTCCTGTCGATGTCAGAGAGCTTCAGGGACATGTAGTCGAAGTCCACGAGGCCCTCAGGCGTCCCCCTTATCATCTCAGGGTTCAGGGCGGGCTTCAAGAGCACGATGATGTCTCCCAACTACTTCACCTGGGGGACCCTGACCACGCCGGATAAAAAAGCGGTGGAGTCCTAGGCGCTTAGCCTCTGATATCAGGCCCCCTTAAGGGCCTCAGAGCATCAGTGACCTGAATACCTGGACGTAGGGTACCCCCTCAATTAGCATCTCTGACCCTGGGGCCACCAGGCCAAGATCCCTCGCCACAGAGACGGCGTTCCTGCCAACTAGGATGGCCATGTCGGCCTCGGAGAGGGCCCTCACCACGTCAGGCTCCTCACCTATCCTGGCCCCAAAGAAGTCCTCACTTATCTCGATAATGACGCCGTTGCTTGCCCTGAGCCTCCTGTTGAGGAGCTCAGCGTCGGCCACCGCCACTATGACGCCCTGGTCTGTCCTGATGACGTTGTAGGCGAACTTAGGCAAGGCCTCACCGTCAGGTCTGCACGACCCTGTCCTTGAACGCGCTGAACGGGTTGGTAAGGGCCCTCCCGTTAACGTCAATCGGCCTCCTGGCCGGCGGGTTGGCAAGGTAGCCCGGCATTATCTTCTCGATCCTGGCGTCGAAGGGCTCGACCATGGTGTTCCTGTAGAATATGCCCAGCGGGATCCTTGGCTCCCACTCCATCATCTTCTCGACTATCTTCGGTATCTTCTTGAGGTCTTCTGGCTTCTCGATGTTGGGGTCCCAGCTGGGGTCCTCCTTGTCAAGGTAGTAGATCCTCTTCTCGTACCACTCCTTTGTCATTATGTCGTTGTAGGTGGGGCACGGCTGGAGTATGTCTATCAGCGACGTCCCCTTGTGCCTTATCGCGGCCTTTATCATCTCCTTGAGCTGGTCGATGTGGTACGCGTAGGCCCTCGCTATGAACGTGAAGCCGCTGGCGAAGGCCAGCAGGAGCGGGTTTATGGCGCTCTGTATGTTCGGCTGGCCCAGGGCCTTTGTCTTGAACCATAGTGGGAGGGTCGGGGCGGCCTGACCCTTCGTTAGCCCGTAGACCGCGTTGTCGTGAAGCAGCACCTTTATGTCTATGTTCCTCCTGCCGACCGCCACGAAGTGGCCTGCGCCTATGCCCAGCAGGTCGCCGTCGCCTGAGGCGACTATCACTACCTGGTCAGGGTTGGCGAGCTTGACCCCCTGGGCTACCGGTATCGGCCTCCCGTGGAGCGTGTGTATGTTTGACGTCTTGATGTAGTACGGTATCCTGCTCGAGCACCCTATCCCTGAGACTATGGTTACCTTCTCGTTAGGGAGGTCTAGCTCGGCCAGGGCCCTCTGGAGCGCGGTCAGTATGCCGAAGTTGCCGCAGGCTGGGCACCACTGGATCCAGGCGTCGGTCTTGTAGTCCATCCAGTTACGCGCCATCGCTCACCACCACCAGGCCCTCCTTCATCGCGAGCGCCTTCTTAACCCCATTGTAGACCTCCTGCTCCATGAGGCTCCTGCTGTTGAGCTTTGCAATCCTCTTCTTAATCTCAAGCCCTGTGAACATCCTGACGGCCCACACCATCTGCCCAAAGGCGTTGTTCTCAACGGCTATCACGTCATCCGAGGACTCTATGATGCCCTTCACGACGTTCGTGGGGAACGGCAGGAACGTCTTGATCTGGAGGAACCTCAGCCTCAGCCCCTCTGAGGCCAGCCTCTCCATGGCGTCAAGTATGGGGCCCTTTGTGGACCCCCAGGAGACTATGGTGACCCTGGCGTCAGGGTCGCCGTAGAGGACGGCCTTCTCGGAGTCCGGGATCTCACGCTCTATGGTCTCCATCTTCTTCACCCTCTTCATGACCATCCTCTCCCTCATAACTGGGTCCTCGGTAACTATGCCCTCCTCGTTATGCTCCAGGCTGGTTACGGTGTACCTCACTACGCCCAACGGCGCCCTTGGGCTTATCCCGTCGTCCGTAAGCTCATACCTCTTGTAGGTCTTCGGGTCGGGCTGGAGGACGAGCTTGCCCCTCTCCAGCGGTATCTTGTAGGGGTCCACGTCCTCCATGTCGAAGCTCATCATCGAGGCCGCCATGTACTTGTCCAGCAGGTGTATCACGGGCACCTGGAACTTCTCGGCCCAGTTCAGGGCCTTTATGGTGTCGTAGTAGGCCTCTATGTGGTCGCCGCTCGCGAGCACGATCTTTGGCAGGGCCTCTCCGTGCCCGGCGAACATGGCGTGCAGGAGGTCGCCCTGGCCCTGCCTCGTCGCTATCCCCGTGGAGGGGCCCGTCCTCATCCACACGCTTATCACGACCGGCGCCTCAGCCATCACGGCGAAGCTTATGGCCTCGTTCATCAGGGAGAGCCCTGGGCCGCTCGTAGTAGTTGACGCCCTCGCGCCAGCTATCGCGGCCCCTATGGCCATGTTCAGGGCGGCCAGCTCGTCCTCTGCCTGGAGCGTCAGCGCGGTCATCTTCTGCGTGCCGAGGGACCTGGAGGCCTCCTCGTCAAGGTCAAAGACCCTGTGGGACTCCATGTAGAAGGCCTCGTCCTGGCTCGGCGTAATTGGGTAGTAGGTCTCGATGGTCACGCCGCCTACTATCTTTGCCATAGCGACTATATCGTTGCCCGTGGCGATCATCCTGACCTTGTTCTTATGAGGCCCGTCAGGGAGGGGCTTCGAGACGCCGTAGTTGTCCTTGACGTATTCGTACGTAACCCTGGCGGCCTCCACGTTCGAGTCAATTATCGACTTCCTCCCCGCGAAGTAAAGCGATATCGACCTCTCGACCGCCTCGAGCTCTATGCCGAGCATCGCGGCGAGGGCAGTGATGGTCATGGTGTTCACGGTCTTTGAGACGCTGACTATCGTTGTCTTGAGCCTCTCAGCCGTAGTCTTAAGGAGGTCCTTGAGGGGGAGTCCTACGGTCTTAACGCCCTGCCTAGAGAGGTACTTGACGAGCTCTGACGCAACCGGCTCAACGCCCTTCTGCTTTAGGTCCTCCCTGACCCTCTCCTTGGTCTCGGGCTCCATGGGGGCTATCTTGTCCATCCTTGTCGAGAGGCTCTCGTTGTCATAGATCAGGTAGCTTCCAGGGGCTAGCTCATTGTAGTGAGTGAAGATCGCCTCGGCGTCTAGGGCTAGGAGCGCGTCTACCGGGAGCCTGACGCTCCTCGGCTTCTTGGCCTTGACCCTAACGTTATAGTAGCTGTGGGCCCCCATTATGTCGCTGTGGTACTCCCTGATCCCGAACACGTCGTAGCCCTTTATCATGAACGTCCTGAGCATCATTTGCCCTGAGGACTCGATGCCGCCGCCCTGGGGCCCGCCAATCATCACGTCAAGGTCGACGTTTTCGCTCAACCCTATGGACACCCCTGCCCGTGAACTGCTCGGTCCGAGACTTATTAAATAAGGTATATCGAGCCGAAATAGCGCGGCTCAGAAGGCCCCGTAGACCTCCTCCCTCACGTCAGGGTCGACGTAGGCCGCCAGGTAGACCTTAACGCCATTCCTCACCAACACCTTGGCCTCCTCGCCCGTCACCCTCGTCCTCATCTCCGGGACCCAGTAGAAGGACCCGTCCTCTATTACAAGCCTCCGGAACCTGTCACACGAGTCATCCTCCGTGGTAAGCTTCCCCCAGGCGACGCACAGGCCCACGAAAGGGTAGAGCACGTGAGGCCTCCAGTTCGCGCAGTCCGAGCATTTGCCCTCCGCGGCCGTCATCTTGGCACCGTCAGACCTAAATTTCGGAAGGCTATTAACGCCTTAGCGGTGATGGTGTGCAGGGCAAGTACAGGCTCGTCATACACGTTGACGAGGACTCCGTCGAGAAGCTGACGGCCGCGATCAACATGGCCTACAACCTAGTCGACGTGGTCGGCGAGGGGAACGCCGAGGTCGCGATAGTCTTCAACTGGAGGGGGCCCATGGGCCTGATGAAGGGGTCTGTCGACGAGTACAACAGGGAAAGAATAAATGAGCTCCTCGGCATGGGCGTGAGGATCTACGTTTGCTCAATATCCATGAGGGCCCTTGGCCTCAAGAAGGAGGACCTAATAGACGGCGTTGAGGTCGTCGACTCTGGGATTAAGAAGATAGCCGAGCTGGAGTCCCAGGGGTTCGCCTACGTGAAGCCTTAGGAGCGATGTAGTTCCCCTTGTCGCGTGGTCCGCAAAATCCCTATCCTTCGAACAGCGATTTCAGAAACGGAAGGGCCCATTGTGGTGGGCCCGGAGGGACTCGAACCCCCGACCTACGGGTCTGGAGCCCGCCGCTCTACCTGGCTGAGCTACGGGCCCACCCGTTGTCCTTCTAGGCTCTGTGGCTTTTACGTTTTTACTTCCTTGGACGCTCACGGAACAGCGAATAACAGGTCAGGTAAAGGCGATAAAACGGCGCCGTAGGGCTATACATTTGATCTCGGTGACGACAATGGGCTTGCCCCTGCTAGAAGTTGAAAAGACCAAGGGCCTGAGCTCGAAGGTCCTGCGTAACGTGACGCCTTGAGCGACGTCCTCCCATAACCTTCTAAAGCCCCTGGCATACGGCAGTCGACGGCCAAGGTTCCAGTTAGTGAACGCCAGCGGTGGCCTGGGGCTTTGCAGGTCGCGACGTTATAATAAGCCTCTTATCCCGTGGTCCCCTGCGTCTAACAGGGCCGATGAGGAATAACGTTCCCACGGAGCCCGACCACGGAGACGTGAAGAGGCTCTACGGCCTGAGGCCTCAACCATAATATATCTGGGGCTGTAGCGAGTCCTGGGAGGCGTCCGTGAAGGAGAGCGAGTTCAGGGAGCTTGAGCTGAAGGTCAGGCTCAACTCGGACTCCGCTGGCATCAGCAGGATCGACTTCGAGGACGGCCTCGTGATCTACTCGGCAATGTTTACCTACGCCATTGGGAGGTCAGGGCTAAAGGTCTATGACCTGGGGTCAGCCATGGGCTACTCGACCCTCTGGCTAGCCAAGGCTCTTGACGAGGCCTGCCAGGGCCCCTGCGAGCTGACGGCGGTTGAGATAAGGCCTGAGAGGGTTGAGGCCGCGAGGTCGCTCTTCAGGGACGTAACCTTTGACAAGGTCAGCGTGAACTTCGTCCAGGGGGATGCGCTAAAGGTCCTTGAGGCCACGAGTGACGACAGCGTGAGCGCCGCCTTCGTCGACGTGGAGGTCTCCCTCTACCCTCACGTGGTCGAGCTGCTTACTAAGAAGCTCTCGCCCGGCGGCCTCGCCATGTTCCACAACGCCATCAGGCCCCCGCCGCCCGCTGAGACTTTCCAGCTTCTCCTCAAGGCTGGGTGGCGGTACGCCATAGTCCCCACGCTGGAGGGCATACTGATCACCAGGAAGACCAGGGGCCTGACCGACAAGATTTGTTGAGCTTGAACCTGCCGTCAGCGGAGCCCAGTTATGATCTGCCGTTCAGGCTGACCACCTCGCCTATTGCCTTGAAGTCCCGCTCGACGCTGTCGAGGAGCAACAGTAGCTCGTCATAGTAAAGGCGTCTTTGCGCAAGCGAATCAGCCAACCAATTTCCAGCCTTTGTTGTCGTCAGAACGCTGCAATCTCGAGAGGCTGTAAAATTGACCATAGCCACCTCTGACGGCCCAGGGCGTGTTTATCACGCCATAAGGCCGAGCAGCGCGTAGGCCCCTGCCCCAGCCATTACCAGCGAGAGCGCGACGAGGAGGACGCCATAGCCCCTCCCGCTTAGCGCCCTCCTGCCACCCTCGCCCATGGACGCCACGAAGGCGAGCCAGGCGTAGTCCATCCATACGTGGCTGGGGTACATTATAGAGTACCCAAGGACAAGGCCCATGGCGGAGGCGGCCTCTATCAGGAGGAGGCCAACGGTGAGCCACCAGAGGAGGAAGAAGGGGTTAAGCGCCGTGAGCAGGAAGCCTGCCATGAGGGGGCCGCCACGTGGGTCATCGGCGACCCTCACCTCTGCGGCAGCCCCTCGCAGGGCCCTAACGCCGTCCCTGAGGGTGGTCGCGGTGAAGTAAGCTATGAAGGCGCCCATGGCCAGGCCAAGACCTAGCCTAACCGGCTCAAGGTAGAGGGCCCACCTGAGCTGATACGCCGCCAGGCCTATCATGACTACGAACGGGAGCTCGAAGGTCATGTGCCCTAAGGCCATCATTATGCCCGATTTCCACGAGCCCCTTGCGCCCTCGACGACCGCTGCCACGGTAAGGGGTCCGGGAGATAAGGCCCCTCCAGAGCTTATGGCAACGGTGAGCAGGGCCAGCTGTACAGCGTCCAACTTACGCTCGGCGTCCCCTTAGTGGGAGCCCTAAATATCCTGACGTATATACAAACGTTGACCCGATCACTCTAATTCCCCCACAACCTGTTATCACGGGACCGGTTTTGGGCAGGGCATCCCTGTCGACCACCCTCGTGGCGGTCATCGTAATCGTCGTAGTCGTCATAGCCGTGGTCGGGGGTATAGCCTACTACTACTCCATGAGGCACCACATAACCTCGTCAACTTCTTCAACCTCGACGGCCACCACGACTTCATCCACCACGCCCACCACCATGACGACCACTACGACGTCCTCTGTCTCGACGCCCACGACATCGGTCATCACGCTGACCGTCGTGACGTACACTGGCTCGCCCCAGAAGCTGCTCAACACCATCGTCGTCCCGCTCTTCGAGGAGGAGCACCCCGGCGTCCAGGTGCAGGTTCTTGCCTATCCCTTCACCAACTACCTCGAGAACGAGATGACCGTGCTTGAGGCCGGCAGCAGCTCCTACGACATTGTTACCTACACGCAGGGGCCAGGCCCTGACATACTTCCATACCTCGCCCCCCTTAACGCGTCTGAGCTCAACGTAAGCAACCTCATAACGACCGTCCTGAACTTTGGGGGCGTCTACTACAACCCCCAGACCAACCAGACCACGCTCTACGGCGTCGCCCCGTGGGCAAGCGTGCTAGTCCTCTGGTACAACATAAAGTTCTTCGACAACGCGACCCTCCAGCAGGAGTTCTACCAGGAGTACCACTTCAGCCTGAACCCGTGGACCTGGCAGAACTGGAGCCAGGTTATCGACGTTGACCAGTTCTTCACCTCTCACAACATAACGAAGTACGGCATACTTATCTACGACGACCCAGCCTACGACCTAAATGAGGCCTTCCCCCTCGTCTTCGAGTGGTACTACATGCACAACTCGACCCTCAACTGCGGGCACCCAGCCGGGCTCCCAGGCTACATGACCCTCTTCATGGGCTGCTACCCATCTGGCTGGCCCTACAGCTTCCCGCCGCCCAGCTTCAACAACAGCGCCGGCGTGGAGGCGCTCGAGACCTATAAGGAGCTGGTAAGCTACGAGCCGAACCCAAGCGTGCTGACGGTATCGTTTGACAACACGCCAAGCCTGCTGGCAAGCCAGCAGGCCCCCGCCGGCTTCACGTACATGTCGCAGATGGCCTGGCTGTCGCCCCAGAACAGGACGATGTTCAGGTTCGCCCCGGCCCCAGGAGGGTATGCGGGCGCTGGCGCCACTTACTTCGCCATAAGCAAGTACTCACAGCATAAGCAGCTCGCCATGGAGTTCCTCCAGCTCGTGGTCTCGACGGAGGTCCAGGTGAAGTCCTTCTACACCTTCGGCCTCTTCCCGATAAACAAGCAGGCCTACAGCGTCCTGCTCTCCAACTCGTCCCTGCCTAGCTATGAGAGGGACTGGCTGAACGAGTCGTACTACTTGGTCCAGCACGCCTTCGCCGGCAACCCGACAATATTTACGCCTCTTGCGGGGACGTGGATAAGCGAGTTCGACAACGCGATCTTCCAATACCTCACAGGCCAGGTCTCATCGCCGCAGCAGGCGCTGCAGCAGGCGGCGCTCGCTACCGTACACCTGCTGGCGGTCTCAACCACCAGCACCTCCACGACGTCGGCGTCGCCGCACGACCCGCTCGTCAAGGCTGTCATGAACGCGTTCCAGCTCCTTGAGCTGGCGCCCCCTGTCGTCAGGCCTCTTCCTTAGTAATCTCATTTTCATTTCCTCGTTTTCCTTTCTTTTTAAGCTCCCGAGCGTCAAGGACAGGGCCTAGAAGAGCTTCCCTGGGTTGAGGAGGCCCTTCGGGTCGAAGATCGACTTGATAGCCCTCATCAGCTCCAGCTGCCTCTCGCCGACGGCCTTGGCCAGGGCTTCCCTCTTGATGAGGCCTATCCCGTGCTCGGCGCTCACAGCCCCGCCGAGCGATAGCGCTACGTCCACCACGTCGTTAAACCAGGCGAGGGCTGTCCTCGTGGAGGCCGGGTCCGTGGGGTCGAAGCCTATCGCGGGGTGAAGGTTCCCGTCCCCGATATGGCCACCCAGCGACGAGGTAAGCCCGTACTTTGCGTCGAGGCCCCTGAGGAGCCTCACGGCCTCAGGAACCCTTGAGGGAGGCACCACTATGTCCTCTATGAGGAGCTGGAAGGGCCTGTCAGGCCTCCTGAACATGGCGACCTGGGCGGGGAAGAGGTTCCTCCTGAGCCTGAACAGCTCCTCGGCCTCTCGCTCGTCGGACGTAGATATGACGTCCCTTGCCCCATGCGACCTCATGAGCTCCTCGAGGAACCTCCTGTGCCTGTCCCTGCTCTCCTCAGTGCTCTCAAGGCTGACGAGGAACATGTTCCCCCTGGCCTCGAAGGGCAGGTCGAGGCCCTTGGCGGCGAGCTCTACCGTGGGCGCGTCCATGAACTCCGCTATGTAGGGCTGAACCCTCCTTGACTTAAGGTCAACGTAGGCAGCGGCCAGGGAGTCTATGTCGTCAAAGAACGCGAGGGCCGTGACGACGGCCTCCGGCAGGGGCGTGAGCCTAAGCGTCGCCTCGGTGACGAGGGCGAGGGTTCCCTCGCTCCCGATGATGAGCCTCACCAGGTCATAGCCCTGCCTGCACTTAACGGTCCTGCAGCCGAGCCTCAGCCTCGTCCCCTCCCTGTCGACAAGGACGACCTCTAGGGCGTTGACCCAGTCCTTCATGGTCCCATACTTGGCCCCCCTCATCCCGCCTGCCCCGTTAGCTATGGCGCCCCCTATCGTCGCGACCGACTGACTGGCCGGGTCTACAGGGAACATGTAGCCCTTCTCAGCCAGCTCTATGTTCAGGTCCTCGATCCTCTTGCCGGGCTCGACTACGGCCACGCCGTCAACTAGGTCGACCTCCTTTACCCTGTCCATCCTCTCGAAGCTTATGACAACGCCTCTCCTGGTTGGCACGGCGTTCCCGCTTAGGCTGCTCGTCGACCCCTGCGGGAATAGTGGGAACTCCATCTTGTAGGCCAGGGAGGCTACGGCAGAAACGTCGTCAGGGTCCTCGGGGAAGACCACGGCCTCCACGGGGCCGCTGAGGCCGTCAGGCTCCCTCGCGTAGAGCGCTACCACGCTGGGGTCGTCAATTACCTTATCCCTCCCGATGGCCTCGCGAAGGGCCTCGGTCAGGCTCGTCCTGGGCCCCCGGCTCAAAAGTCGAGCCGGAGGAAATAAACAGGGGGTTGGGCGTGGCCCAGGCCCTCTCAAGGGGGCAGATAATGGGGCTCATCGACCACACCCTACTCAGGCCGTACGCCACGCTGTCTCAGGTCGAATCCCTTGTGCAGGAGGCGGCCGAGTTCGGCTGTTACTCGGTGTGTGTCAACCTGGTGCACGTCCCCCTTGTCCGCACCCTGATAACGCGAATGGGATACAGGCAGAAGGTCTGCTCCGTGATCGACTTCCCCTTCGGCGCCTCTACCACTGACCTCCGCGTTGAGGCCGTGAGGAGGGCCGCCGCGTGGGGGGCTGACGAGGTTGACGTTGTCGCTCCTATAACACTAGTGAAGTCAGGCCTCCTCGAGGCTGTCGAGAGGGACGTCAGGAAGGTCGTAAGCGCCGCCCACCAGGAGGGCCTCGTTATCAAGGTCATAGTCGAGGACGCCTACACGACAAGGGCCGAGAAGGAGTCCCTCTACAGGATAGTAATGGAGTCGGGGGCTGACTTCATAAAGACCGGGACCGGATTCGAGGAGCAGGCCTACGCTTCATCGATAGGTAACCAGACGGGGGCAAGGGTTGAGAACGTGAGGCTTATGGCGGAGCTGTCAAGGAGGTATAACCCTCAGATAGGGATCAAGCCAGCCGGAGGAATAAGGACCGTCTCCCAGATCCTCGAGCTCCTCGAGGCCTCTGAGAGGCCGCCGGACCCGAGGCGGTTCAGGGTGGGCACAAGCTCGGCGAGAAGGATATGGGAGGAGCTGACGCAGGGTCAGAGGATGTAGGAGTCCTCGCCCAGCACCCTCGCCCTGATTCCGGGCCCCTTGATGAAGCCAGCCGACCTCAGCCTCTCCGCTATCGACCTCAGCCTGTCCTTGTCGCTGCCGCTGGCCCTGTCGACCATGTCCCACAGGAGGTTGCCGAGAGGCCTGAGGTCGTCGGCTGTGAGCACGCCCTCGGCCGCGAGAGTCTCAGCGGTCTCCCAGGCACTGATGAATGAGGTAAGGCTGGGCCCCCGGGATCTCAGGAGCTCGATCAGCGAGCCCTTCCTCTTCGCAAGCTCCTCCTTTGGCAGCGCCGAGGCCCTCAGCAGCTCAGCGGCCGCGGCCCAGGCGAGGGACCTGGCCTCCCTGCTCGGCGACTGGAGCAGCTCCATGAGCCTTCTGGCCCTGGAGGCCAACTGCTCAAACGGGACGAGCCTCTTAACGACCGCCTCGTACCAGGCCCTCGAGGCCAGGCCGTCGTCCTCCGAGTCTAATAGGTCAACTATCGTCATCATGGCCATCACTATTTTAAAAACCCTTCAGGGGTTATACCTATTTACTCACATAATTAAGAGATTTAATTAAACTGTTAATTAAAGTGGTTGAGGCCCCTTAGGCCTGGTGGCTGAGAGGGACTCGAGGCTCCTCATCCTTACGTCGTAGCCCTTTAGCCTCCACCACGCGGCCGCTGCCAGCCCGACCCCCTGGAAGAACATGCCGTAGACGACGAATGCGAGCTCCGAGAACGAGCTAGTTAAGTAGGTTGAGGCCGTGTAGGCGCTCATCGCTATTGCCCTCACGCCCCCTATCAGGAAGGCCCTCCTCTCCGTCGGGAAGAGGAGGGGCTCATGGATCGTCCTGACCCACCACGTGAAAGTTATGAAGAACAGGTTGACGAAGGTGAGTGCGTAGAAGAGGGGAGGCGACGTAAGTCCCAACATGACGTAGACCGTGACGGGGACGAAGCTCAGGAGCGCTAGGCTGAACGACATAAGCGTGAAGTTTCTCATGTCAATCCTGTCGACGAAGAGCGCGGCCACGGCCGCCGCGGCGGCCCCGAGGTTGGCGAAGAACATGACAAGGTATAGGCTGCCGCCAGTGAAGTAGTAGTCAGCGAGCACGAACGCCATGAGGCCCCAGGTGAGGTAGTTGGCGAGGCTCCACGCCGTTAGTACGAGGAACCGGCCCCCGAGGCCGACTGTCGGCGAGCCTGTGAGGACATCCCCCCTCTCAACGTCCTTGCCTATCTTATCGACCTCCTTCTTGGCCTCGTCGACGCGACCGTAGGCTGTTAGCCACCTTATCGACTCAGGCATTAAGAACCTCAGGATGGCCGCCGTCACGACGCCGAGAACCGCCATGACACCAACGGCAAGGGTGTCAATAATGTATGAGCTCTTCAGGGAGTATACGAGGAACGCGATGGCGGCGGCGGTCGCTGCCCCTATGTTCTCGAAGTTCGGCGACAGTATCAGCACCTTCTCCCTGTGCTTGACGGGAGTGAGCTCCGCCAGGAGGGCGAGCCCTACCGGGACCTCGCCCTCGACGCCAAACATGGAGAGGGCGTAGCCCGCCAGGAAGACGAGCATCTGCAGGAGGCCCTTCCGGACCAGGAGCAGGTCAAGGACTATCACCAGTGTCCCTACGCCGTACAGGCTCATCGTGATCAGGTACGTCCTCTTCCTGCCGAGCAGCCTGTCTGACAGCCACGACAGCACCAGGTCTCCGAGGAGTGGGGTGGCGGCAACGACGACAATGTAGGCAACGTTCTGATACTCAGGGTAGAAGGCGTAGCCGAGCGTGTTTATGATTCCCCACAGGAAGAAGCCTATCGCAGTCGAGGCGAAGATGAGCCAGTGAACCCTCCCCCACTTAGCCCTGTCAACCCTTGAGAGCAGGTCGGCCTCCAAGGGACCCACTCTTGGAGAACAGTTGTTCTCCAAGTTTTAAAGGGCTTTTCGGAGTCTTCAGGCCCACTTACGTCCTCCACGCAGAAGTGGGAAGCCCGTTTTTACTCTGGAAGGGCCCGCAGCGAGAGGGCTGGCTTGCAGGACGGGTACGTGACTGTTAGGGGCGTCAGGGTCCACTACATTGAGGACGGGAACGGGGTCCCGGTCGTGATGATCCCCGGGGCCTCATTTAACGCCAGGACCTGGGTCGAGGTTGGCCTCGTCAAGGCCGTCGCCGACGCCGGCTTCAGGGCCATATCGGTCGACCCGCCTGGACAGGGGGAGACGCCCCAGGGCCCCTACCAGTTCGGCGGCAGGAGGGAGTTCCTGGAGGACTTCCTGCCCTTAGTCGGGTTCGACAGAGGGGTCCTGCTGGGGGCCAGCCTTGGGGGGTTCTCAGCAGCGATGTACGCGCTGGCCCACCCTGACAGGGTCCTGGGCCTCATACTCGTCGGTGCCGTGGGGCTTGAGAGGCACTCCCCTCAGTTCAAGGTTCTGTCCGGCAAGCCGATACTGCTCGTCTGGGGCTCAGAGGACGACGTGTCACCCATATCAAACGCCCAGGCCGTGCTCAGCCGGGTGAACACGGCCGAGCTGGTCAGGCTTGGCAGGAGGCACGCGTGCTACCTTGACGACCCTCAGGGGTTCACGAGCCTTGTCGTCAACTTCCTCAGGGAGCGGGTCCCCTCGGCCTAGCGTCGTCCTGGCACAGGACGTGGGAGGCCTCTGACGCGAGCCTGTGGGCCACCCTTAGGGGCTCTGGAACCCTCGTGAAGAGCTGGTACGACTCAACGAGCCTGGCGGCCTCCTCGGCGCTCACCCCCCAGGTTACAAGGTACAGCTCCCCCCTCCTCGTGACAACCCTTTCAGCCCCCTCTATTGGCCTAAGGGCCCTCAGCCTGAGCTCCCAGTCAGGGAAGTGCTTGACAAGGGGCTCCCTGAGCCTCTCCAGGCTGGGGGAGTAAGTGTAAACGACTACTATTGACATCCCCGTCAGCTTGCTGAGGCCAGCTATCGAGACTACGTTGAAGCCGCCGATTGTTATGGAGTCGAGGAAGACGACGCCGGGGGGCGTTGATATTGTCTTAACAAGGTGTGAGAGCACCGAGGTCGCGTCGAGGCCGTCGACGTGTATGACCCCAAAGGACGCGCCCCTTGGCCTAAGCTCAACATAGGAGACGCAGGCTACGGCGGTCAGGCCGCCGCCGAGCTTCCTCACCTCCCCGTCGTCGCAGGCTACAGCAGTGAAGGGCCTGACGCCGTCTGCACCCGGGGTCAACGAGCGGCACCCTCGCGGTGCCATGGTATTAACAGGAGCGCGATGAGAACAACGAAGGAGAGCAGCAGGATTAGGCCAACGGCCGTCACGTACTTACCGTACTGCCCGCCCCCGGCCGACATAAGGGCCCCTGAGAAAAGTAGGACGGCCCCAAGGCCGCCGAGCAGCGAGGCGGCCCACGTAGAGGCGTCGTCCCTGTCCAACCCCTCTCGCCACTACGGCGCCGAGCCGGGCTATTAGGTTCATTTCACACATAGGTAGGGCCTGCCGAGGGGTCTGGCGATGACCAATATCCTGGGGGTGATCGATACGCGTGTCGGCGCCTCCGTCCCTGGACCTCTGCGCCGGCTTCGGGGAATAAAGGAGAAGACATTGACCTCGTTAGGGGCCTAGGACGTTTATGCGTCCGATGTAAGGACAGGCTCCGGGGTTTGGCTAGAGCTTCTTGAGGACGTCTCCTAAGTGCGAGAGGTCGGGGATCACGGCGAAGCCTAGCTCCGGGAAGGCAAAGACTTCCTTTACCTTGCCCCTAGCAACGAGAATCGCCTTGGCCCCCACGGCTAGAGCGCCCCCCATGTCCTCTGAGGCCCTGTCGCCGACGTGGGCCAGCTCGGAGACGTCCACGTCCATTGAAGAGGCCGCGAGCTCAAACGCCCTTGGGTCCGGCTTTGAGAACCCTATCTCGTCAGCGAAGCCGACGAAGCTGAACACGTTACCGAAGGCCTTCTCCAGGAGGATCTTAGTGGCCGAGCTCGACCAGAAGAGCGTGTTGCCCAAAACCCCGACCTTAAGCCCGGCCGAGCTCACGTACCTGATCGCGGCCGGCGCATCACCAAGGACTACAGCCTCAGGCCGCAAGGACGCGACGGCCTCGTTTGCGACGTGAAGCAGGTCGCCCGCGTACCCAATGCCTCTGGCGACGATGTCGAGGGAGAGCCTGACGCTCTCAGAGCCGCCTAGCCCCCTAGTCCTCCTTAGTCTCCTCACCTCCCTGTCGGCCTCAGCGACTGCTGACCTGACCTTCTCCGCGGGGACGCCCGAGGCCCTAGAGATGGCCTCTATCACAGCCTCCCTGGCGACCCTTAGGTCTAGAAGGGTCCCCCAGACGTCAAAGCTCACGGCCCTCACTGCCAAGGGCGGCACCCCTCACAATCGTCGATGGGCCAAGATATAAGGCGCCGTCACGCCGTGCTGTCAGCGGCCCATGGCTATGGCCACTGAGTAGGCGGCCGAGAACGCCATGGTCAGGTAGAACCTGAGCTTCACCGCCCTCGCGGGGCTCAGGACCCTTACGCCCCACACCTGGAGCACGGCAGCGCCGGCCAGCGGGGCCGTAGCCAGTGTCAGCAGGCCCCACGGCGGCCTGATCAACGAGACAGGTAGGAGCACAGCCAGAAGCACGAGGGCCGCGTAGAGGGACCTTGCAGGTCTGCCGCCGAGCCTCACCGCGAGCGTCGTGACCCCGTGGGCCCTGTCCCACTCAAGGTCCCTTATGTCGTCAGCCAGGGCAACCGAGGTCGAGAGGAGGCTTACCGGTACGGCAAGTAGGAGGGGCTCAAGCCCGAGCCCCCCTGAGACGGTGTAGTAGGAGCCGACAACCATAATCAGGGCGGCCAGGAACACGTCAACCTCACCGAGGCCCCTGTACTTGAGCTCAAGGGGCCTACCGTTGTACCCCCAGAGTAGGAGGGCGCCGACGCCAAGGAAGACAGGGAGCAACGGCCTCGGGAGCGCGAAGGTCGCTATGACGACGAGGGCGGCCCCTAAGGCTAGGAGCGAGAGGCCGAGGTCCCTGACCCGTTTCAGGCTTAGGCCGTAGGTGAAGATGCTGTGCCCCCTCAGCCTAGCAGCCGGGGCATCAGGAGTGTCGTAGCCGCGCTTGGTGTCTATGTAGTCGTTGATCAGGTTCTCGGCGGCCTGAAAGGAGGCGACGCCGAGGGCCACGAGCGCTGTCAGGACCGCTGGCACTGCCCCGAAACCGGTCCTGACGGCCATGGCCGTCACCCCTCCCACTATCGCCCTTGAGACGCTGTTGAGGAGGGAGTAGGGCCTCGTTGAGAGTACGTACTCCTTTGCCCCAGGCCTCCTAGAGCCCATACTCCTTCCACCGGCTGTCGACGAGCCTTACAGTCTCCTCGTCCGGGATGAGCTCCTCTGGCGGCTCAGCGCCGGTCTCGTCCTTCAACTTCCTCGTGGCGTCTATTATCACCTTTGCCCCCACCCTCCTCCTCGGCAGGTAAGAGACGTCAAGTTCGTCAGCTGGGGCCTGGTTAACCACAACTACGTCCCTCGAGGGGTCAACGAGGGCGGTCACGGCCCACGTGACCTGGTTTACGTCCCTTGGGTTCACGTCAGCGTCGACGACTATGATGGCCTTTGTGAGGGAGAACTGGCCCAGGCCGAGGAGCCCCATCGCGACCCTGACGGCCTGGCCTGGCATTGTCTTCCTTATTGAGACCACTGCGAGCCCCTGGACCCAGCCGGCCTCGGGGAAGTGGACGTCGACGACCTCTGGGAAGAGCATCCTTATGAACGGGAGGAAGGCCTTCTCGGCCGCAAGGGCTATGACCGAGTCCTCCATCGGGGGCCTCCCAACGACTGTGCCGTAGTATATGGGCTCAGGCCTCATGTAGGCCCTCTCGAGCTTGAAGGTCGGGAAAGGCCTGTCGGGCTTGTCGTAGAAGCCCACGTGGTCGCCGAAGGGCCCCTCCTGCCTCAGGTCAGCGAGGTCTATGTAGCCCTCGAGGACCACCTCGGCCTCTGCTGGGACAGGCACGCCGTTGGGGAGCCTGTGGATCCTGACCCCCTCGCCCCTGATGAGGCCGGCCAGGGCGTACTTGTCAAGGGGGTAGGGGGCCGGCATGGCGCCGGCCAGGAGGGTTCCCGGGTCGGCCCCTATCACTATGGCCGCAGGTATCCTCGTCTGGCCCCTTGAGGCGGCCCTGACGTGCTCAGCGTACCCCCTCTTGTAGGTCTGCCAGTGCACGACGGCCTCGCGCTCGTTAACTATCATGACCCTGTAGACGCCGAAGTTAACGGATCGGCCAAGCTCCCCCTCCTCGAGGTGCACAACGAGCGGGTAAGTGAGGTACCTCCCCCCATCCTTGGGCCATGACTTGAAGGCGGGGAGGTCAGTGAGCCTAAGCTCGGCCTCGGAGAAGCTGGGGGCGGACTCTCTCGGGAGGGCGCTCGCGGCCCTCAGGATCCCCCCTACGTCGCCCCTGACCGCGCTCATGGGGGCCGAGGCCCTTTCGCCCAGCTCGTCAAGGGAGCTGACGCCAAGGGCCAGCTTAAGGGCCTCCTCACAGCAGAACAAGTTAGTGACAACCCTCCAGCCCGGGTGCCCCTTGACCCTCTCAAATAGGAGGGCTGGCCCCCTTACCTTCATCACCCTCCTCGCTATCTCCGGGAGCTCTAGGACGGGGGAGACCTCGGCCCTCACCCTCCTCAGCATGCCCCTTGACTCGAGGGCAGAGATGTAGTCCCTGAGGTCTCGGAAAGGCATCACTCCCACCTCGCGCTGGACGCTAGCTCCCTCAGGGTCTTCACCCTACCCTGCAAGTCGAGCTCCCTCAGCCTGACCCTGGCCACGACTCTGGCCGGCCTGCCGGAGAGGAGGGTCGCGACGCTCGCCACTTCCGCCGCCTCCTCGAGCTGGTGGCTGACGACTATTATTGCCTTCCCGTCGTCCGCGAGCCTGAGGATTGCCTCGTTCATAGACCTGACAGAGGCGACGTCAAGCCCTGCGTAGGGCTCGTCGAGAAGCAGGACGTCAGGGTTTGAGACGAGCGCCCTGGCTATGGCCGCCTTCCTCCTGGTCCCACCGCTCACCTCGCGGGGGTACATGTTGAGGTACCTCGATATGTTTAGCTCCTCTGCGACCCTGGAGGCTACCTTCACGGCCTCCTCACGCCCGACGCCGGCGAGCTCAAGGGGGAGGGTTATGTTCCTAAGGAGCGTCCTCCAGGGCAGCAAAGAGTCCCCCTGGGGGACGTAAGCAACCGACCCCCTCACTTCTATGATACCTGAGTCAGGCCTGAGTATCCCAGCTATTATCTTCAGGAGCGTTGTCTTGCCGACACCGTTGGGGCCCAGCACCGAGTGCACCTCACCGTCCTCAACCTCTATGCTGACCCCGTCGAGCACCCTGGTCCCATTGAACGACTTCGTGACGTCGACTGCCCTGACCCTTACTCCAGCCATCTCCTTGACCACCTCTCCAGGGGGGCGAGGATAGCTACGTCAAGGACTACCATCACAACCACCAGGAGGGCTGACCAGGCCTCGAAGGCGGAGTACTCGTGGAGCTCGAAGAAGAGGTAGAGGCCATAACCTATGCCCCCTGCCGTGCCAAAGGCCTCGGCGACAGGGGAGGAAATCAGGGCTACCCCTATGGCTGACCTTGTCCCTGCCACTAAGTACGGAATTGACGCCGGCAGGTCGACGTAGATGAGCCTCCTCAGCCCGCCGAGCCTGAGGGCCTCTGCGAGGTCGCCATACCTTGCCCTTGCGGCGCCCAGGCCCTCCAGCAAAGACGTCATTAGGGGAGGGAAGCCCATGAGCGCGCTTACGAGGATCGGGACCAGCCGGCTCGTGAACCCGAAGATTATGAGCAGGGCGAGGCTCCAGGCCACCGGCGTCACGCTGTGAAGGATCTCCCTCAATGCGGAGACCGCCGCCTCCCCGACGTCGCCGAGCTCGCAGACTACTAGGCCTACAAGGGACGAGGCGGCCGCTATAGCGTAACCTGCCAGCGCGTCCAGGAGCGTTAGCGACAGGGCCTGGAGGGCCTCGATTGGGTGAGAAGCAAGGTACTCCAGGGCAGGGGCAGGGCCAGGGATGAGGTGAGATGTCAAGGCCGGGGCGGCCCACCAAGAGATGAGGACGACGGCGGCCCCTATAGCGTAACCAAGGGCCCTGCCAGGCCTCACTCAGCCCAGCCCCAGGGCAGCGCAGGTCAGGACCCTAGAAGGGCTTGGCGTGGTGGGTATCATGCCGGCCTTGACGAGGTACTCCCACTCGCTCATGAGCTCCTGGAGCTCCTGCTGGGTTATGCAAAGGCCTGTCGGGGTGTCGTTTGTCCTGGCCCAGACCAGCTCGCCGACCTGGGGAGGGACGTTATAGAACTTCAGCAGGGCCTGCACGGCAAGGGTCTCATTGTTGTCCCAGGCGTAGGCCGACTCAGCGTGGACCTCCAGGACCTTCAGAAGCAGGGGCCTGTCCTTGACCAGCTTAGACGTGGCGACCCACACAAGGAATGGGGCCGTCGGCTCACCGGTCATCTCCTGCCACAGCTGCTGGAAGGTGGCCAGGACCCTCATGTGATACTTCACAACCGCTAGGGAAAGCATGGGCTCCCAGATCACACCCGCCTGGGCCGAGCCGCTCTCGACGGCGTCAATGACCTCGCCAGGGGCAACGTTTATCACGTGTATTACGTTGGGCCCGCTCACGTTGGGGGACACCGTCAGGTTGTAGAGCTCCCTCATCATTATGACGAAGAGGAAGTAGGTCCCTGTCCCAACAGGCACAGCCACGGTCTTCCCAGCGAGCTGCGCGGGCGACGTGATGTTCGAGCTCGAGGGGACTATGATGCCCTGGAAGAGCGGGTAGTCGACCGCTATGACGTAAGTGTCGTTGCTTTGAAGGAGCGCTATCGCCGCCAGGTCAGCGGGGAGGATTCCGACGTCCACCTGGTTCCGGAGGACGGCGTCAAGGAGAGAGGGGGTCAGGGAGAAGCCTATGTAGTCGTACTTCAGGCTCACGTTCGCGACGCCTGGGTAGTACCTGTAGGCGTCGAAGGAAGAGGGGCCTAGCGATATGCTTCCGATGGTTACGACGGGCTGGGACGAGCTGAGGAAGTAGTACGCCATGCCCGCGACCACAACGATCACGACCACTACGACGGCCGCAAGCGACGAGGGCCTCACGTGATGTCCCCAGGGCCCTCGGCGACGCCCGCAATTTAAGTTTAACCACTACTAAGTGGTTAACCCCCTTCACCTCCCCCTCTTCGGCTCCATGGCCTGGACAAGGGGCCCCACGAGGGGGTCCTCCAGGAGGGCCTGGGCAATGGTCTCAGGGTCAGAGGCGAGCTCGACCACCCTGGTCTTCCCATACCTCCCCCTGCTGACGACCCTCCCAGATATGATCCCAAGCATGTCGAGCTCCCCGAGCACGCCTGAGACCCTCCTGAGGGTCACCTCCTCCAGGCCCAGGCTCTTCACGAGCGACTTGTAGGTCTCGTAGATGTCGCCGGTGGTCGCGTACGACCTCCCCCAGCCAGTCGACTTGAGGGCTGAGGCAAGTACCAGCTTGCTGTGGAGGGGAAGGGTCCTGACTATGTCAGTGACCTTGTCCCTCTCTATCTCCTGCCTCGCCTTCATCACGTGTTCCTCCCTGACCTTATCCGCCCCCATCCTCTCGGCGATCTCGCCGGCGACCCTAAGCAGGTCAAGGGCCCTCCTCGCGTCCCCGTGCTCCCTGGCCGCCAGGGCGGCGCAGAGGGGGATGACGCCGTCGTCGAGGGCGCCCTCGTTGAAGGCCAGGGCTGCCCTCTGGCTCAGTATGTCCCTCAGCTGATCCGCGTTGTAGGGGGAGAACACGATGGTCTGCTCGCCGAGGCTGCTCTTGACCCTCGGGTCCAACATGTCAACTACCTTCGCGCTGTTCGTTATCCCTATCAGCGAGACCCTGGCCCTGCCGAGGTACTCGTTGACCCTCGTGAGGTCGTAGAGGACGTCATCGCCCTTCCTCACGAGGAAGTCTATCTCGTCAAGGACAACGATGTAGACGCCCTGCGACCTGGAGAGCCTCTTGACGACCCTGGAGAACAGCTCGCCTATCGAGAGCCCAGTGAAGGGGACCCTGAGGCCTAGCTGCTCGGCCACGTCTGCTAGGACCTTGTAGGGCGTCTCCCTCTGCCTCACGTTAACGTATATGGACTGGACGGCGGAGCCCTTCTGCCTCGCCAGCTCCTGCAGCCTCCTCAGGACGTACTTGGTGACAGCCGTCTTCCCCGTGCCTGTCAGGCCGTATATGAAGACGTTGCTCGGCCTCTCCCCCCTCAGGGCGGGGGCGACGATCTCAGCCAGCCTCCTTATCTCCTCCTGCCTGTGAGGGAGCTCGAGGGGCACGTAGTCAGGCAGCAGTACCTCCCTGTTCCTGAACAGCCTCGTCCTGGCGGCGGCCTCAAGTATCCTGTCCACTTCGTCCAAGTGAAGCACCCGCACCAGAGGAAGCCTTGCCGTGAGGGGGGCTCAGGGGTGCGAGCCCGTGTTAGGGACCCTCACGCCTAATATAGCGGGGGCTAGTGGAGAAGTTCTCAACGCTTTTAATCCTCGCCCACATGTATGAGTGCGGCCCTGTGGGCCGGTAGCTCAGCTGGAAGAGCGCTCGGTTGGCATCCGAGAGGTCCCGGGTTCAAGTCCCGGCCGGTCCACCAGGGCCTCCTCCTCGTTTGATCGGCACCGTTTGGCAAGGCCTCTAGCTGAAAGCTTAAGTTCCACCAGGCGATTGGTTCTCACAGGCTGGTGAAGGTCTATGATATTCAAGAAGATAGAGGAGAAGACGAAGGAGGCAGTGAGGTCCGCTGGCGACGTGACGAAGGAGGTTGTGAAGGAGTCGGCCGATGTCGCCAAGAAGTCACTGAAGGCAACCGCCGACGTGACTAAGGAGGCCGTGACGGCGACTAAGGAGGCAGCAGAGAAGGCCAAAGAGGCCCTGAAGAAGTAGAGGATCGCTGCTGGTGACAGGGTAGGCCTGGCGAACTCCTTTCAACGACCTTATATTTCAGATCTTTTTAAGATAGGCTATGTAACACCTTTCGATATAGTTTCAAATACTTCTGATTGGTACATAATTAATGAACTTTTTGTACTGTCTATCAAAAAGGAATCGTCTCAATCAAATGAATAATTCGTACTAATATAAACATAATTAGCATTATAAGGTTTAGCAAAAACAATTTTTGTTAAACTTTATAAGTTTGAACAGAAACTACAGAAACCTTTGAGGTGTGAGGGGTGGCCGAGTACAGGCTACCTGGGGTCACACCGGAGGAGGAGAAGAGGGACAGGCAGGCCTACTGGGCCATATCAGCAGCGCTGATGGCGCTCGCCCTCATACTGCTGGGCCTCGGCCTCTACTACCAGCTTGGCCTCCACCATCAGCCCGCGCCTCTCCTGCTCGGTATCCTGGCAGGGATAACGCTCGCCACCCCGCTCGAGATCTGGAACTGGGGAGACCCCGACATAGTGTGGAGGGTCATGGCGTTCCAGGACCGCTTCCTAATAGTGTGCTTCGGCTTCGCCATAGGCCTCGGCGCCCTGCTGCTCTACGGCCTCTACCTAATACCTGGCACAGCCCCGCACTTCGGGATTAAGGCCTTCTTCGTCCCCGGCATCGTCGTTGGCGGCCTGCTCTTCGGCATAGGCGTAGGCCTCTCAGGCTACTTCCCAGGCCTCATATGGATAGCGCTTGGCCAGGGCCGCAGGGACGCTGTCTACGCCGTCATAGGGGGCCTGCTGGGCGCGCTGACATGGTCCCTAATCTTCGGCGCCGCCAGGGGCTTCTTCTGGAACACCCTCAACTTTGGCCCCGTGACCTGGGCCACGCTCGCAGGCTTCCCGATGTCTGACAGGCTCGGCGTCTTCGCGGTCGCCGTGGTGTTCTTCATAATAATGTTCAGCCTGTTCCTCTTCCTGCCAAGGTACCCAGGCCAGCCAGTGAGGCAGTCGTGCGGCTACCACATAACTGGCAGGAGCAAGGAGTCCATCGTGTGGGAGGAGGTAGTGGCCGAGGAGATGAGGAAGTACCCGAAGGCCAACAAGTTCATCGCAGTGCTCACAAACGAGAGCAGCATCAGGAACTCAAGGTCAATAATAGTCCTTGGCCTGGCCTTCACGATAACGGCAGTCGCCGTGATCTACCTGAGGCAGATCTTCGGCGAGTCCACGACCTACGCCTGGATATGGGCTCAGATAGCCTACGCCATTGACCCCAAGTGGGCGGCCGCCAACCCCTACTGGCAGCTCTTCGGCGGCCTCGGCTTCAAGAACGGCGTGCCTTACGACCACCCATTCAGCGAGATAGGCTGGGAGCCCTTCAGCGACCTCGGCACTTTCCTGGGCGCGCTGATAAGCTCGCTGTTCGTCAGCAGGAGGTTCATGGCCTTCAGGAGGCAGGTACCGACCATCTGGGCCAGGAGGTTCGGAGACAGCGAGCTGAAGAGGGCCCTCGGGAGCTTCTTCGGCGCCTACCTAGTGCTCTTCGGCGCCAGGATGGCGAACGGCTGCGCCTCTGGCCACATACTCAGCGGCAACCTCCAGATGGCCATCTCAAGCTTCGTCTTCATGATATTCGTAATGATAGGCGCCTGGATAACGCTGTACGGCGTGCTGGGTCTCAAGATAAACAAGTGGGGCTTCAGGAAGTAAGGCCCACTGAATTGATTCGGTTTGTATCTAAACTATTTTTGCTTTTCTTAGTTCCTACGCAATGTAATACAGCAAAGCGTAAGTCCGCAGCGTAAGACGTTGGTTAGGGCCATGTCCCTGGGACCCGTCAACACGAGGATATTGAAAATAGACCCGGAGAGAATAGACCTCGAGCTCGTCAGGGAGGCCGCAGAGGTCATAAGGAGGGGCGGCATAGTCGCTTTCCCGACAGAGACCGTTTACGGCCTCGGCGCTGACACGTACAACAGCGAGGCGGCGAAGAGGGTATTCATAGCCAAGGGCAGGCCGATGGACAACCCGCTGATAGTACACATAGCTGAGCTCAGCCAGCTGTACGACGTTGCCATGGAGGTCCCCGATTTCGTTGAGAGGCTCGCTAAGAGGTTCTGGCCGGGCCCGCTGACGCTAATCCTGAGGAAGGCGCCGAGGGTCCCCCCAGAGGTGACCGCCGGCAGGGAAACGGTCGCGGTGAGGATGCCAGCCCACCCGGTCGCGCTCGCCCTAATAAGGGAGAGCGGGGTACCGATCGCAGCCCCTAGCGCCAACCTGGCCGGCAGGCCATCCCCGACGACCGGCGAGCACGTGGTGAGGGACCTCTACGGGAGGGCTGACGTAATAATTGACTCAGGCGAGACGCTCTACGGCGTCGAGTCGACCATAATTGACGTAACGAAGGACCCGCCGGTCCTGTTGAGGCCGGGCGCCATGCCCTACGAGGAGGTGGAGAAGGAGCTTGGGAAGAAGGTCGTGGTGCCCCCCTTCGCCAGGGGCCTTGGAGAGGCCGACGTGGCCCTCGCGCCGGGCATGAAGTACAGGCACTATGCCCCTCTCAAGAGGCTAACGGTCGTGGAGGGCGACTACGCTGACCTCGAGTCGTACGCGAGGAAGGTGGCCAGAGTTGTCAAGGAGGCCGTGAGGAGGGGCTCAAGGCCGGTCGTACTGTGCTCGTCCGAGACAGAGCACGTCTACAGGGAGGAGGGCCTTAGGACTATAGTGCTGGGGCCTCGGTCAAACCTGTTCATAGTGGCGAGGAACCTCTTCAAGTCCCTGAGGGCAATTGACGATATACTGGAGGTCGACGAGGCCTTCGCGGAGGGGTTTGAGGAGAGGGGGCTCGGGCTGACCATAATGAATAGGTTAAGGAAGGCCAGCGGGTTCAACATAGTGAAGGTCTGAAGTCTTCCTGCCTACACCTGCAGCTCCTCAGGGGCCATCCTCGACCTCCTGTATATCATGACTCCCAGCACAGCTGCCGCGGCGGTGGCGGCTACAGCGCCGCCTACCATGGCGACCTTGGCCATGGGGACCCCCTTCTTCGGTGGGACGTAGGGGGTGAGCGGTACCAGCAAGTTGATCGACGCGCCAGCAGATAGGGAGACGTACTTGGAGACGTTAACGTAGCCTGGGGCGGTGGCCTTAACTATGTAAATCCCTGGCCTCAGGCTTAGGGATATGCTGCCTATGTGCGAGGCTATCAGACTGCCGTTCTCGTAGAGCACGCTGATGTTGGCGTAGGGGACGTTGGAGTACGCAGTAAGCACTCCAACCATGCTCTTAGGCGGGGGAGTGACGTTGTAAGTGAAGAGGCCCGGCCCTGAGATCGTGACGACCTCCGTTAGTGGCGCCCTGCCGCTCACTGTAGTTGAGGACGCTATGGTGTAGGTGCCAGGCGTGACGCCAACGTACTCAGGCACGCCCGGGGTGACGTTAACCGTCGCTATGGGCCCTGACGAGGTCGCTATAACGACGGTGGCCGGCAGGGCGCTGTAGAGCTCCAGGACAGGCACCCCAAGGGTGCAGTTATAGGTCAGGACGTTATTCCCTGGCAGGAACACGGCCTTTGTAGTCATGGCTGAGCAGTAGTTCAGTGGTGAGGTCGAGGTTATGGAGATCACGTATGGAACTCCGGCCGTCAGCTGAATAGAGCCGTTCACGTACCATGTCACCTTTGTCCCGTTCACCTCAGCGGTCACGTAGCTGACAGGTATAGGAGAGATCACGTGAAGCGTCACATTGGCTACGAGCGGGATTGGGCTGACCGATATTGTGATAGGGCCGGTGAGGTGGACGATGACGGTCTTAGGCATGGTGTAGGGCCTGTAGGCGGTGATGTTCAGAGTTGTCCCGTAGGGCGCGTAGGCAAGGGCCGTCCCGACCCCGGCCAGGGTCCCGTTGATGAATATCTCGCTCCCCGGGGAGCTCAGCACGGTGACGGCGAGCTCGGACTGCATGAGCTCGCTCAGGTCAATGAACGTCAGCACGCCGGAGTTGGGACTGAAGACGGCAATCTCGTCGCGACCGACCGGGAAGACCGGGAGGTCAGGTGAGTCAAGGAGTATGAACTCCTGGCCTGTCTGAAGGTCATCAAAGACGTAGTTGCCTGATGGGGTTCTATATGCAACAGTCAGGCCGTTTACTGAGGCCGAGAGCCTCTGCACCGAGATTGGGATCGTCACAGGGCCAGCCTCGATATAGCCGGCCGTGCCGTTAGTTGAGTAGACCACAGACACGTCAGAGCTTATATCTATGGCCCTCAAGGTCGTCTGGAACGACGTGACCCCTGTAGGCCCATATATGTAGAACGTCCCGTTGCCGGGGGCCCCGGGGCCCTCGACGACCACGTAGTACTTCCCTCCTAGCTCGTAGGGGCTCATCACGAGGGGCACGTAGCTTATGAGGGCGTGGTACGAGGCGACCTCGTCGCCCTGATAGTTGAAGACGAAGATGGTTCCATTGGCGTAGAGGGCCACGCCAGCGGGGCCGACGCCGCCGTAGAGCCATGAGCCGGGTATCACGAGCTTCTCGCCGCTCTGGGTCACAACCTCGGCGTAGTCAGACCTGAGAAGGAGGAGCCCGCCAGCCCCCGCAGAGACGGAGTCGACGTCCGTCATGGTCTCAAACCCTGTCAGGGACTGAGGGAACACCATGACTATGGGGAAGGCAGGGGGGACCACGTTTAGGGGGTACGTCTCATAGCCTCCCATGAGCTGAAGCGTCCTGCCTGGCATCTCGAGCAGTGAAGGGGACGGAATTGAGTACGTCCCAGGTACTAGGGAGACCTTTATGTAGTAGTTGCCTAACACGAGGTAACCTGACAGGGCCACCTGGGTCGTCAGGGCCGTGGGAAACAGCGGGTAGAGTAATGTCCTAGGTCCCGCGTCGGTCACCACGGCGAAGTTCCCAAGGAGGCCGATCGCGTACCCAGGGACGGGGACCCAGGAGCCATTGATGTAAACAAACGACGTCGATAGCATGTACGCGTAGTAGCCGACGGGCGTCATGGTGACGTTACCTAGCACGTCTATCGCCGGAGGGTACTGAAGGTAAGCGAGCACAAGGCCCACCGGGGACCTACCTATGACAAAGCTTGGGTTAGCGACTAGGAGCCTCGTGAAGTTGATCGGAACGTAGTAGGTTGCCGTCACTGTCGGCCTTGAGTATGGGGCCTCCGTGAGCACGAAGAGCGTCCCGTTGGAGGCCTGCACGAACACGTATGAGCCATTTACCATGCCCGAGGGCCTGTAGGAGTGGACGGGCAGCTGAACGAGGTATGACACTGGGAACTCGACGTAGAACGTGCCGTTCAGCGGCTCGTACACGAGGACCTCTGGCACCCCGACGTTAACCGTGAAGGAAATCGGCTTGCCGAAGGGAGGGATCTGGATGGCGTAGTCCTGGCCAGGGGTCACAACGATGACGGTACCGTTTATGAAGTAAGCAGCCATGTCGCCGAATACGCCGACCAGGTTGTCGAAGGGGAGCTCTGAGAACTTCACAAGCGCTGGTGAGGGCGATGTGGAGATCAGGTAGGCCCCGTTCAAGCCTATTACCAAAATGTATTCTCCTGAACACGAGGCGGTGATCGCGTAGTCGCCCGGCCAGAAGTCATATGTAGCGTTGGTCTGAAGGTTGACGAGGCCGTAGGACTCGACCAGGTAGGGGTAGCACAGCTCGACCCCGCCGGTCCCAATCGGGATGGGCTCAGGCGATTGTGACGAGACGAATACCGCGCGGGCCGTCCTAAACATGCTCAGCGACGCAGCCAGGGAGAACGCTACCAGAATAAGGAGGCCCAACGCCAAGGCGACTACTCTGGAGCCCAAGTTTCATCACTTAATTACTGCGCCGGTCAAGCTCTTTAATTCCTTATTGTCCTTCACATGGCGTCTATCTAAATCGTCAGGGCGGTACGCCAATCTCTTCAGGCCAGCTCCTCCCAGAAGTCGAGCTCGTACTGTTGGACGGCCCTCACAACGAACGTGTACCTCTCCCTGTCGTAATACCTCTTCGCGATGGACTCGGCGAGCTGTGCCTCATACTGGTCAAGCCCCCTACACCTTAGGAAATCAACCCCGCTGACCCCCACTGACGAGGCCCAGTCGGCAAGCCTCGACGTGTTCGTGCAGAACGTCGGGAAGTTGACGATCACGGCCGCCGCCAGGTCGCCAATCGTCCCGTTGATTGAGAGCCATGAAAGGAACTGGGAGTACCCGAGGGCCCTGGGTGGTACACGGCCAAGGCTTGGGGTTACCCCCAGGATCTCCGCGAGCCTCCTGACGTTCGTTATCCACCTTGGCCCACCCTCGATGAGCCGCGACATCAGCTCAACCTCGTCAGGCTCTGACGCCCTCTCGGCCATGTGGAGAAGGGCGCGGTAATCGTACGTCGCTATGAAGCTCTCGTACTCGACGAACCTCTTCAGGACGTCGAGGCTCGGGTTTACAACTGCCCTCGCCTGAAGGACCCTGCGAGTTATGTCATCAGCCATCGACCTGAGCTCCTCCGAGAGGCCCACCGCACACCCCCTACAATGGGGCAAGCCCCCTATTTTACGGGCAGGCGCACAGCGTGTGAACGAGGACTATGGTCCAGGTCGAGAGAAGGGACTGGATGCTGGCGCTGCTGCCGTTCAACCTAGCCATGGGGCCGCTCAGCACTCTCGTCACGCTCGAGGTAGTCGAGCTCAAGGGCGGCTCAGTCTCAGTCTCATACGCCATGTCGGCCGGGACCTTCGCGGGCATAGTAGCCTCCATAATATGGGGGTTCGCGGTCGACAGGTACGACAGGAAGCTGGTGCTCCTCCTTGGCCTCGCCGGGACCTCGGCCTTCCTGGCCCTGCTCTCGGTAGCCAGCTCGATACCGGCCGTCGTCTCGTTCTTCGCGGCAGCGTCCCTGTTCTCGTCAGCCGTCGGGATCTCGGTCAGCGTACTAATAATGGACACTTATGACAAGAGGTTCTGGGCGAGCGCGTACTCCAGGTATAACTACCTGTCCTCGGTAGGCTACCTTGCGGGCGACGTAGTTGCAGCAGCTGCAGCACCTCTGCTCGGGATCAGGAGGCTCGCCCTCCTAACGGGGGCCGCCACGCTGGCGTCCCTTGGGTGGTCGGCCTACGCTATCCCTAGGTCACCCATCAGGTTCGAGAGGGAGTCGCTCCTCCACATGTTGGAGGCATTCCTTCTGAGGCTTAAGCTCGTCCCGACCTTCTTCCTCAGGCTCCCCAGCAAGACGACGTTTAAGCCGTTGAGGCTCCTGAAGCTGGGCAGGAGCCCTGCCGCCTACGTCCCGCTCCTCTACATGGGTATCACGTCCTTCTACGTCTCCTCCGGGATCTTCAACACTCTCTACCCCTACGGCCTCAAGGTCCTCGGCCTCACGACGTCGCAGGTGTTCATAGTCATTTCAGCTGGGATGGCCGCCCAGATAGCTGGCTTCTGGCTGGCCCCGAGGCTCATATCTATGTCTGGCGGCAACTCGAGGGCCTCCTTCAGGTCCCTCGTCGTGCGGGGCTCGTCATACGTTGCCATAGGCCTGTCAACGGCCCTAGCCGACTCAAGGGACGTGCTGCTGCTGACCGGGCTCACGCTTTACCCCCTCGCCGCTGGCATAGCCTTCGCCACGTTCTTCACGGCCTCGAACGTGATGGTGTTCGAGGTGCTCAAGGGCACGAGGGAGGGTAGGGGGCTGGGCCTCTACAGCTCCCTGACGGGGGCGTCGTACTTCGCTGGCTCGCTCGCCTCCGGCTACATAGCGAGGTACATAGGCATAGGGCCCACGTATGTGACTGCGGGGGCCCTTCTCGCGGGCTCAGCGTACATATTCCATGAGCTATCCCAGATGTCGCCATGAGGGCGTCAGAGAAGAGCGCTCCCGTCACCGATCCTTGGATGGCTCCTCATCACCCGCCTCCCTGAAGTCTGGGGGTCGCGGGCTATAGGCCCTCGCTTTGGCCCACGACTCGTACCAGGGCTCCCGGAGGCTGCCAAGCGTCACGGGTGCGAACCTCGACACCCTCCTTATGAGCTCCTTCACCTTCCACAGCGGGGGCTCGGGAAGCCTTGACCTCCAGTTGTCGTAGCCTACGTGAACCGTGACAGGGGCTATCTCCTCAATCCACCTCGCAAGCACGTCGACGTCAAAGTCCATCACGGGCTCGACCGAGACGTACTTCCTCGGCCAGTCCAGGTCCCTCATGGCCCTGTAGCGCTCGCTAGGCGGAGGGGCCCTGCTCACCGACATAGCAAGGTCGTCCCTGTTCGTCTCAATGGTCACCCCCAGCACCGAGCTCGAGGGGAACAGCGAGAGGAAGAGGCGGTACCTCGCGGGGTTCTTGGTCAGGAAGAGGTATCTGGCAGGGCTCTCCCTGGCCCTCCTCAGCACCGCCTCAATCCACTGGTCAGGCACGCCGTCACTGAAGAGGTCCCCCATGTCGACCACGAACACTACGTCCTTCGCCGCGAACCTGGCCCTCGCGAGGTCCTCGTGGTGAAGCGTTGGATCGAAGCCATGCCTGTACTTAGGGGTGTCCTTGAGCTTTGTCTCGATCAGCCTCATGGCGTAGCAGTATGAGCACCTGTGGGTGCAGCCAGTCACTGGGTTCCAGGTCTTAGTTGGTATCACTGGCCTCCTCTCGGCGGGCAGTAGGCTCAAGGTATCACCTCAGTAGAGTCCTCGGTCGGGTCATAGCGAAGGTCGTCGCGCCTGATTACGCCCTCGTTGACAAGCCTCTCGACCTCAGGGACTATCGAGAGGACCGTGCGTAGGTACTCCTTGGTGACCTCGTCCACGGCTTTCCACCCCTCCTCGCCCCACAGCCTCTCCATCTGGGCGTAGAGGCACCTGCCTCCGCAGTACCTCCTGTACGGGCAGGCCCTGCACTCGGGTGCCAGGTAAGGGCCCATTAGCTTAAAGCCCCCATTCACGTCGCCGAGCTCAGCCCATCGCTCCCTCACTGCGATCGGGCACGCGAGCACCCTGCCGTCAGTGCTGACGGCAACGCTCCTGTGACCCGCCCCACAGGGGGAGCCCTCATAGCCCTCGAAGAAGTGGGCGCTGAGCACGCCAAGGATCGGAATTATCTTCAGGACCCTGCCCCTCTCAAGCTCCTGGAGGAACAGATCAACGAGCCTCCTGACGCCTGGGATGTAGCTTCCCCACGCCCACTTCTCGAAGTCCCACCTCTCGCTCCAGACCACGTTGAGCTGCCAGTGGACCTTGTCAAAGAGGCCGAGGTTGATGAGGTGGGTAACGTCCTCATAGATGTCAGTGTCGCCCGTGACCGTCATCCTCGCCACGGTCTCAACGCCAAGCCCCTTCAGCCTCCTCGCGGCCTCAAGGACCCTCCTGTAAACTCCCCTCCCCCTGTGCCTGTCGGTAACCTCCTCCCTCCCGTCAATTGAGAGGAGGGCCACGCTCATCCTCCTCCAGTAGTTATCAGGTAAGGCCCTGTGAAGCAGGCCGTTGGTCTGGACCCCGAACCTTCTCGCCCTGACGTTGTCCATCACCCACATTATGAAGGAGGGGTTCAGGAGGGGCTCACCGCCATAGAATATCACGGTGGCTTGGGGGTCAGACTCGACGAGGGCCTTGAGCCTATTAGGGTCGTAGGCCACCCTGTGAGGCACTAGCTTCGGCGGGAACGAGCCGCCGCAGTAGTCGCAGCGGAGGTTGCAGGCCCCTGTCGTGAACACCAGCCAGAGCAAGGCCCCTGCCAGCCCCTCCCTACTGCCCGAGAGTTTTCAAGGGAGCGTAAAGGCAAGGGCACCGAGCGTATAACGCCCGTCAGGCCAGGGCGCTAGGGGCTAACGTGGGTCACAGCTTCGTGAGGGCGGGCCCCTTCAAGGTCTCCGTGCTGGCCGCGGACAGCATGGGCGTCAGGAGCCTGGCCACGCTAGTGGACGCCTGCGGGACCCTCATAGGCCTTGACCTAGGCGCCTCCCTCGCCCCGCGCAGGTATGGCCTCCCACCTCACGAGCTTGAGCTCAAGGCGCTTGAGAGGGCCATGGAATCGATCAGGGAGGCCATAAGCGAGGCCGAGGGCATAACCATAACTCACTACCACTATGATCACTTCGTGCGGGACGAGCCGCAGCTCTACGCGGGCAAGAGGCTCTTCGTGAAGCACCCCACCCAGGACATAAACTGGAGCCAGAGGCTGAGGGCCAGGAGGTTCCTGCTTCAGCAGGGCGTTGAGAAGAGCGCCTCGGTCTCCTATGCCGACTCGGCCTCCTTCACCTTGGGGAGCGCTAGCCTCGAGTTCTCCGAGCCTGTATGGCACGGCGAGCCGGGAACCCCTGTGGGCAGGGTTCTCATGGTCAAGGTCTCATGCGGTGACGAGCACGTTATCTTCGCAAGCGACGTGCAGGGCCCTGCCGACCCAGCCGCGGTACAGAGGCTGACCTCATGGGCGGGGGCGAGGGTCCTCATAATCAGCGGCCCTCCGACCTACTTCGCCGGCTTCAAGGTCCCCGTCGAGGCGGTCCAGGCAGGCCTTGATGGGCTGAGGCAGCTGGTAAGGGCGAGGGTCGCCGAGACCATAGTGGTAGACCACCACCTGTTGAGGGACCTGAACTTCTCTGAGAGGCTCAGGGATCACTACGAGCTCGCCAGGCAGGTCGGCGTGAGGCTCGTTAACGCTGCTGAGCTCATGGGCGTTGAGCTTAACCAGCTAGAGGCCCGCAGGAGGGAGCTTTGGGGCAGGAAAGGCGGCGAAGAGGGGGGCGAGGAGGACTACGACTGAGAGGCCTCACGAACTATCCTCTCGAGGGCCTCGCGGGCCCCCTTCATGAAGTGGCCCCTGAGCCACGGCTCCAGGAGCCTCAGCACCCCCTTCCCCCTCACTGACCAACGCGTGATGAGCTCCCCGTCCTTGACCTCGGTCACCACGACACCCGATATGGGTCCCCTTAAGTATTCGATCCTCACGGACATGGCGGCCTCGTCAACGTGGGCCCTCGCCAGGCCCCTGTTCCCCGGCCCTGGGAAGGCGAACCTTACGCGTAGCTCGTAGTCCGGCCCCCTGGAGCCCAAGACTATCACCTCCCTGTGGCCCCTCCAGAACCTGGGCATGGCGCTGACGTCCTTGACTAACGACCACACCTTCGCGTCGCTCAGGCCATGAAGGGGCCTCCTCACTTCGAACTCTATCATGGCCGTTACCGAGGTGAGCTTCTCAAATCTAAAGCCTTTCGGAGAAACGTAATTAACGTCCCCTCCCCTTGGACTTCCTGAGTGATGATAGGGGCAGGGTCCCCTGACGCAAAGGATGAGGAGGCCTACCGATCGCTGAGGTGTTGAGCTTGGCCGAAATCGAGATAGTCTTGCTCGAGTCCGCGATCGAGCTCGTCCCCAGCGAGATAGCGCGCCACCCCCAGGTCCTGAAGACGGCGAGGAGGTATGGGCTGAGGCCTGACGAGATGCTCCTCGACGCAGGGCTGCACTGGAGGGCCATGAGGTCGCTGAAGGACTACTGGAGGAGGGGGAGGCCAGACATAGTTCACCTTTCGCTTCTCAACCTCCTCGAGAAGTCCCCCGTCAGGAGGGGTCTGGCGAGGGTCTACATGCACCTACAGGACGACAGGGTCTTCGCCTTCAGCCCTGAGGTCAGGATACCGAAGAACTACGACCGCTTCAAGGGGCTCATGGCCCAGCTGCTGAGGCTCAACAGGGTCCCCCCAGAGGGCGAGCCCCTGATATGGAGGGCCTCGGGCTCCCTGAGGGAGTTCCTGGGCGACAGGAAGCTCCTCCTCCTGAGCGAGGACGCCGAGGAGGAGCTGAGGCCCGTCGAAGTACTGAGGGAGGCGACCAAGAGCAACAGCCCCATAGGCTTCGGGGCCTTCCCTCGGGGGCCCTTCTCAGAAAGCGTGCTCTCGATGACGTGGAAAAGGGTGAGGATAAGGGGCGGGGAGCCCCTGAAGGCCTGGGACGTGGCCTGCGCCCTCTCAAACGCCCTATACGAGCTCACGTGAGCGTCACAGGCCATGGAAGCAACACGATCTCAACCCTACAACCGCGAACCTCGATCGCCTGAATAACGCGAGGGCCCCGAGCCGCTCATAGGCATTCAAGTCTAAGGTTTTAGGTAACTGCTCATGCGATGACTTTCATAGCGAGTCCCTACGCTATCAGCGCACGACATGGATGGGCCGCACGTCATGTGAGCTCCTAAGCATAGTTGGAGTAGAGGGGCCTCGTCTGGGTAACCCGTCATCATCCCAGAGGTCCGGCCACTGATGGTCTCTTCACAGGCCCCGTTTTGAGACTACGGAGAAGCTTGAAATCCCTCACTGATAGTGGCCAACGATCGGCTTCAAGCCTTAATGCTCTAGTTGCAATTCCCAAACGGACGTGGCTTAAAGGGCCTTTCAGGGTGTGTGGCCAAGGTTCAAAATGGTTTTGAGTATATTAAGTAAACGAAACATCTTTCCATGGATAAAGATATATACAGGTCTCGAACTTGATGACGGGGACAGGGAATGGCCGTGCGCCTCGGCGTCCTGCTCCTGCTGGTCGCCTTCGTCTTAGCTATAATAGCGCCTGCGGCCTCCGCCGTCGCCCCGCCTCCCACAAGGGCCGCCTACTCCAACTCGTCCTTCAGCCCTCTCCCCGGCTTCAGGTACCTGGGCGAGGTCTCGCCTAATCAGCCGGTCTTCGGCGTGCTGTACGTACCCCTTCGGAACGTACCGCTGATATTTTACTACGCGCAGGCCGTGAGCACGCCGGGCTCGCCGCTCTATCATAGGTTCCTGACCAGGCAGGAGGTCGCAAGGCTCTTCTACCCCACCGACGAGTTCAACAAGGCACTGGACTACCTCAGGGACCACGGGCTCAGGATCATCTTTACGGCCCTAGACTCGATAATAGTCTTCGAGGGGCCGGCATCCGCTGTCGAGAGCGCCCTGGGTGTCAGGGTCGGCCTCTTCAGCAACGGGACCACGACGTATTACGCCGAGACGGGGT
>JBMFHE010000001.1:89698-239851 GCA_049977005.1 Acidilobus sp. | reverse complement strand
TCGTGCTTGACAAGGAGGTAGTGCACCCAGGGATGCCCAGGAGGGTCACCAACGCTAAGATAGCCGTCCTCGACGCCCCGCTGGAGATACAGAAGCCGGACATAACTACCAAGATAAGGGTGACCGACGTAGAGCAGCTCGACTCGTTCCTCGAGGAGGAGACCAAGATACTTAAGGACATGGTTGAGCAGATAGCGGCCACTGGCGCCAACGTGGTCATAACCCAGAAGGGCATCGACGACGTCGCCCAGCACTTCCTGGCCAAGAAGGGCATACTGGCCGTCAGGAGGGTGAAGAGGAGCGACATAGAGAAGCTCGCCAGGGCCACCGGAGCCAAGATCGTGACCAGCATAAGGGACCTGAAGCCTGAGAGCCTGGGCTACGCCGAGCTGGTCGAGGAGAGGAAGGTCGGCAACGACAAGATGGTGTTCATAGAGGGCGCCAAGAACCCGAGGAGCGTGACGATACTCCTCAGGGGAGCCAACGACATGCTACTCGACGAGGCTGAGAGGAACATCAATGACGTGCTCCACGGCCTGAGGAACATAATGAGGGAGCCCAAGATAGTGGGCGGCGGAGGCGCGCCAGAGATTGAGCTAGCCCTCCAGCTGAGGGAGTACGCTGCCACCATAGGTGGGAAGGAGCAGCTAGCGATCGAGGCCTTCGCCGACGCGCTTGAGACCATACCGAGCGTGCTGGCCGAGAGCGCTGGCATGGACCCGCTCGACACTGTGATGCAGCTGAGGTCGCTACACAGCAAGGGCTTCAAGTTCGCTGGCGTTGACGTGCTGAACTCCAAGGTCGCTGAGGACATGGTTTCCATCAACGTCTACGAGCCGCTGCTGGTAAAGAAGCAGGTAATCAAGGGAGCCGCCGAGGCCGCCATATCGCTACTGAAGATCGACGACCTCATTGCGGCGGCCCCACCGAAGGAGAAGGAGAAGAAGGAGGGAGAAAAGAAGGAGGAGAGCGAGAGCAAGTCAGAGTCGAGCAAGTGATTTTTAGGCCTTCCGTGATTTTATCCTCTCCTGTCAGCATCGGGCCTGGGAGATGGTAGAGTCTGCGCTCTCAATGCTTCACCCAAAGCTAAGGGACGCCATGGCCAGGCTCGGGTATAGCGGCCTGCTCCCGGTCCAAGAGAAGGCCATACCCGTCATCTTGAGGGGCGTCCACACGTTAATAACGTCGCCTACTGGAACAGGGAAGACGGAGGCAGCGCTGTTCCCCGTCCTCTCAATGATGTTGAAGAGGTTCAGGCCAGGCGATGGTAAGATCAAGGCCATATATGTGACCCCGCTCAGGGCCCTTAACAGGGACATAACACTCAGGATTTCACGGCTCGTCCGAGAGGTCGGGTTTAACATAGCCCTTAGGCACGGGGACTCCACGACATCGGTGAGGAGGAAGTTCCTCGAGAGCCCTCCCGACTTTATGGTGACGACGCCTGAGACCCTGAACCTCATCCTCACGGTTCAGAGGCAGTCAGATATGTGGGACCAAGTAAGCTTCGTCATAGTTGACGAGGTACAGGAGCTGCTCGATAGCAAGAGGGGCGCTGAGCTCTCAGTAGTACTAGAGAGGCTTCAGAGGAGGTCGAGGGCGTTCATCCAGAGGATAGGGCTCTCGGCAACGCTGTCAGAGAAGTCAAAGAGGGCGGCAGCTAACCTCCTGGCATACGGGAGAGGCGTTGAGGTCGTTGAGGACAGGGGCGAAAGGACGTACAACATAAACATAGTCTCCGTAAACGAGGAGGACGACCTAAATAAGGTCGTTGAGGTTATAACGTCCCTCGTCAACGAGGAGAGGGGGTCTACCCTTCTCTTCACCAACACTAGGTCGGTCGCCGAGAAGCTGGGGGCTATGCTAAGCAAGAGGCTCGGCGACGCCGTGATGGTTCACCACGGGAGCCTTTCGAGGAGCGTCAGGGAGGAGGCGGAGAAGAGGTTCAGAGAGGGGCAGCTGAAGCTCCTCGTCGCTACCTCAAGCATGGAGCTGGGCATCGACATAGGACACGTCGACAGGGTCCTGCAGTTCATGTCGCCCAGGGAGGTCATCTCTATGACTCAGAGGGCTGGAAGAGCTGGACACAGGTACGGCGGCGTGAGCAACGCCACAATAATTACATTTGATAACGTCTACGAGCTGCTGGAGTCGGCCGTAATCGCCTCCAGGACTAAGAGAGGGGAGCTTGAAGACCTCGCCTACCCGACCGGGTCCCTTGACGTGGCAGCTCACCAGCTGGTCGCGCTCGTGATAGAGGGCCTCGCAGACAACCTGGGCGAGGCCTACGACCTCATGACCAGGGCGGGCCCCCTCTCCAGCCTAAGCCTTGAGCAGCTTGAGAGGGTAGCAGAACACCTTGACTCCGTGAGAGTGATAAGGTTCGAGCCCGAGACGGGCAGGCTCGCCAAGGGGAGACGGTCAATTACATACCTCTACAAGGTGTCAATGATACCGGACGAGGCGAGCTTCAGGGTCTATGACGTTGCGACGAACGAGCAGGTCGGCGAGGTCGGGGAGAGGTTCGTAGAGGCCATGCTGTTCTCTAACAGGGAGGAGAGGCCCACCTTTGTCCTGGCTGGGAGGGCCTGGAGGATCGTAAACATAGACTACGAGAACCTTAGGATCGACGCCGAGCCCCTGACCTCCTCTGAGGGCGTCATCCCGTCGTGGGAGGGGGAGCTGATACCCGTCAGCTATAAGGTGGCGAGGGAGGTCTGCGCCATATTAAGCATGGCTTCAATAGACCCTGAGAACGCCCTCCGCATGCTGACGGCCAGAGGCCTCGGCGAGAAAGACGCCAAGAAGGTTATAGACGTTATGTCAAGGACCTCGGCGTCCTGGGGGTTCCCACTCACGATGACTGAGCCAGTGATTGAGGAGGTCAGAGGCGTCAGCATCCTCTACGCGTGCCTGGGCAGCAAGGGAAATCTACTGCTCGCGCTCGTGCTGTCTAAGCTCATGGAGCCCACGATTAAGGTGTGGTTCGACTACATACCGTACGCGATAGTATTCTCGTCACCCCATGGCGTCAACGCTGAGGAGGTGAGGAAGGCCCTCATCAAGGCGAGGTCCCTTGACCTTCCAGAGCTTATGTCGATGGCCTATGACGCCGTTAGGTCGACGCCGCTATATGTAGTGAGGTTCCTCCAGGTAGCCAAGAGGATGGGCGTCATAGACCCTGACGCTAGGGTTTCACTGGAGCAGGGCAAGAGGATCCTTGAGGCGTACAGGGGGAGCGTGGTCGACGAGGAGACCCTCAGGGAGATAGCCTTTGACAAGCTGGACCCTGAGGCGCTCGAGGCGTTCCTGAGGTCCATAAAGGACGTCAAGGTGGTCAGGGGCGAGGCGCCAAGCCCTCTCGCAGAGGAGGTCATCAGGAACCCATACCTCAGGAGGGAGATCGCTGTCAACCTGAAGGACATAGCTATCGACTATGTAATCACTGGCCTCAGGACGTCCGCGCTGAAGAAGGAGGTCCTCTTCGTGTGCACTCACTGCGGTAACATGTGGCGCTCAAGGGCATCCGACCTTGTCCACCCCGTCAGGTGCCCACGCTGCGGGGTCCTGATGGTGGCGCCCCTTCCCTCCTCGCAGTGGGGTGAGGACATGGCGAAGCTGTACGTAGCCTGGAAGAGGGGGCAGTTGAAGAGCCCGACCAAGGAACAAAAGCGCTACATTGAGGAGGTTAACGAGAGAGCCGCCATGTACGTTAACTACGCTGCCCAGGGCCTCGGGAAGTACGTCGTTGAGGCCCTCCTGACACAGGGTGTAGGCCCAAAGGCAGCCAAAAAGGCCATGAGCGAGCTAATGAAGGGCGGGGAGAGGGCCTTCTACGAGGCGCTCCTCAAGGCGAAGGAGAACTACTTAGTCTACAAGAAGTTCATCAAAAGGGAAGACGAGGGAAAGGATGAGCCAGGCCCCCAAGCTTAAATAGCCTGACCTCTTGATGAGCCTGGGTGCCGCGGTAGTATAGCCCGGCCCAGTATGCGGGCCTCTCGAGCCCGTGACCCGGGTTCAAATCCCGGCCGCGGCACCATCTGCGCGGGGCGAACGCTTTGCGACATCCTCGGCGCGGCCATGATGATCAGCGCTCCTGAGGTCCCTCCCCCGGCGACTCATCCCGCCGAGACCTTGACATTAGTACGAGCGAAGGTGCTATAGCTTACGGCCTCTCACGCCTTCAAGGCCCTATGGCGAGAACATAAAAGGTTCCCTAATCGTCACTATTAATTGCCAACGCAAGGTCGACTATCTTGACGTCGCCCGTTGATGCCCTTCTCAGGTTGCTGAGGCAGATCGGGCACATGGTCACAACAGTCCTTGAGGCCTTCCTGAGCTCAGAGAGCCTTCTGCCGGCTATGTAGCCGGAGAGCCTTGGCGAGAGGGCCTCAACGGGTCCGCCGCAACAGAAAGTCCTTGTGCCGTGGTTTCTGGGCTCAACAAACTTGATGCCGGCCTCCTTCAACAGGTCCCTGACCCTCAGCCAGAGGTTTAGGTCCCTCGCGTAGATGCACGAGTCGTGGACGGTTACGACATCTGACAGCCAGCTTCTGGCGGGCCTTACCAGCTCTAGGTAGCTCCTGACCTCAGCCCTGAGGCCATACCTTTCCCTGTAGATCATGAGCGTCAACGCCGTATGAGGGTCGACAGTTATGATCTCCGAGGCGCCAGTTGAGTTTATGGCGTCGATTACCCTCCTCGCGTGCTCCTCGAGGCTGTCCCTCAGCCCATAGTCAAGCAGGAGGGCCCCGCTGTACATGTCTGATACTTCAGGGTCGTAGGCGAAGTCGATCCCTGACCTCAAGAGGAGGGCGACTATGGACCTCAGTATCCTCACGGACTCCTCGACCTCACCGCCGTTAGGCCTAACCAGGCCGGACAGCGCTGCGGGCCTCCTAATTGCGAGCTCCCTGAGGCTCTCGAGCAGGAAGGAGAGGCCCCTTGACTCAAGCACCTCAAGCAGCCTCACGGTCGAGTTAATGTAAGGGACCAGCTGGTACAGCGCCCCAGTGAAGAGGAGCCTCGGGGAGCCCTCCCTCTTCAGCTTCAGCCCGCGTGACCACCACGACGCGAAGCCCGGCGGGGCTGGGACCGGGTAGCCGGTGAGCCTCGTCAACTCTGCCATGAACCTGAGGACGTGGGCTATCCTAAGCCCCTCCATCGCGCCCTCACCGTCGCGGAGGAGCTAAGTGGTGTGGGCCATAGCATAATCCTAACATCCCTCACCAGGTCACCGACCCTGATCCTGGCGGGGCATACGGTGCTGCACGCGTTGCAGAGGAGGCAGCTGTAGAGGCTTGACACGGCCTCGTCGCTGAGCGTCGCCTCGGACCTCAGGATGTTCCTAATTATCGTCACTCTCCCCCTCGGCCCGTAACCCCTGTGTGGACCAAAGACTACGGTCGGGCAGACGCTCTCGCAGAAGCCGCAGTAGACGCACTTGTCGGCCTCCCCTAGTATGGCGTCCCTCAGCTCGTCGTCGGACCTTCGCATACCGGCCCGCCTAGTCCCTGAACCCTGAAACCTCTTACCTGACTTAATACCCCTGAGCTAGGACATAAAGGAGGTCGAGGCCAATATCGTAAACGCCAGGGCGGCGAAGGCCAAGGACCCGTTCGCAACCCCCATCAACGCAAGGACTCCCACGGAGGCCGCAGGGAGGACCCAGCCCGAAAGCTTATGGAACCGTATGAAAACGGCTAACGCCGACGGGCCGACGAAGATCATGGCCTCAGCGATGAGCAACATGACCTGAAAGAGGCCGGCCTTCAAATACAGGCTGAGCAGCTTGGGGGCGACCTCGATGAGGCTGAGCAGGTAACCTCCCTTCAGGGCCGCCGCGACCGCAGCGGCGGACAGCACGACCGCGATTACCTCCCTTACGCTGGCCCGCCAGAGGTCCTTTCCAGCCATGACGAGGGCGCCCATAAGGCCTACTGGCGAAAGGACGGCCGCCACCCCCTCAAGGACGGGCCTAACCCTTGCCAGGGGTCCCCTCAAGGCCCCCGCTATAAGGAGAGCGAAGATGGCCGCTGACGTGGACCAGTCTAGCCTTGAGAACACTGCGACGCCTGCCACCACCGCGACCAAGGGCGTCAGCATGACGCGCCGCATGACCAGCCCAAGAGTGATGACCATAGTTGAGAGGACTACGGCGGTCCAAATGGTTGAGCTGGCAGTGATCAAGGGGCCCGCTGCTGGCCTCAGCACCTGAAGGGATGGGACGCTTAAATGGGATCCATAGCTAGTCATGAAGCTTATCTGATAGGTAAGCGTCCCCTTGACATTCCCCATCATAAGATCGAGGGGGCTAGGGCACCTTGGCCTGAGGAGCCTGGCCGTGACCAAGGAAAGAGGGACCTGTACGTTAACCTCAGGAGTCGTTGCGTAACGTCGGACGACAAGGGAGTAAAGGGCGAGGCCGCCGAGCAGGAGAACTGGAACCTCGTAGCTTAACCCCCTGAATGGCCTGTACAGCCCCATCAGCGCGAGCGAGCACAGCGCGGCCAGGAGAGAGGCGCCAAGTAGAAGTCCCCCATACTTAGCACCCATAAAGTAAAGGGTTACGAGGGACGCGACCACGGCCACCAGCGCGGAAGCCGCCGAGGCCTGCACTATCGGCTCCTCTCTCAGCTCGACGCCCTCGAGGCGACCCAGGTCATTTATTACGAAGTCGATAGCCCCTATGAAGGCGAACCACAGCCAGTATGAGTACAGAGGCCTAGGGTAAGCGAGGAAAGCGAGCGAAGGTAAGAGGTATGATAGCCCGCCGAGCCTGTCGTAGAAGAGGTACGTGATGAAGGGCGTCATAAATAACAGGGCCGCTGCCGTCAAAATCAAGTACGTCCTCGGAATTACGTGACCAGTCACGAAGTAGAGGCTTGAAAGGCCAAGGCCCTCAATGTCGAAGTTCAGGCTCGCCGGGGCTAGAACGTCATGGATGAACTTGGGACCCGTCACGAGGAGGAAGGGCAGGTTAACAAGGACAACTGTCATCAGCATCGAGATAACTCCGAGGCCCAGCTTCCTCACGCCCCTCCTGTAAGCGAGGGGGAAATAAACGAGGGCGGCCGCCGCAGCGTATTGTCTATAGGAGGCCGCGAGGCCCAGCATGACCCCAGCGACCACAGGGCTTGAGAAGAATGAGGTGGCAATTAGCAGGGGGGCCAGCCACCCAGACAGGGGGTCAAAGGTCACAGGATCTACCACGAAGTAGAAGATGCCCGAGGCCAGGACCATGAGCAGGAGCCACCTTATGGGCCTCTTAGCTCTCAAGAATACCACGACCAGCGACGACCCGAGCGCCAACGCGTCCCACAGGTTGCCGGGCAGACCCAGGGCGACCGCAGGGACGTAGTAAAGGAACGAGAACGCTGGGTAGTCAAGGACGTCGACTATACCGGTAGACCTTGATATCGTGTAGGGCGGTCCGCCCGAGAAGATGAACGTCAGCTTTGTAGCTGGCGTTGATCTCAGAAGGAAGCCCGTGTAGTTCACCTCGTAGGGGTTGACCCCCGCTAGGAGTTCCCTAGCGGCTGTCACCTGTATTACGTAAGAGTCCTCCCTCCCGCCGAGGAGGCTGAGCTTTGGGAGACCGCTTACCTGCGCAGCTACGGTGCCGGCGACGAGTATTGAAAACGCCAGCAGCGCAATAGCCAGGACGACCCTCTCGTGAGCCCTGAGGTCAAGGTTTGCGGCCAACATCAACAGGAAGCCTATCGCAACCAGGAGGAGGCCCCCGACCACCGACGCGGCCGTGGGCACGTAGTACAGTACCGGCTCGCCGTGATAATAGCCTATTATTACGTCGGTGCCCACGTAGCCGTATAACATAACGGCTAAGGCGAGGACGTTAAGGCCTGTCACAACGGCGACGACCTTGTCTTCAAACCCCTGGCGGTTCAAGACTCCCTAGAGATTTAACGCCTCCGGGGGGACATTTTATCTTAAGGACGAGGGCAGAGGTTCAGGTCTTGCCGAGGAGAAGAACAACTGAGGGCGCGACCCAGGCCAGGAGGAGGGCAGGAGCCAAAAAGCAGCCCTCCCAGGCAGACCTCTCTTCCATCGTTTCAAGCGTAAGCCAGACCGTGTATGAGTCCCTAGGCCTCGAAACCTATGGGATCGCCGTTGACGACCTGAAGGCCATAGTTTCCGACATGATATACGCTATCGCGGAGGGGAGGTCCTCAAAGCTCACGAGCGAGATCGCCCTGAAGAAGATAATGGTCGCTAAGGACAACATAATGAAGGCGCTGGCTGTCATGATCCTCTCGAGGGGCGGCAGGCTCACGAGGGAGCAGCTGGAGTTCGTAGTCAGCTACGCCCCTGAGGCTGCTGGGAAGGCGGCGCCCTACCTATATCAGGAGGCTAAGAGGCTTGGGGCCGACGACGTAATTCAGACCCTAAGGACTCTGTGGGCCCAATACGGCAGGGCTACGCCCGTTGAGTGCCCAAGGTGCGGCTTCAGGGCCGTGACGCCTGACCTCACGTGCATGATCTGCGGGGCCCAGCTGACCGAGAGGGAGCTGAAGGAGCACATGGGCTTCTCAAGGCTGCTGATCGAGACCGCGAGGAGGCTTCACCCCAGGCTCGTCGAGGAGATCATTTCCGCGGGCTACGTGGTGCTCGACGGCGAGATCCACCCACCTAGCCTGGCCCCCAGGGGGACCTACGCCCTGACCATACATCTGAGCAAGGCCGAGAAGGAGTCCCTGAGGTCGCTCATCAGGGGGGCTCAAGGCCCTGCCCAGGGGGGCTAGCCAGGGAGACTGATAGCCTGTCAAGGCCCAGCCTGAGGCAGTAGCTGCACAGAGGCCCCTCGGCGGGAGCCCCGCACGCAGAGCATGACGAGGGCCTGCTCACTAGCCTGACAATCCTAGGAGCCACCTCCAGCGCGCCGTAGTCCCTCTCCGGGGCCCCCGCTATCGACATCATAACAGGTTTAGTCTTCCACTCTATGTCGCAAGCAGGCCTCAGGCTGACGCCCTCGAGGTACTCGAGGGCTGCGACCGACTCCCTCTCCAGGTTGCTGAACAGGCCCACTACCTTAACCCTCCCCACCTCAGCTGAGGGCTGCGCGTCGAAGGAGGCCTCTGGCGTCCCTGTCAGGAGGCCCTCCAGCAGGACGCCAGTGAGGTCGGTCCTTGATAGGGGGAGGACAACTACGTCGGCCCCGACCAAGGAGGCGGCCCTGAGGGCCCACGCCCTGTCATACCTGAGGCATGAGATGAGGGAAGCCCTCGTGGGGGGCGCCGGGGAGACCGTGAACCTGATGGCCTTGAGGTTGAACGGCAGGTCTCTGGGGAGGGTAACGTCGTAAAAGGAGGGCATGGCGAGGAGGACGGTCGACGGGAATCTCCTCTCCACGTGGGCCAGCACGAGGGCCGCAAGTAGGCTGGCTGAGGGGGCAAATGACGAGAGCGGGACTAGAAATCGGGAGGTGGGCCTGAGCTCGACGTCTTTAAATGCCTTAGACGAGGACGCCGAGACCTCGTCCCACAGGCATGACCTGCAGAGGGCCTCCCCGCTCGCCGACCTAAAGAAGACAGCGGGCCTCCTGTTGCACCTTGAGCACAGTCGCATCGTTAGGGCCCCAGTGCCGGTGGGCTTCATGCTTTTCCGACGCTCCCAGTTCGAGTAAATAGGCTCTGGGACTTTTCATTAACAACGACGGGGTCAGGTATTACTGTCGGCGATGAAATAATGTCAATAAAAGGAATGTCAATAAGAGGGGAGCAGGGCCGGCCCGCGAGGTATGAAATGGGTTTCGACGTGGCGCAAGTCGTTACTCTTGTCGAAAAGAAATTGAGGTCAGGTTCTGTTGAAGGATCGAGAGAAGGGCCCCGGCTCCCCCTATCCATCACTGCTGACGGAGGTGACAGCCAATATGTCGTCTGAGTCAAGGCAGCTAGAGCTCATGAAGGAGTCGCTGATGAGGCCTGATGCCGAGACTGAGGCCAAGAAGCTGCTGTTGGCTGAGATCTATGGGCAGGTAAAGGCCTCCCGCCAGGGGTCTGGTGGGAGGGCTCCCAACGGGGGCCTCCTGGCAGAGGTCCCCCCTTGCGTGGAGTCAGGGCTCTGCGAGGACGATCTTAGGTTCTCATATAACGCCATCAGGGTCCTAATGAGCAGGTACATGACGAAGGACCTCAGAGGGAAGTTCCTTGAGACCCCCTCCATGGTGATGAGGAGGGTCGCCGCGGGCTTCAGCCCAAGGGTTGACTCCGAGGCCCTCTACAGGGCCCTCATAGAGGGCAGGTTCGTCTTCAACTCCCCCACGCTCTTCAACATGTACGCTGACGGCGCCAAGGGCGCGCTGAGCGCCTGCTACGTCACGCCGGTCCACGACGATATGAGGGGCATAATGGACGGCGTGACCGTGCAGGTGATGACCTTCAAGTACGGCGGCGGCCAGGGCTTCAGCTTCTCCGAGCTGAGGCCCAGAGGCGACGTTGTCGCCGGCACGAGCGGTGTCGCGAGCGGACCCCTCAGCTTCATGAGACTTTACGACGTCGCCACCGACGTGGTCAAACAGGGAGGCAAGAGGAGGGGCGCCAACATGGGCATCGTGCACGACTGGCACCCAGACCTCTACGACCCCGACTTCGACCCGTGGAAGGCGCTCTCCTCCCTGCTGCCCCCGCAGGTCGTGACCCTGCTGGACCAGTTCAGAAGGACCCTTGAGCAGCTTCAGAAGGACGGCTACTACGAGGTTCAGGAGGACACCCTGGAGGCGCTGAGGAGGATACTAGCTGGCGGGCTGAGCCCTGAGGACGCGGGCTTCATACAGGCCAAGAGGGCGCCGCTGAGTGACGCCTTCCTGACCAACTTCAACATAAGCGTAGGCGTCCACGACGCCTTCATGGAGGCGGTGATCAATGGCGAGGAGTGGTGGATGGTGAACCCGAGGTACAGCGACCTCGGGGACGGCGTCTATAGGCTCCACTACTCGGTCTCAAGGGCGACCGGGGATGGCAGGACCCTCAGGCTGCTCAGGGAGGGAAGGCTTCCGGCAACGCCATACCTTAACGTATTCGAGGACGTGATTGAGGAGGCGAAGGGCAGGATACCCAGTGACGTGGACACCAGCAAGAGGAACCCGCACGGGTGGCACATCTCAGCGAGGAGGCTGTGGGAGGAGATAGTCAGGGGGGCCTGGGAGGGAGGGGACCCAGGCCTCTTCTTCCTCGACAATCACAACAAGTGGATCCCAACGCCGTGGCTTGGCGCAGTCGCGGCCACGAACCCGTGCGGCGAGGAGCCGCTCTACCCGTATGAGAGCTGCAACCTGGGCTCCATCTCCCTTGACAAGTATGTGAGGGACGGCAGGTTTGACGTTGAGTCGTTCGCGCGCGACGTTGACCTGGCCGTCGACGGGCTAGACGCCGTAATTGACTACAACAAGCAGCCTGACGTTAGGCAGGACTTGGTCAACAAGTTCACGAGGAAGGTAGGGCTGGGCGTAATGGGGCTCGCCGCTGCGCTAGCCAGGCTCAACATACCGTACGACAGTGATGAGGCCGTAGCCTTCACCCTCGCCGTGACGGCCCTGCTAGAGGCCGAGGCCTGGAAGAGGAGCTGGGAGCTCGGCGCTAAGCTCGGCCACGCCCCGGCTTACGAGTGCAGGAGGTTCGACTGGAACTCCCTCACGTGCGTTGAGAAAGCTGACCCCGAGGAGACCGTGGAGCTGCTAACCCCGGCACTACTAAAGGCATCCTATGTCGCGTCGTTCGAGGGGGACTACCTCACAATAAAGTACCACGACGTGAGGCTCTCTGATTACGCGATAGGCCAGCTGAGGGGCGAGACTGCCAAGAGGGTGAGGCCTGACGGCTCAGTCCTCCTGGTCAGGAGAGCTGCCCTCGAGAGGGTCCTCAAAGACGTCTTTGGCGTGACCCAGAGGCACGCTGAGGAGGCCCTGCAGATGCCTCCAGAGGAGCTCGTCAGGAGCCCGAGGCACATGTTGGCCATGGCAATATACGCGCCAGCCAAGCTCTGGGAGTCCCTGAAGTCGTACGGCAGGAGGCTTGGGGCTAGGGCGCCAAGGCACACCGCGGTAAACACGGTGGCCCCCACGGGAACCATTAGCATTATAGCGGGCACGACGAGCGGCATAGAGCCCTACTTCGCCCTGGTCTACCTGAGGAGGGTGCTCATTGGTGAGCTCTGGGAGGTCGCCAGGGAGTTCAGGGAGAGGCTGATAGCTCTTGCAAGGGCGACCCGGGCGCCGCAGGAGGTAATCGAGGCGATACTGGCCGCTATCTCACGCCACAAGGGGAGCCTCAGGTGGGCCCTTGACGATGTCGAGAAGGTGATAAGGCAGATGAGCATGGTTAGCAAGGACGGCAAGCTGGTGAGGGCCGACTGGGACTCCGAGGGGTTAATAGCTGGGCTGAAGGAGCTGGCGGCCCTGTTCCCCATGGCCATGGACTTCGACGTGTGGTACCACGTAGCTCACCAGGCCGCTGCCCAGCTCTACACTGACCAGTCGATAAGCAAGACCGTGAACCTGCCAAAGGAGGCGTCCGTTAACGATGTCGCGACCGCCTACCTGGCGGCCTGGCTGTGCGGGCTGAAGGGGATAACGGTATACAGGGACGAGAGCAAGGGGGCCCAGGTGATATACTTCGGCGGAGAGCAGAAGCAGATGCAACAGGTGCCGATCAAGCTTGTGAGGAGGCAGCCCTCGCTGAGGATGGCGATAGTTAAGAAGGAGATGGCCGTGGAGGAGGTGGCGGCCGACGCAAAGGTCGCCTCCCTCTTCAAGCTAAAGGCGGAGGGAAACGTGGTGACCGTTGAGTCTGACGAGAACAGCACCTGCAAAACGTGCAACATCTGACGTTGCCTTAGCGTCCTTAGCTTAAGGTGTTTAAACCCTCTCCTCGTCCTCCCGCAGGGGGCTTAGGACGAGGGGTCCCTGCAGGGCAGCATTCATAGCGTTGATCATAGTCCTCGTCAGCCTAGGCGTCCTGGTGGCCGCGTCAAGTCTTAACCTCCCCCTACTTACCTCGGTGACTGTTGTAGTGGTGGACGGAAGGAGCATGCTGCCCACGCTCCAGTCAGGCGACCTGGTGTTCGTAGTTAAGGTCCCGCCGACGTCCATCCGCGTTGGCGACGTGATAGTCTATAGGTTCACCGGCATCTTCTACGGGATACCCCTCAACAACGTCCTGATAATCCACAGGGTCATCTACGTCTATTACCACAACGGGACCCTGTGCTTCATCACTAAGGGGGACAACAATCAGCTTCCGGACCCCGGCTATCCCAGCTACTGCGGGTATGTAAATATAGGGGGCGTCGAGGTCTCAGGGGTTCCATATAAATTCGTGATAGGTGAGGTGGTTGGAGGGAAGACGCCTCTGGCGATCCCCTACATAGGCGCCCTCTCCCTAATCATGAGGCCTCAGCAGGGGGTCACCTAGTCGTTCTAAGCAGGTAGTCGGCCACCTCACGGACCCAGCGTCCAGCCGACCTCCTCTTGGCCAGAGTCCTAAGGGCATCCTGCCTGCTGAGGCCCATCCTCTGCTGTAGAACCGGGAGGGCCTTCTCGAGCTCGCGTAGCGCAGCTAAATGAAGCTCGCACATCTCGCCCTCGGCCGGGCGACCGCATATGGGACACCTCCTGGCCGGGTTGAGCAACCCTGCCTGCTCGGCCAGGCTCTTCCCGATCTGGGGCATCATCGGCATGTACTTCTTGACGAGCCCACTGACGTACCACTTGGCCTCGGTCACCACTTGGTCCCTGGTCAGCTTCCCCTCGACTATGAGCTCCAGCTTCCTCTCGAAATCCCTAGTGAGATCAACGGAGACGATCTCGGGGGCCAGAGAGCTCAGGGCCTTGTAGACCGCGTAGCCGAGGTCCGTGACGTCAAGGCTTCCGCCCTTAACCTCCAAAAAGCCTCTCTTGAGCAGCGTCTCAATGATCCTCGCCCTGGTTCCCTTAGTCCCTAGCTCGTTCGACTCCATCCACTCGAGCAGGGCAAGCCTTGACAGCCTGACGCTGGGCGGGGGCCACGTAACCTTGATGCTCGCCGAAACTACGCTGACCCTTTCCCCTGGCTGTAGCCTCGGCAGAGGGGCCTCAGCAAGGCTTACGTAGGGGTAGTAGCGGGTCCACCCCTCTCTTATTACCGTAGAGCCCTGCGCCTCCCATGACGTGCCTCTGTGGTCCCTCAGGACAGCCCTTGACCTCCCTATGAGGGCAGGCTTGGCGAAGGCCGCCATAAACCTCCTCACGATTAGCTCGTATATGGCCCTGTGGGCCTTATCAAGCGGCTCTGACGGAGGCTCGCCGGTGGGGTATATCGCTGGGTGGGCGGGGTCTGTCTTCCTTCCCTCGACGGGCTTCAGCTGGCCTCCCGTCTCCCTTAGCAGATCAGAGACCAGGCCCGCGAACTCCCTCTGCCTTCCAAGGGACCTCAGGACGCCGGCGTAGTCGAGGTCCCTCGGCAGCCTCTGGCTCTCAGTCCTGGGGTAGCTGATGAGGGCTGAGAGGTAAAGGTCCTCAGCTATCTCCTGGGTCCTATAGGGCGAGAACCCGTATATCCTGGCCGCCTCCTCCTGGAGGTCCGTTAGGTTGAAGGGGGGAGGAGGGTTCACGACCTCCTGTTGTTGGTTGAAGCTGGAGACCACCACGTGTCCTGCAGACTTGAGCTCCCTCACTATGGCCTGGGCCTGGGCCCTGTCCTTTGGCTCCCACCCGTAGGGCCTGGCCCTGAACCTCTGCGAGCCGTGAGCGAGCTCCAATGATATCGTGATCGAGGGGATGGGGACGTGGGAGTTCCTCGCAATCCACCTCCTGACCGCCTCGGCAAGGGTTGGCGTTTGAACCCTCCCAGCGCTTAGCGAGATCCTCTTGCCGACGGCCATGGCGTAGGACCTCATGAGGAGCCTTGAGAAGTTTATGCCCCACAGCCAGTCAAGCTCCGCCCTCGCTATCCCAGCCATCGCGTTATTTACGTCAAGGGGGAGCAGCCTAGAGAAGGCCTTCCTAAGCTCGCCCTCTGTAAGGGATGAGAACTTGGCCCTCTTCGCCCTGTCGAGGCGACCAAAGGCCTGTATAATCTTATAGCAGATCGTGCTGCCCTCTATGTCATAATCGCAGGCGCTTATGTACTCGGTCGCGTACGGAAGTATCTTGGCCAGTACGTCATAGTATGCCTTGAGGTGTCTTGATCTGGGCTCGAACTCCCACAGAGGTTCCCACCTAAGCTCAGTGACCGGTAGGCCTTCCACTGACGTAGTTGGGCCGAACATGTGTCCCGCGCTACTAACTATGACTATCTGTAGCCCATTGCTGAAGACCTGGAAGACAGGGACGCCGTGCAGTCGACATACGCTTGGCTTGCCCAGCGCGCTCGCTATCTTCGCTGCGGCCTTTGGCTTCTCAGCGATCACGGCCACGTAGCGGCCATAAATATGGCACGCTGAGGGGCCCATCCTTCCCTTAGGCGAGTCGCGGGAGAAGGATTAAGCTTGGGCAGGGGACGCGCTCCCACAGTAAGAAGACATTATGCTCTTTATTTTAGACATCAGCTCCTCTGTGACCGTGAGCCCCTCCTCCCCCGAAAGGATAAGGTTGATGAAGCCGTCGTCCTGAGGGCACATGTTCACGAGCTCGACGGCGAGGTGCTCGCTGAGACCAGCCTCAACTAGGGAGTCCACGACCTTACGGGCCGCAGATGGGTCGCCCTGTCCGAACATCTTGAGGAACTCCCAAGTCCTCTCCTGGATAGGGTTCAGGGCCCCACCGGACTCGCTGAGCCTTCTCTCAAGGATCTGCCTCGCCTCGGCGTACGTGAGATATCGTCTGCCCTCAATCCTCCTAAACATCGGCCTCTACCCTCGTCAGGAGGTGAGGGGCCGCAGGTGGGCCGCGTAGGTTATGATGGTCTTCTCCTTATTCCCTAACATGACCTTCACTATGTAGGCCCTGCCCCTCCTCCCAACGATCACGCCTGTGAGGCCATGATACCTGCGGTGAGGCATGCCGTCATGATAGGATGGGTCTATTATTATCGTGACCCTGTCGCCCTCCTTGTATGGGTAGAACATGACGCTGGTCCTGGGAATAGCGCCCCTCTCCCTCACGCTCTTCCTCAGCAGCTTCCTGGTCCTGTGCCTGTAGCCCCTCGGCGCCCTCACCAAGCCCTTTACACCTCAGCTCGACGTTTTAGGAGCGATTTAAAAGCGTTCAACAACGCCCTCACCCTATAAGGAGCCTAACGGGGATCACCTGGACTAGGCCTGCCGGCGTATGCCTTACTATTGAAAGCGGTAGAAGGCCGTGATCCAGCTCATACCTTGCGATGGCGACCGGGTCCTTCTTAATCCCCAGGGCCTCAACGTCGACGAGAGGGAAGGCTCCGTAGTCGAGCTGCAGCGCCCTGAGGCCGATAATCTTTGCCCTCTCATACTTGGTTAGGAAGGGCGGCCCTATCTTTATCTCCTCTTTAGTAGACGGGTACAGCTTAACGCCCTCTGCGGACATGGCGTCCATCCTTTAGCGTAGTTGGTTATGTCTCAAAAGTATTTAAGTTTAGCAGACAAAGGGTTGACAGCATCGGGGCCCGGTATGAGCGCGGAGGAGGAGCACGCTGAGGAGGCCGAGGAGAACCAGGAAAACCTAGAGGAGGCAAGTGAGGAGAAGGCCGAGGAAGAGGAGGCGATAGCGGCAGAGTATAAGCTTGGAAGCCCTGAGCTCATCGAGGTCATGCTTAACGCCTTTGACGTGCTGGAGCAGGCAAGCGAGGGAAAGATCTCGATAGAGCAGGCCAAGGCGGAGATGCTTGAAAAAGTTGACGAGCTCCTTAAGAAGGCAGGTGAGGCCGTAAGGAAGAGGTCAAGGCGGAGGACGACAAAGAAGTCGGAGAAGAAGGCCCAGCGCCGCAAGGCTCCTTCAAAGTCCTCGGCCAAGAAGAAGGCCGCGAGCTGACTAAGCCTTGCCGCCTCCTGAGAGAAGCTCCTCGATGCTGTGCCTCACCAGGTTGACCTCATAGCCGAGGTCCTTCAGAACGGCCACTATTACGTCCTCGCTCACGCGTCTGTCAAAAGTTACTGTTACCTCCTTCTCCCCGCCCCGCTTTATCAGCTTGAGGCTGTCGACGACGACGGCCCCCTTTATCATGTCCCCTATGTCCTTATCGGGGACCACGTAGTCCTTAAACTTCTTCTCCTGGAACTCGTAAAACTCGTCGAAGTTCCTGACGATCCTGAGAGCCTCCATTACGTCCTTGGACTCCACGTTAAGCCTCCTGCTTACCTCAACTATTAGCCTCTCAGCCACGTCAAGCGGAACCGTCACGCTCTTGTACTTCCCCATGTCAACTTCGAGCGTTACGGAAGGCACGCAGGTCCCCGATCTTTCTGGTGCTCCAAGTTTAAAGGCTGAAGCTACTCTCACAAAGCTGGCCGATGATGTAGGTTAAAAGCTGTGAGCGGTGATCGGGGCCAGGCGGCTGAGGTCGGCTTTGCCTTGAGGGGAGAGGCTGTCGTAGTTAAGTTGAGCGGGTCCCTGCTTCACCCCTTCACTGAGCCCTACGCCCTGAGGTTGAGGGGGGCTGTTGAGTCGCTGGTGAAGGAGGGGCTCACCGTAGGCCTTGTCGTTGGGGGCGGCCCCCTGGCACGCGACCTCATATCACCCCTCAGGGCCCTGAGGGTCCCTGAGTCCCTCCTCGACGAGGTTGGCATAGAGGCCGCTAACCTAAACGCATTGGCCCTGTCACTTGCGCTTTACCCGTTGTCACCGCCGCAGGTGCCAAGGGACGTCCGCGAGGCTGTCAGGGTAGCCCAGGAGGGCCTCGTCCCTGTCATGGGTGGGTTACAGCCAGGCCAGAGCACAAACGCCGTCGCTGCCGTCCTCGCTGAGGCGCTGCGGGCCAAGGTCCTCATAAATCTGCTGAACGGTGTTGACGGCGTCTACACGGGCAGGCCAGGGGAGCCAGGGTCCAGGAAGCTTGATACCCTCTCCTACGACGACCTTGAGCGAATACTCCTCGGCAAGAGCCAGGCGGCGGGAACCTATGAGCTGTTTGACCACGTCGCGCTAGGCGTCGTGAAGAGGAGCAAGATAACCCTTGTCTTCGCTGACGGCAGGGATCCAGAGGTCATATTGAGGATAGCCAGAGGTGAAAAAGTCGGGTCGTGGGTCACGCCATAGCCTTCAGCCTGTACTTCGGGTGATACTTCTTTATCATCTCCTCCCTGATGTTCGTTAGCTCCTCCTCCGGCAGCTCCGACAGCACATCCCAGGCGAGGTCAAGGGTCTGCTCAATTGACCTGTTCTCCCTTACGCCCTGGCTCAGGAACCTCTTCTCAAAGGAGTCGGCGAACCTCAGGTACTTCCTGTCAACCTCACTCAGGCTCTCCTCGCCGACGACCGCCGCCAGGCTCCTCAGCTCAACGCCCCTGCTATATGCCGCGTACAGCTGGTCGCTCACCTGCGCGTGGTCCTCCCTGGTCTTGCCAGGGCCTATCCCCTCCTTCATGAGCCTCGACAGGCTCATGAGGACGTTTATCGGCGGGTAGATCCCCCTGTTGTACAGCTCCCTGCTAAGGACTATCTGGCCCTCCGTTATGTAGCCAGTCAGGTCAGGTATCGGGTGAGTAATGTCGTCATTTGGCATGGTCAGTATGGGCATCTGGGTTATGCTCCCCTTCCTGCCGTGGACCCTCCCAGCCCTCTCGTAGATGCTGGCAAGGTCGCTATACATGTAGCCGGGGTAGCCCTGCCTTCCCGGCACCTCCTCCCTGGCCGCGCTTATCTCCCTCAGGGCCTCGGCGTAGTTAGTCATGTCGGTGAGTATCACGAGCACGTGCATGTCCCTCTCGTAGGCCAGGTACTCGGCCAACGTGAGTGCGGCCCTGGGCGTCACGAGCCTCAGCATCGCTGGCTCGTTGGCCAGGTTGACGAACATCGCGACCCTCTTCATGGCCCCTGTTTCCTCGAAGAACCGCTTGAAGAACATGAAGTCGTCATACTTTATCCCGATAGCCGCGAAGACCACGCTGAACTCCTCCTCCTCGCCCCTGACGGTCGCCTGCCTAGCTATCTGGGCAGCGAGCTCGTTGTGAGGCAGGCCGCTTCCGCTGAATATTGGCAGCTTCTGCCCCCTCACCAACGTGTTCATCCCGTCAATCGCGCTCACTCCGGTCTGAATGAAGTCCTCAGGGTAGGCCCTCACGGCCGGGTTGATCGGGGCCCCATTCACGTCGTACTTCTCCTCTGCAACTATCTCAGGCCCTCCGTCGATGGGCTTGCCGAGCCCGTCAAATATCCTGCCAAGCATGTCCTCGGACACAGGCATCTCTAGCGTCCTGCCCAGGAACCTGACCTTGGTTCCGACAGTCGAGATCCCGGTGGTCCCCTCGAACACCTGGACTACGGCGGTGTTCCTCGTGACCTCAAGGACCCTGCCCCTCCTTCTTTCCCCGTTGCTGAGCTCCACCTCTACTACCTCGTCATAGGCTACCCTGCTGACGCCCTCGACGATGAGCAGGGGACCCCTTATCTCTGAGACCTTGGTGTACTCCTTAACTCCCACGACGCTCATCTCAACCACCTCCCACCTTATTTATGGCCTCTACAACGGCTGCCGTGAGCTTCTCGATGTCCTCTACTCTGTCGTTCGGTATAGTGAACCTGGCCTTAACCATGTCGGTGTATAGGCGACCCACGGCCTCCCTTATCTTGACCACTGGGACGTTCCTCTTGACGGCCTCGCTGGCCGCCCTATAGAACTCCACGAACATCTTCATGAGCGCGACCTGCTTCTTTGGCGTGGTGAACGTGTCAATGGGGTCAAAGGCGTTCTGCTTCAGAAGGCCGTCCTTTATCAGCCTCGCGGTCTCAAGGACAAGCTTATCCTGCTCGCTCAGCCCCTCGGTCCCTATCAGCCTTACTATCTCCCTCAGCTCGTTCTCCCTCAGTAGGACATCTATTATCACCCTCCTGTACTCACCCCACTTCTCGTCAACGTTCTTCCTCCACCATCCCTCGACGGTCTCCGCGTAAGCGCTGTAGCTAGTTATCCAGTTTATGGCAGGGTAGTGCCTGCTGTAAGCCAGCGCCGTGTCCAGCGCCCAGAATACCTTCGTGAACCTCCTCGTGTGGGTAGTCACGGGCTCAGTGAAGTCGCCTCCGGGCGGGCTGACGGCACCTATGACAGTGGCGCTCCCTATCCTCTCAGGCCTGCCAAGCGTCTTGACCCTCCCCGCCCTCTCGTAGAACTCCGCCAGCCTGGTTGCGAGGTAGCTTGGATAGCCCTCCTCAGCGGGCATCTCCTCAAGCCTGCCCGCTATCTCTCTAAGCGCCTCAGCCCACCTGCTGGTGGAGTCCGCGACGAGGAGGACGTCGTAGCCCATGTCCCTGTAGTACTCCGCCATGGTTATGCCGACGTAGATGCTTGCCTCCCTAGCCGCGACGGGCATGTTGCTCGTGTTGGCTATCAGTATGGTCCTCTCCATCAGGGGCCTCCCGGTCCACGGGTCTTTGTACGTCGGGAACCTCTCCAACACCTCCGTCATCTCGTTACCCCTCTCGCCGCACCCGATGTAAATTATCACGTTGGCTGAGGACCACTGCGCGAGGTTGTGAAGCGTGACGGTCTTGCCGGTACCGAAGCCTCCAGGTATCATGCCAGTCCCTCCCTTTGCCATCGGGAAGAGGAGGTCGATTATCCTCATTCCTGTTATGAGCGGCTCCGTCGGGTCAAGCTTAGCCGCGTATGGCCTGGGGACCCTGACGGGCCAGCGGTGCGAAAGGAAGATCTCTTTGATCTCCCCTCCCCCAACATCAACCTCAGCTATTGGGTCAGTGACCGTGTAGTCGCCCTCAGGGGCTAGCCACTTAAGGACACCGTTCACGCCCGGAGGTATCATGGTCTTGTTAACTATGAGCGGGGACTCCTGGACGACGCCAATTATGTCGCCTCCCGTGACCTTATCGCCAACCTTTATCGCGTCGGTTGGGGTGAAGTGCCACTTTTTGTCCCTTGGAATGGGTGGGACGTTCACGCCCCTCTCGACGAAGATGCTCCTGGCGGGGTTCACCTTCGCTATCTGCTGGGCGATGAGCGGGAGCGGCCTCTGAACTCCATCATATATGCTCCCAATTATGCCAGGGCCTAGCTCCACGCTCAGCGGGGCGCCGGTGCCCTCGACTGGCTCACCTGGCCTTAGGCCGCTAGTAGACTCATAGACCTGAATGTATGCGGTATCTCCCCTTATCCTTGTGACCTCACCTATCAGACCGGCCTCTCCGACCCTGACCATCTCGTACATCTGGACGCCGGTCATTCCGTCAGCGACTACGAGCGGTCCCGCTATCCTGGCTATTCTTCCCCTCACCGGCACGTCAGGTCACCTCGAATAGCTGCCTTGAGGCTAGTCCTCTAAGCATGGTCTCGTTCTCTTTAATTATCTGATCTATGGTATAGTCGAGCTTAACGGTCCCGTCTTTCGACGTGGCCACTACTCCCCCCACCACCATTGCCGGCTCGTCGGAAAGCTCTAGGCCTCTATAACTTTTTATCAACTCCCTAACTAGAGGCTGGTCCTCAGCGGCGCACTTGATTATGAAACCCCCGTACTGCTCGCTCTCAGCTGAAAGGGACTCGAGGACCCTCCTCAGGAACTTGACGTACCAATCCCCTCTGTCGCCCTTAAGCCTCCTTATGGCCTCCTCCATTACCTTGCTTGTCTCCTCGGCCTTTATGGCCTCCTCTTTAAGCTTCACCTGTAGGTCGGCCTCTGCCGCTTTGCTCCTAAGGAGCTCCGTGAGCTCCTCAGCCTTACGATCAATCGTGGACCTCAAGTTGTTAAGGGCCTTCGCGTACGAGCCCTCCAGCAGCTTGAGGGCCGCCGACAACGCCTCGTCGAGCTGGGAGTTGAGCTGACTTATGGCCTTCTCTATCACGACCTCGGCGACCTTGTTAGGGTCACCGCTCACGCTCATGGGCTCACCCAAGGCCTAGCGCCTGAGCCAACAGCTTCTCGATATTTATGGGCTCCGCCTTGGCCCACTTCGTCGGAAGGGTCAGGAGCACGGCGCCCCCCTCGCTGGCTATGCGCCTAAGCCTGTCCTCGTCCGAGATTATGTGCTTGAGGACGATTATTAGGCCGTAGCCCTGCTCGACCCCCTTTCTGACCGCCGCCTCTGCCTCGGCCTGGTTCCCTGCCTGCATTACTGAGATCCCTATCATCCTGAAAAGCGGCAGGCTCTGCTCATCACCTATGACAAGGATCTTCGTCTCGCCCGCGGACAAATTTCTGTCCTCTTGCCGAGCGGGCGCCCTGCTTTTAAAGCCATACGTGCTAGAGGCCACGTCTTTCAGAGCTCCCTTTTGGAGGCCTTATTAACCCATGCAAAGGACCCTAGGCGGGGCCTCAATTGATAGTTTCAAACAAGCTTGAGGAGGTGCTGATAGCGGTACCCAACGAGAATTATGACAGGGCTCTAGCAGCCCTGGCAAACAGCGGGATCATACATGTCGAGGAGCCTCCAGGGCCGCTGAAGGACTACATAAACAGGGCCTACAGGAAGGTCGCGCTCGAGGCGGCCGAGAAGAGGTCAAAGCTCGAGGGCATAATGAAGACCATTGGGGTCGACCTGAGGCCGGCGGGGGTCGTCGAGGTTAGGGTCAGGGACTGGGAGGAGGCCTTTCACGAGGTCGTCAAGGCGAACTCTGACCTTGAGGGGATGGCTGAGAAGGCAGCCTCAAGGATAACAGAGCTCAGCGCGAGGGCCTCGGAGCTTCAGGCCGTCGTCTCGGCCCTTTCCCCGGTATCCGACATCTCGGCAGACGTCAGGGCGGCGAATGAGGGGCTACACGTGAGGGGCGCCGTAGGGGTGATCAGCTCCTCCCTGCTTCCCACGGCCTACCAAATAGCGTCAAAGCACGGCCTGCTCTACGTCGCTAGGGTCGCTGACGAGGAGGCAGTATTGGCGGTCGCTGGGGAGGCCCAGGCGCTGTCGCTGGCCATCTCGGAGCTCTCTAGGATTGGGTGGAAGCAGGTGACAGTACCTCCCGACATGCCGGGCTCCCCGAGGGAGGCGTTCGAGGCCGCAAACCAGCTCCTGAGGAAGGTCACGGAGGAGATAGAGGAGGTCAGGGCTGATGCCCTGAAGATGTCAGAGGGGCTGAGGAAATACTACGCCGAAGTCTCGGCCCTTGCTGAGGCCCTCCGAGCCGTCAGCCTCTCAGCTAGGACCGCCACAACGTCCTTCATATACGGCTTCGTCGACGCTAAGGACTCAAGGCGGCTCAGGGAGGTCCTGGAGGGATGCTGCGGGAAGGCGTACGTGATAAGGAGCCTCGGCATAAGGAGGGGCGAGAAGTTCGTGCCGACGAAGGTCGACCTGCCCGGCTACTTCAGGTGGTTCCAGAGCATAGTTGAGATGTACGGCACCCCGTCCTCTGACGAGATAGTGCCGACTGTGTTCATGGCCGTCACCATGCCCGTCATATTCGGGCTCATGTTCCCCGACATAGGTCATGGCCTTCTCGTGCTGCTCTTCGCCCTACTCTACATGTTGCCCAGAAGCCGTGACATAGCCAAGGTCGCCGCGGTCCTCGGCGCGGCAGGCATGATAACCGGCTTTCTCGCCGGAGAGTTCTTCGGGCCAATACCTGCCCAGGCGCTTGGCCTTGACAGGCTCTGGCGCTCCCTCGGCTTCAGCGTGCCGCCCCTTCTCTCGCCCGTGGAGGCCGCTACTCATGAGGACACTCAGGCTTACACCATGGCCCTCTTTAACGAAGTGCTGAACATCTCGTTCTGGATAGGGGCGTTCATGTTGACCTTCGGTAACGTCCTAGGCATAGCAGACGATGTACTTGGAAAAGACTACGAGGACTTGTTCGCTAAACGCCTGCCGCTCACCCTCCTGTTCCTGGCGGCCGGCCTCCCGTTCCTAGCTTACTTTAACGCCTATAGAGCCGGGTACACAATTGAACGTGCCCTGTTCGGCCTGGGCAGCGGCGGCCCCATGGAGGCCTTCGTCTTCTACGGGGCCATAGTTGCCATAGCCTGGCTTCTCGTCGGCGACAGCGTCTATTCCCTCGTAAGCGGGGAGGGCTTCAGGTTCGACCCCTATGAGGGCTTCCTAGGCATGTTCGAGGGGATGCTGCTCACGCTCGGGAACACCATAAGCTTCCTCAGGATCATGGGCCTTAGCCTGGCCCACGCAGGGCTCATGGTAGGGTTCACGGTGCTAACGTTCGTGGTTCTCACGAGCCACCCGACAGCACTGACTTACGCGGCGGCAGCCGTGATCTACATAATAGGGAACCTCCTCACCGCGGGCCTCGAGGGGATAGTGGCCTTCGCCCATGACCTAAGGCTTCACTTCTATGAGTGGTTTAATAAGTTCTACAGGGGCCTGGGCAAGCCCTTCACGCCCCTTGTGGTTCCAGGGGTAGTGTTTGTGGTCTCCTAAGGTGGCTCGTTTACGCCCTGGCCCACCTCTACGGCTTCATGATAGAGGCCTATTTAGTCGCTTAGCATGACGTAAAATGAAGTGTTATGTTTTGTCTAACCAGTTTCAAGATATTACCACTGTGTTCCCATCTTCTTCAAACCTTTTATGTAATTACCTTATACTAAATCAGCTTTGTGAAAACTTTTTAAGCGAGCATTACCTTTCTCTATATAGGGAATGGGCGGATGAAAGGCCAGGGGTTCTTCAGGCCCAACGCAAAGTTCGTGGCCCTATGGAACGTTGCGTGGGCCCTTGCGCTCACCGCCCTGATCCCTGTGATCAACGCCTGGACGCCCCTACTGAACCCACAATACAACAACGTCTGGACGCCTGACGTCTACTGGCGCCTCGTGCTCTACTGGCACGGGGCCATCTTCATGCCGATGGTCGCGGTCGGGGCCTGCGTCCTCTGCATGACGTTTGGCCTAGACAAGGTTAACGGGAGGGGGTCCAGGCTGCTCTGCAAGGCGGTGAACTACGGAGGATTGATCGCCGGACCCCTCGCTGGGATTGGCGGCATCTTTGACATCTATGACAGGTTCGCCCTTGGCATCCCGCTCTGGACGCAGATAGTAGGGTTCCTGATAGGTGACGAGATCGCCATAGCCCTTATCATCGTCATGCTCCTCTACCCGAAGGTCAGCGGGAAGGGCTACGATGGCGTGGGCCTCCCATATTACACCGCCCTCGCGGCGCTCATAGGCGTGCTAATAGCTGCCGTCGAGGGCCACATAGCTGGCTGGATCACGTGGTTCGGCCCGTGGCCATCCTTCGTAGCGAACTACATAAACCAGACGATGTTCGCCATAGGCTACACGAACTTCACCTACGCTGTCGGCAACTGGACCGAGAACGTCGTGACCTCCCACTCGCACACCATGCTGCCCCTCATAATGGCCGGCATAGCCTCCCTTGCAGCCGTCGCCTTTGGCTACTATGAGATGAAGGGGGCCCCAAGGCTCGTCGCTGCGATAGGGTTCCTCGTCATGTCCTACATGATAGTTGCTGTGACCTGGCTTTACATAGTTGCTGGCGTCGGCAACTACGTCATACCGACCCTCTTCCAGTCAGGGCCAGGAGGGGTCAACGGCCTCGCGATGGATGACGCGATGACTGGGATGATAGGCTGGGGTGCCTTGCTAGTCCTGATAGGCCTCGTGATTTACCTGAAGAGGACAGGAAGGCTCAGGGACCCCTTCTTCGTAACCGTGCTCATCGCTGCCGTCCTAATTTACCTCACACTTCCTGTGACGGGGTACTACATAGAGTTCCACGAGTCATATTATGGCTTCGCTACCCCGCCCGCTCCCGGCTGGAGGAACGACTTCGTCTACCTGAGGTTCCACCAGGACTTCGGCCTCTTCACTCTCCCCTCGGTCATCCTTGCCGTGCTGCTCTTCAAGCAGTTTGACCTCACCGACGCCGAGAGGAGGCTCGTATCCTCGCTGTTGGTGGCTGGCATGGTGATAGCTTTTGCAGGCGGCGAGGCCTACTTCATAACGTTGGCTCAGCCCTGGCTATACCTGGCCTTGGTTGGCGCGGCCCTCATATGGCTCGGCCTCGCCTTTGGCACCTTCTACGCATGGAGGTCTTACGCCGCAGGGCCTAAAGGGTTCGGCTGCTGCTCCGTCTGATTTTCTAATTTATTTTCTTTTTTCTTTTTTAGATAATTTTAAGTCCTCTGCGGGCTTACCCCACTCGGCGCTGTGAAGAGGGTTGGTATTACTGACCTGGTGAGGAGTGACACCAGTTCTGAGCGCCTCCACATTACTGTAAGCCCCTGTTCAAAATGGAAATATATTAGCTGTTGATATCTAAGTTTCATATAGGAAGGGGTCATTAAGAATGAAAGAAGAGAACGTTGAGGCCGCCGCCTCTACCGTAAGGTACAGAGACACGCTCGTCTGGCTACTGCTCCTCATACTGTCAGAGAGGCCCATGCACGGCTATGAGATAATTAAGAGGATAAAGGAGCTGACGGCCAACCAGTGGAGGCCCGCGGCGGGCTCCATATACCCTCTCCTGAACTACATGAAGGACGCCGGCCTCATAGACGTCGTTAACGTAGAGGAGAAGGTGAGGGGTGGAAGGAAGATCGTGTACGCCCTGACTGACAAGGGCTGGCAGCAGCTGAGGGACGCCATAATGAGGAAGATCGTTATGTACATGAACTTCATGAACCTCATAGCCAACGTGTCCCTTAAGGCGCTAGAGGAGCACGGGTACTCTGAGGACTCGAAGGCTATACGCAGAGAGATCGCCTCCTGGGCATCGAGTCTGGCCAGAAGCCTAGGCGAGGGTTAACCTTGTTAACCCTCGTGGGGGCTGGGCTCGGTCCCAAGAGCGTCACACCCGCCGCTAGGAGAGCGCTTGAGCAGGCCGACCTAGTGATCGTTGACTCCTATACCTCCCCAGGATCCCAATGGCTGCTGGACGTCGTGGCGCCTCTCGGCAAGAAGGTGATCGTCGCCTCAAGGGCTATGCTTGAAGAGGGCTCGGCCCAGGTTATTGACATGGCAAGGACGTCAAACGTGGCGCTCGTAGTCGCGGGGGACCCTCTGGTCGCCACGACCCACTCATCCCTCGTGATCGAGGCGAGGTCCAGAGGAGTTGACGTTAAGATAGTGCCTGGCCTCTCGGGGCCTCTCACGTCAATTTCGGCCTCCGGGCTTCAGTTTTACAGGTTTGGGAGAAAGGTAACTATACCGGGCCCTTGGAGGGGCGTGAAGGCCACGTCGGTAGCGTACTGGGCCCTGGGAAACCTATGTCTAGATCTCCACACGCTCCTGCTCCTTGACGTGTCGCCCGAGGGTGGGCAGCTCCCTCCTCCCCAGGCCGTGAACATCTTGAGGGAGGAGCTAGTCCAGCTGGTAAAGGACGAGTGGAAGGGCCTTGGCGATTTGCTAGTCCTTACCATATCAGTAACCGACGACGGCGCGAGCGTCTCTTACTCAACCCTTTCTAGGCCAGAGGGGCTAGCGACAATTACACCCTCCAGCCTCATATTGCCCTCAAGGCTTCATCCTATGGAGGCCGAGTTCCTGAGGCTCGTCTACGGCGTTCCGGTGGAGCTCATAAGACAACATGACTCGGCGCTCAGGGAGGTGGACCCCTGCACGCTCTTCCTCAAGGCGAGGAGGCTTGTGTTAGGATAGGCTGCACCCCAGAGCTGTGACAATAGCGAGAGGTTAATACGTCGGCAGGCACAGGTCAGCCGGAGGGCGCTTGAGTCAAAGGGGAAGTGATGTCCTGTCGATAGTCGAGAGGTACTTTGAGGTCAAGGACTTCACAGAGGTTGAGAGCAACGTCTATAGGATGCAGGTCATTGGGGTGAAGGAGGGGTCCCTAGCCTCATCCTTCAGGGCCCTTTACAGGGAGCTTGTGAGGACCGGCCACGCGCCCTTAATCAGGAGGGAGGGGTCAGCCCTTTACCTCATAGTTTCGTCGTATAGTCGACGATTCAACTTCGTAACTTGGATCGTCCTTGCGGCGTTCACTGTTCTCTCGGTCTACTACTCTGGCTACGCGCTGATGAGGCTTCCTTCGGGAGGCGCCTTAACTCCTCTCTTCTATACCGTAGGCCTCCTCGCGCCGCTCCTAATTCACGAGATGGGCCACTGGGTCACCATGAGGAGATACGGGGTCCCCAGGAGCCCGCCCTACCTGATCCCCGCTCCGCCCCTGCAGCTTGGGTTCCTTGGAACCCTCGGAGCCGTGATCAACATGAAGTGGGTCCCCGCTACGGCTGATGAGCTGGCGCTTATAGGCGTCTCTGGCCCGCTCGCTGGCTTCATCGCCGGCGTCCCCCTAGCTATAGTTGGCCTGAAGACCTCGGCCCTGATGCCCGCGTCGTCCGTGCCCCCGAGCTCAACGATCTCGGCGGTGCCAGTAATAATGTACCTTCTCCTGGCTACTATTCATGCCCCCGCGGGCTATGACGTAGTCGTCTCGCCCCTGGCCCTCGCGGCTTACATAGTGTTCTTCGTGACGTTCCTCAACCTAATCCCGGTTGGGCAGCTTGACGGAGGGCACGTAATTAGGGCGGCGTTAGGCGTGAAGGGGCACATGGTGGTCTCGTTCGTCTTCATCCTCGTCCTCCTATCGCTGGGAGTCTACATGCCGACCTTGGGCCTATTCGGCATCATAGCCCTCGCGATATTCCTGCTGACTAGAGGGAGGCACCCAGGGCCCGCGATCGAGCAATCGAGGCTGGGGAAGGTGGGTATAGTTGCCGTGATAATTTACGGGGTCCTCCTAGCGCTCACTATGCCTATCCCCTCATGACCTCTTCGCGTTGATAACCTCCCTCAGCAAGGCCTCGGGCGCCATTAGTTGCAGGCTCACTTACGTCGGGTTGGTTTCAAATTAACTTATCTTTAATTAAATTTAATTAAGTGGTGGGCCCGGGGGGACTTGAACCCCCGACCTCCGCCGTGTAAGGGCGGCGTCCTATCCAGTCTAGACTACGGGCCCGACTTCGGCTCCACAACATATTACTAGTGCGCCCTTAAAGCACTTTCTGCCGGATAGGAGCGAGGGCGTGATGATGGAGGAGGTGTACTATGACATACATTGCCACCTCGCAGAGTTCTCCGACGAAGAGGTTGAGCGGATGCTCGCTGCAATGCCAGGCCTTAAGATAGTCGCGGTCTCGGAGGACCTGAAGTCATTTGACAGAACCCTTGACCTGTCGCAGAGGTTCCGGGGCAGGGTAATCGCGTGCGCGGGCTTTCACCCCTGGTCCATCAGGGATCATCCCATCGATGAGGCATGGCAGCTGCTTAGGCTTGCCCAGAGGGAGGGGGTGCAGTGCATAGGTGAGGTAGGCCTTGACAGGAAGTTCCTTCCAGAGGAGACCTTCGGGACCCAGAGGAGGATCTTTCAGGCGTTTGCAGAGGCCGCCAGGGACCTGGACGCCCTCCTGAACATACACTCCCCTGGCGCCTGGAGGGAGGCCCTATCCCTCGTAACTGAGATCGGGGTGAGGAGGGCGGTGTTTCACTGGTACACGGGCCCCCTTGACCTGATAGGCCAGATCGCAGGCAGGGGCTACTTCATATCCGTGAACGCGGCGGCAAAGGTTCAGGGCAAATCGATAGAGGTCGCGAAGGCCGCGCCGCTTGAAGCAATAGTCCTTGAGAGCGACGGCCCCTACGAGTACCACGGCCTCAGGCTCACGCCGCTCATGATACCAGACCTCGTGAAGCTGGTAGCGCAGGTGAAGCAAATAGATCACGAGACAGCCATGAGAGCCTTCGCCCACAACTCTGAGAGGGCCCTTAAGCTGGGTAGGTGACGCCGTCAACGGTCACGGTAGGCCTCTCGCAGAGCGTGGCGCCTAAGGGCTCAAGCCTCCACTCAAACTCCGACAGCCTGACCCTCCTAGCTTCAAGGCAAATGCCTTCCCGATACCTCGGGGCCTTAATCACGAAGGTCTCTGCCTCACCGCCCTCGAAGGCTGGGTGAAATCCGTACTTACGGGAGAGCTCCAGGATCTCGTTAACCCTTTCCTCGCTGTTTATAGGGACGCCGAGGAGTCGAGGGGGCATGCCAGCTGTGGTGATCTGCGTTATAACGTAGACGAGGCCATACCTCACTAGCTCCCTCATGTACGCCTCTGGGTCGGCTCCCCACTGTGGGTCAAAGAGCTCGACCTTGAGCTCGTCAGCCACCCTCTTAAACCTCGTCATTTGGTACCTGCTTGCAACACCACCGACTACCAGTACGTCAAAGTTGAACCTCCCCTTCGCCTTGGCGAGCGCGGACGAGAGCTCGTCGACCTCCCTCTCCTTCAGGCCGCTCACCTCAACCCTAACTAACCTGTCCGACAGGCCCAGCGCGTCCAGCTGAAGGGGGACGAGCTCGACGAAGGGCCTGTGGAACATCCAGCTGTCATACCTCGCCGGGACCACGGTCGCGACGCACGAAGGCTCGAGGCCGCTGTCGAGCGCCCTAAGCAAAGCGTACGTGCTGTCCTTGCCACCAGAGAGAAGCGAGCAGAACCTCTTCATGGATATATCCGCTCTCTGAGCCTTGGGAAAGGTATAGCGTCCCTTATGTGGTCGATGCCCGCGATCCACATAACAAGCCTGTCAACGCCGAGGCCGAAGCCGCTGTGGGGGACGCTTCCATACCTTCTAAGGTCTAGGTACCACTGGTAGTCCTGCGGGTTCAGGCCATTCTCGACTATCCTCTTGTACAGGACCTCATACCTGTCCTCCCTCTGGCTTCCCCCGACTACCTCGCCGTAGCCCTCCGGGGCCTCTAGGTCGAACCCCAGAACTACGTCAGGCCTATTGTCGTCAACCTTCATGTAGAAGCTCTTCAGGTGCTTGGGGAACATTGTCAGGAAGAACGGGACCTCGAGGTCCTCGGTCAGCGCCCTCTCTTCGTCGGCCCCTATGTCGTCACCCCACTTTATGTTGAAGCCCTTCCTCTTCAACCTCTCGATGGCCTCGTCATAGGTCACCTCGGGGAAGGAGGACGATAGCGTCCTCTCTAGAGGCTCCGTCCTCCTCTTGAGGAAGTCCAGCTCCTCAAGCCTCTCGTTCAGGACGCCCCTCACAGCCTCCTTTACGAGGCCCTCCACAACCTTCATCATGTCATGCATGTCCATCCAGGCGGCCTCGGCTTCGAGGTGCCAGTACTCATAAAGGTGCCTCCTTGTCCTGCTCTTCTCAGCCCTGAAGCTTGGCGTCAGCGACCAGACCTTCTCCAGGCTGAATATCATGACCTCAAGGTAGAACTGGGCGCTCTGACTCAGGTAGGCCCTCTTTCCAAAGAAGTCAACGGGAAAGAGCGTTGCCCCGCCCTCGACAGCGCTCTGAGTTAAAATTGGAGGGCTTACCTCCCACCAACCGTTTGAGATAAAGTAATCCCTCAGGTGTTTGAGGACCGTGTGCCTTATCCTCATGATTTGCGTCAGCTTCCTCGACCTCAGCCACAGATGCCTTATGTCCAACAGGTAGTCTACGCTCTCGCCGCCCTTTATGGGGAAGTCGTCCGCTAAACCAACCAGCTTTAGGTTGGTCACCTCTACCTCCTTTCCCCCCGGGGCCCTGGGGTCGGACCTCAAGGTCCCTTCGACGATTACTGACGACTCTATAGTGGCCCTTTCAGCCTCAGAAGACGACGGTGAGCTCCTGTCGACGACGCACTGAATTATCCCCTCGGAGTCCCTTAGGACTAGGAATATCTTCCCCCCGAGGTCCCTTTTCCTGTAGACCCATCCCCTTAGGCTTACCTTCTCTCCGTCCTTCCCCCTGAGGGCTTCCCTAGTGCTTATGAACCCCGCCTCCACGCCCTTGCCCTTAAGCTGGGATGCTGGAGGGGTTTACTATCTTATTGGCCCCGCTCAACACGTTTCGAACCTTAGTTGAATAGCCAACATAGTGCCGTACGACCTCGTTTGCGAGCGCTAGGGCCGAGAGCCCAACGAGGAGGTAAGAGGCGCGCCACGTCACCACGGCCATCTTAGGAATTAGGAGCGCGAGGGCGTACTCAACCCCCATAACACCGCCAGGGGTGGGCAGGTTCCCGCCGACGTATGAGAGCATGAGGGCCGAGAGGCTCCTCAGGTAATCTAATAGGCCGGGCCCTACAACGATGTTGATTGAGTAGGCCTCGATTAAATAAGAGGTCAGTGAGGTCGTGAGGAGCAGGGGAAGGGCCCTCCTATTGCTTAGGACCAGGCGAACGTAAGGGTCAACCCTCAGCAGCTCTTCCACGACAAGGCCTCTCACACTCTGCAGCCCACTAGCCCTCTTGATAACGGCGGCGATCTTCTCAAAGGGTCCTCTAGCCAGAAGGGCGGACCAGGCCACAAGGACCCCCACGGCGATCAAGACGATAGGCAGTGAGTAGGGCAGGAGGAAGGGGGCGACGATCAGTGAGGCCAACGCGGGGACCACGGAGTCAAAGAAGGTAACTGACAGCGCTAACCCTAACGCCTCTGAGGGGCCCAAGTTCAGCATGTCCCCTAGCATTGAGGCAGCGGTCGGCAACGACCCTGAGAAGGCCGGCGTCACGATGCCTACGCCTAAGGAGGCGAAGTGAACCTTGACGGCCTCCGAGGGCCTAAGGGGCCTTCCGAGCGCTTTCGCAGAGGCCCAGTACCGCTGGCTCTTTAGGAGCTCCTCCCCCGCTATCAGGGCCGACGCTAAAGCTATCAGAACGGTGTTTTTCAAAAGCAGGTATAGGACCTCACGGAGGCTTCCCGCGAGCAGGTAAAATGCGAGAGTAACAAGGATGAGTAGTGAGATGAACCACGGGAGGTTCCTGCGAAATAAGGACGAAGCCGCCATTATTTAGACCTTGGACCAATTCTCGACGGCCTTAGCGGCCTCCTCGGCTTTCTTTTCAATGTAGTTTATTATCCACTTGATTACTATCCTCACTGGGGCGTATCTGGCCCCCTTAAGGTAAAACTTGTCAACAATGTCCCTGGCCCAGTAAGCGCTGTGCCTAAGGGTCGCCTTGAGCAGGTCTATGTGCTCAGGCCTTATGTGGGTCCTCCTGAACCACTCCATGTTCTTGAAAGCGCCCATAGGCACGAAGAACATTGGAACTATGAGGCTCCTGTAAGGCCTTAACTTGTCCACAAGCTCCGTCGTGGCTACAACGTCGTCAGGCTCCTCGCCTGGCAGGCCTGCAATCAGCGTCGCGGCCGGTATCACCCTGTGCTCATGCATTATTGAGAAGGCGTCCTCGACGACCTCCGGCCACTTGTCGGCTGGGTAGGGGGCTGACTTGGCGGGCATGATCTTCCTGGCCAGCTTTACGCTGCCCGTCTCTATGCCTACCTCGACGCCTAGGTACGTCTGCTTCTCACTTGAGAACATTATGTCGGTCAGCTGGGTAATCAGCTTGTGCTGCTCCTGTGCGTACTTGACTGCCGCGAGGCTTGCGTGACTCCACCCTATAGGCTCATCAGTAATTTGCCTTATCATGGTGTGAAGCTTGAGGAGGGCCTCAGGCCTAGGCCTTATCCCGTCAGCGTAATAAAGCAACACGTCCTCGCTGTGTAAAATCACGCCCTTCTCACCCTCGCTCATGTTGACCTTTATCTCCTCGATAACCTTGTCAGGGGGTATCATCCTCCACGGCCTTAAGGTCACGCTGCAGAACTTACACCCCCTCGGACACCCTCTCATTATCTCGACGAGGCCGTTCACGCTGGCGTGCTTGATCCTAGGTATCTCCTCGACTGTCTGAGGCGTGTCGGCCGGCCCCACAAAGACGTAGTCCGGCAGGGGCTCCCCCTTCAGGGCCCTCTCAGCAAGGGACACGACTATCTTCTCTGCCTCCCCGTCCACTACGGTGTCGACGCCCCACTTCTTCCACTCGTCGAGGGCCCACAGCCACTGCCACGCGGCCGGGCCCCCTGCTATTATCTTGACGCCCTTCTCCTTCGCCTTCCTTACGGCTGGGCTCTCCATGAACCTCCGGAAGCTGACCCTGTTGAATGGCTCCTTGCCTGTGATCGTCCACCACTCGCTGCTGGGCGGCCCGTAGGCGAAGAAGTCGTGGTGTCCTATCATGAGGACCTTCATGGTGTCAAGGTGCTTGTCAATGTGGTCAGGGTCGACGACAGCGGCGTTGAAGCCGGCGTCCTGAAGCGCCGCCTCTATCTTCCTGAGCCCGTAGGGGGCTACCTTCGGCCTCCCCTCCTTGTCAACCTTTGGCTTAGGGGCCGCTATCCAGGCCCATACCCGCTCCGGTACGCCGAAGGCAGGCCCTGTAGTCATAAACCCCAGGAACTCGTGATGATGGTGATCGGTCATCATGCTCCTGTCGGTAGTTATAACGATCTCAAACGTCAAGCCCTCATCACCTCGCTCTCCCTCCAGATCACAATGGTCTGAGCTATGAACTCCGACAGGACCTCCCTCGCCTTCTCCATATAGTCAACGCTGTCCGACCTGACCAGGATCGCGACCCTCTTTACCCCCTTCCTAAACGCCTCAACTAGCCTCTTCTTCAGCTCAGCCTCGCCTTCCCTTGAAGGATCCCACCTAATCACGTAATAGCTGGAAATGTCAATAGTTGATTTCACATTTGACGTTGTAAGCACCCTCAAGCTCAGGGACCTGGAGACTTTAAAAGTGTCATCTCTTATTTTAATTTTGAAGCAAAAAACCACAGAAAGTTATGTGCGACGTTTTATTAGCCCTCGGCTCAGAGATGGCAGAAGGAGGTGTACTCTTGAGTTGGCAGAGCCCGCCAACCAGCCGCAGCCATCACAGTCAAAGGAGGTCACGCTCAGGGTCTCCGACGCTAAGCCGAAGGACGCCGGCAAGAAGAGGGTTAGGATAGACCCGGACATAATGAAGGAGCTTGGCGTTGAGGCTGGGGACGTAGTTGAGATCGAGGGCAAGGGGAAGACGGTCGCCATAGTTTGGCCTGCCCTCCCTGAGGACATGGGCCTCGACATAATAAGGATGGACGGGAACCTCAGGAAGAACGCGGGGGCCAATATAGGAGATAGGGTTAAGGTACGAAAGGTAATACCCAAGCCTGCAACGAAGGTACGGCTGGCGCCAACCATTCACTCAATATCCATAGACGATAGCTTCAAGAGGTACGTCAAGAAGAAGCTAATTGGGACCCCGCTCGTCGAGAATGACATCATACCGATCCCCGTGCTCGGTCAGGCCGTCAACCTGGTAGTCATAGACACGAGGCCAAGGGGGCCTGTGATAATAACGGAGAAGACCGTAGTTGACGTTTTAGAGAGGCCGGTCACCACAACCTCGATCCCAAAGGTTACCTATGAGGACATAGGCGGACTTCATGAGGTGGTCGCAAAGATAAGGGAGCTCGTCGAGCTTCCCCTCAGACACCCCGAGATCTTCCAGAGGCTCGGGATAGAGCCGCCGAAGGGCATACTCCTCTACGGCCCCCCTGGCACGGGCAAGACGTTACTCGCAAAGGCTGTCGCAAATGAGAGCGACGCGTACTTCATCGCCATCAACGGCCCCGAGATCATGAGCAAGTTCTACGGCGAGAGCGAGCAGAGGCTCAGGGAGATTTTTGAGGAGGCCAAGAAGAACGCGCCAGCGATCATCTTCATTGATGAGATAGACGCCATAGCTCCGAAGAGGGATGAGGTCATCGGTGAGGTCGAGAGGAGGGTCGTGGCCCAGCTGCTCGCGTTAATGGACGGCCTTGAGGCGAGGGGGCAGGTCATAGTCATAGGCGCGACCAACAGGCCAAACGCCCTGGACCCCGCCCTCAGGAGGCCAGGGAGGTTCGACAGGGAGATCGAGGTTCCGATACCTGACAAGCAGGGCAGGCTCGAGATACTGCAGATACACACCAGGCATATGCCGCTCGCTGAGGACGTCGACCTTGAGAAGCTGGCAGAGATGACGAAGGGGTACACAGGGGCTGACCTCGCTGCCCTCGCCAGGGAGGCCGCCATGCACGCCCTGCGTCGGTACCTCCCGGAGATCGACATAGAGCAGGAGAAGATACCGACCGAGGTACTGGAGAAGATGGTTGTTAACATGAGCGACTTCCTGGCGGCCTTCAAGGACATCACCCCAAGCGGCCTGAGGGAAATAGAGGTTGAGGTCCCGGAGGTCCACTGGGACGACATAGGCGGCCTCGAGGACGTGAAGCAGGAGCTGAGGGAGGCCGTGGAGTGGCCTCTAAAGTACCCCCAGATCTTCCAGCAGATGGGCATTGAGCCCCCGAAGGGCGTGCTCCTCTTCGGGCCGCCGGGCACGGGCAAGACCCTGCTCGCTAAGGCCGTAGCGACCGAGAGCGGCGCCAACTTCATAGCGATAAGGGGGCCAGAGGTCCTGAGCAAGTGGGTCGGCGAGAGCGAGAAGGCGATAAGGGAGATATTCCGCAAGGCTCGGCAGTACGCGCCTGCAGTCGTGTTCTTCGACGAGATAGACGCCATAGCGCCCCCCAGGGGAACCGACGTTGAGACAGAGGTGACGGAGAGGATCGTGAGTCAGCTCCTAACCGAAATAGACGGTATAACTAACCTGCAGAACGTGGTGGTTATAGCTGCGACTAACAGGCCTGACCTCGTCGACCCAGCCCTGCTGAGGCCAGGTAGGCTTGAGAAGCTCATCTACGTCCCGCCCCCCGACGAGAAGGGCAGGCTCGAGATACTCAAGATACACACGAGGAACGTCCCCCTGGCTGAGGACGTTGACCTGCAGAGGCTGGCAGAGATGACGAAGGGGTACACAGGGGCTGACCTCGCCGCGCTTGTGAGGGAGGCAGCCCTAACGGCCCTTAGGGAGGACATCTACTCCGTGAAGGTCAGGTTCAGGCACTTCGAGCAGGCGCTCTCGAAGGTCAGGCCGAGCGTGACGAAGTACATGATTGACTTCTACCTAAGGTGGCTTGAGACGGCGAGACAGATGAACATAGGTGCTCAGAGGACCCCATCCCAGCAGACCTCCCTGACCCTCTGAGGTGAGCCCCTTTGTCTGTGTGGGCCGAGGAACCCCTGATAAACAAGGTTTACGAGGCGCTTAAGGAGCTGACAAAGGACGGAAAGGAGCCTGTCACCGAGGCCGAGATAATTTCGTACCTGACGAGAAACGGTTACTCGGTGTCCCTCCCGGACCTTGTCAAGGTACTCATGAAGCTTGAGATAATGGGCCTCGTCTACGTTACGTCAAGCTCAAAGGAGGACAGGTTGGTCAAGCTTATCCCGCAGAGCCAGAGGGCCGAGGAGCAGTAACTTCAAAACAAATTAGGCCCTCGAGGAGCTTTTACTAAGGGGCCGGCTTTGGGGGTAAACTTACGCGACATTATCCCTGAGCAGGCAAGGCAAGAGATTGACCTTAAGGCCCTCAAGGGGTATGTAATAGCCCTCGACGCCTATAACATGCTATATCAGTTCTTGTCGGCCATTAGGCAGCCTGACGGCACCCCTCTCAAGGACTCTCAGGGCAGGGTCACGAGCCACCTCAGCGGTCTCTTCTACCGCACAGTAAACCTCGTTGAGGAGGGCATAAAGCCTGTTTATGTGTTCGACGGTAAGCCGCCGGAGCTGAAGAGGAAGGAGATAGAGGAGAGGATAGCCAGGCGGAGGGAGGCCGCTGAGAAATACCTCAAGGCCAAGGAGACCGGGGCCCTTGAGGAGGCCAGAAAGTACGCCCAGGCCTCGTCAGAGCTGACTAATGACATGGTCGCCGAGGCGAAGAGGCTGCTTGATGCGATGGGGATCCCGTGGGTTCAGGCGCCTGCCGACGGCGAGGCGCAGGCCGCCTACATGGCTAGGAGAGGGGACGCCTGGGCCGCTGGCAGCCAGGACTACGATAGTCTGCTCTTTGGCTCCCCAAGGCTCGTGAGAAACCTAGCGATTACGGGCAAGAGGAAGCTGCCCAACAAGGATGAATACGTCGAGGTGAGGCCGGAGATCATAGACCTGAACGCTATGTTGAAGCTTCTCGGGATAACGAGGGAACAGCTGATAGTCCTAGGCATACTCGTCGGCACAGACTTTGACCCAGAGGGAGTTAAGGGGTATGGCGCCAAGACTGCGCTCAACTTTGTGAAGGTTCACAGGGACCCCCAGAAGGCCCTGGAGCTGATAAAGACCCAGCTCCCGGAGGCTGACCCCTTTAAGATCTACGACTACTTCCTCAACCCCCCAGTCAACCAGCAGGTGAAGGTTGAGTTCAGGGAGCCTGACGTAGAGGCCATAAAGGAGATCCTCGTGAAGGACCACGACTTCAGCGAGGACAGAGTCCTAAAGGCCGCTGACAGGCTGAAGAAGGCCTACAGGGAGAACCTGCGGTCCAGACAGTCGAGGCTGGACATGTGGTTTGGCGCCTGAGCTTACCTCGTCAGCTTCTTAAGCCACTCCTCGATCTTCCCCTTGTCTATCTTAGATGGAGCGCTAGTCTGTGAGGAAGGCCTAATGGTAGTATCGTACTCTATTACTAAGTCCCCGCCGAGTATGGCCTTAAAGGCCCCCTTTATTAGGTCCTCTGACCCCGAGACCTTGGCCCTAAGCCCCTCAGGGAGCCTTGCCACGTAGTACACGCTGCCGTCGGAGGCGTAATAGGTGTTTAAGGTCTCGACCGGCGCCCCTATAAGACCGCTTATAAGGGACCTTGGGTCAGAGGTTCCAACCACCACCTGAACCCTCTTGACGTTAAGTGACGATAACCTCGCGAGGAGGGCCCTGCCGAGGTCCCTGCTGACCGACGTGACGCCCTCGAGGATCACGTAGACAGTGTCTCCGACCCTTAGTGACTTCTTGTATGAGGCCTCCCTGAGCTCCTTGAAGTCCCTCTCAAGGTCGATAAGCGCCCTCATCACTTCAACCTCCCACCTCTCGTAAGCCCCAGAGCTGATCTTAGCCTGACACTGAGGACATAGCAGGCCGCTCTTGACGCACACCCTGTCAAGCGGTATTCTCATGGCAGTGCCTAAATATCGTAAACCGGGGAGGTTATAACATTTGCTCCGTTACAAATAGTTTTCAGCTGCTTCACAGAGCCCTTGCAGCTGCCTTTATAATGCCAACGTAGGGAGGGCTCGGGCTCAGCGGCCTGCTCTTGAACTCCGGGTGGGGCTGAGTTCCCACGAAGAACCTGTGCTCCTTCCTGGGGAGCTCTATCGCCTCAACTAGGCCCTCGGGTGACCAGGCGCTTATGATGAGCCCAGCGTCCACAAGCCTGTCCACGTATGCGGGGTTAACCTCATATCTGTGCCTATGGCGCTCGTATATCACGTCACGGCCGTAGAGGCTGTGAAGCATTGTGCCCTTAACGAGCCTAATCTCAGAGGCCCCCAGCCTCATCGTGCCGCCCAGTTCCTTCACGTTCCTCTGCCACGGAAGCAGGTCAACTACCGGGTGCGGGGTGTAGGGGTCTATCTCGGTGCTGTTTGCCCCCTCCAGGCCCACGACGTCCCTTGCGAACTCTACAACTGAGAGCTGGAGCCCGAAACATATGCCCAAAGTGGGTATGTTGTTCTCCCTTAGGTACCTTATTGCCTTTATCTTTCCCTCCGCCCCGCGCTTGCCGAAGCCTGGCAGGATCACGGCGCCGTCGACGTTAGACAAAGCGTCGTTAACGTTGACCTTGCCCTCCTCTATATCTGTTGACTCGACCCAGACGAGCTCAGGCCTGTAACCTGCCGCGACACCAGCGTGCCTTAGTGCCTCAACTATGCTGATGTAGCTGTCCTTCAGCCTCGTGTATTTGCCTACCATAGCTATCCTCACGGTCTTGTCAAGCGATCTGAGCCTCTCGACAAAGTTCTTCCAGGGCTCAAGGTCAGGCTCCCTGTCCTGGAGACCTAGCTTAGACAAGAGAAGAGAGGCGTACCCTTGTGACTCGAGCAGCAGGGGTACCTCGTAGACGTAGGGCACGTCATGGTCGCTGAAGACAGCTGATGGGGACAGGTTAGCGAAGAGCGCAATCTTCTGCCTCGCCTCGTCCTCAAGGGGCCTCTGGGACCTCACGACTAAGGCTGACGGCTGAATTCCAATCCTCCTGAGCTCCTGAACGCTGTGCTGGACGGGCTTGGTCTTCTGCTCGCCAGTCGTGGAAAGCACCGGCGCCATCGCCACGTGAACGAAGGTCACATTACTTGAGCCCAGCTCGAGGTACATCTGACGCGCGGCCTCCATGAAGGGGAGGCCCTCTATGTCGCCCACCGTGCCCCCTATCTCAACTATCATCACGTCGACGCCAGTCTCCTTGGCCAGCCCAGCTATCCTCTGCTTTATCTCGTCAGTGACGTGAGGTATCACCTGGACGGTCTTGCCAAGGTAATCCCCTTTCCTCTCCTTCATAATTACGCTGTAGTAGACCTGTCCGGCCGTTATGTTATGCCGCTTGCTGAGGTTCTCCCCAAGGAACCTCTCATAGTGACCTAAGTCGAGGTCCGTCTCACCGCCGTCCTCCGTGACGAAGACCTCACCATGGGCGTACGGGTTCATAGTGCCTGCGTCGACATTAAGGTAGGGATCTATCTTGATTATGCCGACCCTGTACCCCCTCGCCTTAAGGAGGAGCCCCGTGGAAGCCGACACTATTCCCTTGCCGATGCCCGACATCACGCCGCCGGTGACGAAGATGTATTTCGTCTCCACTCCGTGCCTTCCTATCAGCTTAAACTCCAGCTCTTATAATGGCTAAACCTCAGGTCTCAGTTGAGTAAAGAGTGGGACCATTATGACCGGGCAGTACCTATACCTTTACCTGCTGGCCTTCGTATCCCTTGCAGAGCTGGGCGTCATTGTCGTGCTCCTGGTCAGGCTGAAGGTCCTACAGGGAACTCTAAACGGTCTCTACAGGAGCATTGACGAGGTGGCTCAGGCCAGGGCTAGGCAGATAGTTGAAAAGGAGGTTCAAAAGGCGAGGGAGGAAGCGATTAAGAGGAGCGCCTCTGTAATAACTGGCAAGGTCCTTGAGCAGCTGGCCCCGGCCCTTCCTGGCTTTAAGCATAACCCTAGGGAGGCCAGGTTCATCGGCAGCCCCGTGGACTTCGTTGTCTTTGACGGCCTTGAGTCCGGCGGGCCCATAACTATAACGTTTATTGAAGTCAAGAGCGGGGAGGATCAGAAGCTGACCGACAGGGAGAGGGCTGTAAAGGAGGCCGTGGAGAGAAAGGCCGTCAGGTTTGAGCTGCTGACGGCCGATGAGCTCCTAAGAGGTAAGTAATGAGGCAAAAAGCCTCCGCAGGGAGTATGGGAGCGGTGGCCATGGGAACATACTACATCGAAAACTACGGCTGCGCACTGGCCGAGTTCGACAGCTCAGTTATGGCCTCCCTTCTCGAGGCCAACGGCTTCCACAGAGTGAGCTCGCCAGACGAGGCCGACGTAGTTATAGTTAACACCTGCGCCGTCAGGTTGGACACGGAGGCCAAGATAGTCAAGAGGCTAGCGGAGCTCTCGTCGACCAGGCTGAGGGGTAAACTAATCGTCAGCGGATGCCTTGTAAAGGCGAGGCCGTCGCTAGTCGCTCGCACGGTTCCATCGGCCAGCCTGTTGTCCCCCCAGAACGTCACCAGGATTATGGAGGTCGTCAGCTCGCCGGGGAGGGTTGTGATAATAGACGGGGAAAGGGATACAAGCTTCATGCCTAGCCTGCCCCTGAGGGACAGGATAGCGACCGTAATGATATCGGAGGGGTGCCTAGACAACTGCTCCTTCTGCGAGACTAAGCTCGCGAGGAGGTCCCTGAGATCCTACCCTCCCAGGCTAATTGTGGAGAGGGTGGCCGAGGCCGTCAGGAAGGGAGCCAAGGAAATTAGGCTCACGGGCCAGGACGTTGCGGCCTACGGGCTTGACCTGCCTGCCAAGGTGAGGCTTCCCGAGCTCGTCAGTGTAATCCTTGACAAGGTTCCTGGCGACTACAGGATCAGGATAGGTATGATGACACCTAACCAGGCCATGGAGATTATCGACGACCTCCTTGAAGTCTATGAAGACAGGCGCGTGTTCAAGTTCTTCCACATACCTGTTCAGAGCGGGGACGACAGGGTCCTCAAGTTGATGAACAGGAGGTACACCATTGACGAGTTCATAGACCTTCACCGAAAGGTCAAGAGCCGCTACCCTGACTCCCTGTTCGCCACCGATATAATTGTTGGTCATCCGGGCGAGGATGAGGAGGCGTTTGAGAGGAGTGTCGAGCTTGTGCGTAAGCTGAGGTTTGAGAGGGTTTATCTGGCACAGTATAGCATAAGGCCGAGGACGCTGTCCGCGTCAATGCCTCAGGTGCCAGAGCCCGTGAAGAAGGAGAGGAGCCTGAGGATCTCAAAGGTCATACAGTCGGTCGAGGAGGAGATCTACAGGAAGTACGTCGGACTAGACCTTGACGCGGTCGTCACCAGCAGAGGCTTCAGGGAAGGGTATTACGTGGCCAGGCCTGACAACTACTTCCCGATAGCCATACCTGGCGACGCTGACCTCCTGGGCAAGTGGGTCAGGGTTCACGTAACTGATGCCACCTACTTTGACCTCAGGGGCGTCGTGATCTCGCCTCCTTAACCCCCCTATACCTAACCGGCAGAACCTCGACTCCTGCCCTCAGGCACGTCAGCTGGACCGAGTAGTCGTCGCTTGCTACGATGACCCTCTTACGGCAGCCTGCGAACTCAAGCGCCAAGGCCACCACGCTCAGGTCAGCCCGACTTAACCTCGACAAGGTCCCTGCGATCCTCGCAGCCCCGGACGCGGCCTCAAGGTATTGTCTCTCAGGGTCGACAACTCTTAGCTTGCCGACCTCAATTGACCTCTCAAGGAGCTCCCTGGACTCCTCATCCTTGACCTCGTCGACGACTAATGGTGTCGTAAAGCACGGCATGGGGAGCCTTAGCTGAAGGCCAGCTATGAGGGCCCCCGTGTCAAGGACCGCTACCTCCTTGTCACCAATAGCTGAGCAGGCGGGCGTAGAGGCGTTCATAGTAGTTCGCCCACCAATTAAACCTGGCCACCTTCAAGGGCCTCGGACAGGGCGATATAGAGATCACAGCTGTGGGCCTCACGGGCTCCCTAACCTGCCCGTCAATTACTAAGTATGCCAAGCCGCTGTCCTCCCTTAGCCTGACGCGGAGGCGGCTACTCCTCGACAGAACGATGGGTCTCAGGTACAGCTGGACAGGGTTCAGGGGAGTGATGATAATTACGTCGAGCCTTGGATCTACTATTGGTCCTCCAGCGTTAAGGCTGTATGCCGTGGACCCAGTGGTGGTCGACACGACTAACCCATCCCCGTCAAGGCCGAGGAGCCTCTCGTCATTTGGCTCGAGGTATACGTCTGCCCTGACCATCTGACCCTCGGCCGTGAATATGACCACGTCGTTCAGCGCGCAGGGCAAGGCCCTGCCTGCCACCGACGCCTGAATCCTCTGGTGCTCGACGACCTGGTACTTGTCGTTGAGAAAATCGGCTATCCGTGGCCTTAGCTCAGTCTCGTCAACGTCTAACAAGAAGCCCCTCTTGCCGGCCCTCACGGCCATAAAGGTTACGTCATGATCGCCGGCCTTTATGGCAGCCCTGAGGAGAGTCCCATCGCCACCAATCACTATCACCTTACGAGGCGGGTCACGGTCAAGGGAGAATGTAGCGATCCCCCTGAACGTCTCAGGGTAGGCGTTTAAGGTCTCGACCTCTACAAGCGGCCTCCAACCCGCCTCAACGACGTACCTGACGGCCTCGACAGCGAGCCTCTCCGCGACGCTGCTCGAGGGCCTAGCTACCAGCCCTACCTCTTTGGTCAAGCCCGCTCCATGACTGAGCTTACCTGGTAGGCTTTATTACTTACAGAAAAGGACGTGTTGTAAAGGGCCGGGGCTGGCGGCTCACGGGCCCCTAACCGGGGCCTGAGGAAACACCGCCCTCCCAGCGGCGGCCGGGCCCCGCAAGGGGCCTGGGTGACACCCAGGGCAACGGCACAGAGACGACACGGCCCCCTGGGGAGGGCGATGACACCGCGAGGCGGCCCCGGCAACGGGACCGCAGTAACCGGTCGAGGACCTAGGGGGATGCGGTGAAACGGCCGTCCCCGGCGGAGCAAGGCGAAGGCCTGTGAGGAGCCGCGCGAGGCCTTCAAGGCCGCCTAGCTGAATGCCGCCGTAGTACAGAAGGCGGGTTATAGCCCCGGCCCCGGAGAAATGACGATGTGATCGAGGCCGACTGCGTAAAGGTTCCGCTGAGGCTCGCCGAGGAAGCGATCAAGGCGCTGAGGCAACAGGGTCTGCTCGCAAAGGCGAGGCCCAGGAGGTCAGAGAGCGAGCTAAGGATTCCCGTGGTCGACATAGCTGATGCTCTGAAGGCCCTTTCCACGAGGGGCCTCACAGCTGAGCCCTGCAGGGACTTCTTCGAGGAGGGGCGCTCTTCGGCAATCCCCCCTGAGGTCGGGCTGTCAGGCTTCGTAAAGATGGGCAATATAGTGATGTTCAGCCACGCAAGGGGACAACCCTTTGACGCCTACGTAAGGGCGGCTGAGGCTGTGACTAAGGTGTACAGAGACGTGGAGTCGGTCTTCCTCAAGGTTGGAACCGTTGGCGAGCTGAGGCTGCCCCAGCTGGTCCTACTTTACGGCAGCGGGAACACCGTGACCAAGGTAAAAGAGAACGGGCTGTTGTTCCTAGTCGATGTGGCTAAGACGTACTTTAACCCTAAGCTTGCGACTGAGAGGTTAAGGGTCGCAAACGACGTCTCTCAGGGAGAGAGCGTCCTTGACATGTTTGCTGGCGTCGGGCCGTTCTCTATAACCATCGCAGCCCGATCCTATGTTGACGTCCTCTCCGTTGACATAAATCCCTACGCTGCCTACCTCGCCGCAAGGAACGTAGAGCTCAACAGAAGAAAGCTAAAGGGTAGGGTCCAGGTCCTCCTTGCGGACTCTTCAAGGCTTGTCGACATAATTGACGGAGAGTTCGATAGAATTATAATGAATAACCCTACGTCAGTCCTAGACTTCATGGGCGTCGCGTGCTCCCTGGCCTCGAAGGGGGCCAAGCTGCACGTATATGTGCTCAGCCCCAGCGTCAAGGAGGCCGCCGAAGTCACCTTGATGACAGCCAAGAGGTTCTGTCACGAAGTAAAAGTGATGCGTGCAGGTAGGGCGTTGGAGTACAGCCCCTCACGGTCAATCTACTCCGTGGACCTAGTAGTCAGTCGCTAGAGGGCTAACACGAAGGCGAGTATTCCGCTCAGGAAGACGCCGTCAAATATCCCGGCCCCTCCTATGCTCAACATGGGGGCCTTAAGCTCGCCAAGGCTCCTCGAGAGCCTAAGGACGTCAGCGCCGATCAGGCTCCCTATGGAGCCCCCTATGTATGCGGCGGTGGCAGCTACTACGCCAAAGCCTGCCGTGACCACAGCCACGAGGGCTGCTATTAGGGGGGCCATGAACGCGGGGACCACTATTCCAACGCCTGCCACTGGCCTGGAGAGGAAGTATATGATTATCGACGTGACAGCAACGTCGATCAGTGACGCCAACGTGAAGACCCCCCTGAGCGAGGAGGAGGATAAGAGGTACGCGAAGATCACGGAGGCCACTATAGGCACGATAGCCCCGCCGAAGTTTATAGCAAGGATAGTGCTGACCTCCCTCGTCCTCACCCTAGGGATCGGTATGGGTATCCCGAAGAACTCGACATAGTCAACGCCTATCTCAGTTATGGTGGCGCCGACGTTAATTTCGGCCAGTGCCACGTTTATGAAGCTCAGTGGGGGGCTCAGCACGATTAGGAGGACTGCCAACGTCGCGAGGAGGTGGGCGTCCGCGGCCTCCGAGGCGTCAGCGACAACGGTAGGGAGGCCTGAGAACAGAAGGGCTAGGACGATACCTACGAGCAAGTACGCCCATAGGAAGGCTGGGTGCGTCGGGTATGATATTATTATTCTGCCTAACGTCCTGCCGCGGATTCCCATTAAACGCTTGCCCACCTGAGCCGCGATGTAGAGGGTTAAATTCGGAAGGTCCCAGCCTAGAACCTCAAGACCTTGTCGCCCGGGGAAGCCTTCCGGTCCTGAGCAGGTAATACTTAAGGTAGGGGGTTTCCTCGATCTTCCTCGTAGAGAGGTACTCAACCATGATCCCGGTTGGCCTTTGCCTCCTTGGCATAACCCTTATGACCCTTGTGGGAGTTGATATTATGTCCACCGGTACGTCATAAGGAGCCGATGGTATGTTGTCAACTATCTGTAGGTCGTGAACAGTCGTAGCTATCGGCACGCTGTCGTCAACCTTTCCAGTCTCCCGCAGCATAGCGTACTCGAGCTCGCTGTAGCCTTCACCCTTCCCAACCCTGTTGCCGTCTAAGGACACGGCCACAGAGCCCACAACCACCAGGTCAATCTTCGGGGCGGACTCCACGTTGACCTTCTCGCCGAGCCTTGTGAAACCTGTAATGGTCGAAGCGAGGACCGGGTCCACCTTACTGGGGTCAAGGAGATAGAACTGCCCCCTTAACCTCGGGGTCGGGACAAGGACGATCTTGCCGGCCCTGAGGGCGAGCTCCCTTACATACCTCTGGGGGGAGTCCGGGTTCACTTTGATGACCTTTGCCGCCCTGAACTCATCTAGCGACGCGAGGTTCTCAGCAGCCTTACGCGCCCCCACGAAGTTAGGTATCCTGCCGTAGACAGGCCTTGGGAACGCGGCGACGTTCTTCTCCTCAAGGAGGCGCCAGACCCGCTGCCTTATCGCCTGCTTCGCCGCATCTATTTCACGCAGGCTCAAAGGTTCACACCTGGGAGTCCGTCAGCTGGAACTGTCGGCTAGGAGCAAAATTATCGTTGCTGAAGCCTGAGGAGTCCTCACGCCCCGCTTCCCTTTACACCTTGTCTGACTTCACGGAGCTGATGTTAGCTGCCCGAAGAACTTCGGCAGCCTGACGCCCCTCTGCCCCCTGTACTCGCCTGAATACGGCCTCTGGGAGGGGGTCTCCAGCTTCACCAACACGAGGTGAAGGAACCTCTCCCCAGCGTACAGCCTCACCGGGAACTCGCTTCCTATGACCTCTATGGTCAGCTGACCCTCGAAGCCCGCGTCCACTACGGTGCTGGGTATGTATATGCCCGTCCTGGCCCACGTGCTCCTGAGGTTCACAAGGCCGGCCAAGTAAGGGGGCAGCTTGATATACTCCATCGTGTGAAGGAGGTAGTGCCTGTGAGGCTCTATCACAAAGCTCTCGCCCTCCCCGCACTCGTAGAACTCCCCTGGGTCGCCTGGCCTCCTGGGGTCAAGGACAACATTAGTCTTCTTGAAGGCGCAGTAAGTTCTCCCCAGCCTGAGGTCGAGGCCGTTCTCCCTGACTACCTCGTCGTCGTATGGCTCGACAAGGAGCTCGCCGGCCCTTACGAGCGTCCTGATGTCCCTGTCGCTCAGTATCAACCCGTTCCCCCTTCATCATTGCTATGGTAGGTTTAAAGGGGTGGGGTCCCAAGTTACTACTTGCAGTGGTAGCTACCGGCAATCCTGAGGGCTTCCGTGAAAAACAGATTTATCTACAATGTCAGGAAACCGAAAAAGGCGAAGAAGTTATGAGAAGCCCGGAGAAGGTAATTGAGGGCCTTAACATAGTCCTCAGGGAGGCCTGGAAGAGGCCAAAGTACAGGGCCCTCCTCCTCGCCGTGGCTGCCCTAGCAATAGCGGCAGCCGTGGCTACCGGGGCCTTCATAGCCCACGCGGCAACGACGAGCAGCACTAGCGACCAGGCCTCCTCCGCCTACACGATGTCAGTGCTCGGCAAGGCAATAGGGGCTGCGCTAGCCGTCGGCCTGGCCGGCTTAGGCGGTGGCTACGCGGTTGGAGTAGCTGGGGCAGCGGCTGTAAGCGCTGTCGCTGAGAAGAGGGAGATGTTCGGAACTGCGTTCCTCTTCGTAGTCCTCGGCGAGGGAATAGCCATCTACGGCCTCCTGGTTGCCATTATAGTCGTCTTCGTGCTGCCTACGACCTGACGAGCTGACCCTTTTTAATCCCAAGCCTTTTTGCTATTCTGGTCAAGGTGAAAGCTTGCCAGGCCCCACCAGGGAGAGATGGCAGAAAAACTTCTCCGAGTGGTTCGACTGGGTCCTCGAGAGGGCAGAGGTCTACGATTACGGAAGGTACCCCGTCAAGGGCATGGGCGTCTGGATGCCCTATGGGTTTCAGATAAGGAGGAGGGTCATAGACACGATAAGGGAGCTGCTGGACTCCGCGGGCCACGAGGAAGTTCTGTTCCCTATGCTGATACCTGAGTGGATGTTAGCCAAGGAGGGAGAGCACATCAAGGGGTTCGAGGACGAGGTCTACTGGGTCACTCACGGAGGGCTTGAGCCCCTCGACGTGAAGCTCGCCCTTAGGCCCACCAGCGAGACCCCAATAACCTACTATGAGTCGCTCTGGATCCAGAGCTACAAGCAGCTGCCAAGGAGGTTCTATCAGGTCGTCAGCGTCTTCAGGTATGAGACTAAGGCCACTAGGCCAATGATAAGGCTGAGGGAGGTCACAAGCTTTAAGGAGGCCCACACGGTCCACGAGAGCTTTGAGGACGCCGAGAAGCAGGTGCTGACGGCCATTAACATCTACAAGACGTTCTTTGACTCGCTCGGAATACCGTACCTGATCTCAAAAAGGCCCGACTGGGACAAATTCGCGGGGGCCCTCTATACTATAGCCTTCGACACAATAATGCCCGACGGGCGTACGCTTCAGATAGGCACCGTTCACAACCTTGGGCAGAACTTCACGAAGGCCTTTAACTTCAGGGTTCAGCTGAGGGATGAGAGTTTTGACTATCCTTGGCAGACCAGCTATGGAGTAAGCGACAGGGTCGTGGCCACTCTCATTGCTGTCCACGGTGATGACATAGGGCTCGTGCTTCCAACTCGAGTTGCCCCCTACCACGTTGTGATAGTACCCATCCCTCCGTCTGACGAGAGTAAGCTCAGCTCCGTGGCTGACTACGCGAGGAAGGTGTACGAGATGGTGAAGTCGATAGGCCTCAGGGTCGTGTTAGACGACAGGAGCGAGCTGACACCAGGTGAGAAGTACTACTACTGGGACGCCAAGGGCGTGCCGCTCAGGATCGAGATAGGCCTCAGGGAGGTCTCCAATAACACGGTCACCGTCGTTAAGAGGATTGACCTGTCGAAGAGGCAGCTGAGGCTTGAGGAGCTACGCGACGAGCTGCCTAAGCTCCTCGCAGGGCTAGATAAGGAGCTGTTCGAGAGGGCCTGGAGTTACCTCAGGCAGAGGATAAGCCGTCATGAGAAAATAGAGGAGGCGAAGGAGGCGCTAGACTCTCGCGGCGGCGTTGTTGAGCTCCCCTGGTGCGGCTCAGAGGAGTGCGCCCTTAAGGCTGCCGAGAGGCTTGAGGCCAAGGTGCTCGGCACCCCGTGGCCTCACGAGGAGGGCAAAGGCGTTTGTCCAATATGTGGAAGGCCCGCCGTGACTTACCTCAGGTTCGCGAGGCAGTACTAGCTTGACAGCTTAGAATAGGCTCCGAGGGCTCCTTGTCTTCATCGCCGTGAGGCTCCGTGTCCACCACACTCTTCACAGCGTGGAGGAGGTCGGTCTCCCGGCCTTAAAAGTATCAGCCGTCAAGGGTCCTCACCTGGCCAGCCCTCAGCTCCTATGAGCGGCACGAAGATCACTTCAAGGTCTAGGCTTATATCAAAGGAGTCTGGGCCCCTCTTAGTGATCACGTAAAGCGTTTGGCTCAGCTTCGAACCAACTGGTATGACCATCTTGCCGCCGATCGCCAGCTGACTAAGGAGGGAGGGAGGGACCCTTGGGGCTGATGCCGTCACGATAACCCTGTCAAAGGGGGCCTCAGGAGGGTATCCGAGCGACCCGTCGCCCACGATAACGGTAACCCTCCTGGCAAGGCCTACCCTCTCGAGGGCTGCCTTGGCCCTCTCGGCCAGCTCCGGTATTCTCTCTATGGTCCAGACGTGCCCTTCGTCGCCCACCAGCCAGGCCAGGATAGCGGCCTGGTACCCAGACCCGGTGCCGACCTCGAGCACCTTGTTCCCTTTCTTCACGTCGAGGAGCTCCGTCATCCTGGCGACCACGCTGGGAGCGCTGATGGTCTGGCCGTGACCGATCGGCAGGGGCCGGTCCTCATATGCGTAGGGCCTCTGGTCCTCAGGGACGAACAGTTCCCTCGGTATCTTGAGGAGGGCCTCCTCGACAGCAGGGCTTGAAAGGTACCCCCTCGCCTTAAGCTCCATGACCATTAGCCTCCTGGGCAGCTCGTAGTCAGGGTTATCCATGGTCCTTCACGTAATCAGAGAGCTCCAGCGAACCTATTAGCTGGCTGGGCATCGGATTTTTGGGCATGGTTCCAAGGGAGCTCGAGGGCAGGTGGTTCGCCTTCAGGGCCTTCGGACACCGGAACGTGACGGCGCTTCACTCGACCACGATCGAGATCACAAAGGATGACTACCTGACAAAGAGAGGGGACTGCATAATAGGCGTCTCCTCAGAGGCCGGCGCAGGAGATCTCCCTGATTGGCTGAAGGAGAGGATTAGGTCAGGTTGGCTGGTAGTCGTCGTGATGTGCTCCGGCGGGTACTGCGACTCAGTAGTGGGACAGGGAGACCCCAGGCTGGAGCTCAGCGAGGGGAGGAAGATGATATTTAGACGTAGCTCATACGTCGAGCCCTCGACAGTTATGATAAGGAGCAACAAGGCCGCCAAGGACATCAGGAGGGAGGTCGTGAAGGCCCTTGCGAGTGGGGAGCCGCTCGACGTTTACATCACGGCCGTACCTGCTCCTACCTGAGAGGGCGACCTAACTATTCAGCATCGTTTTTAACCCTCAAAACGTCCAAGAGCCCTGATGGCCGCAAGGTGTCAGCGCTATGGGCGCAAGAGTGAAGATGGTCTCTGAAATTGAGAAAATAATGAGCAATATAGAGCAGGTCAGGAACATAGGCGTCATCGCGCACGTAGACCACGGCAAGACCACGACCAGCGACGCGCTGCTGGCGAGGGCAGGCATCATATCGGAGAGGGTTGCGGGGGAGGCGCTGGCCTTAGACTACCTCAACGTTGAGAAGGAGAGGCAGATGACGGTCAAGGCCGCCAACGCAAGCCTCTACCACGAGTATAACGGGAAGGGCTACGTGATAAACCTGATTGACACACCCGGCCACATAGACTTTACCGGCATGGTTACCAGGAGCCTGAGGGTCCTCGACGGGGCCATCGTTGTCGTCGACGCCGCAGAGGGCGTGATGACGCAGACGGAGACCGTCCTCAGGCAGGCCCTCGAGGAGAGGGTCAGGCCGGTCCTCTACATTAATAAGATAGACAGGCTCATAAAGGAGCTTCGCCTGACCCCAGCTCAGCTTCAGGACAGGCTAGTCGAGATAATAAAGGACGTGAACAACCTGATAGACATGTATGCCGAGCCCGAGTTCAAGGACAAGTGGAAGCTGAACCCCGCAGCCGGGAACGTCGCTTTCGGGAGCGCCAAGGACCAGTGGGGGATAACCGTCCCCATCGCGACCAAGAAGGGGATAAACTTCCAGCAAATCATAGAGGCCTACTCATCCGGCGACAAGGACAAGATCGCCATGCTTACAAAGAAGGCGCCCCTCCACGAGGCCCTTCTCGACATGGTCGTCAAGTTCGTCCCCAACCCCAAGGAGGCCCAAAAGTACAGGATCCCCAAGATCTGGAAGGGGAACCTCGACAGCGACCTTGGCAGGGCCATGATGGAGGCTGACCCCAATGGCCCCCTCGTGTTCTACGTCAACGCCATAAGGGTTGAGAGGGCAGGCCTCGTCGCGACCGGCCGTGTCTTCTCGGGAACCCTTGAGCCAGGCAAGGAGGTCTACATAGTGTCGCAGGACAGCGTCGGCAGGGTCCTCCAGGTCAGCCTCTACATGGGGCCCTTCAGGGAGCTCACAAACAGGGTCACGGCAGGCAACATTGCCGCGATAATGGGCATTGAGAACCTGAGGGCTGGAGAGACCCTCATAGACTCCGCGTACAAGAGCCAGGCCGCGCCCTTCGAGCAGCTCCACTACATTGCCGAGCCCGTCGTGACGATAGCTATCGAGCCCGCGAAGGTCCAGGACTTGCCAAAGCTCGTCGACGCGCTAAGGAAGCTAACGATAGAGGACCCCAACCTTGTGGCCAAGATCAACGAGGAGACGGGCGAGTACCTGCTTTCAGGCATGGGGCAGCTGCACCTCGAGATAGCCCTTTGGATGCTCAAGGAGATGTACGGCCTTGAGGTGAAGGCCAGCCAGCCGATAATCGTCTACAGGGAGTCGGTGAGGGAGAAGAGCAAGATCTTCGAGGGGAAGAGCCCCAACAAGCACAACAGGTTCCACATAAGCGTGGAGCCGCTCAACGAGGAGACCATAGAGCTTATCCACAGGGGCCTCGTCAGGGAGGACCAGGACCCCAGGGACAGGGCCAAGATACTGAGGGACCAGGCGGGTTGGGACTATGATGAGGCGCGCAGGATTTGGGCCATCGATGAGAACATAAACGTCTTCGTGGACATGACGACAGGCGTCCAGTACCTGAAGGACGTGAAGGACACCATACTGGGCGGCTTCAGGGTCGCAGTCAAGGAAGGGCCTCTGGCCGCTGAGCCTGTGAGGGGCCTCAAGGTCGTCATGCACGACGCCGTGATTCACGAGGACCCGGTACACAGAGGGCCTGGACAGCTATACCCTGCTATAAGGAACGCCATCTGGGCTGGGATACTGACCTCAAGGCCTACCCTGCTCGAGCCCATCCAGAAGCTCGACATAAGGATACCCATGGACTACCTCAGCGCCGTCACCACGATAATTGTGAAGAAGAGGGGCAGGATACTCAACGTTGAAAACGCAGGCATGGGCGTGAGGGTCCTCGCAGAGATACCGATCGCCGAAAGCTTTGACCTGGCCGCCGAGCTGAGGGGCTCAACCGCCGGCAAGGCCCTGTGGGGCACCGAGTTCAGCAGGTGGGCGCCGGTCCCCGACTCCATGTTAGACGACCTCATAAGGAAGATAAGGGAGAGGAAGGGGCTGCCGCCGAAGCCGCCGTCCGTTGAGGACCTGCTCGGGCCGTGAGTCATATTGGCATGGTCACGACCCTTATGCTCCTGCCCTCAACCCTCCTCCCCTCCTTGAACGCCACATAGTCATCAACGTCGACCATCCCATACCTATACATCACGGAAGCGCAGCTCGGCGTGACTGAACCGCTCGCCAGCCCCCCTTCTGTCAGGAGGTCTACAGCGCTCTCAAGATCCTGCTCAGAGAGCCCGCAGTGGCCCTCTGGGTGAGTGTGAAAAGTCATACTTGCCCTCACGCGTGGAACCCTCACCCTGTACCTCTCGCCTTCGACGCTGGCAAGGCTGCCCTCAGGGGAGTAGATGAGCATGAACTCGGTGCCGGTCTCCGTGGTCTCCTGGGCGAGCCTCTTGTAGAGCTCCCTGTCAAGCATGATCACCCCCCTGAAGGAGCTCTCATAGAGTGCCAAGGCGCTCACAAGGCCGCTGGGGGATTTGACGACGCTCAGCCTGACTTCGTGTCCAGCTATGGTGATGACCCTCTCGGCCTCCGTCACCATGGGAATGTAAATTTCGACTTCCCCTTCACTTGTGATGCGATTGATGGCATCTCGTGGGCTCAATAGGTAGGCCGGAACCTTCGCCCCCTTGAGCTCTTCCTCGGTTTCTACCATGTCCTCAATGAACCTTATCACTGCGTATGATAGCGCGGCGTAAATAGAGCCTCCCGTGGTCACCAGCTGCTGACGCTTCAATCCAACCTCTTCTCGATCCCTAACCAACTTATTTTTAGTCTAGCTGTATCAAGGTGTTTCAGGCAGGCGGCCATCAAGTTATGGCTAAGGCTGAGGAGCTGATAGCGCTAAAGATCAGCGAGGCCAGGGCGAAGATAGAGGCGAGGCTAAACGAGATCTCCGCCGGCTTCAAGGGCCTCGGCCTCACGGACATCGTTGCCTACATAAGCAAGGGGGGTAAAAGGCTCAGGGGTTTCCTAAGCATGGCCACCTGTGAGGCGCTAGGGGGAGACCCTGACGAGGCTTTAGACATAGCTGCGGCGGCAGAGCTTGTGCACTCGGCCAGCCTAGCGCTCGACGACATAGTTGACCAGGACATGGTCAGAAGAGGGGGACCTTCCGCGTGGGTCCTCTATGGCATAGGTAAGACGGCAATTGTCTCCCTCCTGCTCGTGCCCGTCGCCCTTAAGCTAGTTGAGAGGCACGGGCAGGCGGCCCTGAGCTACAGCATATCGGCATGGGAGGAGATGGTGAGGGGGGAGATCATGGACGCGTACTCCGCCATCAGTGGACAGCCCGCGGATTACATTGAGATAGTCAGGCTTAAGACAGGCTCGCTCTTCGGCCTAGCCTCTGCGCTTGGCGCCATCGCCGCGAGGAGGCCAGAGGCCGCAGAGGACGCCTACAGGTTCGGTGAGCTTGTAGGGGTCTCCTACCAGATCGCTGACGACCTAGTTGACTATCTCTCATACGTAAACGGCACAAAGAAAAAGCTGGACCCCGCAGAGAGGTCCTTTGAGGCATGGGCTAAGACCACGTTAAGCCCCAATAACGGGGATTTTACTAATAAGGTCTTAGGCTACCTACGGGAAAAGGTCTTGGAGGCCTCGACTGAGGCGAGGAGGCTCTTCTCTGAAGGACCGCTGAAGGACGTAATGCCAGAGATCCCCAAGTTCTTCGTTAACAGCATGCTCGTGCAGATGAAGCTATCGGTTTGACTCATCCCTGTAAAACTTGTCTAGGGTAGTCCTGTTATCCTGACGCCGCGTGTAGGGGGCCTTTATGAGCTCCTTTATCCTCGCGGCCTTCGTCTCGCCGAGCCCCTCCACTGTGGCGAGCTCAGCAACGCTCGCGTTGAAGAACCCCTCTAGGGACCCAAACTTCTGGAGGATCCTCTCGGCGGTCTTCAGGCCAATCCCCGGGAAGGACTGAAGTATGTAAAGTTGCCACTCCCTAATTGATCTGAGCTTTGGCTTCTTATTAATCACGACCGGCCCCCTTCCCGACTCCTCGCTTTTCGAAGCCATCGCGGCCAGGATCTCAGCTGTCTCCTCCCTTGAAGGGCTCCAGAGCAACCTCACGCCGTAAACCATGACAAGCGTTGCCAACGCCCCTAATACCTGCCTCCTCCTGGTCGGCCACAGCTTCAGCTCACGGAAGAGGTCGCCCTCAATTATGTAGTACACTTCCTCGTGCGATTCCGTGAGCCTTGACGCCTGGTCGAAGAGCCTTCCATCGAAGAGGGACGAGATGAAGTCGCTGGCCGACTTTCGCTCCACAATTATGTCCTCGGGGATTACATAATCGCCCTCGGGGAGCTGCCTCCTGATAACGATAACCCCCAGCCTCTCCAGAATGGACGGAACCCCTGAGGCCTCCTCCCTGACGTCAGCGTATATCCTAGGCCTCCTGCCCTCCCCGGCCATCACTTATCACCGCAGGCTCTCCTCACGTACTGGACCGCCAGGTCCAGCGCCCTCATAGCCACCTTCTCTTCGTCTGGGCCGCCCGGAACGTTAAGGGCTGCGGCCCCCCTGTGCCCGCCCCCCTCGCCACCCAGCCTCGAGGCCAAGTATGACGCCAGCTCTGCTGCGCTGATGCCCCTTTCGACGGCCCTCTTGGACACCCTTATGGAGGCCCTTCCCTCCTTGACGACTATCACTACGTCAGCGCCTAACGACACAAGCCCCCTAGCAGCGTCGGCCTCGTATGAGCCTACGAATGTTGAGGCGACGACTATATCGCCACAAACCTTCGCGACCTTCGCCCTGGCGGCGGCCTTCAGTCTCGCTACCCTAAGGTCGACGCCCTCCTCGGTCCTGGCCCTCTTCACTATTTCAACGGCCTTCTCGTAGCTGCCGCCGACCCTTAGCAGCTCGGCCGCCGCCGCGAAGGTCCTAAAGGAGGCCCTCTCGAACATCCCTGTCTCTTCAAGCATAGCTGCGAGCGCAAATGTGGCAAGGGGGGCCGGTATCGTGAGACCCCCCGCCAAGATCACTTCGAGCGCCAACTCTACGCAGGTCGGGGAGCTTGGGTCAACGTATCGTAAAGACGAGGAGACTGCCAGCGAGCCCGGCTCATGATGGTCCAAGAGGACGGTCCTTCCCTGACATCCGCCTGACCCACAGACGGTCTGGCTGAGGTTCGCTGCGTCAACGACTACCACTACCTCCTGGCCCTCCACTGAGCAGAGCGGGAGCTCGATGCTAAGCTCAGCGGCCGCCCGCCTTGCGTCCTTGCTTGGGCCGTCGGGGATCGCGAGACAGCAGCTCACGGCGACATTCTTTATCAACTCGCAGAGGAGCAGGCCTGAGGCAACGGCGTCAAGGTCGGCATTTCCATGGCTTGTCACGACTACCTTTCGTCCCCTTACGAAGTCCATGAGCTCAGAGAAGAACCTGCGCGCCTCCTGAGACGGCGTCAAGACGGCAGTTGCCAGAACGCCTTCACGCCCCTCCAGCCTTCGGCTGCGACTGGCCCGCCCCCTGTACCAGGGCCTGCAGTTCGCTCGCGAGCCTCTCGAGCTCTCCCTTGACTAGGTCCTCCTGGTTCTTCAGCGCCTTAATCTTCAGCTCCAGCTCCTCCTTCCTGTCCTGAAGCTCCTTTATCAGGTCAGCCTTTGTCGACTTAACTAGGACGAAGCCCGTCATCTTATAGACCTCCGCGTCGTCAGAGAGGCTGTTGAGCCTCTCGAGCACCTTCTCTATCTCGCTTAACGATGTCTCGGCCGCGAGCCTCTGCTGTACTATCGCGTTATAGGTATCCCTTAGCTGGAGATACTTGTTGTACTTTACTTCTGCCTCCGGCGGAACCCTCTCGACCATGCGCGTTCCCGAACTGAAGCCAGGCCCAACGATTTTAGACTTATCTGCCAGAAAGGCCTTGTAATGGCCCGCAATTCCTCCCTCGTTATCAAGAAATTTAAATCAGTCCTTCCCTTAACGGATTCGGCGGTGCCTGAAACTTGTCTATAGCCTATAGTCCGTTAGTGTTGGCGGCGAACTCGTTCATAATAGTGCCGATGATAATCCTCGCCGTGCTCGTTGGCACGATCCTCCTCATCAGGATAGCGCTCAGGGCGAGCGAGAGGATCGACAGGGTTGAGCCCTACAAGTACCTTCCTTTCGAGTCCTCAAACCCACCCCGCGGCGTAGGCAAGTCAAGGCTGACGTTCCAGTACTTCGGCTACCTTATAATGTTCCTGGCGTTGGAGCCCGCGGTTGTGCTCCTGACCTTCGTAGCGGCCGCCTCCAGGGGCTACACAGGGGATCTGCTCACGCTCTACCTAATACTCGTCGCCGTCTTCGCCCCACTCATTGCTTACGGGGCCTACGTCTCAAAGAAGGTGAACCAGTGGGGGGTGTAAACAGGGTTGGCCCAGGCCTCTCAGGCAAGTGAGGGAAAGGCCTACATCGGCAACCTTGACGTGGCCGCACAGCTAGCGAAGGAACACCTTATCAAGGGGACCGTCGCAAGGCTCGTGGACTGGGCCACCGCCTTTAGCCTCTGGCCCGTTCACCTAATGACGAGCTGCTGCGGCTGCGAGATAGGCGCTGCATGGGGACCAAGGTTTGACAATGAAAGGTACGGATCGCTGCCCTGGGTCAGCCCCAGGCAGACCAACCTAATCATAATTGAGGGCACGGTCACCAAGAAGATGGCGTGCACGGTAAGGATCACGTGGGAGCAGATGCCCTACCCTAAGTTCGTCATAGCCATGGGGGCCTGCGCCCTTGACGGTGGCATATTCTACAACAGCTATAACATAGTGAGGCCCTGGCAGGTCGTGCCTGTGGACGTATACATACCCGGCTGTCCCCCGAGGCCTGAAGCGGTCGCCCGTGCCATCGTTGAGCTTCAGAGAATGATAAGAAGTAGGGGCCTCGCCTCTAGGTGGGTCATTGAGGGCGTGAGGAAGGACCTCAAGTATGTACTTCCAAAGGAGGACCTCTGCGGGTGGAGGGGTGAGAAGGTTGAGCTCCAGCGGGGCCCCAGCGCCTAAGCCTTCCCCGGGGGCCGCGCCGGCTGGGAAGCCACAGCCCCCTGCGGCTCCGCCCCCAAAGCCGCCAGCTCCGCCGCCACCGCCTCAGCCCCCTGAGCAGTGGAAGGCGATAGCCGAGAAGCTCAAGGACCTGAACCCCGTCTATGAGCCCTCAAAGGGCTACCTCGACTTCGTCGTGAAGCCCGAACATCTAGTCGAGGCCGCCAGGAGGCTGAAGGAGATGGGGTTCGACCACGTGATCTCTGTGGGGGTCGTCGACTACCCTGCCAAGAAGCAGTTTAAGGTTATGTATCACGTCACGAGCTACCTTAATGAGGAGCTGTCGAAGTTGGTCGTATCGTTGTCTACTTACATAAACAGGGACGACCCAAGGGTTCCAAGCCTTACCGGCGTGTGGCTCAGCGCTGAGTTCCAGGAGCGCGAGGAGTACGAGATGTTTGGCGTCATATTTGAGGGCCACCCCGACCTAAGGCCGCTGCTCCTTACCCCTGTCGTTGCGGCCCTGAAGCCCCTCAGGAAGGACTTCGTCGTCAAGGAGGAGAGTGATGACATAGAGGTCGACTACGAGGCCTTCGTGGCGACCAAGTGGTGGTGAGCATGAGCGTCCAGGAGGGCGTCACCGGAGGCGGCATCCCGCGCCTCCCCGGCATGGAAGTCAGGCCCATTGAGAGAAGGGTCTACGAGGTTCAGATAGGGCCGGCACACCCCGGCTCCGGCCACATGAGGATAATCGTTGAAGTCGACGGCGACGTGATGGTTAGGGTTGACCCTGACATAGGCTTCGTCCACAGGACGATGGAGAAGCTCGCTGAGGGCAGGGACTGGATTAAGAACATACCTTTGTTCGAACGCATGGCGATACTTGACGCGTGCAACATAACTTTGCCCTACGTAGAGGCTGTCGAGAAGCTAATGGATATAGAGCCTCCCGAGAGGGCAAAGTACCTGAGGGTCCTGCTCTGCGAGATTAACAGGATCGCCAGTCACCTCTACGGCTTCGGGATATTCGGCGTCTTCCTTGGCCACTCAACCCTGTACATGTGGGCGTTCGGCGACAGGGAGGTCTTCATAGATCTAGCCGAGCACTTGACGGGGGCCAGGCTCACGCACTCATACCCCGTCTTCGGAGGGGTAAGGCGTGATATACCTGATGACTTCCCCGAGAACGCCAGGAAGGCGGTGAGGTACATGAGGAGAAGGCTTGACGAGTACGCGAAGATATTTTTGAACAACCCGAACATCAGGAAGAGGCTTGAGGGCGTAGGCGTCCTTAGCAAGACAAGGGCGGCCGAGCTAGGGATCGTGGGCCCCAACGCGAGGGCCAGCGGTATTAAGTATGACGTCAGGCTCGTGGAGCCCTACGAGGCCTACGGCGAGCTAAACTTTGAAATTCCGGTATTTGAGGAGGGCGACGCCCTGGCTAGGGCGTGGCAGAGGGTGGAGGAGATAAGGCAGAGCCTTAACATAATTGAGCAGGTCGTGGACTGGCTCGAGAAGCATCCGAGGGAAGGCTTCATGCACGATAAGTTCTGGAAGACGGCCCCCAAGCTCTACAAGGACGTCTACGAGGGTAACATACCCTACGCCGGCAAGTACAGGGTTAAGCTGATGCCGTTATTCGCGACGCTCAAGGTGCCGGCCGGCAAGGCATCAGCTAGGGTTGAAGCGGGCAGGGGCGAGATGTTCTACTACGTGGAGAGCGATGGAAAGGACGTGCCCTATAGGGTTAGGGTGGTCTCACCCTCGTTCAGAAACGTCATAGCTTTCAAGTACGTGATGCCTGGGCACAGGCTAATGGACCTGCCGGCCATCTACGGCAGCTTTGACTACTTCCCGCCTGAGTGGGACAGGTGATAGCCATGTCAGTCGCGAGCGTCCTCTATGATATTGGTTGGGGCCTGCTGCACTACATAATTTTCTATCCGCCCGTCTACCAATATGTTATCATTCCTGGCTTCGTTGCCGCGCTCGTAGTCGTTATCTTCATTATATGGTTCGAGAGGAAGGCCGCAGCGAGGGTCCAGATGAGGTATGGGCCACTTGAGATAAGTCCGAGGACAGGCGGGGCCACCCAGCTAATAGCCGACCTTATCAGGTATATGGTCCAGGAGATAATTGTTCCGTCAACCGCTGACTTCCTCCCCTATATCCTCGCCCCTAACATAGCAGTAGTCCTATCGCTATTGCCTATGGTCGCAGTCCCGATGACTTCGATAAGTACATACTGGCCCATCCCCATGAGCTACAGCCTGCTGATAGCTGTTGCCCTCTCGACCCTTTCGCCCATCTTTATCCTCATGTTGTCATGGGCCAGCAACAACAAGTTCTCCGTGGTAGGAGGGGTGAGGGAGAGCTTCATAATAGTCGCCTATGAGCTCATCGCTGTGATAAGCTTGCTCTCGGTCGTCCCCCTGACCGGAACCTTCAACCTCGTAGACATAGTTAATGATCAGTTGAGCGGCGTGTGGCTGGGCCTCCTGAACCCCATAGCCCTTCTGGCTAGCTTCATTGCTGTCCTCATGTCTACAAGCGGTTTCCCCTTCGAGATACCTGACTCAGAAAGCGAGTTGGTGGCCGGCCCCTACACCGAGTACAGCGGCCTCATGTACGGCCTCAACATGGGCGCCGCGTACATCAGGAGATGGGCGTTCTCGGTCCTGATAGCGTTGATATTCTTAGGGGGGTGGGCCCCCTACGTGCCCGGTCCAGGGATAGTGTTGGGCTACCTGATCCCGAGCATCATAGTCTCAATAAAGGCCGTTGTGGTGATGGCAATCATGAGCTTCCTGAGGGCCGTGTACGGCAGGTATAGGCTTGACCAGGCGCTCAGCCTGGCGTGGGAGGTGCTCATACCCATGTCGTTAGCGGCCTTCGGGATCAGCCTAGCGGAGGCTTACTTCGGGGTGATGCCCTAAGGGGGTGGTGCAGGTGCCCGCAAGGCCTGTGACCAGGAGCGTCCCGCGGGCGACCTTCCTCGGAAGGGCGGTGGCGGGGAACCTGGGCGCCCTGATGCTCGGGGTCAAGTACTTCATAGACCCTAATAGGATAACGCTGCTCTACCCCCACGAGTACATAAAGCTCAGGCAGGGCTACAGGGGCTACATCGTACTCATATTCGACAAGTGCATCAGCTGCGCCTCATGTGCGAGGATCTGCCCTGCGAGGGCCATGAAGATGGTTTCAATAAACGTAAAGGACAAGAGGACGGGCCGCGTTGTAAAGAAGAAGTACCCTGTCATAAATTACAACAGGTGTATATTCTGTGGCTACTGCGTTGACGTGTGCCCCACGGAGGCACTGTATCACGTCCCCTACCATGACATAGTTTACTTCAACATGGCCGACATGATATTAACCCTTGAAGACTTCCAGAAGGAGCCTGAGTTCATAACGGCCAAGGAAGGGGTCCCCGTAAGGTACATCTTCGACGAGAAGAGGGGGCTTGTCAAGGTTCCAGTAGAGGAGGAAGAGGAGAAGGCGACCTTGACTAAGGGCGGTGAGCAGGCGCCCTCGGAGACCAAGACCGGAGGGTCTGGGGGTGGGTCGGCATGAGCGGGACCTCCTTAGACCTCCCGCTCTTCGTCGCTGTGATGGGGGTTGCGGCTACAGTCTCGTCATTCCTTGTTGTTAGGGCCAGGGACCTCGTCTACGCCAGCATCTCACTTGCCGTCCTCGGCTCGCTTACCGCTGCAGTTTTGGCTTTGCTCGGCCTAGGAATAGTCGCAGCGTACATCGTGCTCGTCTACGTGGGCGCGGCGGTCATGTTCATCATAATTACCATCAGCATGCTGGGCCCGATGGGCAGGGAGGAGTACGATACTTTCAAGGGCGTCATCTCCGCTACGGTGGTCGCCGCGTTCGTCCTCGTCCTCGCGTTCTCACTTAGGCTATACAACCTTTACGCCGTTCCATCTCAAGTAAGCGTCCAGGTCGCTGCCGTCGAGGCGTTGAGGAGGTACCTGCCTGTCCTGGCCCTAATCCTAATAGGGCAAGGGGCGACGATTGTAGAGGCCATCGCCATAGCGAGGAGGGGTGAGAGATCATGATAATAGTTGATGAGCTCACGGCCATGATAACCTTCGTTGTCTCAGCCCTGGTAATGGCCATAGGCGCCTACGGCCTGACGGCGTCGAGGAACTTAGTTAGGCAGCTGCTCTCAGTTGAGGTCATCTTTAACGGGCTCCTCCTGTTCGTCTTACCGATGCTCATGGGGAACCCTTACGTAGCGACCTATTTCGGCATAATTGTCGTCGCCGTGGCCACAGTGGAGGTCATAGTTGTAGTTTCTATTCTCCTGGCCTTTATGAGGACGTACCGTTCCCTCTCGAGCTCAGACCTTGAGGAGGAGGGTGTGTGAGCATGATGCTTGGGATACCCATCCTGTGGATGTCTATTGTAATCCCATTGGCCCTGGGAATAATCGCTTGGCCCATGAGAAGCAGGGCAGGCCTCCACGCCCTGTTTTACATCAGTTCAGCTGCCCTACTGATCCCGTTGGCCATTGTAATATATGGCTATGGGGTTGGCGCCCTGCAGGCAGGCAGCCTTGTGGACCCCCTGACGTTTAACCTCACTAGGTACGGCATAGGCGTCTTCGCCCTCGGCCTCGACGGGTTGTCGGCCCCAGTGATCATAGGGGTCTCTATCGTTACCGCCTTCGTGGCAATATACAGCATAAAGTACATGGAGACGAGAATTGAGGAGATGGAGAGGCACGGCGAGAGGGTGCCAGGCCTCGGCGCCTACCTGCTTCTCTACAACATCTTCGCCGTCACCATGCTCGGCCTTGTCCTATCGACTAACCTCGTGGAGTTTTACGTCTTCCTCGAGGGAAGCCTCATCTCGTCATTCCTCCTGATAGCGTTCTACGGATACGGTGACAGGCGGCGCATATCACTCCTCTACTTCGTCTGGACCCACATAGGCGCCGTGGTGTTCCTGACTGGCGTCCTATACCTAGGGATTCTGACCCACACCTTCAACTACTTAGTCATAGTCAACGGGTCCCTCTCGTCAGTTGGCCCCGTTGACTACCTTGGGGAGGCCGCAACCGTCATAGCGATCCTAATGCTGTTCGGCCTTTTCGTTAAGATGGCCATATTTGGGGTCCACATGTGGCTCCCCTACGCCCACGCTGAGGCCCCCACGCCGATCTCAGCGCTGCTGTCGCCCAACCTCATAGGATTGGCCGGCTACGCCATCGCAAGGTTCATCATCCCGCTCTTCCCGGCCCAGATGACTGCCTGGAGGCCGTTCCTCATTGGCCTCGCCTTCACGACGATAGTCTACGCAGGGCTCGTCGCCCTTAGGCAGACCGACTACAAGAGGTTCCTGGCGTACTCTAGCATAAGCCAGATGGGCTATATGCTCCTGGGGCTTTCGACGTTGAACCCGTACGGGATAATTGGCGCCATGTTAATTTACCTGTCCCACGCGATAGGCAAGGCCCTGCTCTTCATGAGCGCCGGCGTCTTCATAACGGAGCTCGAGGGCCTCAGGGACATCAGCAAGATGGGCGGCCTTGCAAGAAGGTACCCACTGGTCGCCGCCCTGGCGTTGTTTGGCTTCATGAACCTTGCCGGCCTGCCGCCGAGCGTTGGGATGTGGAGCGAGATCTTTATTGTCCTCGGCGTGGTCAACAGCTACCTCTTCAGGGGCTACGAGTACATGTTCGGAATGTCATTACTTCTCATAGTTGCCCTCACGGTCACGGCCGCCTATGCCTTCATAACTATGAGGAGGATATTCTATGGGCAGCCCAGGTCAAGGGTCGAGGCTCGTGAAGTTGTAGACGGGTTTAAGCTGTCGATGCTTGCGATAGCGGTGTTTAGCGTTGTGTTTTTCTTGGCCATAGACCCCCTCACGTCAGGCCTGTCCTTCGCGGTCTCCCACGTCGTCCTTCTTACTGGGTCCCTCGGAGGTGCGCAGTAAATGGCCGCAACCGTGGTTTACGGTTCCTGGCTCGTATGGTCGTGGACCTGGCTGGCCCCCTTTGTTGGGGCCGGGGTCCTAGCCCTCCTCTGGCTTGCTGGGGTGAGGAATGAGAAGGTCTACGGGGTCATAAGCGTCCTAAGCGTCCTTGCGAGCGCAATAATTTCTACGGTCGCCCTCTACTACGTCCTTGTAGACCATGAGGTCATTTACGCCACAAGCCCGTGGTACTGGGACTCGGTGCTCAAGGTAAGGGTTGGGGTCTACCTTGATGGCCTAGGGGCGATAATGGCGACCGTAGTCTCCTGGCTCAGCTTCCTGATAGACGTCTACAGCATCGATTACATGAAGGGGGACTGGGGCGTCCAGAGGTACTTCTTCTTCATATCGTTCTTCGTTGGCAGCATGATGTTGGTTGTGACAGCCAGCAACCTCGTACTTATGTTCATTGGCTGGGAGGGGACCGGGCTGGCAAGCTATGCCCTGATAGGCCACTGGTACACCGACGAGGAGGAGTACTGGGTCGGCGTTCCCAAGTCCTACGCCCTCGGGAAGCCCATGTACTTTGAGCCGAGCACGAGCGGGGTTAGAGCGATACTCTTCACGAGGGTTGGCGACATAGGCTTCCTGATCGGAATGACGGGCCTGTTCACGCTCGTCGGGTCCATGAGTATACCTGCCATAGCCGGCGCGGCCGCGTCCTGGATGGGGCAGCTGGCGGCCAAGGACCTGTTGACGCTCTTCCTGTTCGTGTTCACCCTTGGGGCCCTGTCAAAGAGCGCCCAGTTCCCGTTCTTCGAGTGGCTCGTAACAGCTATGACGGGCCCGACGCCTGTCTCGGCCCTGATACACGCCGCAACCATGGTCAAGGTGGGCGTATATTACATGCTTAGGTTCGCGCCGATATTCTTCGTGGGCGCCCTGGCGGCGGCCGCAGCAGGGTATGCTGGTGCGGTCGCCCAGGTCCACGAGTACTTCCTTATAGTAGCCAGCCTCGCCGCGGTCACCCTGTTCATGATGGCCACCATGGCTATCGTGAACCATGAGTTTAAGCTGATACTGGCCTTCTCGACGGCCGAGTACCTGGGCTACATGATACTTGCCGTGGCCGCCGGCGGGCTTGCGGTCACAACGGGCAACTACGCCGTCATGGCAGACGCAGAGATGGCGGGCCTCGCCATGCTGATAGCCCACGCGGTCTTCAAGGCGGCGCTGTTCCTAGTCGCTGGCTACGCCCTGCACGTGGCGCACAGCAGGTTCATAGATGACATGGGCCTCTACTCCAGGTTCATGAAGGTCACCACAGCTTCAGCGTGGCTGGCAGGGCTGAGCCTGGCTGCCGTGCCACCCTTCGCCGGGTTCTTCGGCAAGGAGCTCGTCCTTGGCGACGTGGCGAGGGCGGGCGTGCTATCCCTTTACGCCCTGGCCGTGCTGGCGGTGTTCTTCACGGTCGCCTACATAACTAGGCTCCTTGTGCGCGTCTTCCACGTGCCGCCGCTCCACAGGGCCCATGAGGAGGAGCACCTGCATGAGGCCCCAGTATTAATGCTAGGCCCCTACTTCATACTCGGCCTGGCCTCGATAGTGATAGGGGCCGCATGGTTCGTAGTTGGGAAGTACGTCTCGCAGGGGGTCTATGAGACCCTTGGAATCATGGCCCTGCCCACGTTCATGGTTCCGCTAGACGCAACCACCATTACAATAACGGCCCTCGTGATCATTGAGATAATACTGGTCGCTATGATCTACCTGAGGAGGCACTACCTGTTTGACCTCCTTGACAGGAGTCCCGCGCTCAGGTGGATTCACGGGTTCCTGTTCAACAGATGGTACGTGAACTCGGCGATCTACTACCTGTTCCTTGACTCCTTCGCGGGCCTCTCATGGCTGCTGAACATAATTAACAGGGCAATTGACCTGTTCTACCACTACGTCCTGCCGAAGGCCGGCGAGCTTACCTCCACGGGGCTCAGGGCCCTGTTCAGGGGCCGGACTGACTACATTTTGACGCTCTACCTGTTCATGCTAGTCGTCGTTGGGCTCTTGATGGTCCTGGCCTGGAGGTGATGAAGGGTGTGGGAGAAGCCCACAGTTGAGTTCATGCTTTACCTGACCCTGGCCGCCTCGCTCCTAGCGCCAGTTACGTCCCCGCTCGGCAGACGCAATAACGTGGCCCCCGTTGTGCTGGCTGGGATAGGCGTTGGGTCTTTTACAACGCTCGCGGCAGTGCTGCTCTACGCTACCTCAAGGGCCCCCATAAACTTCTACGGCGGCCTAGTCGTACAGGACTCCTTTACGTCCCTAATGCTTCTCGGCATAGCGCTCGCGGCCATAATATATATGATTGCGATTGGGTCAGAGGGCCTCAGCTGGACCAGCAGCCCGTCCCTTTACAGCCTCATACCGCTGACCCTCTTCGGCTCCTTCTTCCTCGCTGGCGCAGCGAACCTCCTCGTCATACTCGCCTCCTGGCTTCTGGTCTCCGTCGTCAGCTACGTCGTGATCGCGGCCTCTGACCTCAAGGAGGCAAAGGGGGCCGCCGTAAGGTACATCTTCGTTGGCATAGTGGCCACGCTCGTCCTCATCGCATCGCTCGCCTTCTACTCAACTGCCTCCGGCACCTACTCGCTCCGGCTGACTGAGCTGACCCAGACCTCACCTGTAGCGAGGGAGATCGTGGCCGTCTCAGTTCTCCTGCTGTTGGCCGCCCTTGGGTTCAAGATCGGCCTATTCCCGTTCCACTGGTGGCTGCCAAGCGTCTACGGGAGAGGAGATGGAAGGACCGTCTCCTTCGTGGCATCAGTAGTCAAGCTCTCGTTCATAGCCGTGATAGCTAGGGTCTTTGTAGTTTCCTCGTTCACGTCGCCCCTGGCAGGGGACGTCGCGCTCACGCTCGCCGTGTTGGCTGTGGCAACCATGACCTACGCTAACGTGGCGGCCCTAACCACGAGGGACCTTCAGGCGATACTGGCCTACAGCTCCATGGCCCAGGTGGGCTATATCGTCGCCGCCCTCGCGGCGGCCTCCTACTTCGCGGGCCTAGGCAATGATTACATGGTTAGGCTGTCCCTCTACGCCGTCGCGCTTCAGTCCATCGGTTACGCCCTCGCCAAGGCGCCGCTCTTCGTGTTCACTGGCGGGCTTGGAAAGGAGCTGGACAGGCTGAGGGGCCTCATGAGCTCTAGCCCCGCCAGCGCCATCTCGGCGTCAGTCCTGCTGTTCAGCCTGCTAGGAGTGCCCCCGCTGCTCGGGTTCTGGGGCAAGTTCTACCTGTTCCTCTCAGCCGTGGGCTACACGGTCTGGCTTGCGCTGGCGGCCCTCATTAACAGCGGCGTGAGCGCGGTTTACTACGTGATAGCCTCAAGGGAGCTCCTTACTAAGGGCGAAGCAAGTCATAAGGCGCAGGCCAAGTATGTGGCTGCCTTAGTGATAGGCGCCCTCCTCGTAGTCCTCCTCGGCCTGGTGGCCCCGCTCATATTTAGCTCGCTGGCCTCGGTATACCTCTGAAGGCCTTTTGTCTTTCCATTTGAAGCGCTTTTTAAAGGAGGTGGTGCCGCCGCCGGGGTTCGAACCCGGGACCTCCGGATCCCCCAGGCCCCCACGACCTCGGTGTCAGGGGCCGTATGAGTCCGGCGCTCTGACCCGCTGAGCTACGGCGGCACCAAATGGACTCCTATCCTGCCCCTAATAAAACCTATACGCCAGTTTCGAAAATGGCCGGCTATTCCGGGGACGCCCCTGAAGTCTCAGCTTACTTGGTCGCCTTTAATGGTGGGCTATAAAGTGAATGGGGGTTATCCGTGACGGGCGGGGAAAGGAAGGGCGTCAGGATCATATCGTTTAAGTTAGACCTTGATACCCTTATGCTCTTAGACACCGTCGCGGCGAAGTCCCGCAAGTACAGAAGCGAGCTGATAAGGGACGCCATAAGGAAATACCTTGAGGTCGTGGAGAAGTTGGGCAGCTGATGAAAGCTATATATCAATATACTCTAATACGTCAGTAACCCTTTTAAAATAACAGTAGCTCTGACCTAGGGGGACCTAAGCATGGCGAGGTCGGACCCGCCGACTTGGACGTACCTTGTGGTGGGCCTCATAATCGGGCTGCTGGTCGGCGCTGGCATAGGTTACGTGGCCGTCCCCAAGAAGACTACGACCGTCACCAGCTACTCAGTCACGACGACCACGACCACCACTACCTATACCCCAACTACGTCCCTTACGTCAGCGCCGTTGACTGTTGGGGCCGCAGGGACGTTGAAGTTCGCCTTCACCCAGCTCCTTAACCTCTTCAAGAGCTACTACCCTGGCGTCACGATAGGCCAGCCGCTCTTCGCCGGGAGCGGGGAGGTTGCTCAGAAGGAGGCGACCACGCAGGTGTTCAGCGTCGTTGCCTCCGCCGACACGACAACGATACCGAAGGTGCTGTTCCCGAACTACGCGAACTATGAGATAGCCTTCGGCGTGACCCAGATGGTGATAATCGTCGACCTTGAGACCCCGGCCGGGGTAGAGGTCTACAAGCTGTGGAAGCAGGCGCAGTCAGAGACCCCTCTGAGCGCGGCGTGGAACCAGACGTGGAGGGAGATCTTCCAGATCATAGCCCTCAACAGCTCAACGGTCGTGGGGGTCTCTAACCCCTTCACCGACCCGAGCGGGTACCAGGCCCAGTGCGTCCTTAAGCTCGCAGGCCTCGCGTTCTTCAACAACGCCTCCTACCTCTGGGACGCCGTCTATGGTAACCCGTCAAAGTACCAGATGAGGAACACGGAGATAGACCTGCTCACGCTGATGTACGCCAACAACTCAGTGCAGTTCATACTCTCGGCCTACACGTCGAACGCGATCCCGCAGACCGAGTACTATCAGCAGAAGGGCTTCAACATGACCTACATAACTCTGCCGCCATTCATAAACCTTGGGAACCTCAGCTACGTGAACTTCTACCACCGGGTCAACGTGACCTGGACCGAGCTCGGCAAGACGCAGGTCTTCGCGTGCAACCCTGTCGTCTACACGATAACAATACCGTTCAGCGCCCCTAACCAGCAGGCAGCCATAGACTTCCTCCTGCTCCTGTTCAGCCCTGAGGGTCAGAAGATTCTGAGCTCCTACGGAATACAGCCGATAGTCCCTGGCATTGTGTACGGGAACTACAGCGCTGTCCCGGCAGTGCTCAAGCCCTTCACGATGCCCTTGGCTAACGTCAGCTACCTCTCATCGATATTCCCGTGAGGCGCGTTGAGGCTCAGCCCAACATCGGCCCTCTTTTTGTCCTTTGCAATCCTCCTCTCGACGATACTCATAATATTCTTTGTCTACCCGCTAGTGATCCTGCTCCTCATAGGCGGCACCGGAATACCATCGGCGCTTAGAGTTCCAAGCTTCGCCCTGGCCCTGCTAGTCACGATTATAACCTCCTCAGTTGCCGCCCTTGTCTCGGTCCTCCTCGGGACCCCGCTTGCGTACCTCCTCGCCAGGTTCGACTTCAGGCTCAAGGGTCTCGTGGAGGCGATTGTCGACATCCCTATAGCGGTGCCACACATAATAGTTGGCGTAATGATAGTGCTTGCCTTTGCCCAGTACTTCGGCCTCGGGGGCTTGCTGAGGAGGCTCCACATAGACGTGATAGACACTTTGGTGGGGGCCTCAATGGCCGTCACGTACGTATCCGCCACATATGCGGTGAGGGTCATAGAGAGCGCCCTCCTGGCCCTCGATCCCGACGTTGAGCTGGTCGCTATGACGTTGGGGGCCTCGAGGCTCAGGACGTTCTTGAGCGTCGTGCTCCCACGCATCAAGAGGGCAATAGCGACAGGCGCCCTGACCGCCTGGGCAAGGGCTGCCTCAGAGGCTGGCGCCCTGCTGATAGTGGCGTTCCAGGTGTACTTGGGGAGGAGCCTCATCTACCCTGCCCCCGTGGCTATCTATGAGGCCTACGTAGGCCTCGGCATCCTTGACGCCGCCCAGTTCTCTGCAGCAATGCTAATAGTCGTCCTCGCAGTCTTTCTAGTGGCCAGGTTCATCATGCAGAGGGGCAGGCCCAGTGCTTGAGATAAGGTCGCTGACAGTCAAGCTTCGGGGTTTCACGCTGGGCCCCCTCGACATGACCGTGAAAGACGGAGAGCTGGCGCTGGTTTTCGGGCCTAACGGGGCCGGAAAGAGCACGCTGCTGAAGACGATCGCTGGCCTCTACGTCCCCGCCTCAGGCTCTATAGTGCTCGACGGTCGCGACATAACGAGGGCGCCCATAGAGTCGAGGAGCGTTGGGTACGTGCCTCAAAGCTACGCGCTGTTCGAGCACATGAGCGTGAGGGCCAACATAGAGTTTGGCCTCAGGATCAGAAGAGTACCAGCACAGGAGAGGGAGAAGATCGTGCTCGAGTTGGCGAGAAAGCTCGACATAATTGACCTGTTAGACAGGAAACCCAGGGAGCTCAGCGGGGGGCAGATGCAGAGGGTCGCGATAGCGAGGGCGCTTGCCGTGAGGCCAAGGGCCCTCCTCCTTGACGAGCCCCTCTCGAACCTTGACCCTGACTCCTCAGAGAGGTCCCTCGACATAATTGCCGAGGCCACTAAGGAGTTCGGCCTCAGCACTATAGTAGTGTCTCAGAGCGTCACAAGGCCGCTCAGAGTAGCTGACAGCGTCTACTTCATGAAGTCCGGGAGGATAATTGACCTAGGCAGGCCTGAGGAGGCCGTGTCAAACCCGAGGGTCCTTGAGGCTGCCATGTACATGGGTTTTGATAACATCTTCGAGGCCTCCAGGTTCTTTGAGACCCTGAGGCTGCCTGAACGTTTCAACCTAGTAGACGACAAGGGGGAGTTCGTTGCCTTCAGGCCGTCATCAGCCGTGGTAGCCCCTGCGGGCGGCTGCAGGGGCCCACATCTCCAGGGGAGGGTTATCTCAATTTACTACGTAACCGAGGGGAGGGGTAGGGCCCTCATCGACGTCGGGCTGGGCAAGCCCGTGAGGTGCTCAATTGGGGACTACAGGCCAGCCCCCGGTGAAGTCGTTGACGTCTGTATTGATCTCGCTGGGGTCAGCACCGTCTCACGGTGGCCCTAAGTATCGTGAAAAGGCTTTAGAGCCTGGGGTAGGCCGTTTACCTGGAGCCGGGGTGGCCGAGCGGTCCAAGGCGGCGGGCTGCAGTGGGTGAGCCCTGCCGAGACCCGTTATATCCCGGGTTCGAATCCCGGCCCCGGCTCCACTAAGCCTCACAGATATCCCCCTGTTGCCTCCACCCCACCCTCGCCGCTAGCTCAGCCGTTGTCCTGACGGCCTTCCTTACCAGCTCCTTCTCGACGCCTGGCACCCCAGTCCCGACGACCAGCGCCCTCCTCGTCGACGCCCTGACCGATGTAAGCGTTGAGTCTCTGTGAGCGTACACGTGGACGACCACGCCCCTCTGGTCTACCATCACCGGATAGCCCGGTGGAAGCGCCTCTTCCCTCCCGCCTATCGGCGTGAACTTTGACGATCCTTTGCTCAGCGTGATAATCAGTGGAGGGCTCAGGAGGTCAAGGTCGTAGATTCCGATGGGTATTAACGTTAACACCGAGGCTATGTTCCCCGCGTCCACGAGAGGGCTAACCCTCGGGAACTCGCCCCTAAGCGCCCTCCTCGCCAGGGCCTCTGAGCTCGGCCTAACCTTGGTTGGATCAATGCCGAGCCTCCAGTAGAAGTTCCTGAACGCCCTGACGACGGGGTTGTCCTTAAGCCTCTCCAGGGTTGTTGAAGACGCTAGTCCCCTAACTGCGTCCTCCACGTATTTGTCGAGCTGGCTCTCACCCTGGCCTTCCCCCTCGTAGGTCAGGGACGTGAACTCGACGAAGGCCCCAAGGGACTTCATGTCTTCCAGGACCTTGATTAATTCGCACTGCGTCAGATGGTCCACGCCCTAAGCCCCTGTTGCAAGGCGATAAGGGCATTAAGGCTTTACGAGTTCAGCCTCAGGCAACTTAAGTAAAGGATCCTAGATGAACTCAAGCCTTGGAACGTAATCGACGAGGCCCCTCTGGCGACCAAGCTCTATCGCCTTCATGATGGCCCTCTTTCCAGTTTCCCCCATATCATATATTGATTTACAGCCCTCTATGAACTCCCTCACGGACTTGGCGTCAGCGCCTGACGCGAAATTTGTTGCGTAGGCTAAGGCCTCCTCGGGATGTCTCCTGGCGAAGTCTATAGCTTCCCTGAAGGCCTGCTTAACCTCCTCCGCCTCTTCCCTAGTGAGGAGCCTCCTGTTGACAACATACGACCCCAGTGGTATTGGCAGCTCCCCCGCGGCCCGCCTCCACTCCTCACCTATGTCAGCTACCTTTACAAGGCCACGCCTTTCATAGGCCATCGTGGTGGCAGGCCCAGGGAGAAGGAGCCCAAGGTCAACCTCGCCCTTCAGGACGGCCTCAAGGATCTTATCATACCTGATGACTACCTCGTCCCTGGCCCTGAAGAACAACCTATAGTAGTAATATCCGCTAAATGACGTCCCTGGGACGGCTATGGAGAGGTCGCTTATCTCCTCCTTCCGGTAGGGCCTCTTGCTGACTATCACTGGGCCTACGTCGTACCTTTGCGTGCTGCCGACGGTGAGCACGTAATAGTCGTCTGCAATCCTCCATAGGTTCACGGCCGAGACGGCGCTAACCTCTAGATCCCTTGCGTTGATCACCCTCCTGTTGAGGGAGTCGAACTCTTCATATTTTGGCTCCAACGCGATGTTGCCTTTGTGGACGCCGTTGAGAAGGCCATAGACTAGGAAATATGCGTGAACGGGATCATAGTAATGATAGGAGCTCACAGTCCTTACCATCACTTATCCACCACGTATAAGTGGTGGAAAATAAGTTTTTGAGGTTTTCCTTGGGGTCATTAAAACTGCCCCAGGGCTTGGCTTGGTTAAATGGACCTCACGGCCTCTAACGCCATGTCAGCGTGGTCCTCAGCCCTCTTTAGGTTGCTCAGAACCTTCCGGATCACGCCCTGCTGGTCAACTATGAAGGTCACCCTCAGGGCGCTCTTTCCGCCCTCCTTTAAAACGCCGAAGACCTTTGAGACCTCCTTTGACACATCGCTGGCGAGAGGGAACCTGGCCCCGTATTTTTCACCAAACCTCCTCAGGGTCTCAAGGCTGTCAACGCTTACCCCTATCACCTCAGCGTTGTTCCTCCTAAACTCCTCATAGAGCTCCGCGAACCTCCTGAGCTCCCTAGTGCAGCCGGCAGTGAAGGCCTTGGGGAAGAAGTATATGACTAGCTTCTTGCCCCTAAGTGAGGAGGTTCTTATGCTGCCCAACGTGGTGTTTAACTCAAGGTCTGGGACCTGGTCACCTGCCTGTAGCATATTTCTCCTGAATAGACGTTTTGATAACGGACTTTTAGGGCGTTAGCCTATATTGCGCGATATAGTGATTGGGCCTAGAACCTCTATGACGTCAGGCCTGCCCAGCTCCTCGTCGGACTCTAGGGTCTTTTCTGGTCTCCACCCTCCCACGGAATCGCAGTAGCTCTTAACAGTTGATGAGACTACAGCCGTAGTACCACCCTTCGATATCTTATACAACCTATAGTAATCCCCCTCACCCTTCCAGAAGGGATAAGCGTAAAGTGACGCGACCCTGTCCCTTCGGTTTACAATTATTACTAAGAGGTCCAAGGCTGTCGACGTGTACCCCCTTAACCTAGACAAGGCCTTGTACAGGCTCTCCCGGTCAGAAGGACTCTTTGCTGCAAGGTACTGGGCCACAAGCTCACTGTCAACGAACCCCGTTGGATCCACTGCCAGGCCCTCTTTTTCCGCCAGGGATGACTTGTCAAGGGATCCATTGTGGGCGACTATATAGATAAACCTCCCATCGACCGAGGTCGCCAAATATGGGTGGGAGTACTGCGGGCCCACCTTATCCTCCTCTGATGCGTACCTTGCATGAATTATGACCAGAGCCCTCTTGGAGACGACGTTGTCTATCGGGGCCATGACGTCCTGGTATATTGGCGAGCCGCTCCTATAGATAAAAAGTCTGTCCTGGTCGACGACAGCCATCCCCCATCCGTCTGCGTGCCGTATCCCTTTCTTCAACGTGTCGTTCTCTGCAGCCCTGCGCAGGCAGTAAAAGAGCTCGGTGAGCTCAGGCCCTCCGTCGGTAAAGGCCCCAACCATCCTACACAAAAACTGCTCACCATAAGGGGGTAGGTGACGAAAGGGGTTATACTTATCAGCTTGACGTCGACGAGCTCTCCAGGGCCGCAACCCACTCGTTGGCAGCGGTCTGGAGCGCCTGCCACGGGTCCGTGATCTTGCCCGTCAGGTAGCTGAAGACCTCCTGGTTGAAGTAAGGTATCAGGTAGGCGTATGTCTGGGGCACCGTAGGCGGGGTTGCATAGGAGTTCTCCCCAGCCACCATTATGGCTCTCAGCCACTCCCTCACATAGGCCGGCACGCTCGCGTTCGACATGATCTCGCTTATGGCCTCCTTTGACACCGGTATTGACCCCTGAAGGTAGAACGCCTGCTCCTGGAACTGGGGGGACAGAACGAAGGCTATGAACTCCATCGCCAGCTGCTTGTGCTTTGAGAACTTGCTCACCGCGAGGAACGTGGAGCCTGGCTCCCCATACCCCCCAGGCAGGGGGGCCATGAGGAACTGCGAGCTGACGTTGGTTGGCAGGGAGGCAACGTCGTTAGCCCACGCAACGGCGCCCGCGACCCCGCCCTGGGATAGGAGGGTACCGGTCATCGTGTAGTCTATGATGACCTCGCTGGGCGGCGGCTCGTACTTAACGAGCTCGTCTAGCACCTCGAGGGCCTCAAGGCCGGCCGAGGTGTTGAAGGCCGGCGGCGGGAAGCCGTGGCTCCACCACGAGGGTATGCAGCCCCAGAACATAGTTCCATAGCCGGGCAGGCCCGTCGTCGTGTTGCAGCTTATTGTGGAGTTCCTGTACCAGTACCACCAAAATATGGCCGGGTAGGTGTCGATGAGGCCGTGGCCAGGATTATCATCAACTATAAACCCGTACTTCGTCAGGTGGTGCTCGACGAAGAACCTCGAGGCCGCGACTACCTCCTGCCAGTTCGTCCAGTTCCATGGGTTCAACGGGTACCCGGTCTCCTGCTCAAACTCAGCCTGGAGGGTCGCGTTGTTAAAGAGCGTCGCGTTATAGACCAGCAACTCGACCCAGGTCTGAATAGCGAGGCCCATGACCTCTGGCTTCCCATTGACGTAGCTGATCCCGCCAAAGGCCTCCTGGCCCCACAGTACGTCACTGAGGTTGACGTAGCTCGTGTTTATTGGAACTACATAGGGGAAGAACAGCTGTGACGACGTCGGTGTAAAGGTTATCACGTCGTAGGAGCTGCTGCCAGCCTTGAGGACCGTTAGCTCGTTTTCGACGTAGTCACTCCATGGGAAGGAGACTACCTGGACCTCGACGTTAGGGTGCTCCTTCTCGAACTCCTGAGCCGCCAGCTCAAGGACGGTGTTTATGCCGTTGTACGTCGCGACGACTAGCTTGACCTTCGATGGCCCCCTTGAGGCGTAAGTGTACGCCAGGTAGCCCCCTATGACGGCCACCACGACAACTATTATTATCACTGCTGAGAGCACGCCCTTCCCTACGCCGGCCCTCACAGCCCCACCCAAGACATGTTCCCTTTATCATAAAAGAAAAACGGCTTGTTGAACGGTCAACACCCACTCATGGGTAGAAGTTGACGAGCTCTACCCGTGTCCCGTCCTGGGTGTATACGTATATCTTCCCAGGTTGTTCGTCCCTCACCAGCCTATGGTGGCCGTCGCAGTAGGGCTTGTTCTGGGACAGGCCGCAGGCACAGATGTGGAGCTCCTTGCCGTTCTCGAGCTTGATCACGTACGGGTGATCCCGTTCATGCAGCACTAACCGGGCCAAATTACTCACCGCCCACAAAATCCCTGAGGTTGCTTTTACGTGAAAACTAGTAGCAATTCAAATAGGCTGGCTTTTAAATTGCGCGAAGGAAGTTGCCAGGTAATAGAACTTAGGACAACTTAGGTGACGACCGTTTTACGGGCCTTCCGACCTCTTCGTCATAAGCGACGCCGAGAACCCCGTCGCCCATACTAGGTTGGGATACGTTATCATCCTCTCCATGCCACCCCACCCTAGGCCCAGGTAGACGTGTGCTATGAAGAGGCCGAGGGCCGCTAGGCCGATTGTTCCCAGGATTGGCCACGCGACGGAGCCCCCATGCCTATAGAGGGCGGCGGGGTATGAGGCCAGCGAGGCGAAGAGGAACACTATCAGCGAGAATATCACGTGAAGGTGGTAGGGCGACGTCTCTGGGAAGACGCCCACGCCGGCAGCCCCTACCCCAGAGAGCACAACAAAGGCTGAGAGGACCCTATCGACGAAACCCCTCCCCCACAGCAGTGCGCCCCCAGCTATCAGGAGCAGGCCCATGAGGATGATCGAGGCGTTGAAGATGTAGGCGTGGGGCGTCGAGGGGGCAAGCTGGTAATTGCCGAGGTCACTGATGTAGTTGTGCGAAACGCTATACCCAGGGTAGATGGCCTCGGCCACGATTAACAAGATGGTGAACTGAGCCACACCGGCAAAGACGAGGGATCCCGCCAGCCTTAGCCTCTCCAAGGCCTAACCCACTGTCGTGGGTGTGACGTGACAATTTGAGCGATTCCTCTTGCGGCGTCATGACAACGACGTTTGCTAACGCTTAAATTCCTCATTCAAGCCTGTACAGCTTCATGTCGTCCTCATAAGATATGGCGCAGATGAACTCGGCCTCCTCATCATACGGGTTCTCGATCATGTGAGGCTCCCAGGGACCTGTGAAGAAGTAGTCGCCAGGGCCGACGACCCTCTCCTCGGCCCCGACCCTAACCCTTAGCCTGCCCCTAACGACGTATACGGCCTCAACGTACTTGTGGTTGTGAAGAGGCATCCTTCCCCCAGGCCTTACAGTAAACCGCCTTAAGGCGAACTTCTCCGAGCCCGTCTCCTTAGTAACTAACCACTGGACATACACCCCTACGGTACCTGGGAGCAGGCCTGAGACGTCCTGAGGCTTCACATCGCTTGCCCGCCCGAACAAGCCCATGACCTACAGGATGCTGTTGAGCGGAGGTTAATATGACCTAAGGGCAGGGCCAGGCGACCACTCTCGCCGCAGGTCTCCGCCATGGAAAGCTTAAAGTCCCATAAGCTGACGTCAGAGAAGGGCTCGGGGCCTTGAAGTACTCAACCTACATAATGGGCGTCGCCCTGACATTTGACGTAATAGTTGACCTGATCTTACTTGTCGTGGGCCTCGCCGTGAGGACCGCGGCCCTCGTCTACGATGCGTACTTGATGACGGGTTACACGTTCATCCTCCTTATCGGCATGGGCGCCACCTTAGGCCTCACCGTAAGCGGCTTCAGGAGGTCTATGTTGGCGGTCAGCCTCGTATTTAACCTGGCCATGGCGGCCCTGCTCACGTTCTCCTGGCTTAGATCAAGCGTTGACGTAGTGGCCCTGTCCTCAGGGCTAGTCATGGCGGTGGTTAACATAGTCCTTACGCTAATAGCCTACGCCAACTTCGGAAACCCGAGGAACGTCCCTCTGCCCCTCATAGGTATATGAAGAGCCTCGGCCTGCCCCGACGCCCTCCTCGGTGAGCCTCCGTGAGGCCGACGGTTATTTCGGTCGGAAGCTATAACGTCGACTACTACATAGTTGTCGACAGGCTTCCTCTTCCAGGGGAGACCGTGAAGGCCAAGCAGCTTTACGTAGGTCACGGCGGTAAGGGGTCAAACCAGGCCGTCTCGGCCGCGAGGCTGGGGGCCGCGTCGAAGCTCATAGCTGCCGTGGGCGATGACGATGAGGGCGCTAAGGCGCTCGAGTTCCTCAGGGGTGAGGGCGTTGACGTGTCTGGCGTTAGCGTGAAGAGGTCGAGGACGGGGAGGGCCTACATAATAGTCTCCCCCACGGTTGGGCAGAACATGATCGTTGTCGACCCAGGCGCCAACTCGGAGCTCTCAAGACATGACGTAATAAAGGCGCTCACCAGGGGCGACGTCCTCTTGGCGTCGCTGGAGGTTCCAGCTGAGGCCGTTAGGGAGGCCCTCGAGCGCTTTAACGGCATAAAGGTGCTCAACCCTGCCCCCGCGTCCTCGGAGGCCCTGAACCTCCTGGGGCTAGCAGACGTAATTACGCCAAACGAGGTTGAGGCCCTCCAGCTGACCGGCGCCCAGTCAGTCTCGGATGCCGTCCAGAGGCTCGTCCAGCTGGTGCCTAACGTGGTGGTGACGCTCGGTGAGAGAGGGGCCGTGGTCGCGACCAGGGGCTCGGGCACCCTGGTCAAAGTCCCCGCGCCTAAGGTAAACGTGATTGACGTGACTGGGGCCGGCGACGCCTTTAACGCCGCCCTGGCCTACGCCCTCGGCTGTGGCCACGACGTCATTTCGGCTGTCAACTACGCTGTCCTTGCCGCCTCCTATAAGGTGACCAGGAGAGGGGCCCTCGGACTGAGGGCTGAGGAGCTGTCCTCGCTAGGCGTGAGGAACCCCTGCTAGCGCGGCGTAGGGCCGTGACGGCCGCTGACCCAGCAAGCCCCTGCCCCTGAGTGGGCCTGAGGGGCCCATGCGGTCGGTCATCCAGGGCTCCAGGCCCCTTAAGTCCCTCATGTAGAGGGCGCCCAGAGGGTAGGTCAGCTCGACGTTGGCTGACGTGACGCTCTTCAGCAACCTGAACCTTATCGCCCGTCCCAGCCTGTCAACCTCAACTATTGAGTGGGCCGTGTGGAGCCCAAAGACGCTCCCTTCCCTCGTCCTGTCCATCGCCGAGAAGACGAATGACCTCCCAGACCTCCTCCTCAGGGCCGCGACAATCTCCGTGTAGAGCCTCCTGAAGCCATAGGGGTTTATCACGATCAGGTCCCCGTCACCCATCGCGTCTATGGACGGCGGTACGTCCTCAGGCTTGAAGGCCCTCCTGACGAGCACCACGCCCTGAACCCCTGACGCCCTCTGGTACGCCCTTATGAGCCAGGGGTTCAGGCCTCCCCTCTCCGCGACCACGAGAACCTTGACCTCAGGGTATGACGAGAGGGCTATGGTCCTTGAGTAGAGCTCCTCCAGGAGCCCCCCGTCTGTCGAGAAGAACTCGACTATGAGGTCCCTCGCCACCAGCTCGTCGAGCTCCGGGAAGCCCGTGATCACCGTAGGATCCCCTCCAGGGTCTCCCAGGCCCTGGCGAGGTACTGGAGGTAGTAGTCAGCGTCATGACCCCTGTACCCGAGCTCCGCGCTGTAGAAGCCCCTGGGCCCCCTGATGTAGGGCTCCCCCTTAACCCATAGCACGTACTCCCTCGCCTCGCCCCTGACGGCCCTGGCCCTGTACGCCCTGTAGAGCTCGCGTATGACGGGCCTGAGGCCCCTGAGCTCGGCGCAGCTGCCCGCCCTGGCCATGAGCCTGAGGGCGTCCTCGTAGAACTCCCTGACGAGGACGGGCTGGTTCGACCTGAGCAGGCCCTTGACCTTGAGTGAGCCGTCGGGCCTCCTGCCTACGTACCTCTGCGGGTAGGGCATCCCCTCGCTGGACCTCGTGAACAGGACCCAGCTGAACTCGTCCTCAAGCTTCAGCCTCAGCCCCGTAGCCTCGTTAACCCTCCTGACGAACTCCTCGACCACATCCCTCGGCCCCCTGACCATGAGCGAGTCAACTATGCCGTGGATCACCTCAAGCCCCATCTCCCTGGCCAGCTCCATCGCCAGCCTGAGCGTGGCCCTGGCCAGGTAGGTCACGAGCTCATAGGCCTCTATCCTCCCGAATATCGAGTTCCTGTAGCCCAGGTAGCCGAAGGAGGCCACGAGGACCCACTTGAAGGCCTCCGCCAGGTCCTCGTCGACTCCCTTGTAGAGCTCCTTGAGCGCTATAAGCCTCTCCACGGCCTCAGCCACTATGCCCCTCTCGGCCCTGCACACGGTGTAGGGGCCCACCCTTACGTCGTCGCAGGCGTTGACGGTCTCGCCCGATATGTTGTACTTCGCTATGAGCGAGGGGTACATGGATGAGAAGTCGACCTGGTACACGCCCTCGTAGCACTTGCCCTCAGGGTACAGCAGGAGGCCTGGGCGGTCCATATATGCCAGGTCGTCAATTGTCTTCAGCCCCTCCACCCTCCGGACCACCCTGGGCACCACGTACCTCCTAGCCATGGCGACCCAGGCCTCGTTTGTTGTGAGCGCCTTCCCTATGCTGGCGTACCTTATCTCCCTCAGCAGGACCCTCAGCGCCTTGCTCCACATTATCAGGCCCTTCACGTCTACGGGCGACCTCCTGAGCTCTGAGACCACCTTAACGGAGGCCCTCACCCTGTCGCACACGGCCGAGGGGCACTCAGCCACGTCAGCGATCACCTCGAGGTCCCTGACGTCCCCCTCTTCTTTCAGGGACCCGTTCACGTAGAGCCTGTAGTACCTCCCACGGCTGTGCTCACCGTACCAGTCGTAGAGCACCACCTTGGCGTAGGTCACCTGGGGGAAGGAGTAGCCGTCGTCCCTAAGCTCGACCCTCCCGTCCCTAAGCTCTACGTTGTGCATAGGTAGCGCGTTGATCCTCGCCAGGGCCTGGCTGAGGGGGCTTATGAAGTCGTTGACCACCCTGAACCTCCTGAGGTCCCTGTAGGCCCACAGGTCCCTGACCTCGACCCTGTAGATGGTGACGGGCCTGCCGTCCAGGGTCCTCCACTCCTCGGGCACCACGTCAACTACGGATGGGTGCGACGTGAGGCCCGGGGGGAGCTCCTCCAGGTAGACCGGGAACGTGGTCCTGACGAAGGCCCTCCTGAAGCCGTCGAATACCAGCTCGACGCCCCCGTCCCTGGGGATCGCGTCAACTACTATCACTCGGATCACCGCACGTGAGGAGCAGCGCGAGGAGCAGGACCTCCAGCGGGTCAGCCAGCTCGTCCTCGAAGGCCTCCTCCACCTGCCTTATCACGGGCATCACGGCGTCGAGCCTCTCCCTGAGCCCCCTTACCCTAAGCCTTGACGCGACCCTCCTGAGCTTCGCCAGCTCGCCCTCCACAGCGACCGTCAGGGACGGCTGCGTCCTGCCCAACCAGCACGGCCCCGTCGACGGCGCAGGCTATAGCTGAGGGGGAGGCGTCAGCGAAAGTGAAGGGGCAACGGAGGAGGCGGGGATGACAAGGGGGCTGGAAGGCCAAGGTCGAACTTCAGCCTTGATTAAAATCGTTATCAGCGTCCTTGACGTCAGATAATAGCCAAAGCTGGTGCCGCGGCCGGGATTTGAACCCGGGTCACGGGCTCGAAAGGCCCGCATACTGGGCCGGGCTATACTACCGCGGCACCTGGTGAGGTTATCGTGTGCGAGGAATTAAGCTTTGAGCTCCTGAAGCAGCTCCCTGACGGCCCTCCTCACGGCCTCCCTGCTGTTCATGGTTGGCCTCCAGCCCCAGCTGGCGGCCTTCCTGACGTCGAGGAGCATGTACTTAACGTCCCCCTTCCACCCCCTCCCACCGTCGACGCCGCCCGTTGCGTAGATCCTCGGCGAGAGGCCCATCTCTGACGAGACTATCGACGCTATCTCGAGCACTGAGACCCTGTCCTCGCTGCCGACGTTGAAGACCTCATAGGTCACACCCCTCCTAACCGACTCGCTCAGGAGGTGATACATCGCCCTGACCGCGTCGCTCACGTGGATGTAGCTCTTGCTCTGCGTCCCGTCTCCGAGGACCTCGAGCTCGGCTGGGTTCCTCCTCAGCTTCTGTATGAAGTCGTATATGACTCCGTGCGTCGACCTGAGGCCGACGACGTTAGCTAGCCTGAAGGAGACCGCGGTCCAGCCGAAGGTGTGGGCGTAGCCGCTCACCATGGCCTCCCCGGCCAGCTTGGAGGCCCCGTAGACGCTGATGGGCTCAAGGGGAGCGTAGTCCTCAGGGGTCGGCATAACCCGCGCTTCGCCGTAGACCGTTGACGAGGAGGCAAAGCCTATGACCTTGACCCCGTGAACCCTCATGGCCTCCAGGACGTTAAACGTGACCCTGACGTTCTGCTCATATATCGAGGCCGGGTCCTGGGCGCCTATCCTGACCTCAGGGTTGGCCGCGAGGTGAAAGACCGCGTCTGAGCCCTTGATGGCCTCGGAGGCCACCTGTGGGTCCCTCAGGTCACCCCTTATGAACCGAAGGTTTGGGTCGCCCATGACGCCCTTGAGGAACTCAAGCCTCCCAGTTGAGAGGTCGTCAACCACTACGACGCTGTGCCCCTCCTTAAGCAGCAGCTCGACAAGGTGGGACCCGATGAAGCCGGCGCCTCCGGTCACCACGAACCTCAAGCCTTCGCCCTGACCTAAGTCGACCGCTGGCAGGGTAATAAGCGACGTCAGTCCTGCGCGGGCTCCTCATCCGTGAAGTCAGGCCTTTCGAGCCTCTTCATCCGCCCCGATGCGCCTCACCCGGGGCTTTAAACCTCAGGCAGACGAACCCCTGACCCCTCCTATAGGGGCCTGGCTCCTCTGGCCTCGGCTCGTCGAATGGGCCATAGGTGAGTGTGCCGATGGACTCCTCGTAGGTGAACCCATAGGATGAGAACAGTTCTATGACCTCCTCAACCGTGTAGAACCTGGCGACCGAGTAGAAGGGGTCGCCCTCTCTGGCCCTCCTCTCGTACTCCTCGGCCCACTGGCTCCCTTTGGGGACTATGCATGCGACGGCCCTCCCGTCGGGCCTTAGAATCCTCCTAAGCTCCCTGACGGCCTCAGAGGGGTTCGGGAGGAAGCAGAGGGTCACTATCATGAACGCGGAGCCGATGGAGCCCTCCCTGAGCGGCATGGCTTCAGCCCTCCCCTGGACTGCGTCAACCCCCCTTGTGAGCCTACCGACGAGAACCATGTTGAGGCTGGGCTCAAGGCCGAGGCAGCCAAGGGGCGCCGTGAAGAAGCCCGTCCCTGACCCGACGTCAAGACATGGACGCCAGGGATGGCCGGGGTCCGCCTTAAGCACGGCCTTGAGCTCGTTCTCTGCCGTGACCCTGTTCTTGGAGTACCAGGCGTCGTACTCCCTGTAGAGCCTATCGAAGAGGTCCCAGGAGGTCATAGGCCCTTATTAGCCTCTGGGGACGTGCCCTAATAGGCGATGATGGCCAGGTCAGGTTTTAGCTGAACTGAAGTGATGAGGGTCTGGAGCTATGAGCCCTAAGAGGCTATGCCCTTGGCCTTCATGTAATCCTTGGCCGTCTCTGCTATAAGCCTGAGGCCCTCGCGGAGCTTGTCAGGCGGCAGGTAGCTGAAGTTTATCCTCATCGCGTTGGCGCCCGAGCCGTCGCTGAAGAAGCTCCTCCCAGGCACGTAGGCCACGCCCCTGTCTATGGCCATCGGCAGCATCTCTGTCGTGTCTACGGCCTTGGGCAGGTATATGAACGCGAAGAGGCCGCCCCTGGGCTTGTACCAGAACGAGCCTTCGGGCATAAACTCTTCAAGGGCCTCCAGCATCACGTCCCTCTTCTGCCTATAGACAACCCTTGCCCTCTGTATGGTCTTGTCGACCACCCCCTCCTTCAGAGCGTAAAGGGCCACGTACTGTGAGAGCGTGGCCGAGTGGAGGTCTACCATCTGTTTGGCCAGCTCGACGGTCCTGGTTAACTGCCGGTCCGCTATCATGTAGCCCAGCCTTAGGCCAGGGGCTAGTATCTTGCTGAAGGTCCCGAGGTAGATGACCCTGCCCTCGGAGTCCAGCGTCTTAAGTGGCGTGAACTGGACGTCGTCAAAGACGAAGAAGCTGTAGGGGTCGTCCTCTATTACCAGCAGGTCGTACTTGCTAGCTACCTCTAGGAGCTCCTTCCTCCTGTCGTCGGTCATTATTACGCCGGTCGGGTTATGGCATGTGGCGACGGTGTAGATCATCTTCACGTTGAGCCCCCTTGACTTGGCCTCCTTTATCTTGTCCTCCAGGAGCTCGGTCCTCATGCCGTTCTCGTCGATCGGGATCGGAATGAACTCGGCGCCGAAGTACCTAAACACGTTAAGGGCCGCGAGGTAGGTCGGGCTCTCGACTATCACCGCGTCCTTAGGGTTAATGAGCGTCATGCCGAGGAGGTAGATCGCCTCCTGGCTCCCCGTGGTCACCGCGACCCTGTCGTTATCTGACACCTTGACGCCTTTCTGCCTGACGAAGTCCGCTACGGCCTCCCTGAACGGCATTACGCCGAGCGTGGGCGAGTACTGAAGGGCGCTGTCGCCAAGCTCCTCAATGACCCTGGCCGCTATCCTGGCTAGGTCCTCCTTCGGGAAGACCTCAGGCCCTGGGAGCCCTCCGGCCAGGCTGAGCACCTTCTTGTTCTCAGTCAGCGCCAGTATCTCCCTGACCTCGGAGGGCCTCAGGGCCTTTGTCGTCACCGAGAACTTGCTCGACAGGTCCAGCACCGCGCCCACAATTAAGTTAAGTGTTCCTAGAAGCTTTAAAGCGAATCTCTTCATTTATCATGTCAGTTACTGAAGCGTTTAGGGACACACTGTGGGATACTATCTTAAGGAAGTCAGCGCTCGCAACCCCTTTTAAGGGCCTCCACAGGAGCCGCGCAGGGGCCGCCGTAGCTCAGCCCGGTAGAGCGCCGGCCTCGTATGGCCTTAGGGAGGTCCGAGGTCGGGGAAAGCCGGTGGTCGCGGGTTCAAATCCCGCCGGCGGCTCCAGGAGACGCTTAGGGCGATGGCTATGGTTGCGAGGCTGCTTTTCCAGGAAGACTCCTACCTGAAGGAGTTCGAGGCCACCGTCACAAGGGTCGTTGAGAACAGGGTCTTCCTTGACGCGACTGCCTTTCACCCTGGCCCCTCAGGAGGGCTTGAGACCGACACGGGCTATCTTATAACTGAGTCAAACGCAAGGCTGAGGGTCGTCGAGGCCAGGGAGGAGGAGGGGGACGTTGCGCATGTGGTTGAGGGCGACCTCTCAGCAATTAGGCCGGGAACCAGGGTCAAGGGTGTCCTGGACTGGGACCGACGATACTCGATGATGAAGCTGCACACAGCAAGCCACGTAATAGCGGCGATACTCTACAATAAGTATGGCGCCCGCGTGACCGGAGGTCACATAAGGCCTGACATAGCTCAGGACGACTTCGACTTGGGGAACGTCCAGGACTGGAGAGGAGCGCTGAGGGCCGCCGTAGATGAGGCGAACTCCGTGTTAGCCAGGTGCCTCGAGGTTAAGGTGTACTGGCTTGAGAGGGAGAAGGCCTTACAGATACCGGGCATCGTAAAGCTGGCCTCAAGGCTTCCCCCTAACGTCAGCGTGCTCAGGATCGTCGAGATCCCTGGCGTTGACATACAGGCTGACGGAGGACCGCACGTAAAGAACACGTGCGAGGTCGGGAAGGTCGAGATAGTTAATATTGAGAACAGGGGGAAGACGAGGAAGAGGCTGTACTACCGGCTGGCAGGCCAAACGTGAAGGTGTTGTTGTTTGGACTCGTGGCTCGAGGAGCTCACAGCCCAGTGCAGCCAGCTGATAGCTAGGAGCAGTGACGGCGTGCCTAGCCTCGTTAAGGTCGCCGCGTCCGGGAAGCCTGAGTCAAGGGGTCTCCTAACCGAGGCCAGAGCCGCGGCTGAGAGGCTCCTCAGGGTACTGGCTGATGAGTACAGGATGGAGTTGGCGCTTCCAAGGAACGTTGACCCACTTAGGGACTTCGAGCTTGTGGTGTGGCCCGAGCCTCTGAAGGAGCCCTTCTACGGCCTCCTCCTGCTCGCGAGGTTCCCGTTCTCAATATACAGAGGTGACGGCAGGGCTGAGTACGAGCCCCTCGAGATAGTGTTCCTTAATAAGGACGGCACCGAGAGGCCCATCTACGCCTACGCCAGGGTCCACTATGACCTCTGCGAGTACAACCTTCAGGGGCTGAGGAGGCTTAGGGTTCTTTACCTCTTTCACGGGCATACCCCTTACATTGATGGAACAGGCTTCATAAGGCTGAAGTGCCCCAAGGTCAAGTACAGAAGCGTCCACGTGGGGAGAAAGTACTGGGACCGCATCTGGCTTGGCGCGGCCGTCACGTTCCTGAAGCTCACTGGGGCACAGCTCTACAGGCTATCCGACCTGGTAGACCTCGGCCTCGTCAAGGTCATGAAGTGCCCGACCGAGTTCAAGAAGGACCCCTTCAAGGGGCCCCTCCTTAAGGGCCCACCTATAAGCTCTTAGGCAAGGGCTCGGCAATAACGAATACATGGTGTCAGGTTCGCTGGCAAGGCTTGTAGCGCCTAGGTCCGTCAGAAGGGTCTGGATGATATCATTCGAGCTCTCCCCGTTAGTCAAGGTTGGAGGGCTCGGCGAGGCGGTCAGGCAGCAGGCCGAGGCGCTGACGAAGAGGGGGGTTGAGGTCACAGTACTAATGCCGTCCCACGGCAGGCACCTCGACCTTGGAGTTCGGGTAAGGTACGGGCTCAGGCCCCTCGACTTTGCCATATGCGGTGACAGGAGGGGGGTAGACGGGAGACAGTACAGCTACTGCATTGGTGCTGAGGAGGCTCAGCTGAACGGCTTCAGGGTCGTCATGTTCAAGGGGCTTGACTACTCCACCGGCGTCGTCTTCGACGCGTGGAACCCCTACTCATACGCCGAGGAGAAGTCCGCGCTGCTCACGAGGGCCGTTAAGGCCTTCTCCTGGCACGAGGTCCAGCCTGACCTAATACACGTCCACGACTGGCATAGCGTCCTGCCTGGGGTCGCGCTTCGTGACGAGCTTGAGCAGAGGGGCTACGCCGTGCCGCTGGTCTTCAGCATACACCTCAGCGGCTCGCCGAGCTTTCCATGGCACTACGCGTCCCCTGACTGGTCAGGCCTTGACGAAGACTACCACCTCGTTTGGAGAGTCATAAGGCATGAGCCGGTTAGCAACAGGGTCCTCTGGGACTCCTTGGGCGGGAATGTTGAGGCCTTCGGTGTCCACGTCGCTGACGTAGTGGCAACCGTGAGCCTATCTTACCTTAGGGATGAGCTTGAGAGAAAGTACGGAGGCTGGATAGAGGGCAAGTCCTGCGTCGTTTACAATGCCACGGACTGGGACAAGGACTCTGTTGAGAAGTGGATATTGTCGAATTACGGCTCCCTGGATTCCGAGGTGTTGTACGAGATCATAGACAAGTACGTTGTTCCGGGCTCCTGGACAGGCCCGCTGGACAGCAGGGACAGGGCCGTCTTCATCGCCTCAGGAAGGTTGACCTCACAAAAGGGATTGGACTTGGCCATCAGGGCCCTGGACTACGCTCCCAGCGCCTCACTCGTAATCCTTGGAATCCCAGTTGGCGACTTCGGCTATGAGCAGTACCTGAGGAGGTTGGCCGAGGAGAGGAGGGGCCGCGTCCTAGTAACCACGAACAGGATCCCTGACGACGTGTACAGGGCGCTCGTAAGGCTCGCGACCTCGGTTGTGGTCCCCTCGCGTTGGGAGCCCTTTGGTCTCGTGGCCCTTGAGGCCCTCGCGGTTGGGACCCCTGTCATAGCATCCTCTGTGGGCGGGCTGAAGGAAATAGTGGTAGATATTAGGTCTGGGGAAGGCGACGGTCTTCTCGTCCCGCCTGAGAACCCTGAGGCCCTGGGGCTCGCCATGGAGTCCTTTGCCCACATATTCTGGTTCAGGGACCCGCACAAGGTGCCGCTTGAGGAGCTCAAGGCCATAGCCCTTAGAAATCCCACTCTCCCCAACGACGTAAGGGCGTTCGCCGTAAGTGACGTAAATAAGCGCTTCAGGAAGGAATCTATTGGGGACTCGCTGATGGCATGTTATGAAAAGGCCAGAGTGATGGCCTATTACAGGGCGATCACGAGATGACTGAGAACATAGTCCTCTTCTTTGAGCTGCACCAGCCCATCAGGCTGAAGAGGCTCTCAGCCTTTACACCGCCTAACATCCCCCTTGAATTTGATGACATGATAGATTTCGAGGCCAATAATAAGATCCTGGCCAGGGTCGTCGAGAGGACCTATAGGAAGGCGACTAAGATCCTTATCGACGCCGCGTCAGAGGTTCCCGGCTTCAAGTTCACAATGAGCGTCGCGGGGGTCCTTCTGGAGGCGCTCAGAAAGGATTACCCAGACGTAATTGAGCTTCTCTCGACGGCAGTCTCAAAGGGTATCATGGAGCCCGTCGCGCAGACTTACTACCACTCCTTAGCGTCGCTTATCGACGAGAACGAGTTCATAGATCAGGTGAGGGCCCAGGCTGACCTTGTAGCTGACGTCTTAGGCTTCAGGCCTGTGGTGGCTGAGAATACCGAGTTCATTTACAACAACGACATAGGCTGCCTGCTGTATAGGAACGGGTTCAAGGCAGTGGTAACCGAAGGCGTTGAGTGGGCGCTCGGCTGGAGGTCGCCGAACTACGTCTACTTAAACCCCCTGTGCGGGGTCAGGCTCCTCCTGAGGAACTATAGACTAAGTGACGACATTGGCTTCAGGTTCGGTGACAGGAACTGGGACCAATATCCGCTGACGGCCGACAAGTACGCCAGGTGGGTTAGCGAGTCGCCGGGTGACCTGGTTCTGGTCGCGGTTGACTTTGAGACCTTTGGTGAGCACCACTGGCCGGAGTCTGGCATCTATGAGTTCCTAAGGTGGCTTCCGAGGGAGCTCGGCAAAAGAGGCGTCAACTTCCTGACGGTCTCCTCCGCGGCCGAGCTGACCCCCAAGGGCATATACGACGTGCCCCCTTGGTCGACCATAAGCTGGGCTGACGCAAAGGACCTAGGCGCTTGGTTAGGCAACGAGATGCAGAGGAAGGCCTTTGAAGTGCTCAGGAGATACTATTTCTTCGCTAGGGCGGTAGGCGGTAAGACGTTAGAGAGGTGGAGGATCCTCTCCACAAGTGACCACTTCTATTACATGGCCACTAAGGGCGGGCCTGAGGGGGCAGTCCACTCGTACTTCAGCCACCTAGGTTCCCCCTATGAGGCCTACCTGGCCTTCTCATACGCGCTCTATGCCCTAGGCCGAGAGATAAGGATGGCGTTGCAGAGGGAGCCTTGCCTTCTGGTAAACGTTAACCTGCCTCGCGAGCTCTGCTTCCACCTGAAGGAGGGCTCACAAGTCTGCTCGCTTGGGCTCCTCCCTGATCTAATGGCCGAGGTAGGCGGTGACCAGGCTGCCGTGGCCCAGGTCAAGCGCTGGGTTGGCGAGGTTTTCGGCGTTGAGCTCGAGAGCGCCCTGGAGTTGGCAAAGAGGTGCAAAGGGGCCTATGAAGCGTCACAGTATTAAAGCATTTAACTCATGAAACCATGATTTATTGTGGTGGGCATAATCTCAGAGGTCAAGAAGGCAGCCATACCTATCGGGGGACAGGGCACTAGGCTCTACCCCCTCACCGTCGACACCTCTAAGCCGATGGTTAGGTTCCTGAACAGGTTTGTCATAGACTTCATCCTTGACGAGCTGGCCCACCAGGGGGTCAACGAGGTCTTCCTTGGCGTCAGCGGCTTTTACAACTACAGGGACGTATATGATCACCTTGGCGAGAGGTTCTACTTTAGATCGCTTGACGGAAGGAGGGCCTCCCTGAAGCTGAGGTACCAGCCAAACGTTAACAGCATCGGCAACGCCCACTCGATCTCGATATTGGCGGACTATTATGACATAAGTGACCCCCTGCTTGTTGTCCAGGGGGACACGATCATAAGGCTTGACCTAGGGAGGCTTATGAAGTTCCATGAGGACAATGAGTCGTATATGACTATAGTGCTGAAGCCAGTTCACGATAAGGAGTCGTTAAGGCAGCTTGGTTTGGCCAAGATGAGGGGCGATGGGTCTATAGAATACTTCGTCGAAAAGCCCGCGGACCCAGAGAGAGCCCCCTCAAACCTCGCGAACACAGGGGTCTACCTGCTGTCTGAGGACATGGTTAAGATGCTCAGGTCTGATGAGTTCAAGGCCATGGTTAGGGAGGGCAGGGGTGACTTCGGGAGGGACCTGATACCATACGTGATCTCGAAGGGGCATAAAGTGATGGGTTTCGTCACCAGCAGCTACTGGTTCGACATAGGGACCCTCGAGAGCTTCGTGGAGGCCTCCTTTTACCTCTTGACCTCCCTGCCACCTGAGAGGCTTGGCGTTGCAACGGTCTATCACGACAACGTCTACATGCAGGGCTTCAGCCCTAGGTCTAAGAAGGATCATATAGACCTCATTGAGAGAACAGCGCTAAAGAAGATTGAGATCGTAGGGCCCACCCTGATAGGCAGACACGTAAGCATCGACGACGGGGCAAGCATCGTAAACTCGATAATCGACAACTACGTAATAATATCGAGCGGGGCCTCGATAAGGCGGTCCATCATAATGGACAGGAGCATCGTCGGAAAGGGGGCAGCTATTGAGAACAGCATAATAGGGAGGCACGTCCATATAGGTGATAACGTGACCATCGTAAACAGCGTTATCGGCAACGACGTAATAATAGGCGACAACGCTGTGATCGAGGGCTCCTTAGTTTGGCCTCACAAGACGATAGAGGCCAACTCTCAGATCAAGGGGAGGAAGGGCCCCTCCCTTTAGCTTCCTTCCCCTGGAGGACGTTGTAGGCCTTTACCTTGTCCAGCAGGCTCGCAGCCCTTGAGGCAGCCTCGTCAAGGGTCTCGGCAGCCACGTTGACAATTAAATTGGTCCCCCTTACTTTCAACCTGAATCTATGTTCACCGTTCAGAAAATACTCCTCGACAACTTCGAACTCGTACTTTGTCAACCTTCTCGCTCCTTGAGATATTAATATCTACCGGCCATATAAGGACAGGTGCCCGCGATGGAGGATGTCCCCCTAATCAGGGTTGAGCCGCCAGGCCCCATAGCAAGGAGCATAATTGAGAGGGACTCTAGGGCGCTGGTTCAGTCCTACGTCAGATGGGTCCCCCTAGTCGTAAAGGAGGCCCACGGCGCCGTGATAGAGGACGTGGATGGAAACAAGTACATTGACCTAAACGCCGGTATAGCTGTGATGAACGTCGGTCACAGCCACCCAAAGGTTGTCGAGGCCATCAAGCGTCAGGCTGAGAAGCTCCAGCACTACTCGTTGACCGACTTCTACTACGAGGAGGCTGTCACGGCCGCTGAGAAACTGATAGGCATCTCGCCGGTCAAGGACCCGAGGGTCTTCTTCACCAACAGCGGGACAGAGAGCATAGAAGGGTCCCTAAAGTTCGCGAGGTACTTCTTCGGCGGGTCCAGGCAGTACTTCATAGCGTTCCTGGGCGCCTTCCACGGCAGGACCTTTGGGTCGCTGTCGCTAACCGCAAGCAAGGCCCACTACAGGAAGGGCTTCTCGCCGATGTTGCCTGGGGTCATCCACGTGCCCTACCCTTACCCCTACAGGTGCGTCTTCAGGACTGACGATCCGCTCGAGTGCGGCGAGGCGGTGCTGGGCTACATAGAGGACTGGGTGTTCACTAAGCTGGTTGACCCAAGCGAGGTGGCGGCCTTCGTCGTAGAGCCCATACAGGGCGAGGGAGGCTACGTAGTTCCGCCAGACAACTTCCTTCCTGGCCTCAGGAAGCTGGCCGACAAGAACGGGATCCTCCTCATAGATGATGAAGTTCAGTCAGGCATGGGACGCACGGGGAGGTGGTTTGCCATTGAGCACTGGAACGTAAAGCCTGACATAATGGCCCTTGCCAAGGCGATAGGCGGAGGGCTGCCGCTAGGGGCTGTCGTCGTCAGGGGTGACATAGCTGCCACGCTAACTAAGGGGAGTCACGCCAACACCTTCGGCGGCAACCCCTTGGCAGTCGCAGCCATGAGCGCTGTAATAGACGTCATCAAGGAGGAGAACCTCCTCGAGAGAGCCTCGAGGCTTGGTGAGGAGACCCTAAAGTTCTTCAATGAGCTCAAGGAGAAGTACGAGATAATAGGTGACGTCAGAGGGAAGGGCCTCATGATAGGCGTCGAGCTCGTTAGGAACAGGAAGACTAAGGAGCCGGCCGTCAGGGAGCTTGCCCAGGTCATAGAGAGGTCCTTCAAGCGCGGAGTTGTCGTGATAGGCGCCGGCATGTCCACGATAAGGATAGCGCCGCCCCTCGTAATAGAGGAGGAGCTGCTCTTCAAGGCCTTGGACATAATAGCTGACGTAATTAAGGAGATAAACTCTGAGCTCAGGGGCTGACGCTCAGCCTGTAGCTGATCAGTTTTGATACCCCCTAAGATTTTAGTTTTCTCAGCAACGGAGCTACCTGAAGGGCCTTGACACGGCCGACCGAGGAAAAGGAGCTAAAGGAGATGATACTTAGCGTGCTAAGCCCCCAAAGGGGGCTCACGTTCTCGGAGATCGTCCAGGCGCTCTCATGGACTGGCGACAAGAGGCCTCTTAGGAAGGCCCTGGGAGACCTGGTAAGGGAAGGAAAGGTCTTGAGGGAGCCAGACTACGAGAGAAAGAGAATGGTTTTCAGGAGGGCCCCTTAAGCCGAGGCCTTGGCGTCATGACCCTGTACGCCCTGTTAGAGAACCTAGACACGTACCCCATGCCCTCAAGCGCCCTCAACACCTTTCCAGCGCTCTTCGTTGATATGCCAAGCATGAGGCTCAGGTCCTTCGGAGTCACGTAGTTCTTGTTCAGGGAGGCCACGATCCCAGCTATGAACTCGAGGCTAACGTAAACCCTTCTCCTCATTATCGCCCCGACCCTGATGAATGCTTTATATGGGGGAGGACGCCCAGACGGAAGCCTATGGTGGAGCGAAAGTGGCTAAGGGGGCCTATACGGTCTATAAAGCCCTGCTTGAGCTCATCGGTCTGAGGCAGATTGACGTTTACAGGGTTCACACGAAGGGCTCACCATCAGACGTGCTGAGGGTCCTTGAGCCTTCCACGCGTAAAGTGTTCGAGGTTGACCTCGGAACGACCAGGGAGTCCCTATCATACGAGGAGTTCTTAGGCAAGGTCAGGGAGGCTGCCGAGAAGGCCGGCGTTAAGATAAGCGACAGGCTGTGGTCCATAGCCATAAGCAAGGCCAAGGCCCTGGCCGGGAGGGCGCAGCAGGGCTCCCAGGCCTCCTCGTGAAGCCTTCAGGAGCAGGTAACCGAGCCTAGTGCGGGGGGTGGGATTTGAACCCACGCAGGCCTACGCCAACGGGTTCTAAGCCCGTCCCCTTTGGCCGGGCTCGGGCACCCCCGCACCTTCGTCCGGTTCTCTACACGACTTAAAAGCTCTTAATGGCTTAAACCTCAGCCGTTGACGGTGAAGCTAGTGAAAGAAGTAGAGAAGGCCCAGGTCGTAGAGGTTAGCTCCCTGGCCGATCTGGCAAGGCTTGCCGTCACCATGCTATCCTTCGCCGTCATCATGCCGATCTACAGGTATTTTGACGGCACTGACGAAGTTTACTTCGTGCAGACGACCTATAGGGACTACTTTAATTTCTACGGAATCCCCATAGTTTACCTGTACAGGGGCAAGGCCTCAGGGGATTCAGATAAGGCTAAGTACGTCCTGATAAAGGTCGACGAGACCGGCGAGAGGGTTGAAATAGGCGACAAGGCGAGGCCTGGATGGACCTCCATACCAATAATCACCCTGAAGGAGAAACCTAACTTTCTGCCCTGACCTCCTGCCTTACTTCCTGGGCCACGGCCGCATTCGGCTTGGCAACGGCGGCCTCTAGCAGGTCCTTAATTGTCCTGCCCCCCTCCAACATAACCAGGAAGGCCTCACCTAGGTCGCTCAGCTTGTATATCTTGTAGTTGCCCTTACTGTAAATGGCCTCCAGGAGCCCAATCTCGCTGAGGCAAGACACCACCGAGAGGGCCTTGTACTTTGGTATGCCTAGCCTCTGGGCCACGTCGCCAGGTGACATGGGCTTCCCGTCCTTAAACACCTTAAGGACATCAATTATTAGGTAGCTCATCAGCCGCACCATAAGGCTATCTTAGAGGGCCGCGTATTTAGGGAGGGTGGCCCTAAACCCTGGGGGCCTTGAAGAGGGGGAAGGCCTTAGCAGCGTTACTTGTCATGGTCCTCCTACTAGCCCCGCTGCTCAAGGTGGGGAACGCCTTTTGGGCTGGCAAGAACTCCTACTACCCCTCATTCCTCCTGCTCAGCAACTGGGCCAACGATTCCATACTAGTTATTACAGGGGTTCCTATAAGGAACTCGACGCTGAACGGGCTGAGGAACTCGCCCTTCTCGCTGACGAACATCTACCTGGGACCCTACGGCATCCTGCCGCTTAATCTGACCCTTGAAGGCCCATTCTCTTACTCTGCACGGCTTAACCTTAACAACACGGTCACGGTTGAAGGGGACTACGGCCTCGTCGAGATCGTAGTCCCCCCTTACACGCCTTACATACTGTTGCTGGCGTCGCTGACCTCTCCCTATAACTTCACCGTTGACACCTCAGTGACCTTCAGCGTCGGCCAAGGAATGGCCGTCATTAACGCCAGCCTGCCGGTGCTCCTGTGTTCAAATGACACCTTAGTTAGCTCGGGCAACAGGATCGTGATCGAAGCAAACCGGGGGGTCTCTTATGTCTTGATCTCGTTAGGTGGCAGGTGCCCCTCTAACATAGAGGGGCTCCTAGAGCTGAACGACCAGAGGGTCGATGAGTGGCTGTACAGGTCGACGAGGCCCCCGAGCCTTCCACCTAGGCTTGCCGAAGAATACTTCCTCTCACTGCTTGTTGTTAAGGATGACCAGAACCCCTACCTGGGAACCTTTGCAGCCTCGCCAAGCCCTCTCTACCTGTACAACTGGGTCAGGGACTCCTCCTTCGCTGCCATGGCCCTCCAGGCCTCCGGCCATTACTCGTCTGCCCTAAAGTATTGGCTCTGGATGGCAAAGGCTGAGAGGCATGATGGCGCGTGGTTTACGAGGTATAACTTTTACACTGGGGCCCCCGACGAGAGCTACGCGTTCCCAGAGTATGACAGCCTGGGCCTCTTCGAGGTGGGCGTGTACAACTACTACTATTACACTCATAACGTCAGCTTCCTCTATGAGGTCCTTCAGGCCCTTAACGAGACCGTCTCGTTCCAGACTTCAGCGATACTCTCGTCGCAACTTCACATGATACCCGAGGACCTAAGCGTCTGGGAATATAGGCTGGCCTACCACTTTTGGACCGAGGCCTTTAACCTGATTGGCTTAGTTGACGCGGCCTCGCTCCTGAAGGTAGTTGGATATAACGTGAGCTACGTCAACTCTGCTGTAGAGCTCCTTAACGAAAGCCTTGCAAAGTTCTTCTGGAACGGCACGGTCTTCTACTCGGCCTTAACTCCCTACGTCATCTTCACGCCATCAGGCAAGAACGTGACCGCTATGCCCGAGGCCCCGTACGTCAGCTCCTCCTCAATTCTCCCCCTGGCATTTGGCGTGGACCTGATACCTTCAGAGTGGGCACACAGTGACGTAGATCACGTGATCATGTCGCTTGAGAACGCTAAGGTGGGCGGCCTGGCAAGATTTCAAGGTGACGGCTATCACTATGACGACTACCTCTATGACAGCAGCGGTCCGAACCCACCCTGGACACTAACTACGCTGTTCCTAGCCTACTACTACGCCGTTGAAGGCAACTCCACAGGGGCCGAAGCGCTGATGTCGTGGGCTGTCTCACACTCACAACAAGGCCTTCTCCCCGAGGCCGTTGACCCATCTTACGGGAACCCGCTTCCGACCACGTCACCGCTTACGTGGTCGTCTGCCATGTACGTGCTTACCACTATAGCCCTCTCCAGCCACATGGAGCAGGGTCATGTCAGCACGGCCCTCGCCGTCACTGTGATAGTCTTAATAATAGCCATCACGTACTTGCTCCAGCGTATATGGGTTACGAGGCTCAAAAGGCTGGAAAGAGGCCTGTAGGCCCGGTGCAGCGTAATAGGCCGCAGCGAAGCCCGTTGACTTAATAGGGCTGATGGCTCGAGGTAATCTCAAAATAATATCCCCTCTGCTCCTCTGCAAAATGACCTGCCATGGAGCACCCATGGATACCCAACAGCAGCCCTCACATAAAGTCCGAGATGCTCAGGGTCATAGGCGTTTCCTCGGTAGATGAGCTGTACTCGGACATCCCAAGAGAGGTCCTCATTGATGAGAAGAGATGGAACTCCCTTAAAATAGGGGCTGGAAAGCCCCTAAGTGAGGTCGAGGTCTCGAGAAGGCTCGAGGGCCTGCTCTCTCAGCTTCGGACCCTAAAGGCACCGCCGTTCGCGGGCGGCGGGGTCTGGCCACACTACGTCCCACCTGCGGTGAGAAGTATAGTCGAGCGGGGCGAGTTCCTCACAGCATACACGCCCTACCAGCCTGAGATCAGTCAGGGGCTCCTTCAGGCGCTCTTTGAATATCAGAGCCTCATGGCGGACCTGCTCGCCATGGACGTAGTGAACGCCAGCATGTATGACTGGGGGAGCGCCCTTGGTGAGGCCGCCCTCCTGGCGGTTAGGGTTAAGGGCGTAAGGAGGGTCCTGGTCCCCCTTACGATAAACCCCTTCCACCTTGAGGCCTTGACCGCCTACACGTGGGCGCAGGACATAGAAATCGAGAAGTTCTCCGTTGACATGGAGACCGGCTACGCGGACATAGAGGACCTAAAGGCGAGGCTTGAAAGGAAGGCAGCGGCTGTGTACATTGAGTACCCCTCAACGTTCACCGGCGTTGTTGACGTAAACGCCAAGGCAATAGGCGAGGTAGCCCACGAGAAGGGATCCCTCTTCATAGTCGGCGTCAACCCCATCGCTATGGGGCTTTACAAGCCTCCAGGCGAGCTTAACGCTGACATAGCTGTCGGCGACGGCCAGCCTCTTGGGCTCGGACTTAACCTTGGCGGGTCCACGCTCGGCATCTTCGCAGTTCGCTGGGATGGGGAGCTCGTGAAGCAGATGCCCGGCAGACTCATAGGCATGACCCAAGATAGCGACGGCAGGAGGGCTTTCACCATGATACTTCAGACGAGGGAGCAGCATATCAGGAGGTCGAAGGCTACGAGCAACATAACCACGAACGCCGCTCTTAACGCGATAGCGGCCGCTGTGTACATGTCGCTGCTAGGAAGACGCGGCCTCAGGGAGCTGGCGGAGGCCATCTGGTATAGGGCCCACTACGCCGCTAAGGCGCTGTCGAGGATTAACGGCGTTGCGTCCCCAGCTCTGAAAGGCGAGTTCTTTGGGGACTTCATCGTGTCGCTGCCCTACAATTATGAGAGGCTTTGGCTTAAGATCCTTGAAATGGGTTACATGGCAGGACTGCCGTTACGCCGTTACGTAAGCTGGGCCCCTGAGGGCTGGGGCCTGCTCAGCTTTACGGAGGTTCACTCAAAGGAGGACATAGACGCCCTCGCCTCTGCCTTCAGGGAGGTGATGACTTGATGGTCTTCAGGCAGTCACGTTGGGACGAGCCCCTCATCTACGAGCTGAGCGCAGGAAGGAGGGGGCTAGTGTTTCAGGACCTCATAGACGAATTCAAGGATCAGGTGGGCGAGATCAGGCTACCCGAGGCCATAGTTAGGGGCGAGGAGCCGCCCCTGCCTGAGGTAAGTGAAGTTGAGGTCATCAGGCACTTCACTAGGCTGTCACAGATGTCCTATGGTGTTGACAATGGCCCTGTGCCCCTCGGAAGTTGCACCATGAAGTACAACCCTAAGCTAGCGCTCAGGTACGCCTTCGACGAGAGGCTGAGCCAGCTTCACCCACTTCAGCCTGAGGAGACGCTTCAGGGGATTCTCAGGATAATCTATGAGCTTCAGGAGTGGCTGGCCGCAATAACCGGCATGGACTACTGCTCTCTTGGGATCTCTGCGGGCGCCCAGGGCGAGCTGGCAGGGGTCCTGATCATAAAGAGGTACCATGAGCTTAAGGGCCAGTCCTCCGTGAAGACCGAGATAATAGTCCCGGACTCCGCCCATGGGACAAACCCAGCAAGCGCGGCCATGGCTGGCTTCAAAGTCGTCGAAATCCCAACTGCAGAGGACGGCAACATGGACTACCAGGCCTTCAGGTCTGCCCTAAGCCAGCGGACGGCGGGCCTCATGCTAACGAACCCCTCCACGCTTGGCCTCTTTGAGGAGAGGGTGCTGAGCATTGCTGATGATGTTCACTCAGTAGACGGTCTCCTCTACTACGACGGCGCGAACCTGAACGGCATATTGGGGAGGGCGAGACCTGGAGATATGGGCTTCGACATAGCCCATCTAAACCTTCACAAGACGTTCTCGACGCCTCACGGAGGGGGTGGTCCTGGGGCAGGGCCCGTGTGCGTCAAGGACAGGGAGGTAAAGGACGGCATAAGGCTCAAGGACTTGATACCTGCCCCTCTCGTCTACTTCGACAAGGACTCGGGCCTTTACAGGGTTCAATGGAAGGGTGAGGCAAGCAGGGGGTCGCTAGGGCACTTCCTCGGCAACATACCGCAGATCATTTGGGCATACGTTTACATACTGTCCTTAGGGCCCCAGGGGCTTAGGGAGGCTGGCGAGGTCAGCGTAATAAACACCAACTACTTCGTGGCCCGCGTGTTGAAGGAAACGAAGGGCTACTCCCTACCTTACGCCCCGGGAAGGCCTAGGAAGCACGAGGTCGTCCTAAGCGCTGAGCCGCTTGCAAAGGAGACAGGCGTAACCGCTGAGGACGTGAGCAAAGGCCTCCTAGACGCCGGCCTCTACGCACCCACCATATACTTCCCGCTCATAGTTAAGGAGGCGCTGATGTTCGAGTTCACGGAGTCGGAGACCAAGGAGAACATAGACAAGTACGTGGAAAGGCTTAAGGAGATCGAGGCCCTCGCTTACACTAGCCCATCGGAGGTTAAGTCCGAGCCCAGGAATACTGCGTCAGGGAGAGTCGACAACGTCAAGGCGAACCACCCAAGGAGCGTTACGCCGACATATAGGGTAGCCAAGGCGAGGGAGTCAGGAAAGCAGCTGGTCCTGAGATGAGGGTCGGAGGCCCTCGTCAGTGCTCTAGGCTTAAAGCCCTCCACTCTAGGTGAACCTCAGGGCTTCGTTTGACCAATGAGGCAAAGTACTTCGCTGTCTTTGGGCACTTCTATCAGCCGCCGCGATTTAACCCATGGACGGAGGAAGTAGATCTGGACCCGACCACGAAACCCTATCACGACTGGAACGACCTGGTGGCCCACGAGAGCTATATACCCAACGCCAAGGCGAAGGTCGAGGATGAGGAAGGGTTCGTAGACGATATAGTTAACAATTACCTTAACCTCTCGTTCAGCTTCGGCCCCCTCCTGCTTCAGTACATAGGGAAGAGGTACCCGTGGCTCCTGGAGGCCATAGTAGCCGCCGACAAGGAGAGCGTCGTCAAGCGGTCTGGACACGGCAACGCAATAGCTCAGCCCTATGCACACATAATCATGCCGCTCTCGAAGCCGGAGTACAGGAGGATCTCAATATGGTGGGGCATAAGGTTCTTTGAGAGGACCTTTGAGAGAGAGCCTGAGGGCTTCTGGCTTCCGGAGGCAGCTGTTGACAACGAGACGTTGCAGATTCTGAAGGAGTTCGGCATTAAGTTCGTCATCCTCAGCCCACATCAGATAAAGAACTTCGTTACAAAGGACGGCACCAGGCTCCCCGTAAGCGAGCAAAGCCTCGACACAAGGGTTCCCTACAGGGCCCTCCTCCCTAACGGCGAAGAGATCGACGTCGTTGTCTACAATAGATGGCTTTCAGGCCTTGTCGCGTTTGGGGACCTCCTAAAGAGCGGCGAGCTATTGGTTCGAAGGGTTATGGAGGCGTACGACAATAGGTCAACCCCTCAGCTTGTGAGCATAGCCGTCGACGGGGAAACCTTCGGCCATCACAAGAAGAGGGGGGAGGTCGAGCTGGCTAAGGCCTTTAGGCTAGCTGAAACTTATGGGCTCAAGATCACGAACCTGGCCGAGTTCGATCTAACGATCAGCCCGCCCAGCACCCTTGTCGAGATCAGGGAGAACACTTCATGGAGCTGTCAGCATGGGGTTGAGAGATGGCGCAGCAACTGCGGCTGCGGCTCTGAGATAAGGCCTGGGTGGACTCAGGCCTGGAGAACCCCGCTCCGGAACGCTGTCGATAGACTTGCTGAGGCTTCGCTGAAGCAATTCTACGAGGTCGGCAAGTCGCTTTTCACGGACCCCCTTAAGGCCATCCTGGATTACGGGGACGTGGTCTTCTCACGCTCTCCTGACGTGACCAGCGACTACCTTCAAAAGCACCTGACATCGCCAACGGAGGAGAATAAAAACAAGGCCCTAAGGGCGCTGGAGCTTGTAAGGCATGCGCTGCTGGCCCAGTCAAGCGACGCCTGGTTCTTTGAGGACATAGCGCGCCCTGAGCCCATACAGTCGCTAAAGCACATGCGAAGGGCCGTTGAGCTCCTGAGATCGATAGGAGGACCAGACATAGAGGGCGAGCTACTTGATATCCTCTCCAAGGCAGCCTCTAACGTCCCTCAGGAGGGCACGGGCAGGGACCTCTATCTTAAGTACGCGGTCACATCATCTGTCGGACCCGAGAAGCTCGCCGCCACCATAGCCATGAGGCTCCTGTTTGAGTCCCTGCCCCAGGAGATGGACTTTTACTCTTACAGGGTTATCATTGAGCGGATCCTCCCCCTAAGGTTGGGCAGGTTCAGAGCGGTGACCGGGCTTGCCACTATGATCTCGAGGATTACGTGGAGCCACTACAGGGTTATGTTTGCTGGGGTTTACTATGGCTGGTACAACGTTTATGGTGGGGCAGGCCTCGCCAGCTCCACTAAGGACTATGAGGACCTCGAGGGCACGGTGTCGTCAATGTTCTCGAGCGGCATGATACCTGACCTGGTCGACTACCTCTCCAAGAGGTTCAGCCAAAACCTCATTGACTTGAGGGGGACTCTAAAGGATGAGCAGAAGACCCTTATGTGGCACATAGCGGAGGGCGCCGTTGCGGACCTTACCAAGCAGTTCGACGCCCTCTACGAGAGCTACGCCCCCCTGATGTACTACATTAAGGGCCTTGGGCTTAACTACCCGGGAGCCTTTGGACATCTGCTCGAGTATCACATAGAGAAGTCGCTAATCAACGCCCTTGCCACATCGCCGCTTAACTCCGCTCTCGTAGCGGAGCTGGCCAAGTGGGCGCTCACGGCTGGGGTAAGGCTTAGCCCCGAGGTCTCGGAGTACTTCATTAAGGTAATAATTGGGCTGATCAAGGAGCTGAGGGATAGACCAACCGACGCCAGGGTCCTCAAGGACCTCGAGGTGATTATAAGGTCCTATTACGATCTCGGCCTGCCATTTGAGCTCCTAGGCGAGGTTCAGGACGCGTTCATAAGCCTGAGAAATGACGTCCTAAGGCCAGGTCTTGACGAGATAAGGCATTCAGGCCTTGAAAGCGCTTATAGGGCCGTCGCCACGCTGCTCAAGGTCAGGTTCCCGTGAACCCTTTATTACTTCCAGGAGCCTAAGGGTTATCCTCAGCGAGAGGCCCCACAGGACGAGGTCCCTGCCAAGGAGGATCCCCTCAACGTATCCTCTAACGGGGTGCAGAACCCTCGTAGGCTCCTGAAGCCGGTCAAGGCCTACCCAGAACACGGCGTCGACTTCAGGGTCCCTTGGCCTTGGGTCTAAGGGCCCGGATGCTACGCCTAGAACCGCCTCAGTGAAGATGACAGGCTTCGACATCGTGTGGAAGGTTCCGAGCCTGCCTATCACCTTGACTGCTGAGGGGTGAACCCAGGCCTCCTCCCAGGCCTCCCTAAGGGCTGTTTGCTCTGGCGTTTCGCCAGGGGCTATCCTGCCCCCAGGGTAAGCCAGGTCGCACGCGAACCTACGATTTACGTTGCACGCCTTCCTCTCGAGCAAAACGTGCGGGGGCCTGCCCCACAGCAGCACAAGGACTGCGGCCTGCGCCTGTTCAGCCAAGCCTTTCACATCATTGTGCTGAATAGGAATTAATAAGGACTAGCGGAGACGCTCTTAATTAGCGTCCACGGCGATGCCTAAGCTCTGCGACAGGTGCGGCGCGAGGCCTGCAGTAATATACCAGCCGCACACGGGCAGAGCGCTATGCCTAGAGTGCTTCATCGACGACGTAGTTGAGAGGGTGAAGAAGGAGGTAGAGAGGTGGTCAATGATAGAGCCGGGCGACACGGTCCTCATGGCGCTAAGCGGGGGCAAGGACGGGTACGTGCTGTTGGAGTCCATGGTTAGGATACATAAGGCGAGCCGGCTCATCGGCCTTAACATAATTGAGGGGATCAAGGGGTACAATAAGGACGAGGACGCCAGGTACCTCGTGAAGACGGCAAGGGAGATGGGCGTCGATGTCATCGTGACCAGCGTTAAGGACTACACGGGGCTCAGCGTTGACGAGATGGTCGCAGAGGCTAGGAGAAGGGGCACCGGAATATCGGCCTGTACTTACTGTGGGCTTTCAAGGCGAAGGATAATGAACGCCTTCGCGAGGGAGCTCGGCGCAACCAAGCTGGCCACGGCCCACAACCTTGACGATGAAGCTCAGACCGCTGTCATCAATTTGCTCAGGGGGGACTACCTGAACCTGCTAAGGCAGCACCCAGCAGCTAGGACCGTTGAGGACCCCCTGCTGGTCAGGAGGGTTAAGCCCCTCAGGAAGGTCTACGAGTGGGAGACCGCGTCCTTTGCCAAGCTCAGAGGGTATCACCTTCAGGAGACCGAGTGCCCTTACATCTATGAACAGCCGACTCTAAGGGCTAGGGTGAGGAGGGCGCTCTACTCATACGAGGCCGAGAACCCGGGCTCCCTGCTGAGGCTCATGGAGATCCTTGACGAGCTATTGCTCCCGGTTGCCCTATCTTCAAGGCCTATTACGGGGCTTCACAGGTGCACCGTGTGCGGGGAGCCGGTTCCCCCTGGGAGGACTCTCTGCAAGATGTGCGAGCTGATGAGAGGGATCGGGGTCGAGAGGCCTACCTATGCCGTCGTTAAGGCCGTTAGGCTGGGTATGAGCCTTGGAGTGCCTGAAGGGGGTTAGACCGGGCCCGGTAGTCTTCGGGAGGAGAGTCCTTCACCTATCAAGGCCGTTCCCTATGATGGGCCACATAGCCTTCGGGGTCATCGAGAGGGGGACCAACGTAGTTCAGGTCAGGCCATCGACGCTGTGCTTCCATGACTGCATATTCTGCAGCGTTGACGCTGGGCCCTCGTCAAGAACCAGGAGGTCAGAGTACTTAGTTGACGACATTGACTGGTTGGTCGAATGGGTGAAGGAAGTCGTCGAGGTTAAAGGTGGCGACGTGGAGGCGCTGATAGACGGGGTCGGCGAGCCCCTGTCTAACCCACGCATCATTGAGCTAGTTCGCAAGCTAAAGTCTGTTAAGGGGGTCGTTAGGGTCGCCCTCGAGACGCATGGAGGAAGTCTTTCTCTGCCGCTCGTCAAGGCCCTTGAGAGGGCAGGGCTTGACAGGGTTAACCTAAGCCTAGACGCTATGGACCCAGAGCTCGCAAGAAGGCTTGTTAACGTGAACTGGTACAGCGTTGAGAGGCTACTTAACGTAGTCGAGAAGGCCCTAGTCGAGACCAGGATAGACTTCGTGCTAACGCCCGTTGTCGTCCCTGGCCAGAACGAGAATGAGATGGTTAAGCTCATAGAGTGGGCGAAGGCCCATAGGCTTGGCGAGAGGTCAGGATGGCCCAGCGGCGTGCTGATACAGAAGTATGAGGCCCACCGGTTTGGCAGGAAGCCCAAGGGGGTCAAGCCCTGGTCATGGGAGCGATTCTACAGCTACCTCAGGAGGCTCGAGAGGGACACCGGCTACAGGCTCCTGCTAAGGCCTGAAGAGATAGGCATCCATAGGGCCCCACGCGTAGAGAGGCCCTACAGGGTAGGGGACAAGGTCAAGCTGGTTTCCGCAGGGCCAGGTTGGCTTATGAATGAGCTCCTTAGCGTTGACGCCCAGTGCCTGAGAGCTATCACGATAGTTGACGTGAAGCACGACCTCGGCCTAGGGGCAATAATAAGGGGAACCATAATAAGGGATGAGGACAACGTGTATCTGGCCAGGCCAACGTAGATCACGCTAAAATAAAGCTGATAAGGGGTTCCTGCTTCTAAGCCGTCAGGCGGCGCTCGTGAGCTCGAGGAGTGAAGCAAGAGGGCTACACAAAAGGCTCTACCGTATATATTTCACTACGTACGATGACGCTATCAACCAAAGAGTTCTCGAAACGCTGGAGGCCAAGTATGGCGTCAAGCCAAGGTACTATAGGTCGTCAGTACTGCCAGAGTTCAGGTTCGTTGAGCTCCCTCTTGATAAGGAGGGCCTCACTGATGAGATAAAGAAGCTCGTAGCTGACCTCGTTCACTCGCAGTACGTGAAGGTTGACTGGGTGGACACGTCACGGTGACCCACGATGAAGATAACTGATAGCGTTGCAGCCGACAGCAGCAAAAGCCTAAAGGAGCTCGAGTCTGAGGTCATAAGGTTTTGGGATGTAAACGAGATCTATAAGAAGGTAAAGGAGAAGTCCAGGAAAAGTCAGAGAAAGCTGTACTTCCTTGACGGCCCTCCATACGCTAGCGCCCCAACTATTCACATGGGGACGGCCTGGAACAAGATCCTGAAGGACTCGCTGCTGAGGTACTATAGGATGTCCGGCTATAACGTCTGGGACAAGCCCGGCTATGACACGCACGGACTCCCCATCGAGATCCAAGTTGAAAAGGCGCTAGGCGTGAAGACCAAGAAGGACATAGAGGAGAAGGTAGGGATAGAGCGCTTCGTGCGCTCATGCTTAAGCCTAGTGGAACAGAACGTAAAGGGGTTAACAGAGAACTTCAAGCAGCTTGGCGTCTTCATGGACTGGGACGACCCCTACCTGACTTACACAGATAATTACATAGAGTCGGGCTGGTTCCTCCTAAAGAGGGCTAGCGAGAAGGGGCTTCTGTACAAGAGTGGCAGGGTCCTCCACTGGTGCCCCCGCTGCGAGACCACCCTTGCGGACTACGAGGTTTCCGAGTACGTGAATTTGGAGGACCCGTCAATATACGTGAAATTCAAAGTTAAGGGCCAGGACAGGACCTATCTGTTGATCTGGACTACGACGCCTTGGACGCTCCCTGCCAACGCCTTCGTCATGGCCCACCCCGAGCTTGAATACGCTGTTGTCGAGGTGAACGGCGAGAGGTACATCTTGGCCAAGGATAGGGTTCCCTACGTTATGAAGGAGGCAGGGGTCAACGAGTATAAGGTCGTCACCACCATGAAGGGAAAGGAACTAGAGGGGGTAGAGTATGAGCACCCGTTGACCGACCTTGTCCCAGCGCAGCAGCTCCTAAGCAAGTATCATAAGGTCGTCCTGGCCCCTGAAGCTGTCAGCGCCACCGAGGGAACGGGCCTCGTCCACTCTGCCCCTGGCCATGGCGACGTGGACTTCGAGGTCGGCCAAAGGCTTGGCGTGCCGCCAGTGAGCCTTGTTGACAACCAGGGCAGGATGACAGATGACGCAGGCAAGTACAAGGGCCTTTACTTCAGGACCGAGGCTAATGAGGCCATCCTGAAGGATCTAAGCGAGAGGGGCGCAATATTCTACAGCGGCAAGATAGTTCATAAGTACCCCGTCTGCTGGAGGTGTAAGACACCCCTCGTCCTCAGGCTTACTGACCAGTGGTTCATAGCGGTCAGCAAGCTAAAGGAGAAGCTCTCGAGAGAGGTTGAAACGGTCGAGTGGGTTCCGGGCTGGGCAAAGTCAAGAATTATGGAAATGATTAACAACATAAGGGACTGGGTCATAAGCAGGCAGAGGTACTGGGGCATCCCCCTACCGATATGGGTGTGCGAGAGGTGCGGCCATGTAGAGGTCATCGGCAGCGTGAAGGACCTCGAGAGCCTGGGAGGCCAAAGGCCTCCCTCCTTGCACAGGCCATGGATTGACGACGTGAAGCTGAGGTGCCCAAAGTGCGGCGGGGTAATGAGGAGGATCCCTGACGTGGCTGACGTCTGGTTTGACAGCGGTATAGCGTTCTACGCAAGCCTCGGCTACCCGACGGAGAAGGAAACCTTTGAGAGGCTGATGCCTGTTGACCTAATATTAGAGGGACATGACCAGCTCAGGGGCTGGTTCTTCAGCCTCCTAAGGGTTGGCGTCATAGGCTTTGATAAGGTTCCATATCGCCGTGTCCTCGTCCACGGGTTCGTGCTTGACGAGCAGGGCAGGGAGATGCACAAGTCCCTGGGCAACTATGTCGCGGTTGAGGACCTCCTGACCCAGTACCCACGCGACGTCGTGAGGCTTTACCTGTTACGCAACACGACATGGGAGGACCTTAAGTTCTCGTGGCGCAACCTCGAGCAGACAGCCAGGGACTTCACAATAATGAGGAACGTCTTCACCTTCGCCAGCCTCTACATGAGCCTAGACAACTTTGACCCAGAGACGGTGACCCTAAGCTCCGTCAAGGACTACCTAGAACCTGAGGACAGGTGGCTCCTCTCAAGAGTCAACAGCGCCCTGAGGGACTACAGAAAGGCCTTTGAGAGGCTTGAGGTTCACGAGGCCGCGCGCATAATCAGGGACCTGATAGTGGAGGACATAAGCAGGTGGTACATTAGGCTCATAAGAAGAAGGGTGTGGCAGGAGGAGGACACACCGAGCAAGAGGGCGGCCTACGCCACGCTCTACTACGCCCTCACCAGGTGGCTCGCCATGGCGGCCCCAATAATCCCCTTCCTCGCTGAGTACCTTTACCAGGGCTTCGTCAGGCCCGCCGAGAGGAACTCACCGGAGAGCGTTCACCTGCTCGACATGCCGTCGCCCGACGAGGATCTGATAGACCCCAAGCTCGAAAGCTACATGGAGATGATCAGGAGGCTGAGCGAGGCCGCGCTGGCCGCCAGGGCCAAGGCTGGTCTGAAACTTAGGAGGCCCCTGAAGAGGCTCTACGTGATGCCGGCGAACCCCGACGTTGGCAAGGCCGTCGAGCTCCTCGCGGACGTGCTGAAGACGGCGTCTAACGTGAAGGAGGTCGAGATCGTGCAGACAGGCTTCATCGAGAACCTGAGGGCATACAGGGTTGAGCCAAACTACGGAGCCCTTGGTCCCGAGTTCAAGAAGCTCACGAAGAGGATAGTCGAGCTCATTAATGAGAGGCAGAGCGAGGTGGCCCTCAGCATCTTAAAGGCCGGCTTCTACGAGACTGAGGTCGATGGGGTCAAGGTAAGGCTGGAGCCAAGGCATGTGAAAATCATTGCAACCTACCCTGACTGGCTTGTTGTGAATGAGACGGAGCTAGGCCTCGTAGCGCTTGATAAGAGGCTGAGTGAGGAGGAGCAGGTCGAGGGCATCGTCAGGGAAGTCGTGAGGAGGGTTCAGTTCATGAGGAAGAGGCTGTCGCTGCCGATAGACGCCTACATAGACCTTTGGGTCTCAGGCGATGACGAGCTAGTGCAGGCCATAAGGGCTAAAGAGTATTACGTGAAGAGTGAAACGAGGGCGCAGTCGCTGACCTATGGCGAGCCCCCAGCTCAGGCCTACGTGGAGGACTGGGAGGTCGAAGAGAAACGTCTGAGACTAGGGATAATAGGCAGGTCAAGGACAGGCTGACGATCTTTCCCAGCGAAATTCACACGTACGCCTACTGCCCAAGGCTAAGCTTCTTTGAAACCCACGTTGGAAGGCGGAGGGGCCTCCTTGAGAGGCTTAGGCTCCTAGCGGGCAGGCTTTATCATGTCGCCTTCCTGTTAGTTGACATCGTGAGGAGAGCCAAGAGGGAGGAGCTTCTGGTAGTTGACATCTCGGAGGGGGTCGTTTTAAGGGGAAGGGCCGACGCGGTTCAGATGAACGGGGACGCGGTCAAGGTAATTGAGAGGAAAAGCTCAAAGCCTCCGCGACATGGCGCGTGGATCAGTGACGTCCTTCAGGCGTCAGCCTACGGCTTCATTATGTTAAGGAAGGGCTTCTCTGACGTAACGATTGAGGTCAGGTATCCTACGGCCGCCCGGACGTTTAAGATGGACGAAAGGATCACGTCAACGCTTCTGATGGCAATAGATGAACTCATTCTCGTAAAGAAGTACGGTATAGTTCCATCAGCCAAGAGGGGTCCGAGGTGCTACAGATGTCCATTTAGGGATATATGCTTCAAGCTTGATGAGGAGCTGATGCCAGAGGAGGGCGAACTTTACGAGCCGGGTTCTTGGCTTACGGGCATCAACGTTATTGAATAGGTAGCCAATTTAAATCCTAGGCCCTTTAATTGACAAGGAGTACCTTGGACCCAGTATCTAAGGCCTACCAGGCGCTGACAGATATTATGTCTAAGCTGCTTAACGTTGACAACACCTTAGCCTTTTGGCACCTAATGGAGCCCGTAAAGGAGGAGTACGGCGACGCCGCCTTCCCTGCAATCAGGTACACTAAGGACGTAAGGTCCCTGGTCGAGAGGGTTAACGATAACCTTCTAAACTACCATGGGATCAACTACGTTGAGCTTAATGAAATGAACGGCTTCGTAAACATTAGGTTCCTCCCAGCCCAGCTGGCCCAGGCATCCCTTTCCTGGCTCAGAGCTGGGGGGACCATGGAGGTTCCAAAGACGCCCTCGCCTAAGAGAATAGTGGTCGAGCACACCAGCGCGAACCCCATACATCCTCTTCACATAGGCCACGCGAGAAACGCCTGCATAGGGGACTCCTTGGCTAGGCTGCTTAGGGCTAGGGGTCACTTAGTTCATACGAGGTTTTACATAGACGACATGGGTAGACAGGTTGCGATTGTAGCCTTAGGGTTCAAGGTACTTGGGGTTAGGCCGAAGGAGCTTACGTCAAGATATAACGTCAAGCCCGATAAGCTGGTAGGATGGATTTACGCCGTCACCAGCACTACTGTTGACGCCCTGAAGGCCAAGGCGTCCAATGATGTTAATGAGGTCGAAAAATTAGGGGGCGTTCTCGTCAAACTGAGGTCGCAGGATCCCGGGGGCCTCTTTGACAGGCTTTACAATGGCATAGTTTCGCTTAAGGACCCTGAGTCCGAGATAGCGTCAATAAACTCGAGGTACGAGAACGGCCTTGAGCCTGAGAAGAGCCTGATAAGGGAGATAGTCGAAGTTGTCCTCCAGGGGTTTAGGCAGACGCTCGACAGAATTGGAATCAACTTTGACTTCTGGGACTGGGAAAGCGACATGGTCTGGCAGGGAGGGGTCAAAAAAATCGTAGAGGAGGTAAGGAAGTCAAGGTTCTACACTAGGTATAAGGACGCCGAGGCTATTGACATACCTACAATAATAAAGGAGGTGCTGGGGTCTGACAGGGAGGCCTCGTCAGCGATAAGGATTCCTAAGGGGCTCGAGGTCCCGCCCCTGATAATTCTTAGGAGCGACGGGTCGACGCTTTACACTACGAGAGACATGGCGTACAGCCTCTATAAGTTTGAGTCCTCGAAGGCTGATATGGTCATAAACGTGATAGGCGTTGACCAGAAGCTTCCCCAGCTCCAGCTGAGGCTGGCTCTGCTAGGGCTCGGCTACAGGAAGGAGGCTATCAACATGATGCACTACGACTATGAGGTTGTCCGGCTGCCCACAGGTGCCATGCATGGAAGGAGGGGAGAGTATGTGACGCTTGACGAAATTTTGGAGTACGTTAAGTCGAGGGCGGCCGAAGAGGTCAGGGCTAGAAACCCTGGCTCCGACAGTAAATGGGTTGACCAGGTAGCAGAGGCGATAGCGGTCGGAGCCGTTAGGTTCTCCATGGTTCAGGCAAGGGCCTCAAAGCCCCTGGTATTTAACGTCGAAAGGGCCCTGAACCTGAAGGAGAGCAGCGGACCTTACCTTCAGTACACCTACGTCAGGGCCAACAACATACTTGAAAAGCATGGGCCTATAGACCTCGACGCCGCGGACCCCAACGCGATGAATGAGACGAGGAGGAGGTTGCTCGTGAAGGCCCTGAAGACCCCCCTCGTCATAGCCAAGGCAGCCGATGACCTAGCTCCTGAGGACCTGGTCGGACACCTAGTCTCCCTCTCAGATGACTTCAATGCCTGGTACGAGATAGACAGCGTCATACATGAAAGTGACGTACATGCGAGAGAGCTCAAGGCCTCAATAACCTTAATTGTAAAGCAGGCGCTGGAGCTTGGAATGGAGACGCTCGGAATACCTGTCCTGAAGAGGATGTGATGGGCCGTGCCGTTTCACATAGAGGCCTCGTCAATACCCGAGAGGGTCCTCTTAACGGGAGACCCTGACAGGGCCGACGTATTCGCGTCCAGCCTCCTGAGGGACCCTGAGCTGCTCTCGAGGACAAGGGGGTTCAGGGTTTACAAGGGGTATTTCGACGGAGTTCCAGTCGGAATAGCGTCCCATGGGATCGGGGGGCCAAGCGCGCTGATAGTCCTTGAGGAGCTCAGGATGATAGGGGCTAGGATCTTCATCAGGGTGGGAACAGCCGGTTCCCTCGAGAGCAGTCTAAGGGTAGGCGACGTGGTTATCGTGAAGGGGGCAGGAATGACTTGTGGGGGCGGTGGGCTCGCCCTCTACCTGCCATACGGCATGTGTCCTACTACGTCGCCCGATCCGCTCCTGACGACAGCGCTCTACGACAAGGCCTTAGAGCTTGGCCTCGACCCTAAGCTCGTCTTAGCGTTCTCAAGCGACTCCTTTTACGCTGAGGACGCCGATGCGTACGCTAAGGTCCTCAGCTCGCTCGGATATAAGGTGATAGAGATGGAGTGCGGCGGCCTCTTGGCGCTTGCAAACATTAGGGGTCTCAAAGGGGCCTGCGCCCTCGTAGTCAGCAACGAGGTCGGGAAGACCTCGTCTAGGCCAAGCCCTGAGGCCCTGATGCCCTCCCTTCTTAACGCTGCGAGGGCTGCCCTGAGGGCCCTGACGTCAGTGAAGCCCTAGCTCGCCCTTGTCAACGAGGAGGGAGTCCTTGTGAAGGAGGGACGAGTACTTTAGCGCCATGGGACCCCTAGGGCCTTCCAGCAGGAGGAAGCCTCCCCAGGCCCCTAGCACGTTTATCTCCTTGCCCTCTAGGAGACCTGGCTCGACAATTACCGGTTTCTGTGGGACGTCTGAGCCCACCGTGAACATCTCGCCTGACCAGCTAACCCCGAGCGCCTTGGCAGCCTTCTCGGCATGTTCCGACAGCCTCAGGGCAGAGAAGTATAGGTCAAGACCTAGGACCCACCTATGCCTCCAGCTCTCAACGGCTAGCCCCTGCCTTGAGAGGCTTATCTCAGCCCTTCTCGCTTGGTAGAGGCTGTCAGTCTCAAGCAGGACCGTCGCGAGCAGGTGAGGCTGCTCAGCTATTCTCTCAAGCAGCCTAAACTTACGTGTGGTCCCCACTTTTGGCTTATCGCCGCCGAAGTCGAGCATGTAGACTACGTACTCCGATTTGACGCTCTGGTCTATCTTCTTACAGGCCTCTAAAGCCTCCTGCGACCTGCTGTCCAGGCAGATCGTGTAGACAGCCCTCTCGCTGCGACGATGCTTTGAGCAGAAGCCCTCGGCCTGAACGACACAGTACAGCCTCTTTGTTGGGTCGTCCGCCTCGTCCAAGGGTCCGTCGTGCCACTGACAGTAGGAGGTCCAGGGCTCCGGAGCTAGCCTTAAAGGCCCCCTGTAGGCAAAGACGTCACTGTAGCCCTCTGGCTGAACTAGCAGGTACTCGAGCCTGGAGCTGTAGACCTTAACCTCAAAGTTGCCGACCTTAGGAACCAGGAGCAAGCTCTTAGGGGGTTCGAGCGCCCTCCTGCCGTCCTCCTGTACAGAGATCTTGACAAGCCTCAGGACAGCCCTCAAAGGTTACTGGCTCACCAGGGAAGCTACTGGTCCAGACCTTTTTAAGGTAGGGCTTGCGTTGAAGGCTTGGAGACTAGACCTTTAAAGCCCGCCTGGCAATGAAACGAGCCGAACCTAAATGGCCGGCGGAGAGGGCCAGCTTAGCCCCTCTGAGGTAAGGCTGCTGAAGGCGTTATCTGAGCTTGGGGGCCGTGGCCTTAACCTTGACGAATCTGAGCCCCTCACTGGTATTCCCAAAAGCACCGTTTCGAGCCTATCAAGGCTACTCGAGGCGAAGGGGCTTGTAAGGGTGATCACTGAGGAGAGGGATGATCTAATACTAACCGACAAGGGGGAGAGGGCCCTGCAGGAGGGCCTGCCTGAGGAGAAGCTTATTGAGGTATTAACTAGGCTCAACGGCCGTGCAGGCGTTGACGTCCTTAGGGCGTCCCTTGGCGAAGCTTACTCGGTAGCCGCGGGCCTCGGCGTCAGGGAAGGCGCCATAAGGATTGAGAGGGGTGTCGTCGAGCTGATCAACCCCGAGCCCCTGTTAGCTAAGGCTCGCGAGATAAAGGACGCCCTGAGCAAGGTCTCGAGAGGGGAGAGGCCAAGCGATGACATGATTGAGACGCTCAGGTCAAGAGGTCTAGCCAAAGTCTCGAGGAGAAGGGTAACGCTGATCATGATAACAGAGAAAGGGCTTAAGGCGGTTCAGGAGGCCCAGCCTTCCATCTCCAGGTTAACTCACGAAATACTTGTTAAGGGGGAGTGGAAGAGGGTTCCCCTAAGGCCATATGACGTAACGGCGGAGCCTCCAAAGCTTCTCCCGGCCCGTAAGCACCCGCTATCCGAGTTCATAGAGGAGCTCAAGGATATAATGGTCGAGCTTGGCTTCGTTGAGGTTGAGGGACCGCTCGTCGAGGTCGAGCTGTTTAATTTTGACATCCTCTTTCAGCCTCAGGATCACCCTGCGAGGGAGATACAGGACACCTTATGGCCTGACCTGCCGAACGCTGACCTTTCTAGATATGGCCAGCTAGTAGATGTTATCAAAGAAGTTCACGAGAAGGGGTGGGGGTATAAGTGGAGCCCAGAGATCGCCTCAAGGATGATATTAAGGAGCCAGACCACGGCTGTCACGATCAGGGTCCTATCGACTAGGCCGAAGCCCCCCATAAGGTTCTTCACCGTTGACAAGGTCTTCAGGGCGGACCCGGTGGACGCCACGCATCTCTCAGACTTTCACCAGCTTGACGGAATTATGGGGTGGCCCGGTTACACCTTTAGGGACCTGCTAGGGTTCCTTAAGGAGTTCTCAAGAAAGCTCGGCCTTGAGATAAAGTTCAAGCCGGCCTACTTCCCCTTCACGGAGCCAAGCGTTGAAGGGTACGCGAAAATCGGTGACTCCCTTGTCGAGGTGTTCGGCGCTGGCCTCTTCAGACCTGAGGTTCTCAGGATGGCTGGCGTCGACTACCCTGTCGGCGCTTGGGGGATGGGCGTTGAGAGGCTCGCGCTGGCTAGGCTTGGCCTTAACGACGTCAGGGATCTGTACTCAAAGGACTACGAGTTCCTCTCGTCACTAAGGGTGAGGGTCTGAGACCATGGTGACCGTCAGGTTCTCCGCGGAAAGGCTCGTAGAGGCTAGTGGCGTTGAAGTTGACGTCCTGAAGGACGCGCTCTTCCGGCTTAAGTGTGAGGTTGAGGAGGCCGATGGGGAGCTCGAGATCGAGGTCAACCCTGACCGACCTGACATGTTCTCGGTTGAGGGCATAGCGAGGGCCGTAAGGGGGCTAATGGCGCTAGAGCTCGGGTGGTCTAGACCTGAGGCGTTCAACACAGGGGTCTCAATAATGAACGAGGCCCCGCCGTCAAGGCCTGTCATAGCTGGCGCCGTTATCTATGGGGTGAACCTTGACGAGGAGTCTGTCTCCGAGCTAATGCAGTTCCAGGAGAAGCTCCACGACACGTTGGGCAGAAGACGTAGAAAGGTAGCGATAGGGATTCATGACCTCTCTAAGGTGAAGGGCAGGACGCTAAAGTACACCCTAGTCAGTCTCGACTACGAAATGGTTCCATTAGGTTACACGAAGAAGATCCCAGTCAAAGACGTGCTGAAGCTTACGGAGCAGGGCGTCAAGTACGGAGGCCTTTCCCTTATGGAGGAAGAGGGAAGCTTGGTGCACCCTGCGATACTTGACGAAGAAGGCAACATAATTTCGTTGCCGCCGGTAATAAACTCTGACATTACGAAGGTTGAGGCAGGGACCAAGGACCTCTTCATCGACGTAACTGGAACTGATCTCCACGCTGTTGAGGAGGTCCTAAACGTGCTTGTGTCAAACCTCTTGGAGAGGAAAGGCGCTAGGCTCGGCCAGGTCAGCGTTATCGAGGCTGGGAGCGCCAGGACCACCCCGACGTTAAAGCCTGTTGTGAAGGAGCTGAGCGTAGGCTACGTAAATGAGGTCTTGGGGACTAACTTGACTATTGACGACATAGCGTTTTCCCTTTTAAAGATGAGGCATGCACTAGGGCAGAGGCAAGAGGGCGTCGTAAATGTTGTGGTGCCTCCCTTCAGGGTTGACGTAATTGCTCCTATCGACCTTGTTGAGGACGTTGCCATAGCGCTGGGGTACGACTCTCCGTGGCTTAGTCCCACCGAACCTCCTGTGGCCCCTACTGGAGAGCTCATGGTGTCAACAAGGCTTACCAGATTGTCACGTGACATCATGATAGGCCTTGGCTTCACGGAGCTCATGAGTTACCTCCTGACCAGCTCTAGGCTTCTTGAAACTTTAGGAATCAGCGAGACCGCCCTAAGGATTAAGAACCCTGTCCAGGCAGACCTTGACGCGCTCAGGCCGTCCCTAGTCCCCTCCTTGTTGGCAGCGCTCGAAGTTAACGTAAGCAGGAAGAAGCCGATCAGGCTCTTCGAGGTTGGCAAGGTCGTCTTTGTACAGGCTAACTCGGTCGAAGAGGACAAGAGGCTGGGGGCGGCGCTCATGAACGACTCCGTCAGCTATGAGGACATCCAGGCCGTCGCGTACTCTTACCTCCGCGCTCTCGGGCTCAGCCCCTCAGCGAAACCCGTCAAGCCGCCAAGATATATGATCGACGGAAGGACGGCCGAGCTGTTTGCCAACGGCATGCCCATAGGCCTGGCTGGTGAGGTCAGCCCTGAGATCCTAGAAGCGCTTAACATAAGCTATCCAGTCGCCATCTTTGAGATATCCCTGAATAAGGTCCTGGAGGCGTTGAACTATGGAGCTTCAGGACCTAAGGCCTGAGCACTCAATACCTGTCAAAAGGGTTGGCTTCAGGGGCGTGATAAGGAGGGTCACCATAAAGTCCCCTTTGGGGCCGCTCCAGCTTACCGTCTCCCTTGACCTCTTCGTTGAGGTGTCCTCAGAGAGAAAAGGCGCCCACCTCTCTAGAAACGTTGACGCCATAAACCTTCTCGAGCGGATCCCAGAGGAGTCGTGGAGCCTCGAGGCCTTCGCTGACACGCTCCACGCGGAGCTGCTGGAGCTTCACCCCTATAGCGCCTCTGCCACGGTTAGGCTTAGGACAACCTATTGGGCGACCGCTAAGGCGATTGGGATGGAGAGCCTTGAGCCAGTAGGCGTTCAGGTAACGGTAAGCGGCGGCAGGACGTCCAAGACTTATTCCATAAAGGTCCTGGTGAAGGGGATGACCGTTTGCCCCAGCGCTAAAGCGACCGTCTCAGAGATCCTTGGGCAAGGAGCTCTATCACCAAGTCATGTCCAAAAGGTTCTGCTCAAGGGCACGATAAAGATGCCCAGGCTCGTAATACTGAGAATTGAGGACATCGCTTCGTGCCTCTGGTCCTCCCTTTCGGCCCCTACGTTCACCTTGCTTAAGAAGCAGCAGGAGGCAAAGCTCGTCATCAGTGCCTTTGAAAACCCCAAGTTTGCCGAGGACGTGGTTAGGGACGCCATTGTAAAGCTATGGTGCAGGTTCAGGGACTGCCTGCCGAAGGGGTCAGTGATAAAGGCCGAGGTGCTTAGCCTTGAAAGCATCCACCCCCAGAACGTCTACGCTATGTCCTCTGGTACAACAGAGGAGCTCTCCAGCGTCAACTGCGAGAAGGTTTCATGCTAAGTCAACGTTTTAGCTGGACGTCACATAATTTTAACTTGATAGGGAGTAGCCTCAGAGGTGTCGAGCCTGTTTGAGCGGTTGCCCCACATCGCTAATTGACTGGTATAAGGGCATGGAGTGGTCGATAAGGTGCGACGCTGGCCTTGAGGTCAGATGCCAAAGCGTGGCGGGTGGCCTGATCCTTGACGTAAGAGGGTGCGGCGAAAGGGCCGTAGTGCCTGTCTCAAAGGGGCCTCGGCCTGAGGAGCTGGACGGCAAGGCGGAGTGGGTGAACTCTGTCCTGAGGGACGGGGTCCAGGGCTTCTCATCGTACTGCGCTAGGCCTGTTAGGCTGCTCAACCTTAAGCCGATAAGCACAGGCCTTAGGTCTGTGAGTTATGAGGGCCTCGACGCAGCCTCCAACGAGAAAGTGCTCATCAAGGTCATGAGGAGGCTTGAGCCTGACAACCTAGAGCACGTTATTCTAAAGTACTTGTCTGAGAAGGGCGTGAGCCAGGTACCGAAATACCTCTGCCACGTAACGTATGAGGATAACCTTTACGCGCTGATCACCGGCTTCGTTGAGGGCGAACCCGCAGCCACCTTCTACGTACAGGCTGCTAAACAGGCCAACCCTGGGTTGGTGTCAGGCCTGTCGGCAAGTATAGCCTCCGCGATCGCCCGCCTACACGACGTTTTCTTGGGGTGTGAGCTGGAGCTCTGCAAGCCTGAGCCCGTGACGGAACATGACGTTGAGAGGTGGCTGGGAAGGCTTACGTGGAGGGCGTCATGGCTGAGGTCTGAGGGCGCGTCGATGGTGCCTCCCTCAGAAAGGCCCCTGCTATACGAGGCTGCCGACGGCCTTTACGAGCTCGCAGCCCGTCTTGCTGCCCCAGTGGGCTCCCTAATAGGGAAGACTAAGACTAGGACTCACGGGGACCTTCACCTTTACCAGGTCATAGTGAGCCCTGCGGAGGGGCCCATTATAACGGACTTTGAGGGGGAGCCCTACAGGATGCCAGCGTCTAAGACCGAAAAGGAGCCCGTCGCGAGGGACCTGGCGGCCCTTGGCAGAAGCATCGACTATGCAGGGATAATGGGGGAGCAGGCGAGGACGGGGGAGTCCATCGCGGAGATCTCAAGCTGGCCCTCCCAGGAAACCATAAGGTGGGAAGAGGACACGTTCAGGGACTTCGTTAGGTCATACATGGAGGCCACTAAGCGTGTGAGGCCGAGCATCCTAGGTGAGATAAGCCCTGAAGTGTTAACCTTCTGGATAGCCGAGAGGGCCAGCTATGAGATCTTGTATGAGCTGATAGCCAGGACGGGCTATCATTATATCCCCATAAACGCCATAATTAGGCTGGTTGATAACAAGGACCCGCTAGTAAGGGCCGTCAACTCCATTTACTCGTGAGCGAAGATCACAGTTATCGGTTCGGTTTCCTTGTCGATTATCACGAATCCAAACCTCACAAACTGGAGCCTGGAGCCCTTGCGATAGTTAGTAATGGTTCGCTCAACTACGCCCTCCCTCTTCACTAGGTCTAAGCCGTTAGGCTCCAGCACAGTGATCCTCAAGCTCTGGGTCTCTGGAACCCACTGAATAATTGGCATAGACCCCTTCCTCGCCTCTTCTAGGCTAGTCCCCGTGAAGATAAGACGGCCGTTCTCTAGGTCAACCTTATAGTTGCCAAGGCCCATCAGCCTCACGGCCCCCTTGCTTAGATCGTCGGCCTGCACGTAGACCCTGTCCCCTGGGCAGGCCCTGAGCTCCCTTGTCCTCTCTGGCCGGTCAGGGTGCAGAGGTATCTTGGCCGTTATGCACTCTGGCTGGTCAAGCGTCAGGGGGAGGCCCTTACCACCGCTGGTCTCGACAAACATGAGCCTGTCCGCTATAGGGTCCAGCCTCTTCCTGTTGGCGGCCGCCAGGTTTGTCCAGCTCAGCTTGGCATCGCTCTGTTTAACTCCAACATCAATTATTACGTCCCAGATGGACTCGGGGAGGATCCCCCTCCTCCTAAGGCCCGATATCGTTCCGAACCTCGGATCATCTAGGCCCATGAAGTCATTAGGTCTCTCCTGCATCACCCTCTTAATGTAACTTTTGCTCATTATGAAGCCCTCGAGCTTGAGCCTGCCGAAGTGTATGAACGTCGGCTCCTTCCAGCCAAAGCACCTGTAGACGTAGTCCTGCTTTTCAGTGTTGACCTGATGCTCCTTTCCCCTTAGCACATGCGTGATGCCCATTAAGTGGTCGTCGACGCTATTGGCGAAGTTATACGTGGGCCAAACCGTGTACTTGCTGCCGGTCAGCGGGTGAGGGTACTTGTGTGTGTCAATTATCCTGAAGGCCACCCAGTCCCTGACGCTGGGGTTTGGGTGGTTCAGGTCAGTCTTAAACCTGACCACGGCCTCTCCTTCACCATAAGCGCCTGATAACATCTTGTCGAACTGCTCTAGCTGCCACTCCGGCGGCTTTGACCTGTATGGAGGCTCGATCGACGAGGCTATCAGCTTCTTGCTTTCCTCGCCCCCAAGGTCAACGTATGCGCAGCCCCTGCTCAGTGCCTCCTTAGCAATCTCGTAAAATACCTCCATCCTGAGGCTCTGTATGTACTCCTCATCCCACTTAATGCCGAGCCACCTGAGGTCCTCCCTTATCATGTCGTAGGCTTCCTTGAGGGGGGTCTTCGTCCTTGGGTCGGTGTCCTCAAACCTCAGTATCATCTTACCTTTGTACATTCGGGCGTACTCATAGCTCAGGATCGCTGGCCTCGCGTTCCCTATGTGAATTACAAAGTCTGGGTTCGGCGCAAACCTGGTCACCACCTGACCTTCCACTGCGTTGGGGAGAGGCGGAAGCCTCTTGACCTCCTCCTGACGCTTGGTAGCCTTAGTGATGGTCTCCCCATACCTCTCAAGCTCCTGCCTCTGCCTCTCTAGGCCGAGGGAGTTCACCTCGTCAACTATCTGTTTCGCCAACGATGCAAGCTCCCTGGCCCTCGGCCTAAGGTCCGGCCTCTCGCCGAGCAGGGCGGATAACACGCTGTTTACCTGGGCGTGTCCATCGTGAAGGACGGCGTTCCTTAGCGCATACCTCCTAATTAAGTCCCTAATGTCCTCGCTCAAACGCCTCACCACTCACTTTTCTCTCTGAGAGCTGAAGAGGGCGAGTTCCTTAAGGGCTTCATAAGCGGCCTCGTCAACTATGTAACCGGCCTTCCTCAGCATCGTAAGCCTTTCAATTGCCAGCTGGGAGTAGTTGTTAGCAAGGTCCTCTGCGTATGCCAGGGCGCCTGTTTCCTTTATTAGATCGGCGGCCCTCCTCAACTTGTCCTCATCGAAATTTCCAGAGAATATCTCCTCGAAGAGCTTACGCGCTTCCTGGCTCCTTGCGGCCGCGTATATTACCAGCAACGTCTTCTTTCCTCTCCTGAGGTCGCTGTAGACCGGTTTGCCGGTCTTGGCGGGGTCCCCGAAGACACCTAAGATGTCGTCCCTTATCTGGAACGCGAGCCCGACCAGCCTCCCATAGTCCCCCATGGTCTTCACGACCTCATCTTTGGCCTGAGCTGCGAGCGCCCCCATCATTGCCGAGGCCTCGATGAGAGCCGAAGTCTTCAGATATATCATGTTAAGGTAGTCGCTTGGGTTAACGTCCCAGGTTCTCTCAAACAGCATATCATAGGCCTGGCCTTCTGCAACCTTCCTTGCAGCATCGGCTAGCACCCTGATGGACCTTATGACAAAGTTCTCCTTAAGTCCGGAATCCATTGACTCAAATATCGATAGGAATGACATAGCAAACATCAAGTCGCCTGCAGTTATGGCCAAAGGCACGCCATATACCTTGTGTACGGTGGGTATCCCCCTTCTAAAGTCGTCGTTGTCCATGATATCGTCGTGCACTAGCGTAAAGTTGTGAAAGATCTCAACAGCGATGGCAAGAGGTAACGCCCTGGCCTCAGCTTCAACCCCTCCAAGGGCTTTGGCCGTTAACATGACTATAAGTGGCCTAAGCCTCTTGCCGCCCCCCTTTATGAGGTGTGTGCTTGCCTTGTACAGCTCGTCAGGCGAGCCCTTCAGGACCTCCAGTATCTTAGAGTCCACGAGCGGAACATACTTCTTTGACACTTCATCGAGTGTCTCGAACGGCAAACCTCTTCCGCCAAAGGAGTGTCTCTAACCTAGTCTTTAATAAATACCTGTCTACGTCAAGACCTCTGGCCTCTAGCTCGTCTTTCAGCCTACCCCATATGGAGACCGGCGACCTCCATAGGTCCTCGACCTTCGTGCCACCCGTCATGTAAATTATGGTCTTCAGCTGGTACAGAAGTGCGTCTATGAACTGCTGTAGGGACTCCCTACCCTTTGCAAGGGCCCTGAGCGCAGGCGCCGCGAGGCCGGCCACGTCAGCCCCTATCGAGATGACCTTAGCTGCGTCAAGGCCTGACCTAACCCCACCGCTCCCAACTATGAAGGCCCAGGGAGCCGCCTCCCTGGCCTCTATTACAGCTATAGCGGTCGGGTTCCCCCAGTGGTCAGACAGAGGTCCTGGGTCCTTGAGTGGGATGCCCTTATGCCTAGCGGCAGACCTTATCGCCTCAACCTTTATCCAGCTGGTTCCCCCTAGCCCGGCCACGTCAAAGCACTTGACCCCAACAGAGCTGAGCAAGACTATGTCCTCCCGGCTGAGCCCTGTCCCCACTTCCTTGACGATCACTGGTACTGGCAGCTGATCAACGAGTTCCTCGATCTTGGCCAGGACGCCAGCGAAGTAGGGGTCGCCCTCGTCCTGATAGGCCTCTTGACCTGGGTTAAGGTGAATCGCTATAGCATCGGCCTTTATCATCTCGACGGCCCTTAGCGCCTCCCTGACGCCATAACCCTTGCTGAGCTGGGCGGCCCCTAGGTTAGCCACAACGAATGCGGTGGGCGCCTTTTCCCTAACTATTGAGTACGTTCTAGCGAGAGACGGGTCCTCGATGCCGGCCCTCTGGCTCCCAACGCCGATGGCCAGACCGTATTTCTCGGCCACCTCGGCCAGCGCAGCGTTGATGGGCTCTGACGCTGGGTGTCCTCCGGTCATGCCAGTTATCATTATTGGGGCCCTAAGGGTCTTGCCACAGAACTCCTTAGAGAGGTCAACGTTGTTGAGGTCTACGTTAGGGAGCCCCCTGTGCAGGATCCTGACGTAATCCAGGAGGGTGCCCTCTGACGAGTCAGTGCCGAACTTAGTTATGGTCTCTATGTGCTCCAGCTTCCTCTCGGTCGTCTCCCCCATCAGCTAACCTCCTGGTGCCAGGTGACCCTTGGAATTAAGAGTTCTAGCCCTGCGTTTGCTCCTGGACCTTAGCCCTCCCCATGATCTCGTCAACGACCTCTGCGTATAGGAAGCCGATGATTATCCAGGCCAAGAAGATGTTAGCCTGAGTCTTGAGCTGTGAGGACGCGAAGCTGGCCAGGAGGGCCCAGCCACTATATAACGCTGCCCCTACCCCCAAGACGACCCCCAAGGTCCTCTTGACGATCCAGCTGAGCGCCTTAAGGGATCCGTAGGCAAGAGCTCTCCTGAGCGCCTTGCCCTCCTCTATCACGTATGAGACGTTAGCTGATATGTGAACGAAGAGGTTGGCCATGCCCGCCAGACTGCCATATATTAGGAACCACATAAATGGCCTTGATAAAACAGCTAGCACGGGTATGACCAGGATTGAGTACACCAAGATCGTCGCAAGCACAGCGTTAAACGGGTGCCCTCCCCTTATGGCGCTCAGCTGACGGGGGAGCATGCTGTTCTTAGCCATGGCGTATATAGTCCTTGATGTGGCGGCCATGAAGGAGAGAGGCGCTAAGATGCCATCGTTGAAGGCCGCGAACAGGAGGGGGACCTTGGCGGCCTCCTTATAATAGGTCGCCATGAAGTCTAGGACTGGAACCCTCGCTGACAGTATGTAAGATATCTTGCCCGTGTAGAGCCCCGCGTCTATCATGGAGTACACCACCAAGGCCGCCAGGAGGCCGCCTATCACAACGACAATTATTGCAGCCTTCCCGACGTCGTCCTTCTTGATAGCCTCTCCCCCAAGGGGGGTGATGGAGCCATACCCTGTTGGTATGCCTACGGCGAACAGTATCGCTGCCACTACGCTGCCGAGGCTAGGCATCTTGGCCGAGATCGGGTTGTAAAACCTGAAGCCAACTAAAGCCAAGTCAGCGACAATTATGAATACTAGCGCAGCAAGTTCCACAGACGCGGCGACCTCGGCGTAGCGGGCCGACGGCCTTATTCCTAAGGCCAAGAACATCGATGCCGCGAACAGCGCTATGAACGCGCCGAGGAGGGGAGGCAAGTTAAGGGCGTACCGCAGGATATATGCCGTCCCCATTATGTAGGCCGCGCCGTAAAGGCTCGAGTAAAACAGGTAAGCCCAGCCCGTCTCTAGACCAAGCCTTCTAGTCATGCTGTACAATGCATATATGTAGTAACCCCCGGCCTCGCCGTAACGCTTGGAAAGGCCGTAGACCGCGGCAGCGTTTAGCAGCACGATAAGCGTCCCCAAGATGATTACTATGGGGGCCACGTACCTCGCGTAGATGATTACGCCGGTCGCGTAAGTCAAAAGGCTCAGGAGCGCTGCCTGGCCGCCAAAGGACAGGAATATCAGATCCCTGAGACTCAGGGTTCTCATAAGGCCGGCTGAGCTTACCCCATTTGACTTGTTAGGCGAGCCTTCCCTTACATTAACAGTGTTCTTCATCTAGTGACCATTATCACTATCACGCTTTAAGCGTTGCTGAAACCGTGACCGTTGCGTGGGAGCCCTAATGGACGAGGCGTGCGGTTACGCAGCCGAGCTGAGCGAGGTCATAGCGAGCGTGAAGTCGTTAGCCTCTCAGTACGATGAGCTGATGAAGGACGTTAACTCTATATTAACAGCTGAGGGAGAGCTCTTGTCATGCCTAAGGCTTCACGCAAACGACTATTTCGGGAACCTTTCAATACCAACACGTCCTGAGAGAGTAGAGCTTGACCTTCAGAGCGTAAATATTCGCGACATGGGCTGTCAGGAAGCCCTAAGGGCCCTAGTGAGCCTTAGGTCGAAGGAATCCTCCTTGGCCTTCATGCTGTCAGAGCTCCGCAGCTTCGTCATAAATGAGATAGTGAGGCTGGCTGGCCTTATAGGCCTCTGCCGCCACTTTGAGCCCGCCTTGGCAGATAAGCTCTACTCCGAAGTCTTAGACGCCATGGTCAGGAAATACCTTGGCCTGTAGGTGGGCTCTGCCCGGAGTACGTCCCGGTCTTCCTCCTAGTTCTTGTAACCGCCCTGTAGACGGCGTAGATGACCTCAGCAAATACTATTGTTTGTACCACATCTACGTTGTAACTTACGTGGCCGGTGACGCTTACCAAGACCTCAATAAGTGGGTAGAGCACGACCCTGGCGTCTAACACACTAACGTCATAAATCAGGTGCCCTATGTCAGCGCCTAGCATGAGACCCAGCGGGACGAACCTGGCCTTGGTGTAGGAGAGTAAGGCGATGATGTACAGTAGAAGGCCCACGTCAATAACGACGCCTGTGGCCAGGGGCCCTGAGTACGAAGCGACGAACCCAAGTCCCGCTGAGAGGAGGGCGAAAAACCCCACAACGGCCCATACCAGCTTGCCGCTCACAGTTCCAGGCAGCTGATTTAGCTCCTGACCCACTTTAGCCTCCGACCCAACGCAGTGTATGACACGCTTTTAGGGACTCCTGCTTAACAACGATTAGGTTGACAATAATGTCTGGTCACTGGTTACGCGGGGGTCATCACGGTAGCTCAAGCGATCTCCTAGTCAATAACGTTATTCAGCTCCTTAAGGTCAAGGAGGGCGCTGTTGTCGCTGACCTTGGCTCGGGCCCAGGAAGGTTTACAATTCCCATCGCCAGGCTTGTGGGCCCTAATGGGAAGGTCATCGCTGTAGACCTGGATGAAGAATCCCTTGAGGAGGTGATGAGGGCTGCCAGGGCCGCTGGGCTCAACAACATTGAAGTGGTGAGGGGTGACCTGAGCAAGGGAATCCCGTTGCCCGAGTCCTCTGTAGACGTCGCCTTCATGGCTAACGTGCTTCACGGCCTAGTTCACTCGGGGGCAGGGGAGCTCGTGGTGAAAGATGTCGAGAGGGTGCTTAGGCCTGGAGGGCTGTTCGTTGTAGTTGAGTTCGTAAAGGGCTGGACCCCCTATGGTCCCCCTGCGTGGATAAGACTTGACCCAGACGATGTAATTAGACTCGTAACGACCGCCTCAAAGCTTATGAAGCTAAAGAGGGGCCCTACACCTGTGACCCAGTCACACTATGTTTTGGAGTTTGAGAAGGTCGTCGGGTGAAGGCCTTGATTCCGCACGCGAGTACCTCGGAGCTCTTCAGGAGGGTGTCCTCATTAAAGGAAAGGCTCTCTGACATGGGCTGCGACGTGGCCTACATAACTAACCCCTCCTCGATATTTTACCTCACGAACCTCAGCCTGATCCAGACTGAGAGGCCCCTAGCCTTAATCCTGCCCGTTGACGGCGAGGCGGAGCTCGTAGCCCCCTCCGTTGAGAAGGGCCACATAGAGCACAGGAACGCTGCGTGGGGCGGCGTAGTCAAGAGCGTCACCTACTACTTCGACTACCCTGGCGAGAGGAGCGTGATGGAGATGGTAGCGGAAATATTGACGTCACGGCTCAAGGCTAGGTGTGTGGCTGGCGACTCACAGCTGGGGGCCCAGCCCCTCTACGGCTATAGGGGGCCTCCGCTATCAGACATGCTCAAGTCAAGGGGGGTAAGGTGGGTTGACCTCGGCGACGTTATCTATGAACTAAGGCTTCACAAGAGTGACGAGGAGATATCTTTGATCCAGGAGAGCGGAAGGTGGGCGGCCAGGTCACTCCAGGTCGCGCTCGAGCTCATAAGGCCTGGGAGGTGGGACTGGGAAATTATGCTTGAGGCCAGCGAGCTGGTCCTTAGGGAGATGAACTCCTTCTACAACCCCTACACCCCACTTAAGGAACCTGTTGGGCCCATAGTCGGCTTCAGGGGGCAGGTGGGGGAGTTCTCGGCGTACCCCCACGCGTTGGTCTCCGAGAGGCCAATAAGGGAGGGTGACGTAATCGGCGTCGGCGCCGGGCCTGAGATAGGTGGTTACTACGCTGAACTTGAGAGAACCCTTGTCGTGGGGAGCCCAAGGGATGATGTCAGGAAAGCCTTCAAGGTTATGCTTGAGCTGAGGGAGGCCGCCATCAGGTCCCTCGAACCTGGCGTCGAGGCGTCGCTCGTTGACGCTGCCGTCAGGGAGGAAGCTAAGAGGCTTGGCGTAGTAGACCTGCTCAGACACCACACAGGGCACGGGATAGGAATTGAGATACACGAGCCCCCCTATCTCGATATAGGTTATAAGGTAAGGCTCGAGCCTGGCATGGTCTTTACAGTTGAGCCTGGCATCTATATACCTGGGCTAGGGGGGTTCAGGCACAGTGACACCTTCGTTATGACAAAGGAGGGGCCCAAGCAGCTTACGCAATTCCCAGTTGAGCTCGAGGAGCTCACGGTGAGGGGCTAACACAGGTCCACAACCTCTGGGTTCCTGATCTTGAACCTCTCGTTCCTAGAGACGAGGCCCCGCTCATGATAAGCCAAGGCCTCCCAGAAACCGTCGATGTAGTCGCGCTCGAGGCTTATCCTCGTGACCCACTTGACCCCCTTCCATCCATAGAGGTTTGGGTTGAAGAGCCTGGCAGGACCGCCGTTCTCGGGGGCCAGGGGTCGGCCGTCAATTTCGAGGACTAGAAGCGTCCTCGAGGCCTCGCTAGCGGGCAGGACCGACGAGTAGCCCGTAACGCTCTCCGCGTAGATCCACCTAACGTCAGAGGCCCCTTCCACTGACTTTATCAGGTCGCTGAGCAGGACGCCACTGTATCTCCTGCCCCTTACGCTCCACCCAGTCACGCAATGAAAGTCGAGCTGGCCGCGATCCTGAGAGAGAGCCTTGACGTCATTATACGTCATAACCTTAGACACGACGGGGCCCTCAATAGTCAAGGACCACGAGCTGGCCGGGATCGATGGAATGTGACCCTCCGCAGAGTACACTACGAACTTTGGGATGGACGTCTGACCCACCGGGACGTCGCCACTCGCGGGACAGTCCCTTAGGGCCTCCCTGAACCCTACGTTCTCACCTACCTCGAGGGCCCTCCCACTAGACAGCTCGTCCCTGACGTCATTAGGTAAGAGCGCCAGGGCCCCCACGTATAAAGCCCCTGACACGTTGATCAGGTTCGCCTCCCTCAGCACGACCCTGGCCTCGCCGACCTCCGCGAGGCCTGTGTGTAGCCTGAACTTGTAGAGGCTGAAAGTCCTTCCTATAAGCTCCCTCTCAGAAAAGACCGGGTGCAGGTCGACCTTAAGGAGGTCACGCATAAGTTGCTGGGCCCCAGCGGCGACGCCAAGGACTTCGTTAACGTCGCTGGCCTTCCCCTGGACGCTGCACTCGAACACTATTGACATGCCTGCCTTCAGCAGCCTCTGGTTAAGGTAGGCCCTGCAGCCTATCACCGCGCCGGGCAGGTTAGACCCCTTCCGCTGGGCCCCCTCCCAGCTTTAATTTAAGGGATCGTAGGGGCCGCCACGCTCGAGAGGCTCGACAGGGTCCCGAGGAGGTACAGGCCACTGCTAGGCCTGGCCTCCCTGCCGCTCATAGCTAAGGCGCTGGCTTTATCTGCCGGCCTTGACCCGCCCGAGCCCCTGACGAAGCTCGTCGTAGGAGTCGGAGGAGGGGTCGCAGGCGGGCTGGCGCTGAGGCGCCTACTTAGGAGATCAAAGGGACCGGCCAACGCTGACGTCAAGGGCTTCGAGGTTGAGATAGGGGGGACGTCGGACGAGAGGTCCCAGGCCGCGAGGCAAATAGAGGAGGTCCTTAAGCAGAGGGCCAAGGCCGGGAGGCTGAGATACGTCGTCCTTTCGTCCCTTCAGGGAGGCTTCACGAGGACAATCATCGGAATTGGCGGCGACCCAGGGGAGGTTAACGTGGAGGCCGAGGTCGTTAAGACGCTCGTAGCCATGAACATAAAGAGCGTTAGGGTGCGTGATCTCGAGCCCGAGCTCCTTAACGTCGTGAGGGAGGCCATCAAGGCAGTCATACCGTCGGCCAGGTCAGAGCCCATATTCCTCTCCCCAACCGAGGGGCACGTGACGGAGGACGACGAGGGCGAGGGGGTATACCTAGGCTATGCGTTCGAGGGCGCCTACCCCAGGCCGGTTCGCCTTTCACATAAAGACATAGACGGCCACGTGGCGATCTTCGGCTCTACTGGGACCGGTAAGACAACGACGCTGACGGTTCTTGCGCTCAGGGTCAGGGAGCTCGGGTATAATGTTACAGTCCTTGACTGGGCGGGGGAGGTCCTGAGGGTCTCAAGGTCATTGAAGCTCGACGCTGCCCTCCAGGTAGTCGACCCCACCAATGGGGGCGGGATCAACCCGTTCTCAGAGGAGGACCTCGCCTCAAGGCCCGAGCTATTAGTCGACGTCTTAGCTGACGCGCTTGACCTGACGCAGCCCCAGTCATATCTAGTTATGAAGGTCATGGAGGAGAGGGGGCTTCCATCCGACTTCAAGGAGCTCGTCAAGGAGGTCGAGCGGTACCCAGAGGAGGCGAGGTGGGACAGGGACGTGAAGAGGGGCCTGCTGAGGAAGATCAGCCTCCTGACGGGTGATGGAGTGGCCAAGGCCTTTGACGGCTCCATCAACCTGGACGCGCTCGAGGACGGCGCTAGGCTGGTAGCGCTGGACAGAATCTACAGCCCCACCGCCAGGAGGGCTTACTCGCTCATCCTGCTCTCGGCCCTCTTCGCCAGGAGCAGGAGGAGGTCCAAGTTGGTCCTAGCGGTTGACGAGGCCCACAACCTTATGGGCTCCCAGAGCGACCTGGTAGGGAAGGTTATGGCAGAGGCAAGGAAGTTTGGGCTTCACATAATCCTGGCAACCCAGTCCCCCGCCTCAATACCTAACAGCGTGCTATTGAACTCGAACACGAAAATAGTCCACGCCCTGAGAAGTTCAAGGGATAAGGAGGTCGTGTCCCAGACGATGAACCTTCCCTACGACCTCTTAAACGAGCTTGACAAGCTGAGGCCGGGAGAGGCCATACTTCAGTCGCCTTCAATACCCAGGCCTGTCCTCGTAAAGGTCGAGCTCAGCTCCCCACCTCACGACGGCCTGAACTACCTCATCAAGCGTGAGCCAGTCCACCCTTATGCCGACGTCCCACGCCTCAACCTTCTCAAAGAACCTGGCAAGGGACCCATTCAGGTCAACCCCTGAAGTGTCAACCTCGATCACCATGTCCTCAAACTCCTTGAGCTCCTGCGCCACGGACCCAAGGGCCTCGGCCATAACGTTCTCAAGCACCTTTCTTCTTCCCCAACCCCTCCCCTCCAGCCTTGAAACGAGCAGGAGGGGGTTTAGCCTGAGCAGAGCTACCAGGGGGGTCGCCTGGTAAAGATCGTCGTCGTTGAGGAAAACGCCGGGGTAGTGGGTTGCTATAATAGAACACCTACCCCTGATCTCGCCCTTCACGGCCCTCAGCAGGGCCTCCTCATCAATTATTAACGTCCCCTCCCTCTCAGGGTCAGGGCTGCCGAGGGACCTCTCAACCGCGATCCTCGAGGGCTCGATAACCCTGCAGCCCATCAGCTCGGCCAACGCGTGGGAAAACGTGCTCTTCCCGACCCCAGGGGTTCCAGCCACGACTATTACGAAGCCCTCTCCTCCTTGGACCGCCTCGACCAAATCAGCGACACCTCGTCAACAGGGGGTGAGCTATAGGTCTCCTCCCTGTCACCTCCGGTGACCACGACCTTGGGGCTATCTGAAGGCTCGCCAACCACCCCGATGAATGAATACTCAACCCCGAGGCTCCTGAGGACGCGTTCGGCTCTGTCCTTGCGCTCCGGCGGGACGGTAGCTATGAGGGACCCGCTGCCCATTGCCTTGAGGGGGTCAATGCCAAGCTTGCCCATTATCCTGGCAGTTACGTCAAGTACTTTGACCTTTAACCTGTCTATGATCACGTCGCTCCCAGAGGCGTAAGCGAGCTCATAGGCCGCCCCTATTAGGCCGCCCTCCGTCACGTCATGCATGCCTGTTACGACGCCCTCCTCTGCGAGGGACAGAGCCGTTGACGCTATGCTAAGCCTATCAAATAAGGAAAGGACGTAGTCCAGGTCGTCTCTTGAGATTCCGTGCTCCAAGGCCAGCTCGCGGAAGTCGGACGCAACCACGATCGAGGCCTCTAAGGCCGCAGGCCCGACCTGAAGTACCAAGTCGCCCTTCCTGGCCCCGCCGGTTCGCAGTGCGCAGGTCCTGCAGGCGCAGCCCATTACGGTCGCTATAACTATCGGCCTATCGAGCCTAGGGGCCGCCTCGGTGTGACCTCCAACTATCTCGATCCCGAGCCTCCTAGCTTCAGACGAGGCGTCCTCGATAATGGCTGCCAGGGACGATAGCCTGGAGCCCTCCGGCATAAGGACGTCGAGGAGGGCCCATGAAGGCCTCGCCCCTCTGGTGGCTACGTCATTAGAGGCCACGTCTATGGCGAGGGCCCCTACCCTATACGTGGCCTCCGTGATCGGATCGCTGTGAATAGCCAAGACGCAGCTACCGAGGTCGATGAGGGCCGCGTCCTCACCTATGAGTGGGCCCAGTGCAGTTGATAGCAGCATAAACCTAGAGACCCTGCTCAGAACAGAGTTGGCGAGTTCGAAGGGGGGAAGCTTGCCTACCCAACCCCCCTCATATAGCCCTGGCTTCACCACTCCTCCCTTGCCAGCCTTGCGGCCTTCACCATGTTGATCAGCTTGGCCTTGGCAACCTCCCTTGGAAGCCTCTTGAGGCCGCAGTCAGGGTTCACGTAAACCTTCTCAGGGGCCAGGAACCCCATCTTCATAAGGTCGTCAATTGACTTCTTTATCTCTTCCACGGTTTCGACCTGCAGGGAGTGGACGTCAACTACTCCGTAACCAAGCTCCTTGTTATAGCCATACTCCTTTAAGTAGGGGAGGAGCCTAAACCCGCTGTTCTTGAACTCAAGGGCGAACTGGTCCACTGGGTAGTCTAGGATATAGGGGAGGAGCCTCTCCAGACGACCATAACATATATGAACTATGCGCTTCGCCTCGACACCATTCAGGATGTACCGCAAGGCCTCCCCCGCAAGCTCAGCCTCCTCAGGCCAGGGCCTCGTGGATAGCGCGGGCTCGTCGATCTGGACGTACCTCGCGCCAGCCTTGACGGCGTCCAGGACCTCTTCCCTTATAACCTTGGCTAACGCCATTATGAGCTCGCTTCTGTCCTTGTAGAACAGGTTAAAGCTCCACTCCATCATGGTGTAGGGTCCCGTTATTATGAACTTGACGGGCCTGCCCTGAGAAATCGATGTAGTGTACTGCCAGTCCTCTATTGCGAGTGGGCTCTCCCTCTTCAGCTCGCCCACAATTATGGGTTTTCTGAAGTACGTGTTATCGAATATCCGAACCCACTCCCCTTCACTATATCCCCTGACCCGTTGGGCAAAGTACACAACCATGTCCTCCCTTGACTGCTCTCCGTCGCTTATTATGTCAACGCCGGCCTCTAGGTAGTCCTTTACGACCTCAGAGATGGGGACCCTTATTAGCCTGTGGAACTCGTCCTCGCTTATCTCGCCCTTATCCCTCCTCTTTATGATCTCAGAGGCGCCGGCCACCTTCGGATAGCTGCCTATTACGGTAGTGGGGAACTTCCTAGGCACCTCGTAGCCCATGGAATTCACCCCCTCAAGAGCTCGACTATGCGCCCGAGGATGATGGTCTTTCTCAAGCTATAAGTGTAAGGGATCACGTCAAACCATGTGGTCGTCGTGACCCCGGCCTCACCGTCATAGCCCTTTAAGGCCGCTGAGAGCCAGCCCTTTATCTTCTCAAAGTCGTCGTCCTCGATCCTCCTCGCGTCAACCACCCCAAGGACAGGCTTGTGGTCGCCGAACCCGTGACGAGACACTAGGTCAAGGGCAGCCCTTGGGGAGTCCGCCACGTCAATTGAGAGGTAGGTCACCTTCGCCTCTAGAATTTCCCTGTACACCTCGTCCTTAGGGACGCCAAAGTATACGCTGAGTATTGAGGGTAACTTAATCTGCGACGTAATGGAGTTTATGAGCTCGACCGCGAGCCTGGCGTCGTCCTTTGTTACGTCCTGATCCGAGAGTATAGGTTCGTCTATCTGGATAACGCCGGCCCCCGCGGCTTCCGCCTGTTGGGCTTCTAAGGCAAGCACGGAGGCTATACCCTCGGCCAGCTCCTCCTTGCTCAGCCCCGACGAGTTCTTTGACATAAGGGTAAACGTCAGGGGCCCCGGCAGCACGGCCTTAACCGGGGACGGCTCCGCTATGGGGAGAACGGACCTGATGCGCGGGGGCCATACGAACGCTGAGGGGTCCGGCCTGTCAAGGAAGACTGGAACCCTGTAGAAGAAGTTATTGTCAAAGTACCTTAGCAGCCCATCCAGGGCCACGTTCCTCCACGCCAGGACAAAGGGTCTGAATATATCATGCCAGTCGATCATGCCGTCCGTGACGAACCTTAGACCTGCCGACTCCTGTGCACCGATGACAGCGGCCCAAGACATCATTAACTTCCAGCTGAGGTCTTGCTGAGAGGCGGCGCCCTTCTCGAGGTCCCTCAAGGCGTGTCTAATCTCCTTAGGCCTTGGGTAGCCCCCAAGCGCCATAGCCCAAAGCTCCATCCTGGACCCCCTTGCCTTGACGAGCTGAGGAAAATAAGGTTACGCTATTGCCTTTTAAGGATCATAGCGTCCTTCTTAGGCCTACTTTTAAACCTTGAATGCGGACGCTTTCAGGGAATTGGGGTTGCCAAGGCTCTTAAAAAACGTCTACATAGTTGATGGCGTAAGGGTTCCGATAGGCAAGTTCGGTGGCGCGTATAAGGACGTCCCCGCCGTCGACCTTGCCTCCTTCACTTTAAAGGAGCTTCTATCAAGGGTCAACCTCAAGCCCAACGAGATAGACATGGTGATATATGGGCATGTAATAAGGGCGGGCACAGGCATGGACACGGCACGTCAGGCTGCCTTAAAGGCTGGCGTGCCGGAGAACATAGACTCCATGACTGTCGATATGGTTTGCGCCAGCGGCATGGCAGCGGTTATAACGGCAGCCAATTACATTGCTGCAGGCAGCTACAACCTCATAGTGGCAGGCGGCATGGAGTCCATGAGCATGGCTCCATTCCTTATATCATCTATGGCAAGGTGGGGAGTGAAGCACCTCATAGGTCGGGAGTGGAAGCTCCTGGATTCGATGGTATATGATGGTCTCTGGGACGTAATGTTGAACAAGGTGATGGGGGAGGAGGCCGACCTAACGGCCAAGGAATATAAGGCCCCCAGGGACGAGCTTGACAGGATCTCATTTGAGAGCCACATGAGGGCCGCGAAGGCCTGGGACTCTGGCGCCATGAAGGACTTCGTCGTTCCCTACGAGAAGAACGGCAAGGTTGTTCTAGATCACGACGAGGGCATAAGGAGGGACACTAGCATCGAGAAGCTCAAGGCGTTGCCCTACGCCTTCACGCCGGAAGGCCCGCACACAGCAGGCTCGAGCTCCCAGCTAAGCGACGGCGCTGCGTCCCTGCTAATAGCTAGCGAGGAGGCCGTAAAGTCAATGGGCCTCAAGCCCCTGGCCAGAATCGTCGGCTTCGCCTACCATGGCGTTGAGACCTGGAGGTTCCCAGCGGCCCCCGTGGGGGCCATAAAGAGGCTCCTAGAAGACGTAGGATGGACCAAGGAAATGGTTGACTACTGGGAGAACAACGAGGCCTTTGCAGTCAACAGCTACATACTCCATAAGGAGTTAGGGGTGCCATACGATAGAATGAACGTCCACGGAGGCGCTATCGCCGTCGGCCATCCTCTCGGGATGAGCGGCGCCAGGATAACGCTTGAGCTCATTAATGTCCTGAGGAGACACGGAGGGAAGAGGGGCGTTGCCTCGATCTGCCATGGGCTCGGCGGCGCAGCAGCGATAGCAATAGAGCTGGTTTGATGACGTCCTGTTAGAACGCCTTTTACGTGCTTCTGGCCAGGAGGGCCCTCACCCTCTCCGCGTTAGCCTTGAACGCCTGGAGCTCTTCAAGCCTCGCCTGCCTTCTCCTCTCCGCCTCCTCCAACATCGACTTCTGCCAATCCTCCTTAATGTCGAGCTGTGGGACCGGCTCGCTTCTCCCAGTGGGCCCAATGTGAACTAAGGTGAAGTAACTCGTCGTCGTGTGCCTTTCCTCGCCAGTTATCTCGTCCCTCTTCACAACCTTTGCGGTCACCTCCATGCTGGACTTCCCGACGTACGTCAGGGCGCTGTAGATCACGAGCGTCTCCCCCAAGAGCACTGGGACGTAGAAGTCCGTGCTGTCGACAGAAGCCGTCACAACAGGACCGTGAGCGTACCTGGTGGCCACGATCGCGGTTGCCTCGTCCAGAAGCCTCATCAGCTTGCCGGCGAAGAGCGCGTTGATCTGCATTACGTCCTCAGGCATCACGACCTTGTGGCTAACTATCATGAAGTCCTTAAGTATAGGCCTTGGCGGGCTCACGTCATAAATCTTGGCCTTGCGGTCCTTGATCCTACTCTCCCTCGCCTTCCTCCTCTTCAGGGCGTCCTCGTAAAGCGCCTCCTCCTCAGGCGTCTTAGGGGTGACGCAGACGCCTACAGGGGTCGGCCTTAGGTCCTTCCCAACCGCGACGTAGGTCATGTGCGCTAAGGTCGTCAGCCTCCTTTCATTCATGATCGGGTTCTCAGCCTCTACGAGCAGGCTGACGTCTATGCTGCTCCTCCCCACGTAGTCTATCCATGACGTGATCACCGCGTTCTCGCCTACCAGGACGGGGGACACGAAAAACAGGCTCTCGAGGCTTGCAAGCAAAGTTGGCCTCCTGGCCAGCCTAGTGGCCGCCATATTTGAAGCCTGAACCATCCAGTCCTCCATGATACCCCCGAAGAGCATTCCGAGCGGATTGGCGTGCATGGGAAGGACCTGAAATATGGTAGTTGCTACTGTCTGAAGCGGGGAGAGCTCCCTCTCACACTTCGCCTCCTCGGACATACGCGCCCTGTCAATCATTCAGGCAAGGCCCATTTAATATGTCAAACATTTGACGGCCTTCAGGAACAGATGGCCTCAACCAAAACCTTCCTGACAGTTATGTTCATCCCTCTTAACTTCTCGGAGAGCTCCTGGAGGAGACCCCCATCAGCGTCAAAGATCTTCCCATTGTTCCTGCAGTATATGTTGATGTGCGGAGTTGGCTGGTCGATCCTCAGCTTATCCTCAACGGTGAACGTGTCTATTACGCCCATGGACTCGAGCATCTTAATGGTGTTGTAGACGGTCGATATCCCAACTCTCGGCAGCTGTGCCTGAGCCTCCTCAAATAGGTCCTTGAGGGAGGCGTGGTCCTTCACCCTCGTGAGTATAAGCTTTGTTAGCAGCACCCTCTGTGGAGTTACCCTCTTCTCCTCCTCACTCATTTTCTCAAGTATCTCCTGGAGCTTAGTCCTCAGCGCCTCGTCCTCAAGGCTACCTGCGACCATTTTTAGTCGCTATATGCTTCTTGAAAAACTAGGCTTATAAATAATAGCACATAGACTCATATAGCCCTGAACTAACCCTGAACTAACTCCTTTTCAGCTAAATGAATTCAGTAAGTTTGGTCTGCCTTCTTACAACTCCCAGAAGCAGGCTATTGTCAACTACGTAACTTGGATCCGCGCGGATCCAGCCCTTTATCAGGCTCACCAGCGAGGCCCTGTCCTCAACAAGCTGGGGCCTCTTGGACATGGCTGACCTGACGCTTTCCCTTATGTGCCAGTTGCCCACAGGAGCGTAGTAGCTCGGGAGGATCTCCCTAATTATAAGGACGTCGGCCTTCCTCCTCAACGACTCAAGGGCCTCAAGGACCGCGAGCCTCGCGGCTGAGAAGCCGCCGTCCATTGCAGACGCCCTTCCCAGGGGGTCCTCCCTCACCACCCATACGACCGGGCTTGAGGCCTGGGAGGCCCATACGCTGAGCGGGTGCCAGACCTCGATCCACTCGAAAGAGCCTTCACCTGGCATAAGCACTATCATGAACCTGTTGCTAAGGTACTCATGGGTGTAGACCTCTATGCCATTAACCTCTTCATAGTCTCTAACCCTCTCCCTCAGCCTCCTTGATAAGGCGTCGTCAACCGCCGTTATGGCCCACCTGGTGGGGACTACCTTTCGGTTCCTCAGCCTTCCGAGGAAGCCAAGGCTGAGCAGGTCCTGTAGCTTATAGACATCGACCCCTGACCTGTAGAGCTCCCACAATATGTCCTCCGCCAGCGCGTCGTCCCATATAGCCCTCTCGACGGCCCCCGATATCTTAGGGGTCCCCCCGATGATCACCCTTTCCGCAGGGGCCCTGGGGCCGACCGGCTTAGTTATACCATCAAACTTAAGCCTAGGGATTGGGGGCGCCTTGAGCACGACCTCCGACTCGACGGGTCGCTCCGAGACTACGGCGAGGCCTACCTCCGTCTCGTAGAGCCTCCAGGGCTCATGTACGTCAACCCTCTGAAAGCCTGACACCATGCTGCCCCGGAGCGCGACTATCCTGGCCAGGGGCTCTGACCTCCTCGCCCACTCCGCTGGCGCGTCATAGTAGGCCGCCTCCTCGCCCCTCTTGCCAGGGGGTACCATGAAGTAGAGGTTAACCCTTGGGTAGCCTGCCTCCCCCACTAGGGCGCTGGGTGGCGTCGCCCCCTCCACGTCCTTTCCTGACACTAGCTGTAGCGCTCCAACCTGAGCCCTGAACCTTTCTAGGATGGGGCAGCTTGGCAGTCCGCACAGCAGCTTGTACCCCTTACACCTCGCGCACAGCTCAGGCGGTATGCGCGGCAAGGTCCCGCTCAGGAGTAGAGTAGGGCGTTGTGCAGTTTTGAGGCTCTAGGGTATACTTTAACCGTCTCAAGGTTCTCCGGCACGATCACCTCCGGCGGCGACTCGAACCCCAGCTTGTCCCACCTCTCCTTAATTGTTGAGGCCAAGGCAGCCAGCTGGGAGACCTCGCCGTGGTTAAGTATGATCGTCCTTGGCTTCGGCGTGAGCCTCCTGAGGAACGCGAGCAGCTCGCTCCTATTCGCGTGGCCCGAGAAACCCTCCACCCTGTTGACCTCGAGGTTCACCTTAAATGTCCTCAGCTTCCCCTCGTCCTCCAGCTGAACCTCCCTCTCGCCCTCAACTATCCTCCTGCCCAGAGTGCCCGCGGCCTGGTAGCTGACGAAGACGAGGGAGTTCTTTGGGTCCTCAGCAAGCCTCTTGAAGTATTCGATTATTGGACCGCCCACCATCATCCCGCTCGTCGAAATTATGATGGCCGGGTCCTTGGAGTAGATAGCCTCGTCCCTCTTGGACTGGTCGTTCACGAACACCATTTGTGGGCTGATGAAGGGGTTCAGGCCTTGGTTCATAATCTGGTCCCTGATGTCCCTCGATAACAGCTCTGGGTAAGCTGTGTATATCGCTGTGACCTCGTAAATAAGGCCGTCTATGTATATTGGCATCTCTGGTATCTTCTTCTCTGCCATGGCCCTGCTGAGCAACACCATCATGTCCTGTGCTCGCCCGACCGCCATGACGGGTATCAGAACCTTGCCCCCGCGCTGGTACGTCTTATTTACGATCTGGAATAGCTGCTGCTCGGCCTCCTCCCTTGTTGGGGTCTCAGTGCCCCCGTAGGTGCTCTCCATTATGAGGGCCTCAACTCTATGGTATTCCGTGTTGGCGGGAGGCTGAAGTCGGAGGGCCCCGCCTTCCTTCGCAGGTATGTAATACTTTATGTCACCGGTGTAAAGTATGTTAAACAGGCCCTGCCCAATGTGTATGTGGACGAGCGCGGAGCCCAGTATGTGGCCGGCGTCGCTGAAGGTTAACTTGGCGTCCGGGGATAGGTCAGTTACCACGTCGTAGTTCACGGTTATTGTGTGGTTCAGCATTGTCGTGAGGTCCTTCAGCGTGAAGGGGGGCTCCTTGCCCTCCTTAGCGTAGAGGTCTATGAAGTCCTTGAGAAGGAGGGTTGCTATGTCCCTGGTGGGTGGCGTCATGTAGATGGGCCCCCTATACCCATACTTGTAGAGGAGAGGCGCTAGGCCGACGTGATCCATGTGGGCGTGCGATATCACTACGGCGTCCAGCTCGTCAAGCCTAAGCTCGGGCGCGTCAAACCTTGGATATGACTCCGGCCCGTAGCCGCTTTGGGCAAAGCCTACGTCAAGTAGGATCCTGCTTTCGGCTGTGTCGATGAGTATGCACGACCTGCCCACCTCCCCGAAGCCGCCGAGGCCTGTTATCCTGACGTGCTTAGGCCCTATTATCATGTCCCTGTATATCCTCTCGCCTATGTCCCTGAGCGCCTTCCTCCTCTCAGCAGACGACATTAGGTATAACTCGTTCAGCGCGTTTAGGGTTTTGCTTATGAGCGGGGGCTTCCTCTGAACCTCAAGCCTCCAGCCGGTCTGAGCCAGGACCTGGTTCCTGAAGACCTTGCCCTTTCCAATCAGCTTCCCAGGCTTATCGGTCAGGACCCTGACCTCGCCCAGGACCTCGTCGAACTGTATGTCGCTGGGGGTTATCGAGACGTCCTCAGGGGCGTTCTCAAGTATGTACTTGATTGTGAACTCCTTAGTGGAGCGGGCCTTCGGGTCGCTCCTGACGACTATCCTTTTCCTGAGCTGCTTGGCGAGCTCCTTTACCTTCTCCTCGCCCTCGAGGATCCACTTTGGGTTCTTGACGTAGATCGCGATCTCGGGGCCCTCGAACTCTATCTTAGTAATTTCGGCGTCGCTGAGATTCTTGTAAATCTCGGTAACTATAAGCCTACGTAACTCCATGCCTGAGAGCAGACGACGCTCCTCGCCTGAGGCTGGCTGGCCCTCCACTTTGCAGTCACCGATTTAACGTACAGGAGGTTCCAGGCTCCCTTCTGAGGCTCTAGCTGGGCCTAAAAGGTATAAACCTTTCTTGATACGTATCACGACCTATTATGGTCACGTCGATTCCGTCCCCCGTGGCGGCGTCCCTCAGTATCGCTGACCTTACGGCTTCCGAGGCAAGCTTAACGGCCTCCTCAAGCTCGAGGTCCTCTGAGTAGCCCCTCTCGAGGACGCCAAGGGCTACCGGCGAACCGGAGCCTGTGGCCGTCATCTTCTCCTCCGTGACGCCCCCATAGGGGTCTATGGCGTAAAGTCTTGGGGCTGTGTCGTAGCCCCCTATGAGCAGCTGCACTAAGTAGGGGAAGTACTTGCTTGAGGAGAGTATGTTTGCGAGGAGCGTTGCCATCCCGTAGACGCTCAACCTCTTGCCGGTCTCCATCTCGTAGTACCTGGCTTCCTCTCTCACGACGTCAGCCAGCGCCTGCGCATCGGCCACAAGCCCTGAAATAGTCATGGCGGCGTAGTCAGTTATTTTGACTATCTTCTTAACCGACCTGCTCGCTATCAGAAATCCGGCCGTGGCCCTCTTATCGGCCGCCAATATGACGAAGCCCTTGGTTATCAGCCCCACAGTAGTGGTTCCATGCCACGCCCTAAGCCACTTTGTCTCGAAGGCGCTCAAGACGCTCCCGCTCTAGCTTAGCCTGGACCCCCTTTAAAAGGTAGTGTGAAGGGTTCCTAGCCGATCACGCCAGTCCTGATCGCGAGCTCCTCTGCAGCCTCCCTCGTCAGGCCCTTCTCCCCAAGTATGGTGTACCTCTCAGGCCTTATCGAGGCCGCCCTGACTAGGGCCTCGATAACCTCCTCGTCCTTCACCCCGAGCTCCTTTGCTGTGGTCGGCGCCCCGACAAGCTTCAACAGCCTCTTGATGCGCGACCACCTTAGGCCGTGAAGGTAGGACATCATTATCGTGCCGACGCCGACCGCCTCCCCGTGCAGCGGGGGGCTAGCGCTAACGACCTCAAGGGCGTGGGCAAAAAGGTGCTCGGAGCCGCTGGCCGGCCTGCTGCTACCGGCTATGCACATGGCGACCCCGCTGCTGACGAGCGCCTCAACGAGCGCCCTAAGGCCCTCCTTCTTGCCCAGGCCTATCTCCCTGGCATAACTGCTGACGTGCTTGGCGCTCATCAGCGCGAGGCTCGCCGCGTAGGCTCCGTAATATTCGCCCCTCAGCCTATGGGCCAGCCGCCAGTCCAGGACCGCCGTGAACTTCCCGATCAGGTCGCCAAAGCCCGCCGCGGCCAGCCTTCTAGGCGCGGACCCCAACACGTCAATGTCGAGAAGAAGCAGCTTAGGGGGCCTCGCGATCTTTGAGTAGGGCCTCTCAAACCCCTTGAGCGTGGCGAAGGGGCTAGTGATCCCGTCGTGGCTTGGCGCCGTTGGGACGCTGATAAAGTCCTTCTTAAGCTCAGCGGCTGCGTACTTAGCCAGGTCTATGCTTCTGCCCCCTCCAAGGCCTAGAAGGACGTCAGCCCTGTCCCTCTTGGCCTCCTCAGCTACCCGCTCGGCCTCGCTTACCGTCGCCGGTCCCGCAATTATGTAGGTAGTGCTGTAGCCCGCGTCCTCCAGGACCTCCTTGACCCGCTTGTAGAACAGCTGAAGGACGTTCTGACCGGTCACAATGTAGACAAGGGCCCCTCTTGGAAGCAGGTCCTGGACGTGCTTTCCGAGCTGCTCCAGAACGCCCTCGCCGACCACCACCCTCTTAGGCAGATCTATTATATGTGTGGCTTGGGACAAGCCCTCACCTTTTCTTCAGTGGAGCGGAGAATGAGACAACCTTAAAAAGGAAGGTTAATCAGAAGACGTGCTCGTCGACGAGCTGGTAGAGCTCTCCTCCTCTTCCTTCTTCTCCTCAGGCTTCTTGGCGCCGGTCTCGGTCCTCTTAGCCGCCACCATGTCGTCGATCCTAAGTATGAGCGTCGCCGCCTCGGTCCCGGACTTCAACGCGTTGACCTTGACCCTGAGCGGCTCTAGCACGCCAGCGGCCCACATGTCAACCACGTTGCCGGTATTGAGGTCTATTCCGTACCACTTCTTGGACGGGTCAGAGTGGGCGCTCCTGAGCTTCATCAGTATGTCTATCGGGTCCAGGCCAGCGTTGGTCGCGAGGGTCTGCGGAAGCGCCTCGAGGGCCTTAGCGAAGGCCTCGACCGCGAGCTGTATCTTGCCGGGCACGGTCTTAGACCACTCCCTGAGGTACTTCGCTACCTCTATCTCTGCGGCCCCTCCGCCAGCTATTATCTTGCCGTCCATGATAGCATCTGCTACCGCGCTGAGAGCGTCGTGTATGGACCTCTCCGCCTCGTCAACCATCCTCTCGAAGCCCGCCCTTATCAGTATCGTCACGCTCCTCGGGTTCTTGGCGCCCTCTATGAACACCATCTTGTCCTCTCCTACCTTCCTCTCCTCGACCAGCTCGGCGTAACCCAGGTCGTCAGGCTTCAGGTCATCGATGTTAGTGACTATCTTCGCCCCCGTGGCCCTGGCGAGCTTCTCTATGTCGCTCCTCTTCACCCTCCTGACGGCCAGTATGCCCTTCTTGGCCAGGAAGTGCTGGGCGACGTCGTCGATGCCCTTCTGGGTTATGACCACGTTGGCGCCAGTGGCCGCTATCTTCTCTACCTTCTCCTGGAGGATCTTCTCCTGCTTATCGAGGAGCCTCTTTATGGCGTCAGGCGATGAGATGCTTATCTCCATGTCAATCTCGGGCTTCTGTATCTCCAGCGGGGCGTCGAGGACGGCTATCTTGGCGTTGGTGACCCTCTTCGGCATGTCAGGGTGAACGACCTCCTTGTCGATGACTATGCCGTTGATGAGCTGGGTGTCCAGCAGGCTCCCGCCGTGCTTCTTAACTATCTGGACGTTGTTAATGTCGACGTACCAGCTGTCGCCCCTCTTCTCGGCGACGGCCCTAACAGCGTCTACTACAAGCTTAGCGAAGTAGTCGCGGACCTCGCGGACGGCCTTGCTATTAAGGCTCGTCATGGCAACCTTGATCAGCTTGTCAGTGTCGTCGTAGCTTACGGGCTCCGCTATCTTCTGCAGGAACTCAATAGCCTTGTCAAGGGCCATCTTGTAGCCCTGTATGATAAGCGTCGGGTGTATGTTCCTGTCCAGCAGGTCCTCCGCCTGCCTCAGCAGCTCGCCGGCGAATATGACCGAGGTCTTAGTTCCATCGCCCGCCTCCTCGTCCTGGCCCTTGGCGGCCTGGACCAGCATCTTCCCGGCGGGGTGCTGTATGTCCATCTTGTCCAGTATAGTGGCGCCGTCGTTCGTTATAGTCACGTCGCCCAGGCTGTCGACAAGCATCTTGTCCATTCCCTTAGGGCCATACGTTGTCTTTAGGATCTCAGCAACGGCCATGGCGGCCATCATGTTGTTCCTAAGGGCCTCCCTTCCGGCCGTCCTCTGCGTCCCTTCCTTGAGTATTATCACCGGGACGCCCATGGACTCCAATGGGGCTGACATGGTAACCACCTTTACTTAACTTCCATCGCGCTATGTTTGGCTGCCTCTATAAAAGCCTTTCTTCAGCCCCTTCAGCTCTTCTTAACGCTTTTTACTCCTAGGCCTAGAGGGCTACCCAGGTGTAGTGCTTGGGCAAGGTTAGGACGACCCTGGTCAAGAGGACCGCGAGAGAGCTCCTAAGCAAGTACCCTGGGCTATTTAACGAGAGCTTTGAGCACAACAAGGAGGTCGTGAGCAAGCTGACCATCTGGAGCTCGAAGAAGCTCAGAAATCAGGTCGCGGGCTACATCACCAGCCTAGTAAAGCTTCAGAAGGAGAGACAGCGCAGGGCGGCCGAGGCGCAGGCCGCTCAGTGAGGGTTCGACTTGCCCCAAGTCAAGGTTAGGCTGCTCGGCGCCCTTAAGGAGAGGGTCAGCGGAAAGCAGGAGGTCTATGTTGAGGCCAGCAGCTGGTCTGAGGCGCTAAGGGAGCTCGTAAGGGGCTACCCCCAGCTCTCCATCGCAATAGACGAGAGCGGCAGGCCCAAGCCTGGCTTCCTCGTCTTCGTTGACGGTGTTGACTGCCGGCTGCTCCCTGAGACGCAGCAGGCCACGACGATAGACGTGTTGCCTGTCAACCATGGGGGCGTCGAGTTCGAGCTGATAACCTGGGATAAGGTTGAGGACGCCGTGAGGAAGGTGGCCGAGAAGATCAGGGCCTCGTCCTTTCGGCCTGACGTAATAGTTGGCATCATGAGGGGCGGAGTTATACCTGGGAGACTTTTAGCTGATAAGCTAGGAGTTGAGGACATAGGGGTAATGGAGGTCAAACTCTACATATCTGCAGGCCAGAGGGGCGAGAGGCCCTTCCTAAGGCAACCCCTAACGCTATCAATAAAGGACAAAAGGGTCCTCCTGGTCGACGACGTGAGCGACTCAGGCCTGACGCTTCAGTTCGCGGTGCAGGCCCTGTCGTTATATATGCCGGCCGAGGTCAGGACGGCGACGCTTTACATCAAGCCCTGGACTAAGTACGTGCCCGACTATTATGCCGAGCAAGTAAACAAGTGGATAATATTTCCGTGGGAAGTTAACGAGTTTGAAAGAGAATATAACATGCTGAACAGGTCCTCCTAGAGCGGTGTCGCCGCTTGAGGGTTGTAATAGCCCTTGGCGGCAACGCTGTGCTTCGTAAGGGCGAGAAGGGGACGCCCGAGGAGCTCTGGAGGAACATTAGGAACGCGGCGCGCCTCCTGGCAGGTTCAATATTAGACAAGGAGGCCGTGATAACGCATGGCAATGGCCCCCAGGTGGGCTACCTCCTCGAGGCCATGACCTGCGCCTCGGACGACTATCCGCCGCAGGGAATTGACGTCGCTGACGCAATGACGCAGGGCTGGCTTGGATACATGATTCAAAGCGCCCTTGAGGAGGCCATGCTCGGAAGGCGGCGCGTCGTGGCCCTTGTAACTAGGGTCCTGGTTAAGGCTGGTGACCCGTCGCTTCTGAACCCGACTAAGTTCGTGGGCCGCTTCGTGAGCAAGGAGGAGGCCGAGTCCCTCTCAAAGAGGTTCGGATGGACGTTTAAGGAGGATCCAAGAGGGGGCTACAGAAGGGTTGTGGCGAGCCCAGAGCCTCTTGAGGTGCTTGAGACGCCGATAATTGATGACCTTCTGAAGAAGGGATACGTTGTCGTTGCGGCCGGCGGAGGTGGCATACCCGTGGTGAGCGACGGACACCGCTTCACGCCGGTTGACGGCGTTGTCGACAAGGACCTCACTAGCTCCCTGTTGGCAATAGACCTGAAGGCTGACCTCTTCGTGATACTCACAGACGTAGACGGCGTTGCCGTGAACTACGGAAAGCCTGACGCGAGGTGGCTGAGGGAGGTCTCGACGAGCGAGCTTAGCAAGCTATACCAGGAGGGTCAGTTCCCCCCTGGCTCGATGGGACCTAAGGTCCTCGCCGCCATTAGGTTCGTGGAAGCGACCGGAAGGAGGGCAATAATAGGTGACCTTGATAAGGCCCCAGACGTCATAGCTGGGCGCGCCGGAACGGTCGTAGTCCCGGGCTGACAGAGTCACGCCTGGGCCACAGCTACGTCCTCCCTCAGCCTGGCACCCGCGCTGAGAAGCTTGGACTTGAGATCCTGTGGTATCTCCTTAGGCCTGCCGGTCTGCTCGTCATAGACTACGGTCACTATCCTGCACCTGGCCGAGAGCTGGCCGCTGGTCTCGTTGTAAATTTCATAGAAGTACTGTAGGCTCGTTCGCCCTATTATCACGTCGACTATGTCGACTCTATATATGTCGCCGGGCCTCAACGGGCTCTCATAGTCGCACTCAGCCCTCGCCCTTGGCATTAACAGCCTTGAGCCAGGGGACCCCCTTTGGGAGACGCCTAGGCTCGCCAGGAACTCCTCCTCAGTCCTTTCGCAGACCCTGAAGAAGTTAGAGAAGTGCATCATGAGCGCCGCGTCGGTCTCGCTCCACCAGACCCGGTACCTTATTGAGAAGAGCGGGGGCATACACCTCGCCTCGGCTGCTGGGCAACATCAAATTAAAATTACTTTGTCCTTGACTCAGCTGGTAGGTGAGCCACCGTGGCCGTTGCCACGGAGCCCGCTAGGAGGTTCACGGCGAGGCTTAACTCGCTAATGGACAGGGTAGTCACAGTGGTCACCAGGGAGGGGAAACAGTACACAGGTAAGCTTGTCGGCTTCGACCCCTCCACACTCTCCGTCGTCCTTGAGGAGGTTAGGGACCAGCAGGGCTCAAGCTGGCCTGTCATAATAGTGATGGGCGCCAACCTCTCAGAGATCAGGGTGCCGGAGTCGGAGGTCTTCAATGCAAAGGAGTTCGCGGAGTTCCTCTACAGGTTTGGCAACATTGACAAGTCGCAGATCAAGGTCTACGAGGACGCCAACGTAGTTGAGGTGAGCAGGAACATCAAGGTCTCCAAGAACGGCGTTGAGGGGGTTGGCCCGCTAGCCCAGAAGATCAACACGTTGTTCAGGGAGTACCTGAGGACGAAGGGGGTAGCCGTAAGCTAATGTCCATATTTAAGCTTAGGGACTACGAGCTGGCCGGCAGGATCGGCGTCCTCATAACTAAAAGCGGACCCGTTGAGACCCCCGCCTTCTTTCCAGTAATCGACCCCATTAGGCAGGAGCTGACCATTGACGAGGTTAAGGAGGTCGGCTTCAACCAGGTAATCACAAACGCCTACCTTCTGTACAAGAGGTTCGGCGAGAGGGCCTCCCAGGAGGGGGTTCACAAAGTACTGAACTTCAACGGCGTTGTGATGACAGACTCGGGGGCCTATCAGCTCCTTGAGTATGGCAAGATAGACGTCGACCAACAGTCAATTATAAGGTACGAGATGAGCATAGGTAGCGATATAGCTGTCATACTTGATCACCCTACCGGCGATGTGACCCGCGGCGAGGCCGAGGAGAGCGTCAACAGGACCCTTGAAAACGCGAAGGAGGCGTTGAAGCTGATAGATCTGGACAGCTCAAGGACCATCTGGGTCCTCCCTATACAGGGCGGCAAGTACCTTGACCTCGTGGCCAGGAGCGCTGAGGAGGCGGCGCGTATGCCTTACCCTATGTTCGCCATAGGCAGCCCCACGGTGTTCATGGAAAAGTATAGGTACAGCGTCGTCCTCGACATGATCGGCACTGCCAAGCTTAGGCTGCCACCGGAGAAGCCCGTCCACCTCTTCGGGGCCGGTCACCCGTTAATATTCCCCTTCGCCGTAGCGCTTGGCATCGACACCTTCGACTCGGCGTCCTATATCCTCTATGCAAGGGATGACAGGTACATGACCGACTACGGTACCGTTAGGCTACAGGACCTCGAGTACTTCCCCTGCTCGTGCCCCGTGTGCAGGAGGTACACCCCGAAGGACCTCCTGGAGATGCCGCCGAGTGAGCGAAGAAAGCTCCTAGCCCTTCACAACCTCTACGTAATCAAGAGGTCCCTTGAGAGGACTAAGCAGGCGATAAGGGAGGGCAGGCTCTGGGAGCTCCTTGTCGAAATTTCAAGGTATAGGCCTGAGGCACGTGAAGCCCTGAGGAAGATCTCCAAATACTACAGGTTCCTGGAGGAGTTCACGCCCAGGACGAAGGGAGGACTGAGGGGCGTTAGGTTCACGTCAATTGAGAGCGTGTGGAACCCAAGAGTAATGAGGTACCGCTCATGGATAGCCTCGAGCTACGTCCCGCACTCCAGGAAGGTCCTCCTCAGGCCGCTCCTGTCATCCTCAGGCAGGTGCGAGCCTAACGTCAAGGATTCAAAGGAGCACGAGGTCGTTTACTATTTGCCTTACCTGGGCCTTATACCTAGGCCCCTCTGCGGGGTCTACCCGACAGCCCAGCACAGCTACTCGAGGGCCGTCGACTCTGACGTAGTGAGGGACCTGATCAACATGGTCAGGGCGTTCGTGGTCAGGCTGAGGTCGGCGGGCTTCGACGTAGTTGCCGAGGCCACGACCAGGAGGGCCTGGAGCTTTGAGGTTGGAAGGGAACTGCAGAGGATGGGCATCAACGTGGCCTGGGTCGCCCGCAGGTCTGAGGTTAGCCCGTGATCGTTAGCTTGCTACATGAATATCGTGCCTCCGCGCCTCTCCTTCTCCCGCTCCTCCTGCGACAGTATCTCCACGACCTTCTCTAGCTCCTCCCTCTGCTTCGCCGCGAGCTGCTCAAGCTCAGCTAAGGGGGCTGAGGTCCCCAGGAGCTCCTCCAGGATGACCTTCGCGCCTACGAGGGCTGAGTCGTAGTCGACGCCAGTTACGTTAGAGTAGGGCAAGACCATTACGGAGGGGACGCCGTAGTGCTCCATGTATATGTGGAGGAGCGCAAGGGGGCCAACAACGCCAAGCCCCTCCTCCATAAGGGGCGCCTTAAGGCGTGGACCATTGTAGTGCGTGTTGTGGAGCCACCTATAGCCAAATTTCTCGTCTGACGGCTCATACTCCCTGCTCAGCCCTCCAACCAATATCGCGTAGTTGACCCCGGCCTCTGAGGCCAGCCTGGCCAGCTCGTCACAGTAAGCGACCTGGTCCCTGGGGTCTGGGACGGCCCTGTTTACGACGACTGTAATGCCGTTGCCATAGTATATCTCAAAGGGGAAGCCCACGCCGTCGTCCTCCATTATAACTATCGACGGCATCCTCGACGTCAACACATAGCCGGCCTTGACGAGCTTCATGGCCGACGCAAGGTACCTAGGAACCACGTACCCTATCTTGCCAAACCCCGGGAAACCTGTCACTAGGACCGTGCCCTTCAGCCTCTCCTTCGGTACCCTGAGCACTATTTCAACCCTTGCCAACCTTCCTTACCTCCCTCACCCTGACGACGTCCTGATCCGTGAGGGCCCCCATGAGAGTTCCAGGGGCCCTAGCCTTCCCCACGGCTAAAAGCTCGTCGTTTTTGCTAACCACGAGTACCTCGTCACCGGCCCTTATCTGCGGGTCAGCGAAAATGACGTCAAGCCCCTTCACGTCACCGCCCCTGTAGTCGTCTCTGACCACAACCCTTAGCCTAGGGCTTGGCACGGCGCTTCTTATGATCTCCCCCGCCCTAAGGCTTATCGTGAACATGAAGTCGTTAGGCCTGAGGGTCAGGAGCCTGTCGCCAGACCCACGCTCATAAACGTACCTTATTTTGCCTCTCCTGAGCTCGACCTCAAGGGGTATCGAAGTCAGGGCCTTTGCGGCCTCTCTCCCGAACTGATAGCTGAGCATGGCCTCCAGCGCGAGCAGGTCCTGCTCAGTGACAGGCCTTCTGAGGGGCATCCCGCTCTTGATTGCCAACAGCGTGAGACCTTTTTAAGGGAACGGAGTCCTTGACCGCGGTGAGGTGATGTTGTCCCCCCACGACCTGAAGGGGAGGGACCTGCTCTGTTTGACTGACTACACCGCTGAAGAGATAACCTTCCTCCTAAACCTCTCCATGCAGTTCAAGCAGCGGTTCTACGCTGGGGAGAGGGTAATTGACGTCCTCAGGGGCAGGTCTATTGCCATGATATTCGAGAAGCCGTCCACCAGGACAAGGGTGAGCCTGCAGGCGGCCGCCTACCAGCTTGGGGCCCAGCCGATCGTTCTGAGCGCCTCAGAGCTTCAGCTCGGCAGAGGGGAGACGATAGCTGACACCGCGAGGACCCTCTCCAGGTTCGTTGACGGCATAGTGGCCAGGGTTTATAGGCATTCTGACCTAGAGGAGCTGGCCCGTTACGCCACGGTACCCGTGATCAACGGCCTTAGCGACCTCTCTCACCCCCTGCAGGCCCTTGCAGATTACATGACCATCTATGAGAAGCTCGGGAGGCTTAAGGGCGTAAAGCTCGCCTTCGTCGGGGACGGGAGCGACAACATGCTTCACAGCCTTATGGTCGCTGGGGCCAAGCTTGGCGTCAGTATATATGTGGCCTCGCCCAGGTCGCTTCAGCCTGACCCACGCATACTTGAGGCCGCCAGGAGAGACGCCGAGGTCAGCGGCTCCGAGATAAAGTTTACCGAGGACCCGGCCGAGGCCGTTGACGGCGCCGACGTCGTCTATACCGACGTCTGGGTCAGCATGGGGCAGGAGAGCATAGCGGAGCAGAAGAAACAGCTCCTGAGGCCCTACCAGGTGAACTCGAAGCTCATGGAGAGGGCCTCCAGCAAGGCCATCTTCATGCACTGCCTGCCGGCGCACCGCGGCGAGGAGGTGACGGACGAAGTTATAGACGGCCCCTGGTCCGTAGTGTGGGACGAGGCCGAGAACAGGCTCCACACTTCCAAGGCTGTCCTCGCTGCCCTAATTCGTTAGGGCTCGCCCCCTTTAAGCGAGCAACCCCCAAGCTCTCTGTCGAGGAGGGCCAAGCTTGGCCTACGAGGAGCTCGGCGCCCTTATAGATATATTGCTCAAGTACGTCGAGGGGCTTGACAGGAGCGAGAGGAGGATATCTAATGTGAATAGCCCCGCCGCCCTCGCCAGCGTCACCCTATACAAGGCGTGGAAGGCCTCCCTCCTTAGGCTCGCCAGCAAGGCGAAGGAGGTGTACGAGGAGGCCAACAAGGGGAACAAGGTCGCTGCGTCCGTTGACGCGTGTGAGCTGTTCGACATGGTGAACAAGGTGATAATGGCCTCGTCCGCCGAGGACCCCGTGTTCCTCGAGCTCAGGGCCACGCTTAGCTATCTAAGGAGCACGGCGATGGCTATATGCGGAACCCCTCAGGCCACTATCCAGCCGTAACCAGGCTGTGAGCTATAGGGGGCGCCCGGAGGGGTTGGAAGTATCTCCTGCCCTCTGAGCACGAAGAGGTAGGGGACGTTTGAGTACAGGTATGGCATCTCCCCGGTTGAGGGGAAGATTGGGGAATACCAGAACATGTTAGCGAACAGCCTGGCACTTGAGCTGGGGCAGGCGTTGAGGCTGCCCTGGTGTAGGAATACGACCCAGTAGGCGTCAAAGTCAGACATTGGGAAGCCGGACCAGTTGTTCGGGTTAATTGCGGCGTAGATCGCCACTACCCTGTAATCGCCCACAGGGTTCACGAAGTTGGCGAGCGACGTCTCGTTAGTTAGATACACGCCTAAGTATGGTAGATAATCAGCTATCGAGAAGCTGGAGCCCACCTGAACAACGTTTGAAACCCATCCGCTTATGTTAGCCGCCATGGCATGGACGTCGCTGGGTGGAAGCCCTGGTATCCAGCTGGAGAAGTTCGAGACGGTCCACGTGTACGCCGCTGGCTCGGCCTCAACGGCCCCATAGTCATCAGCCGAGAGCACTATATAGCTGCTGCTTGGGTATACCGAGGTCTCCACGGATATCCAGCCCACGGCCTTCAGGAAGTAGTTACCCATGGAAGGCTCAACACCGCCAGGCCAGTCTGTAGTGCCGTTTGGGCTCACGGTCCAGTTGAAAAGTATGTCATAACCGCAGGTGGTTATGGTCTCTAGATTGTTTCCGTGCATTATTGAGACCAGGACCGTGCCCTCAGGCGTGAAGCCGCTGTTGAGAGGCGTTTTAAAGATGGGGTAAAAGGTGCCTCCGGCCTGAGCAGGGATAATAGGTACAATGACGGGCGGCGAGGTCCCATAGACCGTCAACGCGGTTATTGTAAGGTTCTGGACCACGTTGGCCATGGGCAGCCAGTAGATCCAGGGGAAGAGCCCGGTGGGATATATGTACTGGTAGCCGCTATAGTAGAGCTCCTGCAAGATCGCCTGCATATACCCCGAGTTAACGAAGACCGACGGAGGGCTCGAGTTGTCCATGTATATTTGGTACAGGAGCCCCTTCGCCATCACATAACCTATGTTGTCGTAGGGCGGATATCCGGTGTAGAACGAGTTCACCCCCAGGTATCCAGTGTTCAGTATCGGGTTGGCCAGGAAGAGCACGTAAATGCTGACGTAGGACTCGCCGGGTATCACGAGGCTGGGAGGTATCCTGACCCAAATATCAGCGACCGTCGAGTTATAGGCCTCTATCCACGCGTAGAGCGGCACCAGGCCGTTGGGCCCCTTGTATGCGAACAATATGTTGGCTATGGGAACGGTCGCCCCTGTGACTGGCACCTGCTGGCTTATCGCATACTTCTGCACAACTGGGTTGGTCAGGTTGAGGGTCAGGTTGAGCGTGAAGTCCGTGAGCGGGTCTGGCGACGGGTTGTACAGCGTTATAGTTGTGTTATAGAGAACCTTCTGCCCTAAGATGGTCCAGTTCGGCTGAGTTGTTGTGGGGGGCACGGTTACGTATGGGCTTACTACCATGTAGGTGCTCACGGGGACCGAGGCGATGGCCTGTCCGCTCTGGACCACCACCACTACCGACCTTGCCTGACCTACGTATATGGTCAGGTTGACGCTGCCGCCAGCGGGCGCTGAGGCGGGGAGCCAGTCCTGCTCCCCGTAGGCCGTGTGAACCAAGATCAGGCCAGGGTG
>JBMFHE010000001.1:0-89598 GCA_049977005.1 Acidilobus sp. | reverse complement strand
AGCTGACTGGGACCTCCTCTTAGGGCGCACTGACCCTCACCTCGTACTCCCCTGAGTTCGTAACTATTGTGACCGCGGCGGGCGAGGGCCCGGTGCAAAGCACCTCAGCCAGCTGGGCGGCCGGGAGCAGGGCTGGCAAGGTATAGTATCTGTCCGAGACGTTGATCATGCAGTCAGAGGGCGTCCCGTTAACCAGGACCTGGTAGACTTCGATTCCGTAAGGCCCAGTATTGAAAACCACCTTTATGGTCCCATTTGACGCTACTCCGGCGACGGGAACTATATAGGCTAACTCGTCAAACTCGTTGACCCTGTAGCTCTCATAGGAGCTCAGGTTGTATAGGTAGTAGCCCAACAGGGTTGCGCCGACGGACAGAACGACAAGTATTAGCAATATCTCAGCAACCACGTCACTTATTGACCTTCTTCTCAATGCTTCCAATTATCGGACCCTGCTAATTAATTAATGTGGCGTAGAAGGATTTTATCCTTAAGCCCCTCTCCACCCCCACGAAGGTCCGCGTCGCCAGCATTATCTTAACATTGTCTTAAAATGATAATAGCCCTTATATAACTTACCTCATATGACGTGAACTATGGCCGTTGATATTATCAGGAATACTGACCCCAGGCTTGATAGAAACGTGAAGTACTCAAAGGCCTTTGGGGCATAGTCATCAATTATCTTAGCCATAACGTAGGACGAGGCCGCCGACATAACGAGAAGCGCGTAGTAGAGGAAGCCGAGTATCTCCTTGAGCTCGACCGGGCTCAGCCCCGAGGAGCCCAGGAACGGTATGCCTGAGAAGGAGTGCGCGATGGAAATACCTATCCCGGCGACGACCCCATACACCGCGACCCCCATGTAGACTACCATAGCATACGACCTAAGTCGGTTGAACAGCGTGAACTCCATCCTGTCAAGCTCCGCCGCGTACCTGCTGATTATCTCCAGGACCTCCTTGACCCTGCCCCCGCTCTTACCCGCCACCACTATAGATGAGAGGAGCAGCCTGACGTCCCTGGGGGCCGAGCTAAAGCTCCTCCTGAACGCCTCCTCCAGGTCGCCGGTGAGCCTATAGGAGTCTGAGAAAGCCTTTATCAGCTCCCTCAGCGGGCTATCGACGAGGCCCACCGAGGCGTCCAGCGCTTCGCCTACAGACTGCGCTGACATCGCGAGGCTAGGGTAGATCTGCAGGAACACCCTGGACTGGTACTTGAGCTCCCTCACTGACTCTTGCCTCCTCCTAAAGGCCAGGAGGGCGGGGGTGACGGCCAGCACTATTATGACCTGTAGGGCCAGTATCGAAGCTGGCCCGTAGGGCACTGGGACTACGCCATAGGTTATGAACCTGAAGGCGCTTGGGAACCTTGACAGCACCAGGACCCCGTCAAGTAGCAGCGCGACCCCGAGGATTACGTAGAAGGCCTTCTCGAGCGCTGCCCTGTGCCTCCTAAGGAAGCTCAAGAAGCCTCACCTCACAGCTTCAACTTAGACATCTGGTTGTCAACGAGGACAACGGTCATTGCTGAGACTATCGGCATCACTATGAAGACCGCTAGGACCACCATCGAGAGCGGGGACAGGCCCTTGACCGCGTAGGCGGCGAACAGGAGCGCGGCTATGGTGACGAGTATTGGTAATATCAGGCCTAAGGCGAGGAACATCTCGAGGAGGGTCCCTATCGTTGATGAGATCCTGTCCACGAGTGAATAGTAGTAGTTCGTGTACGTCTCCAGCTGATATCTTATAACTGAAAGCGGGTCTGAGCCCGTCTCCAGCGCCTTGGCCAGCGACTCGGACAGGACCTGTACGCTCCTCGAGGGCGTTATCCTGGAGAGCCTCTTAAGGACCTCGGCAGGGTCCTCGCCGAGCGAGACCGATTTGCTCAGATAATCTATTTCGACTGAGAACTCCTTAAGGTCGTCCCTGTACTTGCTGAGCTCGACCAGGGCCTGGGAAAGGCTCTCGCCGCCCGCGACAAGGAACGCCAAGGTGGAGGCGAAGGCGTGGAACTTGGCCTCAAGTATGTCCCCTCTTGACGAGTACCTGAACGCCGGTAGCCCTACTGAGGCGATGACCGACAGCCCCAGGCCAGCTATTGCTAACATCGCGGCGAGCGCCACCGCGACGTAGACGCCGTGAGTCAACCCCGCTAGGAAGCCCAGCAGGGCGAGGGCAGAGGGCAGCCCGACGCTGAGCGGCACGACGACCCTGTCGCAGTACCTGTCGAAACTCGTAGACATGCCCGACCCGAGGATCAGCTCCTCAATGTTTGGCCTCATCCTGATCGCTAGCCTGCAGAGGAAGCTCTGCCTGGGAAGCCTCCTCGCTCTCTTTGCCTTTCGCTCAGGCAAACCTAAGCTCATACTCCTTCACCTCGGCCAGGGCCCTCTGGTAGACGCTCTCCGGGTCCCTCCTGTACTGCCTCACAACTGAGTGGAGGGTCGCTATGTCGGCCCCTATGTTAGTCAGCCAGTGGAGGACTGTCGCCCTCCTCTTCAGGTCCTCAAGGGCTTCCTCGTAGCTTATGAGCCTTAGGTCCGCTATGACCCTCAGCGTCGCCAGGTTCCGGGTCAATATCTTCCAGGAGTCCGTGGCAGGGTCCCAGACCATTATCTCCTGGAGGTCCACGTCGTCAAGGTCAGGGTTATACCTAACGGACTCGTGGACCCTCACCACCTTCCTCTCAACCGTCAACCCCCTTTCAACCCTAAGTATGTTTACAAAGAGCCTTGCGGTGGCTATGAGGCTGGCTGGGACGTTCATTGGCGGCGACTTGAGCCTCTTAATGAGGACGTCGGCCGACTCGGCGTGCACCGTGGTAAGGCCTCCATGGCCTGTCGATAGGGCCTGGAAGAACGCGAAGGCCTCCCTCGACCTTATCTCGCCTATGATAATTATGTCGGGCCTCTGCCTGAGCGCGGCCTCGACCTGGGCCTGAAGGGTCACGTTCTGGACCCTCTCATCCGTCGACAGCCTGGTGACCATCGCGCCCCAGTTCTCGTGGAAGGGCAAGTAGATCTCGGGCGTGTCCTCAGCGGTCACGATCTTGAACTCCGTCGGGACGAACATCGTGACGGCGTTTAGCAGGGTCGTCTTACCGCTGCCGGTTGGGCCATAAATTATTATCCCCTGCTTTGCCTCCACCGCCATCCAGAGCAGGGCTGCTACCTGTGGGTCCAGGGCCCTCTTCCTCAGGAGCTCAATCATAGTGAACGGCTCTGACCTGAACTTCCTAATGGTGAACTGGGGGCCGTTCCGCGAAACCGTGCCGAGGACTATGTTGACCCTGTAGCCCTCCGGCTTGAGGACGCCCTCCACTATAGGGGTCGCGACGGAGGGCTCCTTCCCGCTCCTGACGCCAAGCTTTGAGACCAGGGACTCCAAGTATCTCTGATCCGCTATTACTAAGTTCGTCGTGAGCCACTCATACTTCGTGTGGTACACGAATATAGGTATTCCTATCCCGTTACACGATATGTCCTCGATGTAGGGGTCCCTTATGAGGGGCTCTATGACACCGTACCCGACCAGCTCCTTAGCGGCCTCGTAAGCTACTGCCTGGGCTGCCTCATGAATCTTTGACTCAAGGTCCTTCGGCTTCTTCTTTAATAAGCCCCCCTTGACCTTGTCCCTGACAATAGACTCCGCTATTGGGAGAAGGAGCTGATAGGCCTTCTCGACGGAGGAGGACGCGTTAATTCTGTCCAAAAGGTAGAGGTCATTCGAGACAAGCTCCATGAGCTCTTGATAGGCGCTACGCCTAACCTCTGTATTAAGCTTGGGCTCGATGACGTTGTAGTACCTACGGCCCTCCGCGTCCTCAAGTATCTCGACCTCTACCTTTGGAGCTCCTAATATCATGTACCTTTCAAGGATCTTCTCCTGCCGCTCCGCCTGCATCACTATAACTTATCAGCCCATAGTTGTTGAATCCCCTGAGGCCTAATTTAGCTTTTAACTTGCCAGTCTTTACAAGGGATCAAATCAGCACGTTTGGCTGAACTTGCTGAGGGGCCGAGGCTTAGGCCTTCATGTGGTCTGGGGCCGTCCTTCCGCCAAGGCGTAAAGCACCAGCGCTCCCTCCGCCACGGCGCCGGCCCTGCTCCTCAGGCCTTTGATGTAAATGGCCTTGCCGAGCGAAAGCTCCTGCGAGGTGAATGGCGCGTCTGAGCCATTTAGCACAACCATGACCCTGCCCCTTAGCCCCCTCAGGTCCTGTATGTCGACCTGCTCCCTCGCATTGTCCCTGTCTATAAGCAGTACCTGTTCCGGCGAATAGGCCTCAACGACGTCCTTGAGCTCAGGCAGGACGACGAGGCCCTTCCTCTCCTTCAGGAGGATCCTGAAGGCCTCCGCGACCCCGGACTGGGCGGCGGCGCCATAGACCTTGCTGGCCACCAGGAACTCCAGGTCGAGACTTACAACGATCCTCGCCAGGTCGACGAGCCTCTGAACGCTGGAGACGTTATGGATTACCGGTATGACCCTCAGGCCCTCCGCCAAGGCCGGCACCTCACAGCTCGTAGCTGAAGTCCCCAGGTATCCTGGGGGCGAAGCCCGCGACCTCCACTACGGGTCTCTCCAGCTCGTCGGCGAGCGACTCAAGGCCACTTATGGCCTCCTCTGGTCCCCTCGCTGGGATAGATAGCTGTTTCCTTGAGCCCTTCTCGAAGACGGCCACCGTTATCGCGGACCTCTCCAGCTCCCTCGCGCCAACATAGACTATCACGGCCGGCTTGGGGCCTGTCTCTAGCTTCCTGACGTCACCTGAGAGGGAGGTCCTTGTGGTCTCCACGTAGCCTGCCCTGAACCCCTTCACGAGGAGCCCCTGGTGGATCTGCCTAGCGACCTCCCTGACCTTCTCGTCAAGCTGGTCGCCAGCTATTATGCCAACTACCGCGAACTGCACTGGCGCGAGGGGGAAGGGAAGCCGGCCCTTGTAGTTCTCAAGGTAGGCCCCAAGGAACCTCTCTATTGAGCCCAGGAGCGCCCTGTGAATCATGTAGACCTCGACGTCGCCGTAGAGCTCCCTAACCACATCGTATATCTTAAACCTTCTCGGCAGGTTGAAGTCGAACTGTATGGTTCCCAGCTGCCACTCCTTTGCGCTATCGCCGCTGCCCAGCTTCACGATTATGTCGATCTTGGGCCCGTAGAACGCGGCCTCCCCCTCAGCGGCCACGTACTCGAAGCCGTACTTGCCTGCAAGCCTCTCGGCGGCCCCCCTCAGGAACTCCTCAGACCTCTCCCACTCCTCCTTGGTTCCCATGAACTCGGTGCCTATCTTGCTCTTGTCTGATAGGCTTAGCCTTAGCCTAAGGGCCCCGGGCGACAGGTCGACGTTGAATATCTTTGAGTACACGGTCATCATCTCGTCGAAGACCGACAGCACGGACTCCATGGCGTCCTTGCCCAGAGTTATTATGTGGGCGTCGTCCTGGGTGAAGGCCCTGGCCCTCAGGAGGCCATAGACGCTGCCGCCAGGCTCAAGCCTGTGAACCCTGCCGACCTCAAAGATCTTAAAGGGCAGCCTGACCTTGGTCCTGTTCCGAGCCAGCTCGCTCAGGAATATGAGCACGTGGAACGGGCAGTTCATGGGCTTGACGGCGTACTCTTTGTCCTCCAGCTTGAAGACGAACATGTTCTGCCTGTAGTAACCCATGTGGCCGGAGACCTCGAAGAGCTCTCCGCTGCTGACAAGCGGCGTCTCAGCTATGTAGTAGCCCCTGCGGGCGTGGAAGTTTACGAGGATCTGGGAGAGGGCCGCCCTGAAGTAGCCCCCTCCTATGCTGAAGAGCGGTATCCCTTGACCCAGGAGTGAGCCTACCTCCCTCTGAAGGCCCGGCAGCACAGAGTCCGGCTTAAGAGCTATGTCCAGTTCCTGGGCGAAGTCCATGTGATCCTTCTCTTGGCTCAAGGTTCCATCGCTCTTTGGGCGACACTCAAAGAGTTAAAAAGCACAGCATGTTTGGCGGATCACCCTCAGGCCATTACTGATATCACGGCGAGCCCCACGGGCCCGAGGGAGGCCAGGAAGCCGCACAGCACGTCCCAGGCGAGGCCCCTTGATCTCACGGAGGCCAGGCCGGCCGACGCGGCTGAGAGGCCTGAGAACACCGCCTGACCTAGCAATGTCCCTGATATTAAGGGCGTCCTGGCCTCCCACAGAAGGTAAAGCGAGAGCGAGGCCACGGCCAGGGGGAGGGGCGCGACAGGGCTTCGAGAGGGCCTGCAAAGCGACCTAGTCCGACTCCCCTGCGATCTAAGTCTTGTGAACGCGTAAACTAGGCCGACGACGACCATTGATGAGACGGCCGTCGAGCAGGCTAAGATCTGCGTCGCGCCGCCCAGAGCGACGGTCACGGGCGTCAGGGAGAGGGCTACGCCAACGAGCAGAGACCTAGTCAAGGCCACCGAAGCCCCGGCTATAACTAGGATAGTCGAAATGCTTACCAGCTCCATAATCAAGGGGCCCAGCGAGCTGGGGAGCCCCCTCCCAAAGGTTAGCAGGCTTAGGGCCTCGACGGCGACCGCAGCCGTGCCCGCCACGGACACCTCAACAAGTCCCTGACCCGCAGCCCGCAACGCCATAGCCCGCAGTAAAGCCAATAACCCGGCCGACCTTTTATGGGGGCAAGGGCCTGCTTGGAGCTCAAGCCTAAGATCGAGGAGACCAGGTGGGACCCGAGAAAGGAGCTTGAGCTACTGAAGGTCTGGGAGGAAGAGAAGACGCAGGAGGGGTGGGAGGGTAAGGAGATCATAGTAATTGACACTCCCCCGCCCTATGCCAGCGGTAAGTGGCACGTCGGAGGCGCTGCCCACTACGCCCAGATAGACATGATAGCCAGGTACTTCAGGCTCAAGGGCTACTACGTCCTCGTACCCTTCTACGCCGACAGGAACGGGCTACCGGTCGAGGTTCAGGTCGAGAAGGCCTATGGCATCAACGCCAAGGAGATGGCCTCTACCCCGGAGGGCAGGAGGAAGTTCCTGGAGCTGTGCCGCGATTACCTGGATAAGGCAGAGGCCGACCTCGTGAGGATCTGGAAGAGGCTCGGCTGCAGCTTTGAGTACTGGAAGGAGGGCACGGACAGCCCAAGGTATAGGACCCTCACCCAGAGAACTTTCATTGACCTGTTCAACCGGGGCCTGATATATGAAGCCGAGAGGCCTGTGAGGTGGTGCCCCCGCTGTGGGACAACCCTGGCCGAGGCTGAAATAGAATATGAGGAGAGGGACGACTACATTTATTACGTCAAGTATAAGCTCGCCGACACGGGCGAGGACCTAGTCGTAGCAACCACGAGGCCTGAGCTAATACCCGCGTGCGCGGCGCTCGTCTACAACCCCCAGGACGGCCGCTACAAGGGCCTCGCGGGCCGCAAGGCAGTCGCCCCGATCTTCGGCCACGAGGTCGTAATTCTCGAGCACCCGAGCGTCGACATGACCTTCGGGACTGGCCTAGAGATGGTCTGCAGCTACGGTGACGAGGATGACGTGCGCCTGTTTAGGGAGCTCGGCCTGAAGCCTAAGGTAATAATAGATGAGAGGGGCTACATGACGTCAGAGGCCGGCTTCCTCGCGGGCCTCCACGTTGAAGAGGCCAGGAAAAAGGTCGTCGAGGAGCTTGAGAAGCGGGGGCTTCTAGTCAAGAAGGAGAGGATCAGGCACACGATACCCGTGTGCTGGAGGTGCAAGACGCCGCTTCAGATCATTAACAGGAGGGAGCTGTTCCTCAGGCAGCTGGACTACAGGGAGGACCTCAAGAGGTTAATTGAGAAGATAGAGTTCAGGCCGGAGTTCCACAAGAAGAAGCTCATCGACTGGATAGACTCGATAGCCATGGACTGGCCCATCTCAAGGGACAGGTACTACGGCACCGAAATACCGCTCTGGAGGTGCACTAGGTGCGGCTCGCTGCTCGTCCCCGAGCCCGGCAGGTACTACAGGCCCTGGGAGGAGGACCCGCCGTGGAGCTCCTGTCCCGTGTGCGGCGCCCCAAAGGAGTACCTGGTCGGCGAGAAGAGGGTCTTTGACACGTGGTTCGACTCAAGCATATCGATGTTGTACGTGACGAGGTGGGCTGAGGACAAGGAGTTCTACGAGAAGGCCTCGGCGAACGTTTTGAGGCCTCAGGGGGAGGACATAATCAGGACGTGGCTCTATTACACGTTGCTGAGGGTTTACCAGCTGACTGGGAGGCCGGCCTTCAGATGGATAAGGGTAACGGGGATGGGCCTGGACCCAAAGGGCAGGCCGATGCATAAGAGCCTCGGCAACGTGATCGACCCCGAGCCCGTAATAGAGAAGTACGGCGCTGACGCCTTCAGGTTCTGGGCGGCCTCATCTGCGAAGCTCGGGTACGATTACAAGTACGACGAAAAGAAGGTCATAACCGGGAGGAACTTCGAGACGAAGCTGTGGAACCTCGCGAGGTTCATATCGTCGTTCCCCGAGCCGACGTCGGCTAAGCCCACGAGGCTTGACGAGGCCTTTATGGCCCTGGCCCAGAGATACGTTGACGCTGCGATCAAAGGGTATGAGTCGCTTGACGTGTATGAGCCTGCCGTCCAGCTATATGAGCTTGCCTGGAACGTGTTCGCGGCGCACTACGTGGAGCTCGTCAAGGACAGGGCGTACTCCGCCCGGTGGCCTGCCGAGGAGAGGGAGGCCGCGTGGTACACCCTGCACAGGATCTTCAAGACCATCCTTGTCCTCCTCTCGCCCATCATGCCCTTCGTGACGGACTACATATTCCGCAAGCTCTACGGCGTCAGCGTGCACAGGCAGAGGATCCCGGAGAGGCTGATCTCTGGGCCTGACGTGGATAGGTTGGCCGCGGAGGCCGAGAAGGTGATCAGGGTCAACAACGCTGTCTGGTCGTATAAGAAGCAGCACGGGATGAGGCTGTCTGACGCCCTGAAGGGCAGGGTCTACGTCACTGACGCGTCCCTGGCCCCCTACCTCAGGGACCTCTCGACCCTTCACAAGGCTGACCTGGTCATTGCCGAGAGGCCACCGGAGGGGAGCGTCGAGATAGGGGAGGGGCTCTTCTTGCTATCCCAGTAAAGCTTGTCAATAAGCGTATTAACAGCTGCATTTTCAGAGCGTTTTATTTTAACGCTCGTCCCTGCCATCTGTGAGAGCATGATAACCATAGTTGGAGGGGCCGGTAGGGTAGGCGTCACGACGGCCGCGTTGATACTGATTAGGGAGCTCGACGACGTTATGTTGATCGACATAAAGGAGAAGGAGAGCGCCGCCAAGGGCGAGGCCCTCGACCTTAACCACATGACGGCAGCGCTTGGACTGTCCGTCAAGGCGTACGGCTCCGCCGACTATAAGGACATGCAGGGCTCCGACCTGGTGATAGTCACCGCCGGCTTCCCCAGGAAGGCAGGCCAGACCAGGGAGCAGCTGCTGCAGGTCAACGCTGAGGTCGTAAAGACTGTGGCTGAGAACATACGCAAGTACGCCCCAGACGCCCCGGTGATACTCACGACGAACCCGCTCGACGCCATGGTGTACGTTATGTACAAGAAGCTCAAGGCGCCGAGGGAGAGAGTAATAGGCCTCAGCGGCATGCTCGACTCGCCCAGGCTGGCCTACTACGCCTCGCTTAAGCTCGGCATCAGCCCAGGCTCGATATTCCCGATCGTGCTGGGCATGCACGGGGAGAGCATGTTCCCAGCGCCAAGGCTCTCAACCGTAGGCGGCGTGCCCCTGACGAACCTGTTGTCGCAGGCCGACATAGATGAGATAGTGAAGCAGACCGTACAGGCTGGGGCTGAGATAATCAAGCTCAGGGGCTACAGCAGCAACTGGGGCCCTGCGGCCGGCGTAGCCCTGATGGCTGAGGCGATCAAGAAGAACCAGCACAAGGTCTTCATAGCCAGCGTCTACCTCCAGGGCGAGTACGGCTACAGCGACGTGATTGCCGAGGTCCCAGTCGTGCTGGGCCGGAAGGGAGTTGAGAAGGTGCTTGAGCTGCCCCTGACGGAGGAAGAGAAGAAGGGCCTAGACAAGAGCATCCAGGCGGTTCGTGAGCTGATAAACGCCCTGCCGCCCGAGTACAAGGAGTGACCTCCACCCTCTTTTTGCCTCTGACCCAAACTTATCCTGGGGCCGCCGGGCTTGCCAGGACAGGAGCTCCCAAAGAAGATATACTACCCCGACATATACCAATTAGCCTACAGACCCTCGTCAAAGTGTGAGTTCTTCGAGGTCTATGACTTGGGCGGGACCTACGTGGCCTACTGTAAGGTTCTCGAGAGCTACATTGTCAAGTCAAAGGTCAGCAGATGCGAGAAGCTGTATGAGACCTGTCCCTTCAGGAGGGTAGGCCTCAAGACCATAGGGCCCAAGGAACAGGCCTGAGCCGCCAGCTGTCGCTAAGCAAGCCGTTATTAAGCGCCCGCGGGAAGAATAGCAGGGTTAGGCTTGTCCCTCTACTGCGAGGTGTGCGGCAGGCCCATAAGGGGGCAGGGCCACAGGGTCCTCTTAGAGGGCGCTGAGGTAATAGTCTGCGACGAGTGCTACGAGAAGCTAGTCAGGAGCGGCAGGGCGGTCCCGGTCGCCAAAAGGCCTCAGAGGGTCACACAGGCCCCTAAGGCCAAGAGGGCGACCGGCGAGATGCTCGAGGTTGTCGACGACTACCCTGAGATAATTAGGAGGGCGAGGGAGCAGAGGGGCTGGACGACAGCCGTTCTCGCACAGAAGCTGAGGGTTAGCGAGGACCTGGTCAGGAGGATCGAGAGCGGCAAGGTGAAGCCCACGGTAGAGCTAGCCAAGAGGCTAGAGGGCCTCCTCAAGGTCAAGCTGCTCCAGCCCGTCGAGTATGAGGAGGGCGAGGGGTCCTCGCCACCAGGGCCTGAGGCCCTCACCTTCGGCGACGTAGCAGTTGTGAGGAGGGATGAGGGTTAGTCTTGGGGGAGGAAGGCCTTAGGAGAGCTCTGCTCGTGATAGCTAAAGAGTATGAGGCGCATGAGCAGGAGGCCCTGGCCATAGCCGAGAGCGCCGGATACGAGGTTGTCAAGGTCCTGAAGAGGTCCAAGAAGGGCAGGAGGCTAAGCGACTACATGGTCAGGAGGATAGCTGAGGAGGCCGGCAGGCTCAACGCTGACGTGATCATATACTACGGCAACCTCGAGCCGTCCTCGATCTACAGGCTTGAGAAGGAGTCGAGAAAGAGGGTCCTCGACAGGGTGATGGTGATCCTTGAGATCTTCGCCCTCCACGCTGGGTCTAGGGAGGCAAAGCTCCAGATAGAGATGGCTAAGCTTAAGCATGAGCTCCCCCTGGTGCGTGAGTACGTAAGGAGGGCTAAGCTTGGGGAGCAGGTCGACTTCCTAGGACCTGGTAGGTATGCGTTCGAGGCCTACGAGAGGCACATCACCTCACGCATTGCCAGGATAAGGAGGGAGCTCGAGGAGCTTAGGAGGAACGTGGCCCTCCAGGAGGCGGCCAGGAAGGAGATGGGGATGGTGCTCGTAGGGATAGTGGGGTACGCCTCGGCCGGAAAGACGTCACTCTTCAACGCGCTCACGGGCGAATCTCAAAGGGTTGGGCCTGAGTACTTCACTACACTTCACCCGAAGCACAAGTCAGTAGACTACGACGGCCTTAAGGTCACCTTTGTAGACACTGTCGGCTTCGTCATGGACGTCCCGCCAGAGATTATAGAGTCGTTCTACTCGACGCTCCAGGAGGCTGCCCTGTCCGACCTGCTGATATTCGTTGTCGACTCATCCGAGCCCCTGGACACCGTGAGGTCTAAGGTGCTCTCTGGCGTTCAGCTTCTCGGCAAGCTCAACGCCCTTGGCAAGCCCATGATATTCGCCCTCAACAAGATTGACCTCGTGTCGTCTGACGTAGTGAGTAAGGTGGAGGGGCTCGTCAGGTCGTTGGCCTCGGGGGCCTCAGACTCCATATCGGTCGTGCCGGTCTCGGCAAAGTACCGCATCAACCTGGATGCCCTGAGCTCGGAGGTGTTAAGGCTTGTCAGGCTTAGAGTCCTTGGCGAGGCCTTACGGGAAGGTCTACGTGCTCAGGCTGGGACACAGGCCGGCAAGGGATAAGAGGGTCACGACCCACGTCGCCCTGGTCTCAAGGGCGTTCGGCGCGAACGGCTTCGTCCTTGAGGGGGTGTGCGACGACTCCGTGAAGAGGGCCCTTGAAAAGGCCTCGGAGCTCTGGGGCGGGCACATAGACTACGAGTGCGGCGTCGACGGTCATGAATACGTCAAGTCGTGGAGGGCCTCAGGAGGGGAGGTGATACATCTCACAATGTACGGGCTTAACGTCGAGGACGTCATCGGCGAGATTATCTCCTCCCCAAGGCCCAAGCTGATAGTCGTGGGGGCCGAGAAGGTCGAGGCCTTCTACTACCAGAACGCGGACTACAACGTGGCTATAGGCTGGCAGCCCCACAGCGAGGTGGCGGCCCTAGCGATATTTTTAGATAGGCTATTTAAGGGTAGGGAGCTCTTCCTAAGGTATACGGACGCTAAGGCCGCGATCATACCGTCGGAGAGGGGAAAGAGGGTTGAGCAGCGAGGAGGACAAGAGGAAGGTCGAAGAGCTTAGGCAGCTGATAAGGCTGCTCGCGGTCAAGTCAGGGATAGACGAGGCCATGACTGACGACCTCCTTGACCTCCTGCTCACCGTGAACCCTGACAAGGGGATCAGCGACGAGGAGGTCGAGGCGCTGAAGGGGTACAAGCAGGCTGACGTGAGGAAGGTCTTCAGGATATTTTATGACCTCCACATAGCCAGCTACAGGAGGGGCAAGCACCCAGAGACCAACGCCACTAGGTACTACTGGTACCTCGACCCGAAGGACCTGAACCTGGCCCTGCTTAGGAGGAAAAAGCTTGTCCTTGAAAGGCTGAGGCAGAGGCTTGAGTTTGAGAGGTCCAACGAGTTCTACGTCTGCCCGAAGGACAACACCCGCTACACATTCGACTACGCCTTTGAGTACGAGTTCACATGTCCTAAGTGTGGGTCCCTGCTCGTCCCTGACGACAACCAGGCCTACATCAAGGCCCTTGAGGCGAGGATAAAGAAGCTGGAGGAGGAGATAAAGCAGGATGAGGCAAACCTTTTTGGTCGCTGACCTGTTCTCTGGGGCCGGAGGGTTCTCAAGGGGCTTCGAGCTGGCCGGCTTCAAGGTGGCCGTGGCTGTTGAAAACGACCCACCCGTGGCCAAGACCTATAAGGCGAACTTCCCCCACGCCTATGTTATAGCTGACGACATTAAGGACGTGACGGAGAGGACCATTAGGGAGGTCTCAGGCCTTGGGAGGGGGGACTTCGACGTAGTTATAGCGAGCCCTCCCTGCGAGCCCTTCACCCCAACTAATAGGAACAGGATGAGGGACCCCATTGACAGGATCCTGACGGACCCCGTTGGGCAGCTGTACCTTCACGCGATCAGGCTCATCTCGGAGCTCAAGCCCAAGTACTTCCTCATCGAGAACGTCAGCGGGGTCATTGAGGGACCGATAAGGAAAGTCATCGAGCACGAGCTGACAAAGGCAGGGTATGACGAGGTTTACTTCAACGTATTGAGGTCCGAGAGGTACGGTGTCGCGAGCGAGAGGGTCAGGGTCTTCGTGTCCAACATACCGCTGAGGCCGCCTGAGAAGAGGCCGCTGACGGTCATGGAGGCCCTTGAGGGGCTGCCTGAGCCCGGGGCCCCCTGGCCGCCAAACCACGACGCCCCCGAGGGCCTCTCAAGGAAGCTGGCCAGGAAGCTGCCCAAGCTCAGGTGGGGGAGGGCCCTTGTGAGGTTCGAAGGGGCTGACAACAGGGTCTTCAGGAACTACATAAGGCTTTCGCCCGACCGGCCGGCGCCCACGGTAATGGGGTCCTCCAGGTTCATACACCCCTTTGAGGACAGGCTCCTCACAGTTAGGGAGCAGGCCAGGCTCATGGGCTTTCCCGACTACCACATATTCCTTGGAGGGAAGGACTCACAGTACAACATGGTAGGGGAGGCCGTCCCCGTCCCCCTGGCTAAGGCTTTAGCTGAGATCGTGATGAGGAGGCTGTCAGCTGGCTAGGGCCTCACATGTGAGTCCCGAACAGCTGCCTCCTCTTCTCCATCCTATTCCTGACCTTGTCGACGGCCTTTATGAAGTGCTCCTGGGTGACGAACTTCATGCCCTCCCTGATGGCGAAGAACCCGGCCTCGGTGGCCACGGCCTTCAGCTCAGCGCCTGAGAACCCCTCCGTCATGGCGGCTATCTCCTCAAGGTCCACGTCCTTGAGCTTCATGTTCCTCGTGTGTATCTTGAGTATCTCAACCCTTCCCTTCTTGTCTGGGAGGGGCACCTCGATCAGCCTATCAAACCTCCCCGGCCTCAGCAGGGCGGGGTCCAGGAGGTCGATCCTGTTGGTGGCCGCGATCACCTTAACCCCCTCCAGCGGGTCAAACCCGTCGAGCTCGGCGAGGAGCTGAAGCATAGTCCTCTGGACCTCCCTGTCGCCGCTGGTCCCCATGTCAACCCTTCTTGCCCCGATGGCGTCTATCTCGTCTATGAAAATTATGGACGGCGCCTTCTCCCTGGCCAGCCTGAAGACCTCCCTGACTATCCTGGCCCCCTCCCCGATGAACTTGTTCACGAACTGGCTGGCGACGACCCTTATGAACGTGGCCTTCACCTCGCCGGCTAGGGCGCGGGCCAGCAACGTCTTACCCGTCCCCGGGGGCCCGTAGAGGAGAACGCCCTTGGGCGGCTCTACCCCAATCTCACTGAAGAGCTCTGGCTTTATGAGCGGGAGGCCGACGACCTCGTATATCTCCCTTATCTGGTTCTCGAGGCCCCCTACGTCACTGAAAGTCACAGGCGGCCTCTCCTCTATCTCCATCGCCTCGACGAGGGGGTCGTGTATTGAAGGGAGGATCTCAACGATCGTCGACCCCCTGTTGTTCAGGGCCACCGACGCGCCCGGCCTTAGCCTGCTTACGTCGATCCCGGCCTTGACGTTGACGACAAGGTTAGGGCCCGTGGAGCTCTTAACGATAACCCTGCCGTCGGGCAGGACCTCAAGGACCATGGCCTCGATGTACGGGGGCTCGAGCAGCTTCTGCACCTCCTTCTTATAGAAGTCGAGGTCCTTCTCAAGGGACATGTTCTGCATCGTCAGAAGCCTTATCCTCTCCTTGAGGATGGCTATCTCGTCTTCCTCGGGCCTGTCCCTAGCCCCCCTGCCGGGCTCGCTAATTGACATCCAGCTCCCAGGATTCTCTATATCATCGAGTTTTTAGGAGGTGAGGCCCCGTTTAACGACGTTTAACTCCCCAGTATACGCCTCCTATAACTACTACCTCTAGGGTCGCCCCTCCCCTGTCCCCCTCAGGGATCGCTAGGGAGGGTAATACCCGATACATTATACAAACCGTAATACTATAGATGCTTTTTGGGCAGCTCCAGGGGCCGGAGAGCGCTCCATAATGCCTCGGCGTAGTAGTAGAGGGACTAATGGCGCTCACATTGACTTAGAAGCTCCTTGACGGACTTAGAGAAGCCGACCCTTATGCCGAGCCTGGGGTCCGTATAGATATAGACTATCCCCTTGCTCTGCAGGTCCCTGACCCTCCTGAGGAGCCAGTCGTAGTCGGCCTTCAGCCTCTCGGCCAGCTGGTCCAGGTACATGTACGTAACGCCATATGTCGAGTAGTGGCCAAGCAGCTCCATGACAACCTCGGCCTCCTCATCCGAGAGCCTGTCCTTCAGGCCCTGCAGGGCGCAGGCGGCCACGGACAGCCTGCCCCCTTGTTGTTTCTTGTCGGCCTTACCAGTCTCGCTGGCAATGAACTGCTGGGATCCACCCACAACCTCAGTGCGCTGGGCCCTCACATTGTTGTTTCTTGTCCGGCTTACCCGTGAGGCTATCTTATGAGCCAGCGCGACGAACTCGTTGAACCTCTCGTCGGCCTCCCGCTCAGCGATCTGCCTCGCGTACTCCTCCCCCTTGGGGGTCAGGTACCACAGGCCAAGGTCGTAGTCCACGTAGCCCCTGTCCTTCCAGTACGACAGGTAGCTGGCTATGTACTTGGCCTCCTTGCCGAGCACCTCGCCGATCTCAGATGACCTCATGGGCCTGGAGAGGAGCAGGACAAGTATGGCGTCCACGAGCCGACTGCGCGGACCTCCCCTCCCCCTCAGCGCCTGCTCAATTACCCTGTCCGCCCTCTCACTCGGCGATAGTCGCCTGTCCAAGGGGCCCCTGAGAAGGGGTGGGGCAGTAGGCCAATTCCTGGGGGAGCCCCCGTGTTACCTGGCCTCTCCGTAAACCGGGGGGTTACCACCGCACGACTCCATGGCCAGCTCCATGAGGGCCCCCACCAGCTGCTGCCTACACCGCGAGGGGACCACTATGATGACCCCCTGACCCTGGGAGGGTGTACTTATGGAGCTGAGCACGAGCCTAAGTATGTCCTCAGGCATCCCTGGGAAGCCTGCCTCGCCCCTCCGCCAATACCCAATGAGGGACACCCTGCAGCCCCTAGCGACCAGGAGGTCCCTGAGGCTGTACACCTGAGTTAGGTCAACCGGGGGGTTGCCGGCGAGGGCGGCCTCAAGGCAGTCCTCAAAGCCCTGGAGCCCCTTGATCGAGCAAGGGGTTGCGGAGGTGACCACCTCCAGCTCCTTCAGGGTCCTGAGGCCCTTCTCCGTCAGGGTCTTGCCGCGGCCGACGCCCTTTACAAGCCCCTCCTCCTCGAGCCTCGTGAGGAGGGTCCTGGCCGAGGCCTCCCCTATGCCAAGCTCAGAGCTCAGGGATGGCCTACCCACGGCCCCCCTTGAAAGTATTCTCAACGCCTCTAGGACGTGCCACTCAGAGTATGAAGGGGCCCCGCCGCGCTCAGTTGCCACCACCCTCTTTAGGGCCCTGACGGCCTCGCAGGCTTCCCGGGATAGGGATAACATCCCACGCCCCCTCGTCAGGCTCCATGCCCTGGCTTATCATGAAGGCCGCGAGGTCCTGGGGCAGCACCTCGTCAGAGTTCACGACGGCCCTGTATATATCCTCCCATGTTCGCCTCACCCTTATCCCAAAGTCGTCCCACAGCCACTCAACGAACTCGTCTAGGTCTATCTTGCCCTTGGCCTGGCTCATCAGCGACTCCTTTATGGCCCTGCTCCTTGCCCTGTCGACCCTCAAAGCACGCCCCACGAGAGCGGGCCAGCGGGCGCTTATAATTAAGCTTGACAGGGGCAAACCCCCGGGTCGTCGGACTCTTTAAAAACAGTGTGTAACTAACTTCCCCCGAGCGTTCCATCTATTCAATTTTTAAGTTTTAGTAATCTGAAAGAGGGAGGTGTCTCGTATGGCAGAGGGCAGGGTTGATGACCCGGTTAGGGACTCCCTCTCCAGGGTTTACGAGGACGATGATGTGGTAGTCTATACGGCCCCCAACGAGGAGGAGCTTAAGGAGATCCTCCTCAACCTCCTACGTCGCAACGGCCGCATGACCGTTAAGGACTTCCACCGCTACCTTTCGGGGCTGGCCAGCGAGGACAAGATACGCTACGCCCTCAACGACCTCCTGAGGAAGGAAATAGTCACCATGGACAGGCAGGGCTACTTCTACCTCACGGAGCTCTTGGAGGGCGTTGACGAGTCTGAGGCGTACTGGCAGGAGGAGGGGCTCGAGGCCTCCTCGGGGGACCTGGAGGACTTAGAGTCTTAAAGTGAGGTTATCCCCCATATAATGTCCTGAAAGCTGTTGGGGAGCGCCTTCCTCTTTGACGTGTAGTCGTCATAGACCTTCTCAAGGAACTGGGTGAAGAGCGGACATCCGTCGAACTTACCCTCCCTGTCGCACCTGCCCTGCTGGTTGAACATGGTTATGGTGAGGAAGCAGATCTGGGTCTTCTTATCGTAGTAGGGGCAAAGCTTGTGCTGGCTCTTAGCGCTCTTCATGATCTTCGCTATCCACCTCCTCTTGCCGTCCGCCTGCTCAGGAATTTCGTCGGCCGGCATTAATTATCACCAGCAAACCCTGTGGCGCGGGCAAGGTAAAAACCGCTAAGCCTGACCCACACGTCATAGGATGGAGGCTACAATAAGCAGGGCGATCGATATCACGAAGAGTATCCCCCACAGGATGACGCTGAACCTGAAGACCTTAGAGCCGTCAAGGGGAGGTATGGGTAGTAGGTTGAAGAAGGCCAGGTAGGCGTTCACCCAAGAGAAGCCTATCAGCCACTGGGAGGCCATTATCGAGGCCGGCGACCCAGCCAAGGCGAGGAGGCCGCCCGCTATGAGGGTGACGGTGGAGAGGACCATGTTGCTCAGGGGCCCGGCGACCACGGAGGCGGCGAAGCCCCTCCTCTCCCTCCAGGGGCTGGCGAGCCCTAGCGAGTAGACGCTCGTGTACCCTGGGGCTATGATCTTAAACGGCAGGGGGGTCGTGATCAGCGTGATTATGACTCCGAGCGGGTTCACGACATACCTTGACCTGAGGCCATACCTTCTGGCCACGTTCCTGTGCATCAGCTCGTGGATCACCATGCCTATCACGACGCCAACTATGTAATAGCTGTAAATGGAGACGTAGGTGCTAAGGCTGAACGCCCTCAGGCCCTCAAGAGCTATAGCTGTGGACAATATCCCGATCAGCCATGATAGCGGCTCCCCGATCTCCCTTCTGTACCACGGCCTGCTCAATTGGCTTAAGCCCCCGTCAAGGTAAGGCCTTACAAATAATAGTCTTTCTCACGCACCACGAACGGGGACTGAGTTGGTCGAGAGGGCGCTCATCTACGGTAGGTTTCAGCCCTTCCACAGGGGGCACGTCAGCCTCGTCAAGTGGGCCCTCGACCAGGGGTTTGACGAGGTTGTCCTGCTGGTAGGGATGGCGTCAGAGAACTACACCGTCAGGAACCCGTTCACGGCCGGCGAGAGGATAGAGATGGCGAGGCTCTCCGCGAGGGACGAGGGCATACCGCTTGACAGGATCATCACGGCAACTATAGAGACCCTGGAGGTTAGCATAGGCTGCGCGTATTACGTCCTGTCGTACGTCCCTAAGGTTAAGGCCATCCTGACCAGGAACCCCGTGATAGGGAAGGCCTTCAATGACGCTGGAGTTAAGGTTCTCGTCCCCCCTTCGTTCAATAGGGAGGAGTGGAGGGGGGAGCGGATAAGGGCCCTCATAGCTAAGGGCGACCCAAGGTGGAGGGAGGCAGTTACGCCCTCAGTTGCGCGGTTCATAGAGGAGATAGGCGGCATTGAGAGGATCAGAAGGATATCCTCTGAGGACTAGTGCCTTCAAACCACGCTCAGGTCCACCTTGTACCTCAGGATCCCGGCCAGCCCGTCAAAGGTCTTGAGGAACCACTCTGACTCCGGCAGCGACTCAGGTATGATATAGGCCTTGGCGCCGGAGGATTCGGCCTTCTCCTTCCACTGCTCGGCGTCAGGTCTGGCCTCATGTATCAGAAGCACGGAGACGGCGCCGAGCTCAAGGGCCTTCATGACGTCCTCAGGTCCATAAATTACGAGGCCCGTCCCCTTTGCGAGATGCGTCTTAAACAGCTCGAAGGCGTTCATGGCCTCCCTGTAAAGGGACAGCTGTATAACGTCTTGGGCCTTAGAAATGACCTCCCTGAGCCCCTCCTCCCCTTGATAGGAGACATCTATGAGGTGAGGGTCCACGATCTTCTGAAGCCTGTAGTCCAGGTAACCGGACTTGACGAAGTCGCTCTTAGCGTAACCCGGCCCCGCGACGACGATAGCCTTCAGCTTTCCAGAGTCATAGATTGGCAGGAGGAGCTCGTTCGCCCTCTCGGCGACCTTCTTCATAAAGTCGTCAACCATCTGCTCGATTATCCTGTCGTACCTTCGCTGGCTCTGGCCTCCCATCATGTGCTTGCCCGGTATGTAGTCCTCCAGCTCGTCTAGGACCTCAACCTTGGAGCCCTTAACGAGCCCAATTGTCGCCTGGTCCCTCTCAACTATTATGATGCCCACGGAGTCCTCCGTGTCGAGCAGGTTCTCGAGGATCTCGGTTATGAACCTCTTGTCAGTCCTATAGTAGAACACGGGGACCTTCTCGGGCGGGCTGAATATGTAGCACTTGAAGTCGCCCGTGTCCAGGTTCTCGCCGCAGAAGGCGACGAGGCCGTTCTGGGGCACCTTAGGTATCATTGAAAGCCTGTCTATGGCGGCCGAGATGGCCCTCTTGACGGCGTTCCTCGTCCTCTTGAGCTTTATGTTGTCCGCTAGCGAGAGCTCCTCGCGGAGCATCTGAGTAACATCGCTTATCGGTCGACCGGGGGGCACGTAGAGGCTTAGAAGTACGGTCGCCGGGGCTGACCACTGCTTGAGCTCGTTGAGCAGCTCCTTCAGGGTCCTCTTGTCCACCAGCAGCTTCTTCTCCAGCTCCTCGCTCACGGTCCCTTCGTGCCAGAGTCTCTTAGGCGACTTATTAGGCCTATTAGCCCTTTTCCTGGGCGTGGTCTCAAGGCCCGCTTTTCAACACTGTCGCGGAGCATTGCATGTAAGGCTCCGCCGGCCTCCTCGCAGTCCACGGAGGCCAAACTCTTAATAAGGGATTTTAGAATCTGGCCCCCGTGAAGTAGGGGGTGAACTTGGCGAAGGGCGCTTCGAAGTCAGAGGGCTTCCTTCAACTGATCAACAGGTTCTCGTTGCCGATCTCCATAGCGCTAGCGCTGGCTATGACGGCCCTTTCCGTGTTCATTAGGCTGACCCCAGCGTTCAGATACGGCCTCAAGTACGTGAACGGGAACGACCCCTGGATCTTCTACTGGCTCGCCAAGTACTTCTACGAGCACGGCGTTAGCTCCCAGGCGCTCAAGGCGCTGACGGACGTAAAGGTCTTCTGGTACCCCTGGGGCAGGAACTTCCTGGTTTCAGAATACCTGGGACTGCCGATCTTAACGGCAATTATAACGAAGCTCATGGGCAAGGGCCCCTCCTATATAACGGCCGTCGAGGGCCTGTTGCCCGTAGCCTTCTCAGCCGTCGGGATCCTTGGGACGTTCTTCGCCGCCTACAAGATAACGGACTCGAAGCTGGGGGCCCTCGCGGCTGCCTCGGTCTTCGCGTTCTATCCCGTGATCGTCATAGACAAGTCGTTCGCGACGTACCCAGGCAAGCAGGTGACAGGGCTAGCCATCATAGCGTTAGCGCTATACTTCTGGGCTTCGGCCTACAAAAGCCCCTCAAGGTACAAGGCGTTGGCCCTCGCCCTCGTAGGGGGCCTGATAGGGGGCTCCATCGCGTGGCTGTGGGGAGGTTATGAGTACGTCGCCCTAATCATGGCCGTGATAATTCTCCTAGACCCATTCCTCGTGAGGCCCACGCCGGAGAGGTTCATGAGACACTTCGCGGCGTTCCTTGGCTACCTGTTGGCCGTGGCCAGCTCGCCGGCCGTCGGGGTGAGGTACTTCTACCACGGTCTAGGGCTGGCCCTAGTTGGCGTCCTCTTGGTCTACCTCTTCGAGGCCTTCATGGAAAGGCTGCCGCTGGACAGGCTACACCTGACGAGGACGTTTAACGTCAAGGTTCACCTCTGGATAATACTTCTCGGCGTCGGGCTGCTCGTCGCGGCCTCGCTGTCAGGCCTGGTGTTCCTGCCCAGCAGGGTGCTCCTCGCCCTTGGGATAGTTCCTGCCACGTCAGGAATAGTCCCGCTCACCGTGCAGGAGTACATGCCGATCAGCCTATCCCAGGCTATGGCAGAGTACGGCCCTGTCCTGTTCGTGACGATAATAGGGATCATCGCCTTCATATACGTGCTGGCGGCCCGGCGTGAGAGGCTAGGCCCGACCGACACCATCAAGGTCGCCCTGTTCGTGCTGGGGGTGCTCTTCACGATAGCCAGCGTGAACGAGGCCTACTTCGCTCCCTCCGCGGCCTTCTTCCTGGCCCTCTCCGCGGCCGCATCGATCTCAATCTTCACGTCAATGAAGGTCACCCGCTACGACAGGAAGACCAGGAAGGCCACCCAGAGACCTGACGTGGCCGGCCTAGGCGTTGGGCTCGTCCTCGCAATAATCGTGCTGGGCTTCGCCGCGTACTACGCGCCCCAGGTCTACGCGACGATGAAGCTAGAGGCCCCCGCCGTCACTACGGGCTGGCTCTCCCCGCTATCGGTTCCGACGCCCTCGGGTAGGACTAAGATCATAGTTCCGCTCAACAGCGCGTGGCTTGACGCCCTCAATTACGTGAAGCACAACACGAGCCCCAACGCGGTCATAGTCTCCTGGTGGGACTACGGCTACTGGATCGAGGCGCTGGGCAACAGGACAACCGTTGACGACGGTTCAACAATTAATGGAACTCAAATAGAGGTCGTCGCTAACGTCCTAACGGCCCCCGTAAACCAGAGCGGGGCGTTCCTCAGGATGCTCAGGGTGCCGCCCAACGACACCTATGTCCTGGTCTATGACGTCTTTGTCGGCATCTACACCAACCAGACGCGCTCCGCGATCATATTCCCCTACCCGAACGTCATCCCGGTCAGCTCACAATACTACTTCGTGACCTATGGGCTCGGCGACATAGCCAAGTCTTATCAGATGCTGAGGATAGCCCAGAGGGTTAACCCGTTCTTCCCTTCACCCTTCTTCTCGAGCTACACATCTGTTGACATAAGCCAGGGCAACGTAGAGCTCGCCGAGTTCCCAGGCTTCGTCGGGGGACCGTCGAGCAACGTCAGCACCGTGTTGAACACAACGATCTATGACCTGATGCTCTACGGCATAGAGGCCCTGAAGCAGTACGGCGTCATAACTGGCGCGCCTTTCCTCAACAACGCTACGTCATTTGTGCCGGCAGCGATCCAGTACGTTGACCCGACGACGGGCTCAATAATTCCGCAGCCGATAAGCCCGCCCGACCCGGAGCCTTACTACGTGCCCGTCAAGGTGTTCATGTCGGTCTTCTACTACTGGAGCCCTCCAGGCTCAGGGCAGACGTACTTCTACAGCGTGATAGTCTTCCTCTACAAGTGGACCGGCAAGGTTTGATCCTCTTAACCCCGCCAGGGCAAAGCTAACGGGGGCCCTTAGGTGCCGGCGCTACGTAGGCAAAAGGCTCGCCAGGTCGACCCGAGAAGGCTAAGGATTGGCCTCATAGAGGCTATGAGGGCAGTCATGACTGCTAGGACCAAGGTTGAGATGGAGATTTCGAGGCTAGGCTGGTACTCTAAGTCAGGGGACCCCGTAGTCTCAAAGGCCATCACTCAGCTTTACACGCTTAACTATATTTTAGAAAGGGTATACCTTAGGCTGAACACCCTTTTCGTCGCGAGCTACCTGGACTGGAGGTCCCTCGCCCTCCTCGCCAACACGTTAAAGCATGCTGTGAGCAGCCTGAACAACCTCCCTCCCGAGGTCACGAGCCAGCTGATGGCGTTAGAGGGGTTGCTCTATGACTTGTGGGCTGGCGTTGAGGCCCCTCCAGGCGAGGAGGCTGAGAGGCAGCTGACGCAGGTCAACGACGAGGCTAGGAGGATCATTCAGGAGGCGCAGGAGGCCGCCAGGAGGTCTGTGACAGGGTCAGGAGGCATGGCTACTCCTTTGGGAGGGGCTTGATCCTCTTAACCATAACGTAGGCGTCCTCCCCGTCCCTGTAATAACCCTTTATGATCCTTGCCTTGACGAAGCCGAACTTCTCATACATGTTTATGGCAGGCAAGTTAGAGACCCTGACCTCAAGGTAAACCGCATCAACGTCGTATTTCTCCTTGAAGGTCTTGAGGGCCTCTGACATAAGGGCCGACCCTATCCCTCTCCTTCTGTACTCCTGAAGTACCGCAATTGATATAACGTGGCCGACCTTGGCGGGGACCGAGAGAACCCTCCTTATAACGTCAAGGGGGCCAGCACGCTTAGGGGCCTCAAGCTCGTTTTCAAGCCCCATCAGGACCCTGTCGTGAGTGTCTTCGACCCTGTTCATGATGTAGCCGACGACCCTGTCATTAACGACGGCCACAAAGAATAGATCACCCCACTCCGACAAGATGTAGCGATAGAAGCCGTACCAGTAGTTCTCGGGCAGGCTCCTCAGGTTTACCTCCATGACCTGTTCCAGGTCGTCCTCTGTGGCTCTCCTGATAATGAAGGGCACCGTCTTGGGGCCTTCCAAGATTCTCGCCTCGTCGGCAAGCTAATTCGGAGCGTTGCTCTTAAGTTTAAAACTAAATGCACACTTTAACCGAGGGCTGAAGCTTGCCCCAGGACTTCAGACACCCATCGCTCGACATAGTTGAGACGATCTCATCAGAGCTGAGAGGGCGCTGCATAGCCCTGGGCGTCACGGCGAGCGCATCCATCTACAGGGCCCTCGACACCGCCCGGAGCCTCATGAGGAGAGGCGCTGACGTGAGGGTCATAATGACGAAGGAGGCCTCAAGGCTCGTGTCGCCAACCCTCTTTGAGTGGGCCACAGGTCATAAGGCAATAGTAGACATAGGGGGCGAGATAGAACACGTAGAGCTCTCGAGGGACTGCTCAGGCCTCCTCGTGGCCCCAGCAACCTACTCGACCCTCTCTAAGATAGCCTACGGCATTGCGGATAACCCCGTCTCCTTGACCGCAGTGACCATGATGGGGTACGGTAAGCCGGTCGCCGTCGTGCCTGCCATGCACGAGGGCATGGAGAGGAGCCCTCAGTACAAGGATATCGAGGAGAGGCTCAGGTCCCAGGGCGTCCTCATCATACCGCCGAGGGTTGTCGAGGGGGCCGCGAAGTACCCTAACCCCTACCTGGTCGCAAGGGTGTTCACAGGCTTCGTCCTGAGAGGTCTCGACCTTAAGGGTGCCAGGGTTCTAGTCACGGCTGGCGCAACGAGGAGCTGGGTTGACAGGGTCAGGTTCGTCACGAACCCCAGCTCCGGCAGGATGGGAGTCGAGGTCGCGACCGAGGCCTTCGCTAGGGGCGCTGAGGTGGACCTAGTATACGGCAGCGTCGACGTTGAGATACCTCACTTCATAAGGTCTTACGCTGTCGAGACCACGGAGCAGATGGCTGACAAGGTGAGGGAGCTAACGTCGAAAGAGGAGTACGATGTAATAGTCGGGGCGGCGGCACCGCTGGACTTTAGGGTGAAGGAGCCGTTTGAGGGTAAGCTCAAGAGCGAGGGAACCTACACTATAACTCTAGAGCCTTCACCTAAGGTCCTCTCAAGCATAGCCAGGAGGCCTAAGGTCCTTGTGTCGTTCGCCGCCGACGTTGTAAATAACGACAATGAACTCATCTCGTCAGCCGTCGAGAAGGCTTCAAAGTACGGGGCCGACCTGGTTGTCGCAAACCCGGTGAACGTCGGCTCGTACGGGTTCGCCAGCGTTTACGACTACACGGTCATAGTGAGGGCCAGGTCCAAGGAGTTCGTAAACCTTGGACTTCAGAGGAAGGAGGTCGTCGCCAGGCGCCTGCTTGACGAGGTAGTGTCTATGCTGAGGAGTTCCAGATAACGCTTATTAAAGTAGGACAATTTCTCACTTAGGCAGGGCCTCGTGGCCAGAATAACCATCGATGATGTGGTTCGGATAGACTACGAGAGAGCGGAGAAGGTCATAGAGGGCTTCATTAGGGGGTTCCTTGAGGAGTCAGGGCTCAAGGGCTATGTTATAGGCCTCAGCGGCGGCGTCGACTCGGCGACGACCTATTACCTCGCCGTCAAGGCCGTTGGCGTTGACAAGGTACAGGCGCTGATAATGCACGACTCGACGGTCACGCCTAAAGAGGACGTCGAGGACGCCAAGTCCTTGGTCAGGGCAGTGGGGGGCTCAGTGCACATAATTGACATAGCTCCGATCGTGGAGGCGTTCATATCTGCCATACCTATATATGAAGCAAGTGACGTGGTCCCCGTTGGCAACGTAAGGGCAAGGATAAGGATGACGCTCCTGTACTATTATGCTAACAAGATGGGGAGGGCCGTCCTAGGGACCGGGGACAGGAGCGAGGCGTTCCTGGGCTACTTTACGAAGTACGGCGACGGCGGAGTTGATCTCCTCCCGATTGCGCCGCTCCTGAAGAGCCAGGTAAGGAGGCTCGCGCTGAGGCTAGGCGTGCCTGAGAAGGTCGCCTTCAAGCCGAGCAGCCCAAGGCTTTGGGCTGGCCAGACGGCCGAGGGCGAGCTGGGGCTCAGCTACGACCAGGTCGATGTTGTGATACACGCTATCGAAGACCTAGGTATGGGGCCAGAGCAGGCATCAGAGGCGACCGGCGTCCCGTTAGATGTCATAAGGCGTATGCTGGCCATGAATAGGTCAAGCGAGCACAAGAGGAGGATGCCGCCCTCGCCTTCGATCTCCGAGGTCGTCAAGTACTTATGATTGACGTAGCTAGGCCGATCTGCGCGTCCGTCCCTCACCACATAACTGCAGCGTTCTCACCTAAGTGGACCGATGACCCCATAACAACCGGATCAATAGGCGTAGGGCTGGCGGTGGAGCCTAGGCTCCTTATGTGCATAGGGGAGGGCCTGACGGGCCGGATCACAGAGACCGCCAAGAAGGTTTTCACGATGTTAGGCGTTGACCACTCCCAGGCCGCAGCCTCAAGGTCGCTTCCATGGGAGATGGGATACGCCTCCAGCGGGGCCAGCGCCGTCGCAGCCGCGATGCTATCGTCTGTCATTAAGGGCGTCAGCCTGACGAAGGCCCTTCAGGCAGCCCACTACGTGGAGGTCTCGGACAGGACAGGGCTCGGGGACGTGCTAGCTATATCCTGTGGCATAGGGGTCGTGCTGCGCCGTAGGCCAGGCGCGCCAGGCGTTGGCGAGGCTGAGTGCGCCCCCGCGCCTAGCTCGGTCTCGATAGTCGCCTTAGAGGTCGGGCAGATGAGCACGCGTGAGCTGCTGTCGTCCCTGAGCGACATATACTACTCCAAGTCCGAAGAACTTGTCAGGGCGCTCGACAGGGAGCTAAGCTTTGATAACTTCGTCCAGCTGGTAACTCAGTTCACAGACTCGCTAGGGCTAGCAAGGAGCGCCTTTGGGGATCGCACAATGGATCACGTCAAGAGGACCCCGGGCCTCATAGGCTATTACGTCAAGAAGAGGCTGCTGGTGCTAATTGTTGAGAGGGACAGGGCCCACGAGGCGCTTTTACACGCCTCCAAGGCACTTAACGCTAGGGGGAGGCTTCTGGAGCCTTCCCTGAGAGGCCCTGGGCTGGGGTGGGGGGCTTGAGCGAGGAGATACCGCCAACCCACCCTAGGTACTGGTCCCTCGTGACGAGGCAAAAGCTAGTTGACGCGACCAAGGAGGGGGTCGTCGTCCTTCACGGCCTTATCTCACATGGGAGGGGTGAGGCGTTCGATTACCTGCTCGGTGAGCAGACGCACGACTTCGCCTTAGAGGCTGAGAGGGCTGCCGTGGCCGCGATGCTGATCGCCAAGAGGCCTATCATCTCAGTTAACGGCAACTACGCGGCGTTGGCAGCCGATGAGATAGTTCAGCTCTCGGAGGCCCTAGGGGTCCCGATAGAGGTCAACGTGTTTCATAGGACTGAGGAGAGGGTGAGGAAGATAGAGCAGTTCATGAGGGCCCATGGGGCCAGGCTCATCTACGGTGCTGACTGCGCGAAGACTCACCTGCCTAACCTTCAGAGCCCGAGGGGCATCGTATGCGTGGAAGGCATTTACTCAGCCGACTTCGTTCTGGTCGCGATAGAGGATGGGGATAGGACAGAGGCCCTCAGGAGGCTTGGGAAGGTCGTGGCGGCCATAGACTTAAACCCGTTCAGCAGGACGGCGCAGGCTGCCTCTATCACGATAGTTGACGAGGCCATAAGGGCCACGAGGAACATGCTGAGGCTAGCTGACGAGCTGAAGGGGAGGTCAAAGGAGGAGCTGAAGGGGATAGTCGCAAGTTATAGGAACTCCGAGGTCCTAAAGAGGGCCTTCAAGGCCTTGCTAGACAGGCTCGCCTGGGCCGCCAGCCAAGGAATTGTCATAGACCTCGGCCTCAGCGACGAGATCAATCTTTGACCGAGCTCCCGTATTGGGCTTCATAATGGCCCTCTCAGCTAGCTCAAGGATCTGCTCAGCCATCTCAATCTCCTTGGCCAGCTCGTCAGGGTACTGCTCCCTCGCTCTCTTGAGGAAATCAATAAGCAGAGGGAGGGTTGTGAAGGCCAGCTTAGCTATGAGCTGCCTTGACCTACTGTTAGACCTTAGCTGGGCGATGATCCTTTCAGGTTCCAGGCTGTAGAACTGAATCCTGAGAAGCCTCAGATCGTAGTCCTCCAGGCTACTCTCGTCACCAAGCTCCTGCAGCGCTTCCTGCAACGCCCTCCTGTCGGTTATTACCCACCAGTGCTGGTTGGCGCTTCTGTATGTCGTCCTAATTACGCCATAGGTTCTCTCAAGTATATATAGTAGGGGGACAGGGTTATAGTCAAGGCCCATTGACTTCAGCCTCTCCTTGAGCCCTTTCAGGTCGAAGTCGCCCAGCTTGGCCCTCCCGCCTGACAGCGACGCCTCCAGGATGGCCTTGATTACGTATTTGCCCCTGTCACCATACTTGGCGAGGAACTCCCTCAGGGTCGGCGTGTCCTCGCTCATACGTACCGCCTTTTAACTTTAGGGAGCGCAGCCAAAACAAGAACGGAGCTCGGTGGTTATCTTTGGTTACCGAAATTGCCGCGGGCCCTGCCGTTCCTCTGAACAAAAGAGGGTCAGGGCTGGCCGTTGAGGCGCACGGCCTTGTAAAGAGGTTTGGTAAGACCTTTGCCTTAAGGGGGGTTGACCTAGAGGTCACGGAGGGGGAAGTCCACGTCCTCGCCGGGCATAACGGGGCTGGCAAGACCACGCTCTTCAGGCTGATCATGGGCCTTCTCAGGAGGGACGGAGGCGTACTGAAGGTCCTGGGCGTTGACCCCCAGACCCCTCAGTGGAAGGCGGTCGTAGGCATGTTGGGGTACGTGCCTGAGGACGCTCAGCCCTACGAAAGGCTTACGGGGTACGAGTACTTGCGGTTCTTTGCGAGGATATACGCTAGGAGCGAAGACGAGGCTGACCGCATGGTGTCTTGGGCCGCCAGCGTGACGGGGCTCTCTGACAGGGACCTCAGGAGGAAGGCTGGCGAGTACAGCAGTGGCATGAAGAGGAGGCTGCTTATAGCGAGGGCGCTCATGCACAGGCCGAGGCTGGTCCTTCTCGACGAGCCCACGAACGGCCTTGACGTTTTCGCTGCCCATGAGGTGAGGGAGCTAATTAAGTCGCTTTCAAGGAGTGGAACCACCTTTCTCATAGCTACCCATAACATGGCTGAGGCCCAGTACCTTGCCGACAGGGTCACGTTCATGGCCTACGGGAAGGTCGTCGCGACGGGGTCTGTGAGGGAAGTCCTTGAGACCTACGGCGCTGCTGACCTTGAAGAGGCCTTCGTTAGGGCGGTGAGGTTAAGTGGCCAGGAAGCCCGCTAGCCCACCGCTGACGGCTGTTGTGTGGAAGGAGCTCCTTGACATGGTCAGGGACAGGAGGGCCCTCGCCCTCATGATACTCATTCCCCTGGTCGGCTTGCCGGCCATGGCGCTCGTCGCTGGCGGCCTATCGGCGGCCCAGGTGGTGACAGTCCACATAATGGTTCTCGACAATAAGTCTTACCAGATAGCCTCCTGGCTCGCCTCTCAGCTGAAACAGCAGGCCTCCACGTATGGACTTAACGTGAACGTGACCCTATCAGAGGGGATCACTAACCAAATATACGACGTTGAGGTGATGTTTCCACCCGGCTTTTACGAAAACCTGACGAAGATTGATGGAGTCTCTACACTTATAGTCAAAAGCATGGTTGGAAACTACGCTGCCCAGGAGGTCGTGAACCTGATATCATCAATAGTTTCACAGCTAAGCGGTCAGGTCGTAACTGAACGTGTGGAGGAGCTGGCGAAGATGGCCAACGTGACCGTTAGCCCCTCAAGGCTTCTTAACCCAATCGAGATAACTAGCGGCTTCTACTTGCCAAGCGGCGCGGTCGCCACGGCCCAACAGGTCCAGCTCTCATTGAGCGTCAGGCTCCTTGAGTTCTCCCTATTCTTTGTCGTAAACCCGGCCATAGTTCTCGTCACGGACTCATTCCTTGGAGAGAAGGAAAGGAAGACCCTCGAGGTCCTGCTGTCGTCGCCGATTTCAAGGACTGATCTCCTGCTGGGCAAGCTGGCCTCATCCGCGATAATGGGGCTGATAATAGCGCTGGCCGACAGCGGTGGCGTATTGATATACTTTATGTTGTTGGCGGGTTATGGCCTTCACTTCACGCCGTCAGTGCTAGCCTTAAACGTGGCTGACGCCGCGATACTGGTCTTCATGACATCCTCAATGATTACGCCGATTATACTTAGGAGCCCCTCGACAAGGGCGGCGCAGGCGTCCTCTTACGCGATCCTGATGGTCGCGTTAGGGATCTACTTCAGCGCGCTCTTCGTCAACGTTCAGTCGCTTCCGGCACCCCTGAGGGCGCTCCTACTTGCGATACCCTTCACTGAAGCATCGGCCGCCTTGACCAACTACGTTCTTGGACAAGGTCTTTACACCCTGCTAGACCTGTTGGCAATGGTAGGTTTCGCGGGTCTCTTCACGCTTATAGCCCTTAAGTCCTTCAGTGCTGAGAAGCTGATAACCTCCAGGTGACTCAGGCAGGCCTCTTAGCCCGAGGCTTTATGAAATCCTTGGGCGCCCTTTCGAAGGGCTCGAGGTATTTCCTCAGCACCTTAGGTATGACCACAGTGCCGTCGGGCTCCTGGTAGTTCTCGAGTATAGCAGTTATCGTCCTCGTTGAGGCGATGCCGGTGCTGTTCAGGGTGTGAACATACTCGCCCCTCTCCATCCCCTTCCTTCTCACCAGCCTGATGTTCAGCCTGTACGCCTGCCAGTCCGTGCAGTTGCTGGCGCTAACCATCTCCCTGTACTTGCCCTGGGCCGGCATCCAGACCTCGAGGTCGTACTTCTTTGCCGCGCAAGCGCCGAGGTCGCCTGACGCTATGTTCACGACCCTATATGGAAGTCCAAGTCCCTGGAATAACTCCTCAGCATTTGATATTATTTCCTCGTGGAGCTGCCTGCTCTCCTCAGGCTTGCTGAATATGAACTGCTCGACCTTGTGGAACTGGTGGACCCTAAATATCCCCTTAAGGTCCTTGTTGGCGGCACCGGCCTCTTTCCTGAAGGCAGGGCTTATGCCAACGAGCTTTTTAGGCAGCTCATCGTCATAGATCTCCTCGTTGTAGTAGAGCGCCGCCAGAGAGTGCTCAGCCGTCGCTATCAGGTAAAGGTCCTCCCCCTCTATCTTGTAGATTGCGTCACTAAAGGTGGCGAGGTCGATGACGCCATTTATCACGTTATACCTGAGCATATAAGGCGGCAGGACCAGCTGATAGCCCTTTGAGGTGAGCTTATCTATTGCATAGAGGAGGAGGGCAAAGTCAAGCCATACCAGGTCCTCGAACAGGTAATAAAACCTTGAGCCTGAGACCTCAGAGGCCTTCAGGGTGTCCCCAAGCTTCAGGACCTGCTCAAGCATGTCCGCGTGACCGACTGGCTTCCAGTCGATCACGTCATAGTCTACCTTGAAGCCGTACCTCTCCGTCTGGGCCTTGAAGTCCTCGACGAACTCCTTATAGACCTTAGGTCTCCCCCAGAACCTTATGGGGACCGTGGCCTCCTCTCCCCCCACCGGTACGTCATCAAAGACTATGTTGGGTAGTTTCCAGAGCGCCTGCTGCCTCCGAGCCTCAACCTCCTTGAGCTCGGCCTCGGCCTGCTCGAGCCTCTGCCTCAGCTCTTTGGCCTGGGCCAGCAGCCTAGCCTTCTCATCACCGGTGGCCTTCGGTATCATTGAGCTTATCACGTTGTGTTGATGCCTTAACTCGTTGATCTCGGCCTGCAGCTTCCTCCAGTACGTGTCGAGGTAAAGCGCCTCCTCTACGATGTTTACATCTATCTGCCTCTTCTTAGCGACCTCCCTTAGGGCGTCAGGGTTCGTCCTTAACAAAGTCAGTATGCTCCACGGCAAGCCTATATGCCCGGTGTTCCAAGGTGAGAGGCTCTTTTAAGTAATACGATTTACGAGTACGTGATGAAGGGAGGAGTTGGTGGTGGACCGGCCGGGACTTGAACCCGGGACCTCTCGGGTGCAAGCCGAGCGCTCTTCCAGCTGAGCTACCGGCCCACCATAGCCAGGTCAAGAGCCAGGAACTTTAAAGCCTGCCTGGGGGTCGTCGACTTTAGCGACGCTTAAAAGGGGCGGCCGTTCAGGGTGAGTAGGACGATAGCTTGGACGAGGAGCTTAAGTTGTTAAAGGACTATGAGTACCTGCTCAACAGGGTCTACCAGAAGATACCGCCGAGAAGCGGGTCAGGGGTCCTTGAGCTGCCAGAGCCACAGGTCATAAGGGTCGGGACTCAGACTATTGTGAAGAACTTCAGGGAGATATCGCAGAAGCTAAAGAGGGAGCCCGACCTCGTGGCCAGGTACCTAATGAAGGAGCTAGCGTCCGCCGGGAGCTACGAGGAGGGGTCCGGGCAGCTTGTCCTGAGCGTCAAGGTCTCAAGCAAGGTGCTAAAGCAGGTGTTGGACATGTTCGTCAAGAGTTACGTCAGGTGTCCGACCTGCGGAAGCGTTGACACGCACATTGAAAAGAGAGGGAAGGTATGGGTTCTGGTGTGCGAGGCCTGTGGTGCAGAGCAGCCGCTCAAGCCCTTCTGAGGTCCTTGACTTAGCCTGTCTATATCGTAAGGGCATCCGCCAGCTTTAAAGGCAAGCCCCCTTGGCCTCCTCGGGGATGGTGTCTGGCTTTGGGCCAGATACCAACGAAGTTCGACGTAGTTGTAGTGGGAGCTGGGCCAGCCGGCTCAGCCGCTGCCTACCTTCTGGCGAAGAAGGGCTTCAGGACCCTTCTAATAGACCGAGGACGAGGCCTTGGCGATAAGGAGCTCTTCGGCGGCAGGGTTTACGCCCAGCCCCTCAGGGAGGTCTGGCCTGAGCTAGATAAGGAGGCGCCCATTCAGCGATGGGTGACGAGGGAGAGGATAAGCTTCGTAGCTGGTGAGGAGGTCGTCACACTAGAATACAAGGCCCCCTCTAAGAGGAGCTTCACAGCGTTATTGCCGCAGCTGGTGTCGTGGATGTCGAGGAAGGCCGAGCAGGCGGGGGCCGTCTTCGTTAATGAGGTCACCGTTGACGAGCTCGTCCTAAAGGACGGCAAGGTGGTAGGCGTTAGGAGTGGAGGCGACTTCGTGGAGGCCGACGTGGTCATTGACGCCGAGGGGGTCAATAGGCTCCTGTTAGAGAGGGCTGGCATCGTTGAGAGGCTGAAGCCGGACCACGTAGCTCTCGGGGTCAAGGAGGTGCTAAGAACCGGGGCCCCTCAGCTTGAGGCTTCCTTCGGGATAGGCAGCGACGAGGGCGTGGCATGGGTCGTGGTGGGCGACATAACTAAAGGGGTCCCTGGCGGGGGCTTCATTTACACTAACAAGGACACCGTGAGCATAGGGCTTGTGCTTCACCTCAAGCACGCAATAGACGCAGTTGAGAAGGGCGTGCTCGGGAACCACGTGTCTGAGCTTCTTGAGGGGTTCAGGCTACATCCCTTCTTTAGGAGGCTTTGGGCGGATGCCACGATATCTGAGTACGGCGCCCACCTTACAATCGAGGGCGGGCTCAAGTTTTCCCCGCCTAGCCTCGTTTACCCTGGCCTCCTGATAGTCGGTGACGCCGCGGGCCTTCTGCTCAGTACCGGCATAAACTACAGGGGTGTTGACTACGCTGTCTACAGCGGTAAGCTGGCCGCCGAGGCCGTTGAGTACGCAAGGGACCACGGCGGCTTGACGTATGAGAACCTGAAGGTCTATGAGGAGAGGCTCAAGGGGAGCTTCATATACCGTGAGCTGAAGAAGCACGTCGCGGCGGAGATGATAATGAACAACCCGCAGCTCTTCGCCAGGCTTCCATACCTAGTCACTAAGGTGTTTGCGGGGCTCTACGACCAGGACTACGAGCTACAAACGCCTCTCGAAGCCCTCATCAACGCCCTTGCGGGCGAAAGCATGGGCCTATTTAGCCTCATACCATTAGCCTGGGTGGCGGTGAGGAACCTGTGAGCGCCCAGCAGGCCGTAGCAAAGAGGGAGGAGCCAAAGCCGATGAAGCTGGAGGACATACTTCAGAGCGACGTCTGGAACGTTGATGAGGAGCCCCACATCATAGTAGATTACACCAAGTGTGAGAAGTGTAAGACCAAGCCCTGCATCTATCTGTGCCCTGCTGGGTGCTATACCCTAGCCGGTGACAGAGTCGTCTTCAGCTACGAGGGGTGCGTCGAGTGTGGAACGTGCAGGGTTATATGCCCCATGGAGGCCATCACGTGGAATTACCCCAAGAGTGGTCATGGCATAATCTACAGGTTTACGTGAGGTGATGGGGTTGAGGATAATAGTAGGAATGAAGTGGGTTCCCGGGACCCAGTCAGTGAGGATAGACCCCAAGACGGGGACCCTGATAAGAGAGGGGGTGCCGAGCATAGTCAACCCTCACGACCTTCCGGCCGTCGAGCTGGCGCTCAGGCTCAGGGACCGCTACGGGGGCGAGGTGATAGCCATATCGATGTCGCCGCCACCGGCCGTCAAGGGCTTAGAGTACCTCGTCGGGATGGGCGTGGATAGGGCCATTTTGATAACTGACAGGGTTTACGCGGGCGCTGACACCTTAGCGACAAGTTATGTGCTGGCCAACGCGATAAGGAAGATAGACAAGGAGATAGGCAAGGTGGACCTCGTGATCTTCGGCCAGGAGACCACGGACTCCAGCACAGCGCACATAGCGGCCCAGACGGCCAGCTGGCTTGAGTGGCCTTACATCTACTACGTTCGCGAGGCCTGGCTGACGGACGAGGGCAAGCTCAGGGTGGAGCGAATACTTGAGGACGCCATAGAGGAGTGGGAATTAGAGCTGCCAGCGATATTAAGCGTAGCCATGAAGTCAATCAAGCCGAGGCCCGTCAGCCTTTATAACAAGATAAGGTTCAAGACCAGGCCCGAAACCCTCATCACGTGGACCAACAACGACCTTAAGCTTGACACAAGGTGCACAGGGCTGAAGGGCTCGCCCACCATAGTGGCTAAGACAATTGACGTGCCCGAGGTTCCGAGGAAGAAGATAGTCTACACGCCAAAGAATGGGGAGGACGCCGCGAGGTGGATCGTAGAGATGCTGCTTAAGGACGAGAAGGCCTCCAAGGCGCTGATCAAGGCCCTGAAGGAGGGGGGAGCGGCATGAGCTCCTGGCCTACCGCCCAGGGGGCGTCCAAGCCCCCGTGCGAGAACCTCTGCCCCGAGTGGGAGTGTAGGAACCCTGATGACTATAGAGGAGTATGGGTAGTCGGCGAAGTGGGTCCCGAGGGCATCCTGGAGCCCAGCCTTCAGATGCTCACGCCTGCTAAGAGGGTGGCCAACAAGCTCAACGTGAAGATAACCGGCGTCCTGGTGGGCTATGGGGTTAAGGGCTATGCGAGGCAGTTCATAGAGTACGGTGCCGATGAGGTTATAGTAGTTGATGATGAGAGGCTCAAGGAGTACTCCCCTCAGGTGTACGGCGAGGTCATAGTGCAGCTCGTCAAGAAGTACAGGCCTGAGATGATATTCGTGGCCGGCACTATGAGGGGGAGAGAGCTGGCCCCATACATAGCTAATCACCTAAGGGCCGGCATAACGGCTGACTGCACGGACTTCGACGTAGATGAGAAGACCCGTGACGTCTTCCAGATAAGGCCTCCCTTCGGCGCCGTGCTGCTGGCCTACATCAGGACCCCCAACAGGAGGCCCCAGATGGCAACCGCCAGGCCTAACGTCTTCCCCCTGCCTCCAAGGGACCCCAACAGGTCAGGTGAGATAATAGAGGAGCACGTGGACCACGTTCCAAGGCCAAGGGCCAGGCTTATCTCAAGGAAGGTCATACCGAGGACCGAGACGCCCATCGAGAAGGCAGAGATAGTTATAGGCGGCGGGAAGGGGCTCGGTTCAGCGGAGGGCTTCAAGACGCTTGAGGAGTTGGCCAAGGTCATGGGAGCTGTAGTGGGCGGGAGCAGGAAGGCGGTCGACCTTGGGTGGATACCTCACGAGAGGCAGATCGGCCAGACGGGCAAGTCGATAAAGGCAGTTATATACATAGCGGTTGGCATAAGCGGGGCCGCCCAGCACATGTTCGGGGTGAGGGAAGCCGGCGTCGTGGTTGCCATCAATAAGGACCCCACAGCGCCGATATTCTCCCAGGCCGACTACGGGGTCGTCGCGGACTACAGGGACGTAATACCGAACCTGATAAAGGTGCTCAAGGAGCTTAAGGAGAACATCTCTAAGGGCATAGCCCCCGAGGTCAAAGGCTGAACCCTGATGGCCGAGGAGGGCGATGAGCTGGACAGGTTTGAGAGGGCCCTGAGGAGGTATTCTCGCCTCCTCGGCCTGAAGATAGACTTAGATTTAGCGAGAAAGGTGGAGGCTATCCAGGAGAGGATAAAGAGGGATGTGGCTAAGTTCATGGAGGCTAAAGGGGGCCTTCTCTCCAGCCTGTCAGACCTGCTTGCCAGGCTCTCCGACGCTGGGCTCCTGAGCGCCTACATAGTTGAAGTCGGCAGCGAGATAGGCGATGAGGTTAATCCTAGTAGTGCCGAGGAGAGCCTGGCGAAGGCCTTCGAGGGCGACGTGGACGCAAAGGGCGCGAGAAGCGCGTTGCTCGCATTTCAGGCGATAGCGAGGGCCTACGCTGAGGCCTACGAGCGGGCCAATGGCATCATAGAGTCAACGACGCCGTACTGTCCGCTCTGCGGCAGTGAGAGCAGGACCATGGTTAGGGTCGGTCAGGACATGCTAATGGTGTGTCACGTTTGCGGGTATGCCTGGAGGATTTCAAAGGGGGTTCTCACGTGCCCGTTCTGCGGCAACTCGAACCCCTTCACGGTGGGAGTCTTCACAGACAAGGACAGGAGGCTCGGCCTTGCCTACTGTCAGCAGTGCGGCTCAACGTGGAGAGTGATATTTGACGACGACATGGCCTCTGCACCCAGAATTTTACTGCCCTTGCTGGCCCTGGCCGCCGAGCGGCTGAGGGGAGCTCTCCCCGCCGGACGTGAGGGAAGCGACGAGGTTAAGGACAGCCCTGGCGAGGGAGACCTGGGTTATGGAGATAATGAAGCCAAGGGTGAGCAGTGAGTAAAGCCAGAGGGGGCCGTCCAGAGGTCCCTTAAGCTTGACGCCCACCCTGTCGCCTAGGCGACTTAGGTAAAGGCCAAGGACTGGAATCCCCACCACGACCATGTAGGACGCTATTATCGCGGAGACCGCCGCTACCCTCCAGAAGCTTGTCCGGGAGCCGGGATCCTTAGCCAAGTCTATTGCCCTAGAGACTATCAATATATATGAGAACTCCATGGCGGCCCCGATCATCGCCATGGTTAGCGCGACGATAGCAATGATGACGGCTCCTGTCCCATTAAGCCTATAGATGAGGAAGGCTAGTACGGCCATGATTATCCCAAGCGTCATCAGTGGAGGACCCAGGATGATCTCCGCCTTTCCTCTTAAATATGATGAAATGGCGTTAAGCTCCTCAGCTCTCCTCTCTGGGTTTCTCTGCAGCTCCAACAGGCTCTACCCTGGCAGGTATGCCCAGGACCTTGTTAAGGTATTTTGCAGTGAACTGTGGGTCGAAGCCCCGTGAGCCGTCAACTATGATCTCCTTTGGCATGGCCTCCTTCACATACTCTATGATCTCCCAGAAGGATGCGTGGTCGCTGAAGGCGACCCTGTAGACGTTCTCTTCCACCTGAACCGAGACGCCCCTCCTCTCTAAGCCGGTGAGGATTACGTGAACCCCAGGCATCCTCTTAAGCGAGGAGGCCTTGGTCGTGTGGGCGAATATAATTACGCCTGGCTCGGCGTGGTCCCTGGTGTATATCGCCACGTCGCCGAGCTCAACGCCGTAGAACCTTGAAGCTATTTGGGCGAGCCTTAGTGTGACGGGGTCTGCCAGGAACCTCTCCTTGATCCCCCTAATCCTTAGCTCAACCATTATCTCTTGAAGTTTGCCGTTAAAGCCGTAGATCCACACAGGCGCGTCTTTGACTTTTTGTTCTATTATCTGAACTAGGGCCCCGATCGCGTCCCATTCTGTTCCCTTCCTCGTCAGATGAGGGCTTCCGTATGTAGCGTCTAGCACTAAGACGTCAACGTCCCTTATCGGCTCGGTGCCTGGCATCTTGAAGTCGCCTGTATACGCGGCTGTGCCTTGTCTTGTCTCTACGACAACCTGGGCGCTGCCTGCTATGTGTCTCGCAGGCTTCAGCGTGATCTGCTCGTCTTCAAACTGAAAGGGTTTATCATAGTCGAGCGCGAGGACCTTAGACTGGGGCAGTTGATAGCCGAGCGCGTTAAGGAACTCATGGGTGGTCGGCGTCGCTACTATGAAGAGGCTCTCAGAGGCGCTCCTCTGAAGGTATCTCGTATGGTCCTCGTGGGCGTGAGTGACTACCCTGATAGGCCTTCGGTCATAGGAGTCGGCCACGACGTTTTTGCCCAGGTCTATGGCTCCGTTCTGTAGCACGGTTGCGAGCTTCACCGAGCTAGTCCCTGCGGCGCTAGCCTGCAGCAATAATAATTGAGCGTTAAGGGGGTGGTCCCGCCGCGGGGAATCGAACCCCGGACCACCCGGTGTCGGCTGGAGGGGCTTGGTCTCCAGCCGCCCCGTCCCACTACAGCCGGGCGCTCTGCCGCTGAGCTACGGCGGGCCTGCCCCCACACCTACTTCCCCTAGAGTCGTTTAAAGTTTTTCACGAGGGGCCGCTGCACAGGGTTTTCGCCAGGGAGGCCTCGTCCTCCACTAGCTTAGCTAGCAGGGAGGCCGACCTGAAGACGTTAGTTTCGGAGATTCTGTACAGAGCGCCCTCCTGACCTAGGTCGGCCCTAAACCTCAACGCCAACTCCCTGAGCTGCCTCGTCAGGACGTTAAGCTCGTCACAGAAGCCGCTCCTGAGCGACGCCTCTATAAGTAAGGAGGGGAGCTGTGAGGCAAGGCTGGCCAGTATTATCATGGCTGAGCAGGAGAACCTGAGGCCCAAGTTCACTTCATTAAGCGAGTTAGCTCCAAGGGCCTTGGCGCACTCGGCCTCGACCTGCTCAACGTCAAATCCAAGGGGCCTGAGCAGGAACTCAAGCTCCCTGAGGCCGCTCTTGGAGGCCCTCCAGGCAAGGTCGTAGTAGTTGCCTATGGACAACCTCTCCCTGGCCTGCTATGCTTATTTTCTCTGAGTTAAGCTTTAGTGAAATCGGGGCCAATCATGGCCGCTGAGGAGAAGGAGAGACCAACGAAGTATTCTGACATGGTCTATGAGCTCCTTAAGAGGGACATACTCAGCAGGAAGTTTGAGCCAAAGGACAAGCTTAGCGAGACCACCTTGGCAAGGATGTATAACGTTAGCAGAACCCCTGTTAGGGAGGCGCTCCACAAGCTCGAGAAAGAGGGCCTGGTAGTGAAGTTGAGCGACGGATATCATGTGTCCTTCCTCACGAAGGAGCAGATCCTGAAGATATTTGAGGTAAGGGCCGTGCTCGAGGCGCTGGCTGCTGAGAAGGCCGCCGAGAACAGGGACCCCGAGATGTTGAAGAGGCTTCGGGAGGCTGCAGAGAAGTTCAAAAGCGCTGACAAGAACAACCCCCTAGCACTAGCCCAGGCCAATAGCGAGTTCCACGACGTGATAGCCGAGATGAGTGGAAATGAATACCTCAGGGACATCCTGAAGGACCTGAGGAACAAGCTTGCCATAGTCAGGGTTGACCTCTTTGCGTCGAGCAGCAGGGTCAACCAGGAGATCGAGGAGCACTGGCGCATCTACGAGGCCATAGAGAAGGGCGATCCTAAGGAGGCCCATGAGGCCGCGTTAAGGCACCAGCTGAACCTCATGGAGTTCATAAAGTCAAAGAGGATGGTGGGCGGCATACTGGTCTGAGGCAGCGTAGCCCTATCTTAGCTAGGCTCTTAACCACCTAGTTAACGTTGGACTGGGAGAGGCCGTGTCGCTGAGACTTGCAACTATGCCTCAGCTGAGGGTTCCGCCTAAGGGGGAGCACTATGACGTAGTCATAGTGGGAGGAGGTCCTGCCGGCTTCTCGGCAGCCATCTACGCAGCTAGGTTCCTCCTCAAGTCTGTCCTGGTGACTGAGGACGTGGGCGGCCAGCTGAACCTGACCAACGAGGTTGACGACTATCCAGCGCTGCTTAACATAAGCGCCTCTGAGCTGGTGTCGAGGTTCAGAAGTCACGCCGAGAAGCTCTTCGGGGTGCCCGTGTTCAGCGGCATAACGGTTCAGAAGTTTGAGAAGGTGAACGACGTGGAGTATAGAGTCACAGGAACCAGAGGCCTTGACATATACACCAAGACAATAATTCTAGCCGTTGGCTCGAGGAGGAGAAAGCTAGGCGTTCCAGGCGAGAAGGAGTTCACGGGAAGGGGCGTCAGCTACTGCAGCATCTGCGATGCCCCGCTTTACAAGGGAAAGGACGCGGTCGCTGTCGTGGGAGGTGGGGACGCGGCCCTTGAGGGAGCGATATTGTTGTCCGGCTACGTGAAGAAGGTCTACCTAATTCACAGGAGGAGGGAGTTCAGGGCTAAGCCTTACTATGTTGAGGAGGCCATGAAGAGGCCTAACATCGAGTTCGTGCTCGACTCAGTGGTGAAGGAGATCAGGGGCGACAAGGTTGTGAGGAGCGTGGTTGTCCAAGGCAAGGACGGCTCCGTAAGGGAGCTTGCAGTTGATGGCGTATTTGTTGAGATAGGGTTTGAGCCGCCGAAGGACTGGTATCAGTCCCTGGGCCTTGAGGTTGACGACGCGGGCTACATAAAGACAGACGTTTGGATGAGAACTAATTTGCCGGGAGTCTTTGCCGCAGGGGACGCTATAAGCCTCTGGAGAGGGTTCAGGCAGATCGTGAATGCGGCTGCATCAGGGGCTATAGCCGCCTACAGCGCTTACACGTACCTGACGGAGAGGGGGCTGATCAGAAGGCCTGAGGTAGTTAAGGCCTGAAGGTGGTACGATTGGAGGTCAAAGCCGAGGAGGCCGAGGTCTATAAGCTGCTTGACCAAAGGCTCGTCAAGCAGGGCTACCATATAATTGGAAGGCACAGCTCGGTAAAGAAGTGCTACTGGAACCACGCCGCAATGGTGGAGCGCAGGTTCTGTTATAAGGGGAAGTTCTATGGCATAGAGAGCCATAGATGTATACAGCTCAGCGTGACTAACCACTGGTGCTGGAACGCGTGTCTTCACTGCTGGAGGCTGAGGCCTCAGGACGTTGGGGTTGAATGGAACGAGACGCGTATGCCCTTTGTGGACGACCCCTCCTTCATAGTTGAACAAGCCATCAGGGAGTATAGGAGGATAATGAGCGGTTACAAGGGCAGGCCAGGCGTTGACCTGAAGATGTACCAAGAGGCCATGAACCCGAGGCATGTGGCCATCAGCCTGACAGGCGAGGCCACGCTGTATCCACGGCTAGGCGAGCTCATAAGGGAGTTTCATAGGAGGGGAATAACGACGTTCCTGGTTACAAGAGGGGTAAGGCCAGACGTGCTTGCTAACCTAGAGGAGGAGCCAACGCAAATATATGTGAGCCTGGAGGCGTGGGACAAGGAGTCATACAACTACTTCAACAGGCCGCTGGTGCCAAGGGCTTGGGAGCTCACCTTGGAGACCCTTGAGATCCTTCCAAGCTTCTCGTCAACTACTGTCTACAGAATAACGATCGTGAAGGGGTTCAACGATAACGAGACCGCCCTGAGGGGCTTCGCTGACCTGGTCAAGCTTGGGAGGCCTGACTACATAGAGGTGAAGGCATACATGTACGTGGGGGCCAGCAGGAACAGGCTGCGCCTTGAAAACATGCCCAGGCACTCCGAAGTAAGGGCTATCGCGCAGAGGCTTAGTGAGCTCACCGGCTACCCAGTGGTCAGCGAGAGCGTTCCAAGCAGGGTCGTCCTACTTTCAAGGCTGGAGAGGCCTATAAGGTACGGTGAGGCCCCGGTAGACTGGAACACGCCTGATATACCCGCCCCTGGCGAGTACGAGAGCGAGAACGAGGCTGCGACGGCGTGATGCGGGGCCCCGATGATGATGCCTCGCATCGCTGCCGAGGTGCCTCCCACTGATGGAGAGGGGCGCAAGCACTGAGGGCCCTTGGGCCGAGAGGGAGATCGCGCGGATCGTGGAGAAGCTGCTCAGGGACTATATGAGATATTTTGACAAGCGCGAGGTCCTGAACAGCGACGGGAGGAGACTCCTGGCCAGCGCCTTAAGATACGCGAGGTGGGCCAGGCCGCAGACGAGGGCAAGGCTGAGGGAAGCCCTGAGGGATCCGTCGCTGACCATGATAATTAAGTTGGCCGAGGCCCTGGGCTTAAGCAGCTCCTCACCTCAGAACGGTTGGCCTTACGAGGTCTGACTCGGGCTAAGCCCCTCAAGGGTTTTCAACGCCCTCTCGCACCTACCCCTGACTTCCTCGGGAGGCGCAGTCAATTCTCCGTCAGCTAGGAGGGCCCCGCCTATCACCTCGGCCTTTCCCTCGAACATTAATATGGTAAGAAGGCATTCCCCTGCCCTTACGCGACAGAGCTCTACGTTTGACCCCTTAGTCGTCATCTTCTCCTCGCACCCTTCCGGAGGCCTGCTCAGCCTCGAGTAGAGGTCGACTAGGAACACCGTGACCTTTCTACCAGCTAACGTGTCGGTAACCCTAATTACCAGGCCGTCCCCAACCCTGTTAATCTCGACGAGACTCATTCAAGTCACTCCGTTACTATCGGCGTAACGGGAACTAAGTCAGATCCGCAGAACGGACACTTGTACTTAAGGGACCTCGCGTCAGCTGAGCAGAAGTAGGCTCCATACTTAGTAGCGCACTTTGGACAGGCGTAGACGATCTCTGTCCTCCTGCTTCCTGGCCTCTGACCAGTCAGGTCAAGGAGCCTCCCACAAACCCTACACCTTACTGTAGTCCATCCCAGGTGACCCATCGCGTTAATCCCGCGGGCCTTGCCTATGGTCATAGCCTGGACCTCGGACCCCTGGAGCGCATTCAAGCTTAAAACCTATCTTAACGCGAGGGAAGATGGCCCAAGGTGGGCTTAGTGAGGATAGGAAAGCTGGCCCTGCTGACCATAATACTGTTCGCCGCCACAATCGCTGTAGGCGGGGTTGGGCTGACATATTACTACACCTACAGGTCAGCCCTTGTCCTGTTAGCCAAGCCAGTGAAGTTGGGCGCCCTGCTGTCAAGGATCTCAGGTCTTCAGTACAAGGTCTACGTGTCCCCTTCAGGCAATACGTACTACGTTAACGTCATAGTTAACAGCACATCGAACGTAACTAAGATAGACGTGACGAACCCGTACGGGGACGTGATAGGGTCTATAATCTTTCACTTCAACGCGACCAACATAACGTGGGCGCTAATAAACTACAGCGGCGTGGACGAAAACCTAACCGGCTCCAACCTCACCGCTTACGTGACTGAGATCCTTACAAGCGTTTCGACTAGCTATAATCCAACCGTAGGAACGGTAACTGTCGACTTCTTCCCTGGACTTGGACCTCTCTACGACCTCTACTACTATAGCTCATATTATGGGATCAACTGGCAGGCAATGCTACAGGGGCAGCCTAGCTCCACAGCCGTCAGCGTCGGTTACATATTTACGCCGGTGAGCTTTAACGGCAAGAGCTACCCTGGAGTATCAATATCGATATCGCCAACGACCTCGTTATTTGGAACCTTCGGAGTCTACACGCTGAGCGCAACGGTCATCGACTACAAGGGGGTTCCCTTAGCCGTCCAGGTCGTGGTTGGGACCGGCGGACCCAACTACGTTGCTATGTCAGTGACGCAGGCGTCCCCAGCGTCGTAGAAGTCTTCACCTGGCGGGCCCGGGGGGATTTGAACCCCCGACCACCGGCTGTCCTCGCGGGGCACTTAGAGGGCCGGCGCTCCGTCCTGGCTGAGCTACGGGCCCTGCTTGACGTGGCCCTTCAGGACCTTTTAAAGCTAAAATTCCTCGCGTCCGCCGCGCACAGAACTTTTTTAGCCCCGAGCCCATTGGGAGAGCGTCAAGGAGGACAGAAGTTGCCCGTGAGCTCAGAGAAGCTAATCGATGCGATAAGCAAGGCCATAAGCGTGTCCAAGAGGACTAAGTTTGACCAGAGCGTTGAGCTGATAGTAACCTTGAGGGACTTCGATCCGAAGGGCCCAGAGGGGAAGTTCAGGGAGGTCGTGTTTCTCCCTCACAAGCTGCCAAAGGAGCCGACGATATGTGTGGTTGCTGGAGGCGACCTGTTACTTGAGGCCAAGAAGCTTGGCGTGAACACAATATCTAGGGAGGAGCTGCAGGCGATGAGGGGTGATAAGAAGAAGGTTAAGGCAGTCGGCAGGCAGTGCGACTGGGTCCTGGTGTCAGCTGACCTGATGGGGCAGGTCGGAAGCATCCTGGGTCCCGCGCTAGGCCCCAGGGGTAAGGTGCCAGTCGCTATACCTCCAAGGGCGACGCTTGCCGAGCTGGTCGAGAACTACAAGCGCGCTGCGTGGGTAAGGGTGAGGGGGCAGCCCCAGATAATGACCAGGATAGGGACCGTGTCTATGAAGGTCTCCGAGATAGCTGAGAATGCCAGCGCGGTCCTTAACGTTATAGAGTCCAGGATAGGAACAGCTAAAATAGAAGCCGTATACATTAAGACAACGATGGGCGTGCCTGTCCAAGTTCCACTGAGGTGACAGCCATGTCAACCTTGGCTCAGAGGAGGCGCTTAGGCAGGCCCGAGCCGCCGGAGTATAAGAAGAGGATCGTCGCTGAGCTAGTCAAGCTCCTTGACGAGAACAGGTACGTACTATTCGCTGACCTGGAGGGCCTGCCGGCCAAGCAGCTTCACTTCATAAGGAAGGAGCTGAGGGGGAAGGCCGTCATAAAGGTAGCTAAGAAGAACTTAGTTTACTTGGCCCTCGAGAGCAAGGGGCTCGACCGCAAGCTGCTTGAGCCGTATCTGAAGCATGGCGTCGTGCTGATTATGACCAACGAGAACCCGTTCCTCCTAGCCTATCAGATTGATAAGCTGAAGATGCCAGCCCCAGCCAAGCCAGGCGCAAAGGCAACCAAGGACATCGTTATACCTGAGGGCGACACCGGCCTAAGGCCTGGCCCCATCGTCAGCGTCTTCGGCAAGCTTAAGATACCCTATGAGGTGAGGAAGGGAACTATATACGTAAAGAGCGACACCGTGGTCGCCAAGGCAGGCGACGTTATCTCGCCGGAGCTGGCCAGCCTGCTTCAGCAGCTGGGCATCCAGCCTATGGAGATTGGGCTGACCCTTGTCGCGGCCTGGGACGGCAAGACCGTGATACCGGGCGACATGTTGCACCTAGACATAGACAGGACGAAGGCTGACCTCATGGACGCCGAGAAGGAGGCGGCGGCCCTAGCCTTAGGGGTCGGCTACTTCGAGCTGCCGGAGGTAACGCTGGCCCTGCTTGGGACGGCGGCAGTCGAGGCGCAGGCCCTCGTAAGGGGCACTGGCCTGGCCCTGGACCCAGACCTGGCGTCTATCGCGCTCTCGCAGGCCGCCAGCGAGGCCGCGGTGATCATCAGCGCCTTGGGCGATAAGGCCAAGGACCTAGGAATTGAGGTAGTCCAACAGCCACCGCAGCAGGCAGCTCAGCAGCAAGCCAAGAAGGCCGAGGAGAAGAAGGCCGAGGAGGAGAAGAAGGAGGAGGCCGGCGAGGTCGACATAAGCCAGGGCCTGTCGAGCCTCTTTGGATCTTGAAGTGGGAGCCTAAGGCCTGCAACACCTTTATAACTCCCAGGTCGCCCTCAGCCTCCTACGGGGAAGAATGATGGTCCAGGAGGGCAAGGCTTACGTCCACGCGGCCCTGGCTCTATACTACGCAGGCTCCCAGATAAATGAGGACAACCTAAAGAAGGTGATAGAGGCCCTCGGGCTTCAGGTCGACGAAGCTAAGGTCAAGATGTTGGTGGCCTCCCTCTCGCAGATAAACATCGATGAAGTTCTCAAGGGCGCCGCCGTTGTCGCAGCGCCTGCCGCAGCGCCAGTCGCAGCCCCTGCGTCCCAGCCAGCGGCTCAGCCCGCGGGTGAGGCGAAGAAGGAGGAGGCTAAGGAGGAGAAGAAGGAGGCCAGCGAGGTCGATATTAGCGAGGGCCTGGCTGGCCTGTTTGGAATGTAACAGCGTCAGAGTTACCCCTTATATATTTCTCCAAAGTCCTGAAGGGCTGGCTGATATGGTGAAGGTAGACCCCTCTGAGTACAGGCTGAACTTCTTCAAGGAGCGAGGATATCAGAGGAGGCAGTGTAGGGTCGGCGGAGACTACTTCTGGACCCTCAACCCTAACTTCGACACGTGCCAGGACGTCCCTGACACTGACTACTGGTTCGACAAAATTCCCTCAGGCCCGCCGCTGACTGTCAGAGAGGCGAGGGCGAAGTTCATAGAGTTCTTCAGGAAGAGAGGCCATGAGCCGATACCTCCAAGACCTGTTGTCGCGCGCTGGAGGGAGGACCTCTACCTGACCATTGCGAGCATCGTTGACTTCCAGCCACATGTCACCAGCGGCCTCGTGCCGCCGCCGGCCAACCCGCTAGTTATAAGTCAGCCGTGCATAAGGCTGGAGGATATAGATAATGTAGGGCTGACAATAGGTAGGCACCTCACGACGTTTGAGATGGCCGCGCATCACGCCTTCAACTACCCCGACAAGCAGGTTTACTGGAAGGAAGAGACCGTTGCCTACGCGAAGGAGTTCTTCACTAAGGAGATAGGGATACCCGAGGACCTAATAGTCTTCAAGGAGTCATGGTGGGAGGGCGGAGGGAACGCAGGCCCCTCCTTTGAGGTTACTGTAGGCGGGCTCGAGCTAGCCACGCTCGTGTTCATGCAGTACAAGGTGACTAGTGATGGAAATTATGAGGAGCTCCCCCTTAAGATAGTCGACACTGGGTATGGAGTTGAGAGGATAGCCTGGTTCACCCAGAAGACGCCCACCGCCTTCCACGCGATCTACGGTAGCCTAGTTGACGAGGTCAGGTCGCGCATCGGTGTTCCCAGGCCTGATGAGAAGATACTCTGGGCCGCGTTCAGGAACGCGGCTAAGCTCAACCCGGAGGACCCCAACAGCATTAGGTCATACTATCAGGCCGTGGCCTCATACCTTGGCTCCAGCGTCGACGACGTGATCCCTGTCCTTGAGAGGGAGGCCAGGCTCTATAGCGTCATTGACCACACAAAGACCATAACGATGATGTTGGCTGACGGCGTGGTTCCAAGCAACTCCGGGGAGGGTTACCTGGCGAGGCTCGTAATAAGGAGGGCCCTGAGACAGTTAAGGCAGCTAAACCCTGACTTCAGCCTCACCGACATCGTGGAGAGGCAAATTAACCTGTGGAAGGACGACTTCCCGCAGATTAGTGTCAACAGGGATTACATAATTGACGCAGTCAGTCTGGAGGAGCAGAGGTACAAGGAGCTCCTGAGCAGGGGTGAAAGGCTTGTATCAAAGGAGCTCTCGAAGCCCTTAACACTTGAGGACCTGATCAGGCTATATGACAGTCTTGGCGTCCCCCCTGAGGTAGTTGCTGAGGTGGCCGCCAAGCGGGGTATCAGGGTTCAGATACCGCCTAACTTCTACTCGATAGTCGCCGCGAGACACAGGGCGCCGGCCAAGGTCAGGGTAGTGGGCGAGTCCGTCGAGCTGCCGCAGGAGGTGATAGCGTGGGCCCAGGGGTTCCGCCCGACAGAGCTGATATTCCACAAGGACCCCTACGCTAGAACGTTTAAGGCTAGGCTTCTGGGAACCCTTGGCAACTACTTTGTCTTGGACTCAACGGCCTTCTATGCGACCGGTGGAGGCCAGGTTCACGACACAGGGTCCATAAGGATTTGCGGGGAGACCTACAAGGTCGTCGACGTGGTTAAGGTCGGCGGGGTCGTGGTACATAAGGCCGACAGGCCTATCTCCGTCTCCCAGTGTGAGGAGGTAGAGGGTGAGATAGATTGGACGAGGAGATATAGGCTTATGAGGCATCACACAGCGACACATATAGTTCTAGGGGCGGCCAGGAGGGTCCTCGGCAACCACGTCTGGCAGGCCGGCGCTGAGAAGACGCCTGAGAAGGCAAGGCTTGACATAACTCACCACAAGAACCTAACCGACGAAGAGGTTAAGGAGATAGAAAGGCTCGCCAACATGGTTATTGACGAGAGGAGACCGGTGAGGCAGCACATCCTTGAGAGGAACGAGGCAGAGCGCAAGTACGGGTTCACGCTGTACGAGGGGGGTGTTCCAATGGAGAAGAGCATAAGGGTCATCGAGATAGAGGGCTGGGACGCCGAGGCCTGCTTTGGGACACACGTGAGCAATACCGGCGAGATAGGCAGCATAAAGATAATCAACGTTGAGAAGATCCAGGATGGCATCATAAGGCTCGAGTTCGTGGCTGGGACACGGGTCTCCGAGGAGATGAGCAGAGTCGAGGAGCAGCTCAAGAAGGCGGCCCAGGAGCTGGGCGTGAGCCCATCAGATATAGTCAGTGGGGCCAAGGAAGTGAAGGAGGAAGTAGAGAGCCTAAAGGACGCCGTCAAGAGGTACAGGTCGCAGTGGTTGGCCGAGGCAATTTCTAGGATCAAGTCGCTGCCTCCCTCAGGCGGCGTCAGGGTCGCCGTCTTGGAGTACCCTGAGCGCGACCTGAGGTCAGCGAGGGAGGCCCTGAAGAGGATAACAGACGAGGTATCCGACTCGCTTGTCCTGCTGGCGGTCCAGGGTGAGAAGGGGTATCACTATGAGATAGGTGCCGGCAGGGCCGCGACAGGCATTGACGTGGGCCAGATAATTAAGGGACTTCTAAATGTGGTAGGCGGGCAGGGTGGTGGAAAGGGGACCTATGGAAGTCTGGTGACCGATAAGGGGCCGGTCGAGGTGGAGAAGGCCCTCCTTGAGATTATCAAGGGACCTGCCAAATAGGCGTGACCTTTGACAGCTCCTCCTCTAGCTTTCTGTAGAAGCGGTTCCACCACTCTATCACCTTTTCCCTGTGGTACATAGCGTCCTCCCAGCCAGGCACGCCGCTCTCGGCCGCGAGCGACGCGATGGAGTCTATAACTCTCTTCGATTCCCACGGCACGGGCGTCGCGTTAGCCCTCGCTTGGTACTCGGCTATGGTCTTGTAGACCTGCAGGCCGTGGGAGTACACGTCGAGGTCAACGCCAAGCATGGACTTGTAGAGGCCGCCTAACATCTCCTCGGCCCACCCCCTATGGAACCTGCAGAAGCCCGCGTTGGCGACCGCGTACTCGTAGACGGCCCTCCTAAGTGAGACCTGGGCGTAGTTCTCAGGCTCCCTGAAGGCTGGCGTGTAGTCGGTCCAGTACTTGCCAAGCACGTAAAGCGGGGCCAGGACGCCTGGGCTCCAGTAGTAGTTTGGCGTGAAGTAGCCGGAGTCCCCGAAGGCGGCGTACACAAGTAGGTCCTCGAACTTGAGGCCCAGCTCTTTCACTCTTTCGGCGTAGATTTTGTCCAGCTCTTTAGCTGCTGCCCTAAGGCCAAGAGAGGCGACGATTTTAAGCACCTTAGGCGCGGAGTCTGAGATCAGGAGCTCCAGGATCCTCCTGGCCAGTCTAGCGTTGAGCTTACTGGTCTCCGGAGACAGGACTTCTGGGTCCATGACGGGCCTCTCGTCAAGTCCTATCTCCTCGGGTTTCAGAAGCCCTTTGTTGACGCACTCGAACAGCCAGGCTATCATGTGGCCTGCCTCTATCGCGTCTAGGCCAAGGTTGTCAAGCAGGTCGACGAGGGACGCCGAATCGTCGACAGTTATGATCCCAGATATGGGCCCAACTGCGTGGGAGGGCTCATAGTCAAGCTTTACGCCCTTGTAGATCTTCTTGCACACCACGGGGCATGGCTCCCCGCAGTTCTTTGATGCTGGCGTCAGCTTGCCTCCGTCAAACACCTCCTCCTGGAACGGCCTCCAGAAGTGCTCCATGACCTTGCTGTGAACCTCAAGCCTCAGGCCCTTGCTCATGTAGACGTGAGAGTAGTTAAGGATCGGCACAAGGTCCTTGTAATGAGGGTAGTTTACTCCGAACGTCCCTCCTGTCTTGATGGAGGGGTCAAACCTGTACTTTACGGTCTTCTCGGTGAGGGCCTGCGTGTAGGGCTTCTTGAATACGTCCTGAGAAAGCGAGTTAAGTATGGCGACGTTTGAGAGCTTCGGGTTAGGCCTCCTATAGGTTCCACCGAAGACGATGGCCGCCACGTTATGGGCCTGGGCCATTACTGACCCTCCGCCTCCTCTCGACGCGGAGTCCGAGACCTCCGTCATGTTGAGGGTCCTGTCGTCAAGGACGTAGCTGAAGATTCCAGCAAACCTGGTCCTGTAGGCCCCTGGACCTACAACTGCGATACGCCCCTTGTTCTTGATCAGCTCGTCCCTGTGCCTGTCAATAATGTATTTGGTTAAGGCCTTTGTTCCGACGAGGCCTGAGTACCCAGAGTATATCTTGAACAGCTCGTCACTAGACACCGTTTCAGCGTTGACGGAGACCGAGCCGTCGGCAGAGCCGTAGACCCTAATTATCATGGGTTCCCTGCTTCTGCCTGTTATCACCAGCGCGTCCAGCCCGGTCCTAAAGAACGAGAAGCCTGCTCCCCCCATCTCACTTACGTGTATCCCCATGCTGACCGGGCTCTTGAAGATGGCGACGATCCTGTGGCTGCCGACTACGGCACCGCCTGCGAAGGGGCCTATGCCCAATACTAGCGGGTTACCTGGGTCCAGGGGGTCTAACTCAAAGGACCTTAGATCCATGTGAACCTTTAGGCCTAGGTCAATTATGCCAAATATGTTGGGATCGCTTACCTTTTCTAACTTGAAAGAACTCGTGGCAGCATCGACGTAAAGGACTTTGAACTCCAAGTTAGTTTCACCCCGCTTTTGCGCTGTTCAAATAGTGTGGAAACTAAGAAGTTAAAAATATAAGCCGCATCTTTCAATTACTGAAAGGAGTCCTATGAAGGCGTCCGAGGTCCTAGAGTACTCAGAGCCCGTCTATGTCCAGCCATCAATGTCGATAGCAGAGGTCGCAAGGCTTATGATCAGTATGAAGAAGGACTTCGTGCTAGTAAGGTCAGGAAGTAAGGTCCTTGGCGTTGTGACAGAACATGACATAGTTAAGGCGATAGCGTCCGGCCTCTCGCTGTCCCAGCCGGTAAGTGAGATAATGTCGACAAGCCTTATAGTGGCTAGAAGGGACGAGCCCCTCTCGTCAATCGTCAATAAGATGCTTGAGAATAATATAAGGCATCTGCCCGTCGTGGCTGACGACGGAAGTATCGTGGGCGTGCTAAATATAAAAGACGTGCTCAGGTCCTTCGCGGCTTTCTCATCTTGGCCTTAACGAGGCCGCCTAATTTTTTAATCCGTGCCTATTCGGTCTGGGTGGAACGGCCATGCCTCAGGAAAAGGTGATATCGCTTCAGATACAGGGAGGCGAGGCCAAGCCTGGTCCGCCCCTCGGTCCCACCCTGTCCTCTCTGGGACTTAACGTCAAGCAGGTAGTAGATGAGATAAACCAGAGGACTAAGGACTTCAAGGGTATGACAATACCGATCAAAATAATCGTCGATATGGCCACAAAGTCCTACAGGATAGAGGTCGGGATCCCAACCGTGACAGCCCTGCTGCTGAGGGAGGCAGGCGCCTCCGAGCCTAGCGGGGATCCGCAGCACAAGAAGGTCGGCAACATAAGCTTCGAGAGCCTCATCAAGGTGGCCATAATGGTGAAGCCTAAGTTGACGGCTAAGACCCTTAAGGCCGCAGTAAAGTCGCTACTTGGAAGCGCAAGAAGCATAGGCCTGACGGTTGACGGAAGGGACCCCAAGGAGGTCCTAAAGGACGTGGAGGCTGGAAAGTTCGACGACGTGATTGCGAAGCACGAGGCCGAGTGGCAGAGGTCTTGAAGGACGACGTCCTTCTAAAGGCGTTCATAGGTCCAGCCCTAGTCGACGTTAGCGCTACCGCGGCTTCGTCCCTCTTAATAGCATTGTACTCTGGGCTGGGCGGGCCGGCTCTGGCAGCTATAACTGTAGGCCTTGCCGCAGCGTCGCTGGCATTTATTTTCGTGTTATACAGAAGGTGGCGACGCCTTGTCGAAGTTAGAGGTATGATTGGGGCTGGCTGCAACGGCGTCTTGAGGTACGACTTTACAAGAGATGTACTAACCTGCGTCGAGCTGAAGGGGGACCTGGTGAGGGGGGCTTGCTATTCAGGTCAGGAGTCAAGGCTGTACTGCGTTGAGGCGTCGAAGGTCGCTTACACCGATGACACAAGGGACTTTTACTGCGTAAGGTTTGAGGGAGGGGCGTTCGAGGACAGAGGAGAGGTGAGCATCTACATCGGCAGGCTCAGGCTCTTCACAGGCAACGGCGTCATAGAGGGCCAGGGGTCGGTCAGGCTTGTCAGGCTGGGTGAAGGTAAGGGCCTCAACGCAAACATTTGCCTGACCTCTGGGGCCAGGCCTAGCTCGTAGGAAAACATTAAGGGAGAAAGGGCCATAACCCAAGGGACGGTGCCCCATTTGCAGATAACGGTCACGAACACGCTTGGCAGGAGGAAGGAGGTATTCGTCCCATGGTCACCGCCGTTCGTCGGCATGTACGTGTGCGGCCCGACCGTCTACGACTACGTCCACATAGGTCACGCTAGGACGTTTGTGGCGTTCGACGGAGTTAAGAGGTACCTATGGCTTAGAGGGTTCTCGGTAACTCACGTCCAGAACATAACTGACATTGATGACAAGATAATTAGGAGGGCGTCGGAGCTAGGCGTTGACTGGAGGCAGGTAGCGGACACTTATGCTAAGGACTACCTTGAGCTGCTGAGCACCCTAAGGGTCAAGGTTGACGTCCATCCCAGGGTAACTGACCACATAAGTGAGATCATAAAGTTCATTCAGGGCTTGATCGAAAAGGGTTACGCGTACGTCGCGCCGAGCGGCAGCGTCTACTTTGACGTGGACGCCTACCCCGACTACGGGAGGCTGAGCGGTAACCTTTCCAAGGCCCTGTGGGATCAAGGAGAGGAGATCTCGGCGGAGAAGAGGCACCCATACGACTTTGCGCTGTGGAAGGCCGCTAAGCCAGGGGAGCCCTGGTGGGAGAGCCCGTGGGGGAGGGGGAGGCCAGGCTGGCACATAGAGTGCAGCGTCATGAGCACGAGGTACCTGGGGCCAAAGATAGATATTCATGCGGGCGGTTCCGACCTGATATTCCCGCACCACGAGAATGAGAGGGCCCAGAGCGAAAGCCTCCTCGGTGACAAGTGGGTCAAGTACTGGCTGCACTCGGGGATGTTGACGATAAGGGGTGAAAAGATGAGCAAGAGCCTCGGCAACATAGTGAGCCTTAGGGACGCCATAAAGGAGTGGGGGCCAGAAACCATAAGGATGTGGGTTCTGTCCTCTCACTATAGGTCGTCCCTTGAATACTCTGAGCAGAGCCTCTCGCAAGCCAAGAGGCTAGTCGAAAGGTTCAGGGACATAGCCGCTGACCTCACGAGGAGGCTTTCAAAGGAGCAGTACTCCCATTACCTGGACGACAAGGATCTTCAGACTCTGTTGAAGATCCGCCAGATCTATGATAGCTGGCACGAGGCTATGTCTAACGACTTTAATATGAGCGAGGCCGCTAGCCGCCTGTGGGAGTTCACAAACACTTACTATAAGGAGGTAGCCTCAACAGAGTCGTCGGCCGTCCTGCTCTCAGCGTACAAGGTCCTCGTGGACTTAAACAAGGTCTACGCGGTGGCTGACGACGTCATTGAAGGCGCCCCCATGGCGCCCCTGCCAAGCGTTGAAGACGCCCTCGTCGACCTGCTAGTGGAGGTCAGGTCGGTGTTGAGGAGGGAAAAGATGTATGACCTAGCTGACTACATAAGGACCAGGCTATCGTCCCTGGGGTTCATACTGCTAGACAAAGGCGACAAGACCGAGTGGAGGAGGGCCTCGACGCAACAGTCAAAGCGCAGCTAGCCTTCTCTTATACTCGGCATACAGCCCCTCGATCGCGCCGACCCAGTCAGACAACGAGCTCGGATCGGTTGGATAGGCGCCGTAGAGCTCGCTCACCCTCTTCATGTACTGGCCTACCAGAGCCAGTTTGGGCAACAGCGATGGCCTTCCCAGCAGCCTAAGCGCGAGTACCACCTTGTCGATAAGCGAAAGGTTGGCCTTAAGCTCGCCAGTAACGCTGGTCTCATACACCTGGTCCGCGTTCATTATACCGTGCTTCAGCCCGTACTCTATGTCATCGTTGGAGAGCCTCTGTAAGAATATCCTGAATATGTCGAGGGAGGCCTGCCTCCTCCCTATGGCCTTCATGTAGTCCGTGTTCAGCTGCCAGAGGCCCTTCGCGCTGAAGTCGCCTTTTGTGTATGCGTCAACTATTACCTTAGAGGCGAAGAACGCGGCCGTCATCGCGTAGCCCATGCCGCCGCCGTGGACAGGGTTAACAGTGTAGCCGTTGTCACCTATTCCGATGAAGTTGTTCCACACTAACGTGTTTGCCGGCCTCCTCGTGGGGACCCTTGACCCAGAAGCGCTTATGACGCGGACGTGTTTACTTACCATGTCGAGGCGCTCGAGCCTTTCCTTAAATATCACGTTAGGGGGAGGGTAACCCATGCCGTCCTGAACTCCAAGCCCTATGTTCGCAGAGGCTTTCCCCTCAGGGAAATACCACCAATATCCTCCAGGGGAGATCTCCTGATTCACGTAGATCTTAAGGTACGTCGGCTCCTCTATTTCATAATCTAGCTCTCTTATCTCCCTATAGGCCACGTTGGAGTCCTTAGGGTCCAGGGGCTCGTTGACAGGCCACTCCTTGGGCAGCTGTCTTCTGATGACGCCGCTGTTGCCGGTAGCGTCAACTATAACCTTCCCCCTAAATACTATCTCCTCCCCCTTCTCGCTGATGGCCTTAACGCCTACCAGTCTCCCCGCCTCAAGGACAGGGGACGTGGCCCTGGTCCTCAGGTAGACGTCAACACCTGACTTCTGGGCCTCATTAATTAGCGTGAGGCCGTACTTCGTCCGGTCTATGATGTAGCCCTCGCCCTTGACCCTAAGCTTTACGCCGCCATAGGGGCTAATTATGTCGATGCCCTCCACCACCTGCTTAAGTGAAGGCCCGCTAGGCAGAGGGAGACCCGTGAACTCAAAGTGGTGTTTGCCAATTGCGTCACCGCAGGGCTTTCCCCAAACCCTTTCTGGCCCCACCATGTCAAGACCTGCGACCCTGATGCCGCTGTTCCTTAGCAGGTATGCCAGTGAGGCTCCCGCAGGTCCGAGGCCTACAATTACTACGTCGTAGTCCAGTGTACGAGCCAAGCTACATCAGATGTCGTCAGGGCCCCCTCAGTTAAAAGGTTTTCTAATAATGCTCACTCGACCTTAACTTCTACGCCCTTTGGCTGCTGGGAGCCCTTCTTCTTAATCTTTATCTCAAGCACGCCGTTACGGTATGAGGCCTTTGCCGTCGATGGGTCAACTTCGGCGGGCAGGTCGACCTCCTTATAGTACTTTCTCCTCTCGCCCTCGGCCCTTATGTAAACCTTGTCCTCGGTAACGTTAACCTTTATCTGATCCTTTTCAACGCCAGGCATATCAGCGACCACCAGGACCTCGTCCCCATGCTCCATCACGTCGACCATGGGCTCGGTCTCCTCGCTGAGGATTATCTTGCCCTTGCCCCCCTTCTTTATGTTGCCGAACTGCTCTACGTGAGGCACGCCGTCAGGCCCGACATAGACCCTTATCCCGTAGAAGTACGGCGACGTAGGGCTCTTTCCCTCGCTCTTCATCAGCTCCTCAAACTCCTTCTCCATTTCGTCAAACTCCTCTTCAAACCTCCTCATGATCTCGTCAAACTCCCTGAAAAGGTCTTCAAACACGCTCCTCCGCCTCTTTTCACCCTTCTCAGGCACGGTCAACCCTCGTTGAAGAACCTTGCCCACAGCTCTTATATTCTATTGTTAGATAACTTCTTAGAGATGCCCTTCGAGGGTTGGCTAGCTAAGGTCAAGGGCCACGACGCCATATGGATGGTGAGGGGGTATGAGCACCCTTCTGACGGCTTCATAGTGACTCCGTATAGGGCCTCCGCGACGTCAGGGGGCCTGACCCCGTTCGTTAGGGTTGAGTTCCTTTGGTGCGTGGGCAGGTCAACGTATATCTTGGAGAGGCGTTATGCCGTTCTGATAGACCCCGTCAAGGCCCTCAGGACTGCTAGGGTCCCTGACGTTATAAGGGATCTGATAGACCAGCTGGGGGCGGAGTGGGTCGGGCTCACCGGAAGCTACGCCATCGGCCTTCAGAGGCCTGACAGCGACGTAGACCTGCTGGTCTACTCGAGGAGGCCGGACGAGATATATGCGAGGCTCCTAGACTTAAGGGGCTCAGGCCTCATAAGCGACTGCGACTTGGAACAACGCTTTAGGAAAGAGAGGAGCTCGTTCACTCTTAAGGAGTTCCTGACGCTACACCCGCTCAAGGTCTTAGACTCGTGCTATAAGGGCGTCCCTTACACGCTGAGGCTCCTGAGGGCGATTGACGAGACCCCCTGCAGGTCAATGTTCACGCCCCTGGGTTGGCTGACGGCGATAGGCGAGCTGAAGCCGCTCGAGCCATACCTAACCCCCGCGACGTATATCTATAACGCGGAGGGCGGAGGTGAGTACGTCCTACTTTCGTGGAGGACCAGGTATCAGGAGCTTCCACCGGGCAGGTACTTGGTCAGGGGGCTGGTGCAGCGTGATGAAATAAATGGGCTACTCTATATAGTCCCTGACCTGGAAGGTTATGTTAAGCCGCTTGAGGTATGGGCACGGCAGCCTGGTGGTGACGAGAGACGGCATAATTGGGGTTGAAATAGGTCTCCCGTCACCACCTGGCTACATACCGATCATACCAAAGTACGTGATTTGTCGCGACGGATTGTGGTCGAGGGGCCCCCTTGCCTTCTGCAGGGTAATTGATAATTATGGGCCGGGGGGCGTCTCACTCGCGTTCGAGAGGTCAGGGATAGACCTAATTTACGACCCCCTCTACGGGGCTCTCATGCCCTACGTCAGGACGTTTAGCGTGCTTGAGTACGTGTCGCCGTCACAGGCGCTCGCGCTCAGGGCCCTTTCAGGTACGGGGAAGCTCAGCCACATAGTCATTGCTGCGACATCAATAATGGCAGGTCTCGTGGGCGGCATTGACCTTCTAGGGCTAACAGGCAGCTACGCAATGCTTGCCGAGGGCGAGTTCTCAGACCTTGACTTCGTAGTTTACGGTGAGGAGGCGTCGGAGGCGGCGTACACGTTGTTCTCGGCGAGGGCGAAACCGGTCGACTGCAAGGAAGACTTCGGAGGCTTCAAGGTCATGGGTTGGGCCTGCTCCCCGTGGAGGAGGGGCCTCATACCGGGCCTTGACAGACCCATTAGCTGGGTTGGGGTCCCAGCCGGCGACCCTGGGGGACACTGTCCGCCCCTGCTAGAGAGAGCCGGGACAGGCCGTCCAGGGTTGTTCGAGGGTGAGCTGACCATACCTGGCGGACAGCCGACAGCCCTTCTTTACCCCCCTTGCGTCAAGACCGAGGAGGGCTACTACCTAATCTCGTACGAGTATAACGCAGGCGGACCTCTTTACGGTGGCGGCAGGATCTTAGTGAAGGGGCTTCACTACGAGGGACGCAACATCATAGTTGTCGGGTCAAGGGAGGTTCCTGGGTCCCTCACCTTGGTCGGGCGTTACGGAGGGTAGCGCGCCACTTTGAAGATACCGCTTTTAAGCCTCCCACTAGCTGGCGCCGGGGCTAAGGCAATGGCCAAGTATATAGTGACTTCAGCGTGGCCTTACACCGACTTCATCCCTCACCTTGGTACTGTGCTCCACCTGCTAAGCGCCGACGTTTACGCTAGGTTCCTCAGGCTGATGGGCCACGACGTCATATATGTCACCGGGAGCGACGAGCATGGGACCCCGATAGAGCTTGAGGCCAGGAGGCGCGGTGTGAGGCCAAAGGAGCTGACTGACCAGGTTCACGAGTACGACCTGAAGCTCTTCTCAGAGTTCGGGTTCTCGTTCAGCCTTTACTCCCGCACCGAAAGCCAGGTCCACAAGGAGTTTGTCCAGGAGTTCTTCACCAAGCTTGAGCAGAGGGGTTTTGTGTTCCCGGCTGAGGAGGAGCTTCCCTTCTGCCCAAACGACAAGATGTTCCTCCCTGACAGGTACGTGGTTGGGACTTGCCCTTACTGCGGCTTTGACCAGGCCCGCGGAGACCAGTGCGACAGGTGTGGTAGGCTCCTCACTCCAAAGGACCTGATAAACCCTCGGTGCGCCCTATGCGGGGCTACGCCCGTCTGGGTTAAGACAACTAACTACTTCATTGACCTGGGCAAGGTTCAGGAGCCCCTGAGGAGGTGGCTTGAGAACAGCCAGCTCGATGACAAGGTGAAGAACTACAGCCTCGACTGGGTTAGGCAGGGGCTTAGGCCAAGGGCCCTGACGAGGGACATAGAGTGGGGGATCCCTGCGCCCTTCAGCGACGCCAAGGGCAAGACGATTTACGTGTGGTTTGACGCCCTTCTGGGCTACATAAGCGCGACCAAGGAGTACCTGATGAGGAAGGGCTTAGGGCCGGACGCTTGGAAGGAGTGGTGGCAGGACAGCGAGACTAAGAGCGTCTACTTCATAGGTAAGGACAATATTCCCTTCCACGCGATCATACTGCCCGCGCTGCTCCTCGCGACCGGCGAGCCGTACGTCCTGCCCTGGAAGATAAGTGCCACCGACTACCTCCTCTACGAGGGAAGGCACTTCAGTAAGAGCAGAAGAGTTGGCATCTGGATTGACGAGGCCCTTGAAATAGCTCCTGCCGACTACTGGAGGTGGGTCCTGATAAGGCTTAGGCCTGAGAGCGGGGACGTGAGCTTCCAGTGGAGCGAGTTCTATAGGATCGTTAATAGTGAGCTGAATGATGACATAGGGAACCTGGCGTACAGGGTTCTCTCCTTCATCTCAAGCAGATTCTCAGGCGTCATCCCAGAGCCCGGCACCCTAACTGATAAAGACCTAGACGTGCTGAAGGAGGTAGACTCCATAACGGAAGATTACATAAGGTTGATGGAGCAGATAGAGTTAAAGAAGGGGACAGAAAAGATCCTGGAGATAGCAAGACTCGGAAACAGGTACCTTAACGAGAGGGCTCCCTGGGACCTGATCAAGTCATCGAGGGAGGAGGCGGCGAAGGTCATCTACGTGGGCGCCTCGATAGTTAAGCGCCTCGCCAGCCTCATCGCGCCGTTCATGCCAAGGGTTGCCGATGACCTGTGGGGTCAGCTAGGTCTCGAGGGCAGCGTCAACGAGTCCCCGTTGCCTCGCGAGCTTAAGCAGGAGCTGCGCCCTGGGACTAGGCTAGGGGACGTCCACCCGCCCTTCAGGAAGCTTCCAAGGGACTTCCTTGAGAGGATAGACAAGATAGTGGAGGAGGCCAGGGAGAAGGCGAACGAGAAGAGGCCTCCCCTCTTAAGGACCTACACGGTTCAGAGGGCCTAGCAGCAAGCCAAAGCTTATTTCCTCTATGGGACCATCTATAAACGCCACGGGATGAAGACGTGGGCAGCCAGTGACTAAAGGATGAAAGGCTCAGACTCACACCGACCGTGGCTTGACGTGCCTATCGTAATGCCACGCTACGCTAGGGAAAATCTTTAATACTCTGAAGCAAAGGTTAATAATGTGGTCCCGTAAACTCGGGGGGAGGAATTAAATGTCAAGCAAGCTAACCGGGCTTGTCAAAGTCGACTCGAAGGGAAGGATAACGATACCTCAGACCATAAGGGAGTCGTTGGGCATCGAGGCCGGCATGCTGGTTGCCATGCTGGCAGACGCCGAGAAGAAGGAGATAATAGTTAGCCCTATCCTCGCCGAGAACGCCAAGGTGGTCCAGATAGAGGTAACCATGCAGGACAGGCCGGGCGCTCTCGCGAAGGTCACCTCTAAGCTGAGCGAGCTGAAGATTGATATCGTGGCTAACAAGTGCACCTCGATAACTAGGAGGGAGGAGGGGGAGTGCGTCTTCATTGTTGACATGAGCCAGTCGACGACTGACGTCGAGGGTCTGCGTAAGGCCCTTGAGAGCCTAGACGTGGTCACGCAGGTGATGATAAGGCAGTTCGAGGCCCCAACGTTCTGACCTCACCGCTAAGTTCTCACAACACTTAAAAAGGCGTCCTAGAGTTTTCCCTTGGCGCTGAGGGTCAGGAATAATGTCAACAACGATAGAGTTAAGGCCCGAGTGGAAAAGGTTTAGGTACAGGGGAAAGACCCTAGAGGAACTGCTGTCCATGTCACTTGATGAGTTCGCTCAGCTCCTACCGGCCAGGCAGAGGAGGTCTCTGATGAGAGGCCTTACGCCAGCCCAGAAGAAGCTCCTGAGCAAGATCAGGGCCTTGAGGAAGCAGGGGAAGACCGACGTCATGATTAAAACTCACGTAAGGGACATGATTATACTTCCAGAAATGGTCGGGCTGACCATAGGTGTCTACAACGGGAAGGAGTACGTCCCGGTAAGGATAGTCCCAGAGATGATAGGCCACAGGCTGGGCGAGTTCAGCCCGACAACTAAGCTTGTCCAGCACGGTGAGCCGGGCCTCAAGGCTTCGAAGAGCAGTCTCCACATAGCGGCGAAGGGGTGAGGGCGCTTGCCGAACTGGGTCTACTCATATACGCCAGCTAACGAGGCCAGAAGCGCCAAGGCTATGGCGTGGGATATACCCGTTCATCCTAAGGTAATGACTGAGGTCGCAAGGGCCATCAAGGGAATGAGGCTGCTGGACGCCGAGGAGTACCTGAGGAGGGTCATCGAGCTGAAGGAGCCTGTCCCCTTCAGGAGCGCGAGCAAAAAGGTGCCTCACAAGCGCGGCCTGGCGGACAAGTGGGGATGGCCTATAGGCAAATACCCTGTGAAGGCGGCGAGATATATGTTGAAGGTCCTGGAGAACGCTGCCAACAACGCCGAGAACAAGAACCTTGACGTAGAGAAGCTCTACATAGTTCACGTCGGCGTTCACAAAGGGATTACACTTAAGAGGGTCTACCCACGCGCCTTCGGGAGGGCTGACATAATCAGGAAGGTAAGGTCCCACGTTGAGGTGATAGTCGAGGAGAGGGGATAAGGCTTGTCAAGGATCAAGAACTACTTCATAAGGCAGGGCCTCATAAGGGTCAAGGTGGACGAGTACCTGGCCCAGAACTTCTACACGGCCGGCTACGCCGGGGTTCAGATCACTCAGAGCGGGCTGGGGACAAGGGTTCACATCTTTGCGGAGAGGCCGGCCTTAATAATTGGGAGGAGGGGCGCGACTATAAGGAAGCTGCAGGCCGTCCTTCAGAAGGTCTTCGGACTTGAGAACGTTCAGATCAGCGTGAGCCAGCCGGACAACATGGAGCTTAGCGCGAGGGTTCAGGCATTTAGGATAGCCAGGGCCCTTGAGATGGGCTACCACTTCAGAAGGGTAGCGATGGCGACCCTTCGCAGGATAATGGAGGCCGGAGCCGCGGGCGTGGAGATAGTTATCAGTGGAAAGTTGACGAGGGAGAGGGCTAGGTTCGAAAAGTATCAGGCAGGCAAGGTCATTAAGACAGGTCACGTAGTTGACCTCTACACGGACAGGGCTATAGCGTACGCCAGGCTCCCGCTGGGCATCATAGGTGTTGAGGTGAGGATAATCAGGCCAGAGGCTGCCGAGCCGCAGATAAAGCTGCTGCAGAAGGAGGAGGCCGAGAAGGTGATTAAGGAGCTCGAGAGCGCAGGCGCGGCCTCCAGGGAGGAGGCCGTCATTGCGGAGCTCAAGGAGGGTGGTGAGGGTGCCAGCTAAATATAAGATCAGCGCGGACGAGCTGAGGAAAAAGGACATTAATGAGCTCATGAAGCTCCTTAACGAGCAGAGGGCTGAGCTCGCCTCCCTAAGGCACAAGGCCGTTGCTGGGTCTATAGACTCCCCAGCTAAGATAAGGGAGTTGAGGAAGAACATAGCAAGGATATTGACTATAATAAGGGAGAAGAAGTCACAGCCACCGCAGCAGACTGAGGGGCAGGGGGAGAAGTCCTCCTCGTGAAGATCACGTCTTCAAACATCTCCCGAAGGGTAGTAATTGGGCTTAAGGTCAGGGTCCTAAGACACCCTGATCCAGGCCTAATAGGCCTTGAGGGTATCGTCGTCTGGGAGACCTCAAACACCCTGGTAGTAAGGGTTAACAGGGGCGGGGTTAGGAGGGACGTCACCATATTGAAGGACGGAGGCCTCTTCGAGTTTGAGACCCCAGACGGCGAAAGGATTACGGTTGAGGGGTTCAGGCTGATTGGGAGACCGGAGGAGAGGGTGAAGAGGGCCTAGCCGGCCGACAGCCTTTTAAGTCCTATATCCAGGTGGGCTGAGGACGCGGGGGTAGTTACGGTAATGCCAGCCCCTAAGCAGCTGAAGGCTTTACAGATACCTGGCGTGAAGCCACCTACGGCCACGTGTAACGACCCTAACTGTCCCTGGCACGGCTTCATCAGGGTTAGGGGCGTCCTCCTTCAGGGCGTAGTTGAGAAGTTCAAGGCTAACAGAACAGCCGTCGTGAGGCATGAGTACATCTACTACGACAGAAAGTTCAAAAGGTATGAGTGGAGGAGGACCCGTAAGCACGTCCATGTCCCCCCTTGCATAGACGTCAGGGTTGGCGACAAGGTTGTGATCGGGGAGACGAGGCCTCTCTCTAAGACGGTCAAGTTCGTTCTCCTCGGGAAGCTGGAGGGGTGAGAGCGTGGTCAAGAGGCAGAAGTTCACCGCGGTCCTCTCAAGATTCGGCGTGAGCGGGGGTGTTCAGGTCGGGAGTTACGTGAGCGTCGCAGACAACAGCGGGGCCAAGGAGGCCATGATTATTGACGTGCCTGGCGTCAAGACGAGGGTGAGGAGGCTGGCGGCCGCTGGGCCGGGGGACCTAGTGATAGTTACTGTCAAGAAGGGCACGCCTCAGATCAGGAAACAGATAAGCTACGCGGTCGTGATAAGGCAGAAGAGGCCGTACCGCAGGCCCGACGGAAGCTGGGTGTCCTTCTCAGACAACGCAATAGTTCTGATCAACCAGGACGGCACTCCGAAGGGAACTGAGATAAGGGGGCCCGTTGCGAGGGAGGCCGCAGAGAGGTGGCCGTCAATAGCGAAGCTAGCTACGCTAGTGATATGAGGTGAGAGCATGGTAAGCCCTAAGCCTAGGCTGCAGCGGAAGGCCTTCTATAATGCGCCCCTTCACCTTAGGCACAAGCTGGTCTCGGCCCACCTCAGCAGGGAGCTGAGGGAGAAGTTCGGCGTAAGGTCGCTCCCTGTGGTGGTGGGGGACAAGGTAATGGTTATGAAGGGGGACTACAAGGGAAAGACCGGCAAGGTAGTTGAGGTCGACCTCAAGGGCCTGTGGGTGAAAATAGAGGGGATAACCAGAAAGAAGGCCGACGGCACTGAGGTCTTGGTAAAGTTCAGGCCCTGGAACCTGTTGATTATAGATCTGAACCTAAAGGACAAGTGGAGGAGGAAGATCATAGAGAGGAGGGGAGGGGTCAGCGTGGAGGCCCAGCAGGCCCAGGCTGCTGAGGCGCAGAAGGGGCAGGCCGAGCAGGCACAGCCAGCGTCTGAGGGAGGTGGTAAGTGATGGCCAGGATGGGCGGTTCAAGGCACGTCAAGGCCCTGGCAGCTCCGCCTGTTCAGAGGATACCGAGGAAGGAGAGGCCGTGGACCGTCAAGCCGAGCCCAGGACCCCATCCGCTTGACCAGAGCGTCCCCCTACTAATTGTAATTAGGGATATCCTGAAGTTCGCGGAGACCAACAGGGAGGCCAGGAAGGTGATCGCGAGCGGTGAGGTCAAGGTAGATGGAAAGGTGGTCAAGGATTACAAGTGGCCTGTCGGGATCATGGACGTTGTTGAGATACCTAAGACGGGTGACGTCTTCAGGGCCCTTCCGGATCCGAGGGGAACGATAAAGCTCGTCAGGATCCCTAAGGAGGAGGCCCAGCTCAAGATAGTCAGGGTCGAGGGCGTCACGACAGTAAAGGGAGGCCACTTTGAAGTTCACCTGAGCGGTGGGAGGAACATACTCGTGAGGGTTCAGGACCCAACTAAGCCCGGCCAGCTCCCCTATAAGCCGCTCGACAGCCTGCTCATAACCCTGCCGGACTCAAGCGTCAAAGATCACATAGAGTTCAAGATAGGCAACCTCGCGCTGGTCGTATGGGGCAAGAACATGGGCAGGTTTGGCAAGATAGTCTCAGTGACTCGCGGTTGGGGGTGGAAGAGGAGCGTGATAACTCTGGAGGACTCCAACGGGAATAAGTTCGAGACGTCGCTCGACAACATATATGTAGTCGGCAGGGACAAGCCCCTAGTTACGATTGAGGGGTGATAAATGATGTCAGTCAACCTTAGTGAGGACGTAGTCAACAAGATTCTGAAGGAGTGGGAGGAGAACCCTATGAGGAAGCCAAGGATATCAAAGGTCACCGTTAACATAGCTCTTGGCCAGGGTGGCGAGAAGCTCGCAAAGGTGCAAGGGCTCCTTGAGCAGCTCACAGGCCAGAGGCCCGTGATGAGGAAGGCCAAGAAGACGATAAGGGCCTTCGGCATTCATAGGGGTGAGAACATAGCGGTCTCAGTAACGTTAAGGGGTCAGAGGGCCATGGACTTCCTGAAGAGGGCCCTCGAGGCTGTGGGCTACAGGCTGAAGGCGTCAAGCATAGACAGGCATGGCAATATATGCTTCGGGATTCCAGAATACATCCTGTTACCAGGGGCGAAGTACGATCCAGAGATAGGAATAGTCGGCATGGACGTGTGCCTCACAATCGAGAGGCCGGGGTTCAGAGTCGAGAGGCGTAGGAGGGCCCGTTCAACAATACCTTTAAGGCACAGGGTTCGCCCAGAGGAGACCATGGTGCTGCTAACCAAGGAGCTCGGAGTGACGCTGGTGTGAGGTGGTGGCAATGGGCAAGATAAGGCCTCCCAAGCCTAAGACCATGGGAAGGGGTGCCCAGAGGTGTCAGAGGTGCGGGACGAGGGACGCTGTGATACAGAAGTACGGGCTCTATCTGTGCCGCCAGTGCTTCAGGGAGATAGCAGCCGAGCTGGGCTTCACCAAGTACTCGTGAGGTGATGGGGCTTGCCGCATGACGTGTTGAGCGCCCACTTGTCCGCGATCTATAACGCAGAGCTCAGGGGACACAGAGAAGTGGTCCTGATGCCGGCATCCAAGCTGACAGGGGCTGTGCTGAGGGTGCTTCAGAGGGAGGGCTACATAGGCGACTTTGAGTACATAGACGATGGCAGGTGGGGGAAGTTCAGGGTAACCCTGCTCGGTCACATAAATAAGATAGGGGCCATAAAGCCGAGGATGCCCGTCACGTATAGAGAGCTTCTCAGGATGCCAGAGCACCTAAGGAGGTACCTTGCCAGCAGAGACCTTGGGTTCCTCATACTCACGACTAGCCAGGGCGTGATGACCCATAAGGAGGCCATACAGAAGAAGATAGGAGGCATTCTCATAGCTTACGTCTACTAGCCTCGACCATATTTTAAACCTCCGGGGCCTAGTCCTTAGTTAGGGAGCTCAATGGCGTCTTTCAGGGCTATGTATCCTAAAGGCACGGACTTCAAGAGGTTGGCCCAAGCCCTTGCCAAGATAAGTGACGAGGCGACCCTAAAGGCCGTTGAGCAGGGGCTCTCGGTCTGGGCCTTCAGCCCTGACAAGACGGTCCTCGGCATAATAAGGCTGGAGCCGAGCGCTTTCGACGAGTTCACCGTGGACGGTGAGGTAGGGCTTAGAATTAGCGCGAGCGAGCTCTACCGCGTGTCTAGGAGGGCGACCCGCAACGACGCGGTGGTTCTAAGTTACAGCAGCGGGTTCGTCGGGCTCTCGGTAGAGCTACAAGATAAAAAGACGTCGTTCAGTAGGTCGTTCACCGTGACCGCGTCTGAGACCTCCGAGGCAGAGATCAGGGAGATAAACATGTCTCCAACGGCGCGGGTCGTTATGACTGCTGACGACTTAGGGGTCCTGATATCTGACGTCAAGACGGTGGGCGATATAGTGGAGTTCATTGCCTCGGGCGACACGCTCACGATCAAGTCATCTGCGGAGGGGAAGGAGTACTCGTGGACCATGAAGGCCGGGGCGCCGCTCCAGGAGGTCTCCGTCGAGTCAGAGACTAGGGCCTCCTACAGCGTGAAATCGCTTTACTCGTCACTTAAGCCAATAGTGGGCCTTGCCGATACCGTTACCATAGAGTACGCGACCGACTACCCCCTGAAGATAAGCGTTACCTCTTCTGGGCCTGAGCAGATATTGATCTACATAGCTCCGGTGCAGGGCTGATTACTCTATCCAGTCGTGCGTTTGTATCTTCTCTGGGAGGTACTGGAACGCAAGGAACTTGAGCCCCTTGCTTGCCAGGGCCTCTATCTCCAGCTTCGCCTTTTTCTCAAGGAACATGTCGATCTCCCTCTTCCAGGCCGGCGTCTGGAACCACGTATACTTCATCAGCTCCTTGGCCCTCCTTATGTCTAGGTCCTTCGCCTTAATTATGTAGTTCCTCCTCTCGTCCTCAGTCAGGTAGGCCTTCTTGCGACCGTAACCGAAGATGTCACTCATCGACACTCCAAGGAACTTGGCCCTAGGCGTGGCTAGCCTCTCGCTCTCGTAGCTGAGCTGTATGCTTCCTACCTTGAACACGCTGTAGATGTACCACCCGTAGGGGTCACTGTCGGTGAGGACGTATACGGGCAGGCCAAGCTCCTCGTTCAGCCTCCTGACGAACCTTCTCGTCGCCCTGTCAGGCTGACCCGCCCCTGTTACCAGTATGGACTTGTACTTCTGCCAGAAGCCTATCCTGTGCAGCTGCTGGAACACGGCGTCCTTCTCGACCACAAGCACGAACTCGGCGTCGACGTCAAGGAACTCTATTAGGTCAGGGGTGGACTCTATCGCGTAGGCGCCGTGGCCAAGCTTTGACAGGTCTATTACGTCGTTTCCGCTCCTTATCCTCATGTTACCCACGACCTTGCCCTTCTCCTTGCTGAGTATCATCAGGTCTTCCCTTAGCAGGCCCAGCATTACCTCAAGGTCTCTTAGGGCCGCGTCGCTCTCGGCCTGTTCATCCCAGGTGTTCTCCTCGTGCGTCCTGCCATCCAGGTCTTTGTAGACTATCGTGTGCTTCCCCCTGTAGTAAAGGTCCCTTATCGTCGGGTACTCGTTCTCGACGAGGGCCCTGTAGATTATTGAGGCCATGACTAGAGTCTGCATAAACCTCCTGGCCTCGTTCATGTCAAGGAACTTCCTCTCTAGCTTTGAGACGCCGAGCTTGAGGATCCCCTTCTCAGGGTCAAAGATCGTGTTGGCCAGGGTCCTCTTAGGTATGACTAACTTTGGGTCGCCGCCCTTCTCTATCTCTCGTAAGAGGTTAAGGAACGCCTTATTAATGATGTCAGCGCCTTTCCTCCTCGCCTCAAGGTCCACCTTGTCAGGCTGGACCTCAGGCACTTCAGCTCACCTCCTCAAGCTCGACACCCTTAATGATCCTTCTAACGATCTCCTTGGGGTCCTCCTCCCTTCCGTCGATCTTCGGCATCTCGACGGACGAGGAGACCTTGTTCACGAGAAGCTCAACGATCCTGGCCTCAAGGCTTTTGTAGTTGGCCAGGTCTGTTGGAGGAGAGGCAAGTATTGCGAGGCTCCTTGAGACCTCAGGTATGTATTTAGCTATGGCCACGAGCTTCTCCTTGATCATCTCCTCCCTCTGCCGCCTCGATATGTAGAGCCTGAGGCTCCTCGCCACCTCAAGGACAGCGTTCCTGATCTCTGACTCGAGCTCAGGGACGTCACTAATGCTCTCCTTGCCGACGCCCTTATAGGGCACCTTAGTGCTGGCCACGTGGACAAGGACTGCAAGCTGATAAGGCTCCTGGACCCCATACCTTGACCAATCTATGGATGTGACAACCTTATATGATACGTCCTCCTTCTCCTCATACAGCAGCGGTATCTTGTTCGCGAACCTAAGCAGCAGCGGCTCCTCCTGGGGCTGTATGGCACCTCCATACGCTATACCTACCTCAACTATGAAGGGGTGGCCCTGGAAGGCGCGAGCGGGCCTAGTTACAGCCTTGACCCACTCAGGCTTCAGCATCCTCGTGAGGCCGATCTCTATCAGCTCTTCGCCTATGGGACTCAGGTAGTCGCTCCTTGGCCCCTTGAAGCCCTTGAAGCTCCTCAGCTTAGCTACGAATTCCTCCAGCTCCTTGGCCTTCTCCTTCCGCAGTAGCGACCTCGGGTTCATGTCGGCCCTTATGCCAACATGTCTTAGGAACTCCTGGGCTGTCTTGTCCCCAACACCCTGGAACTCCTCCTTGAGGAAGTCAAGCATAGTCTCCGCCTTGGTGCTCTCTATCATGGCCCTGACCTGTTCAATGTCGACCCCATGTGGGTGAGGCTTCGCCTCCCTCGGCGGGCGGGGCAGCTTCTTCGTGGCCCTTGGAAATAGGTAAACCTCGTTCTCAGGCGTTATGAACCATATTTCTGCGTAGGGGGCCACTATGGCGGTCCTTCTGATGTATTCAAGGATCTTTGGCCTCGCCCTAGCCCAGTCCCCCTCCACGACGGCCTTAACTATCGTTCCATGCCACGAACTCCTCTTCAGGAGCTGGCCGTCCTCAACCTCTATTGGCTCGTTCCTCTTTACGTCAATCTTTATCTTTTCATAGTAAACGTACTCGCTCTCCTCCTGAGAGCTTATCACCAAGAGTGGCCTGCCAGTGGTCGTCTGAGCGTAAAGCGTCACTGCCTTGACCCCAAGCCCATACATGCCCCTCGTCTGCCTGATCACGTACTTGCTGCTGAACAGGACCTTACCAAAGGCCTGGGCCATCACCGTCTTCGGGACCCCTATGCCGTTGTCCTCCACAGTAACCTCATATCTTGCCGGCCTCTCATCAGTCTCGGGCTCGACCTCCCTTATCCTCACCTTTATGTCAGGCAGTATGCCGTGGGCGTCCGTCGCGTCTAGGGCGTTCTCGACGAGCTCTCTGACAGTCTGATAAAGGGCCCTGGTGGGGTTCGAGAAGCCCGCAAGCTCCTTGTTCTTTGAGAAAAACTCGGCGACGCTTATCTCAGCGTACTTTTCCCTCGCCTTTGCCTCCTGACTCTCTGGCATTGCTCCCCTTCACCACTTCACCCTTAAGAGATAAGGGGCATCGGGGCTCTGTTAAATGGGTCCCAAGAAGTTTATAAGTTTTCCAAGATAGTTAAAATCAGCGACTGCCAAGTAAAGCAATCATCTAACGCCCCTTGTCTGAACCTTTGTCTAATATATAGCCGGCAAGTATAGGGAGGACAACCGTGGCGTCGCCGTAGACGATTACATGCTTTGCGTTAGGCTTGACCTTTCCCCAGGTTATGGCCTCCCTAGGCATTGCACCGCTCAGTGACCCGTCCCACTCTACCGCTGTCGTGATGTACACGACGTAGTCAAGCCCTCCCCTGAACTGGCTCCACCAGATCGTGTGGTGCTTACTTATGCCGCCCCCTATGATGAGAGCCGTGGCCTTCCCCTCGGTACCAAAGAATATGTCGGCGAGCCTCTTCATGTCATAGAAGTAGTTGACCTTTATCTTAACCCCCCTCTGGCTCTCGAAGAATAGGTCGGTCCCAAAGGCGCCGTCAGCCCAGCCGGGGACGAAGACCTCGGCCCCCGCCTCGTAGGCGGCCCTCAGGAAGCTGCCCTCATCGGCGATCATCTGCCCGGCCAGCTTCAGCAGCTCATAGAGGGGCCACTCCTCCTTCTCTGAGGAGGCCCGCGCGGCCAGGGCCCTCACGAACTGCTCGACCCTCGGCCCGTAGTCCTCTACCTTGATGAAGACGTTACCGAGCCTGTGGATCTCGTGCTTCGATAAATCAACGTCGTCAGCCTCAAAGAAGCCCTTAAGGTACTTCCCTCCTGTCGACCTTGCTATGTCGTGGTCCAGGGCCCCGCACGTGGTTATTATAACGTTGAACAGCCCAGCCCTTATCAGCTGGGCTATCACCCCCCTGAGCCCCGTCGATATCAGGTTCCCAGTGAACGACAGTATTCGGAGCTTGGACTCCCTCAGGCCCTCGTCGAGGATCTGGGCCGCCCTCCACAGGTGTCCAGCCATGAAGCCGTGCTCTTTCCCGTAGAGCTCCACTAGGTCCTTTATTGTAGTTCTCGACGAGACCTTAATGTCATCTACCGGCTCATATCTTGCCATATGGGTCCCTAAGGTATGTCATCGTGGGGCTTATTAGGATTTCCCTCGTGAAATGGAAAAACAAGTTATTGACAGCCAGTGACCAACGGTGAGCGTGCGTGCGGGGGAGGGTCAGGAGGTCCCTGTCTAACCTGGTTGGGGCCGTTATTTTGATTGCGGCGACCATAGTAGGCGGCGTCTTCGTCTACACCTACTTCCAGAGGAGCGTAAACACCTTCATTAACATGGGCTCAACCGTAAGCGTCATAGGCACGGACGAGCCTATGAACGCGACGTCATCAATAGTCTACATAAAGGTCGTAAACGACGAGCAGTCGCCCATAACTGTGATCAACGTAACCTTGATCAACTCAACAGGCAAGTACATGATACCCGTCAACCAGCAGGTCCAGCCAGGGGGACAGATATCCATAGTTAAGGTGGTCCCAGGCACCTACGCCAGCGCCTACGTGGTCTACTCGCAGAACGGCCAGGTCCTCTACACCCAGCCGACGCCTCTGGGCTGATGTAACATGTTTGCTAGGTTTTTTCTCAGGGCCCGCAGGGACGGCAAGGAGGAACCTATAGGCTTAGGCCAGTCTGACGAGACTGAGAGGGCGCCCCCCAGCTGGTCAGTGGTAGCCCAATACAACGTTGGCCCTGTGAGGTACATAGTCTACAGGGGAGGTGATGGGCTTCCGAGACTTGCGGTCAGGGAGCCCGAGCCCCTCAGCGAGGAGAGGCTGATAGACTTAGCCATCGGCGTCGCTAAGCCGAGGGACGACGCGGAGGAGTACCTGGTCAATAAGTACAGGAGCGGCTACGGAAAGCTCTACCCCCTCCTGATAGACCCTCACATTGAGGAGATCTCATATACGGGCTCAACGAGGTACGTGGCCGTCGTCCACAAGCTGACCCCGTCCAGGTGGATGTTGACGGACATAAGCCTCACCCCTGAGGAGGCCGACGGCATTGCTATAGAGCTCGCTAGGAAGGCCAACAAGTCAGTGAGCATAGCTTCCCCTTACGCCGAGGGCCTCACCTCTGAAGGCCACAGGGTCTCGGTCTCCTTCATGGGCGAGGTGAGCAGGTTCGGGAGCACCTTTGTCATAAGGAAGTACCCCCAGAAGCCCTACACGATGTCTGACCTAATAGCCGGCAGGATGCTTGACCCGTCGATCGCTGCCTACCTCTGGCTCATCGAGGAGGCCCAGGGGTTCATAATAGTCAGCGGGCCGATGGGCGCCGGGAAGACCACGGTCCTTCAGGGGCTGCTAAGCATACTGCCCCCTTACGTCAAGGTCGTGACGATCGAGGACACCCCTGAGCTTGTCGTCATAGGCCCCCTGTGGGACTCGCTTGTCACCAGGCCGCGTGCTCCAGGACAGGAGGTCGAGGAGGTTACCCTGGAGGACCTCCTTAAGTTTGCCCTAAGGAGGAGGGCTGACTACGTGGTGGTCGGTGAGGTAAGGGGCAGGGAGGGGAGGCTCCTCGCGCAGGCAGCCGCCAGCGGCTATGGGGCCATGACGACTATACACTCGGACTCCCCTAGCGGCGTCATAATGAGGTTGACGATGGAGCCGATAAAGCTGCCGAGGGCTTTTCTCGAGTCCATCAGGTCCATCGTGCAGCTCGGGAGGACGCCAGGCATGGGAGGAAAGGCCCACAGGAGGGTGCGCGAGGTAGCCGAGGTAATAGACTATGAGGTAGTCTCAATCTATCGTGAGGGAACCCAGCCCTCGCCCGACGAGATAGCTGAGAGGAGCCGGCAGCTTGAGTGGGCCGCCGACAAGCTCGGGATAAGTGACGTAAAGTCCGAGCTTAGGGAGAGGGCCAGGTTCCTTGAATCGATCGCGGGCAGGTCGGTAGAGGAGCTGAGGGCCGAGCTTGGGAAGTTCTACACGTCGAGGTACGGTGACGTAATATGATGAGGCGCAGGGGCTGGTACGACCCCAGGGTTTACGGGCCGGCCTCGAGGTGGCTGAACCTGCTGAACGCGCTCAGCGTGCCAGCGTCAATATCGACCCTCTTGATCGCGGTCGCAATTTACGTCACAACTAGGAAGTTGCTGTTACCAGCGACGATAGCTGCCCTCGCAGTGGTGATAGCCCTCTCGTCCAGGCTTGCCGTCAGGTTGTACTCCTACGTGATATCGAGCGGCGTAGAGGGCGAGCTGCCAGCCGCGCTGGCCCTCCTCATACCGTACGCGGCCTCAAGCAGGGACTTGGCGAACCTACTAATATACGCCGCTAAGGAGCTGAGGCTCAGGTTCCTATCCAAGGAGACTTGGAGGCTCAGGGCCCTCCTGGCGACCGGCATGGACGAGAGGTCGGCGCTGAGGTACCTGGCCAACACGACTTCAAGCCAGAGGCTAAGGGAGGTCGTAAGGGAGCTCCTGAACGCTGAGGAGCTTGGCGTCTCTAGGTCGAGGCTCGCCACGGAGATATACTCAAGGGCCCTCAATATGACTAGGAGCGTGTGGTCTGCCTACGCCAAGGTTGGCGAGGTCCTTGTAGAGGGCGTTATAACGCTGGTCGCCTCAATCGCGATCCTCGTCCCTGTGGCCGCCATTGGCATGGCGCAGATACTACCCCTATTGGGCACGGTGTCGGCCGTGGTCTCGGTTGGCAGCGCCCTGGCGCTGATCGTGATGAGGCCTGAGCTTGGCGACGTAGAGGGAGGATGGGCGATAGGCCTGGTGACATTATCATCAACGCTCCTGGCGGCCATGCTCCTCTTCAGAGGGTTCTACGTGCCTGCCCTGGCCTTGCTGGCCGCGGCGGCCGCCTACACGGAGCTGGCGAGCGTCAGGTTGGAGAGGGGGCTAACGACGGCCATAGCTAGGCTCAGGGAGGCCGCCACCAGGGCAAGGCTTGGGCTATCCTTCGAGGAGCAGCTGAGCGCCGCTTCGTCAGCCAGCGGAAAGATAGTTGAGGCTGTGGCCAGGGCCTACCGCATAGCTGGAAGGGTCGGGCTTGGAGGAGCCATGGAGGCCTTCGCCGACCTACTCAGCGACGCCGTCAGGGCCGTGCAGTCAGTCAGGCTGGAGGGGGTCCTCCTCGAGGCCATATCTGCAGTCGTCCCGTCCATATCAATAGTGGCCCTCAAGATGATGGCCTCCTACGTGGCCTCTGCGCCTTTCCTTGGGCCCATCGGTATGAGCTCCCTTGCCGGCTCGATTGGCGTGATAACGTTCACAGCCCCGCTGGCCCCTCTCCCCGCGGCAGCCCTGCAGAGGGGCAGGAGGCTCACAGCAGGGCCCAGCCTCCTTGCGGTCATCGCGGCGTGGCTAGCCGTCAAAGTCCTGTGAGCTCAGGACAGGTCGGTTACAACCCTTGCCTCATAATAGGTTATTCCCCCATTCTCATCAACTATGGCCAGCACGGGCTCGTGGGACTCTGAGACCGCAAGCCTGCTCCACTCAGCTATGTCAGACAGCTTAACGGGCCTGCCCTCGCTCAGGACCAGGACCTCCATTATCCTTCCTGAGCCCTCATCTATGAGGAGGGTCCTAGGTCTTCGCCCCATGGAAACTCTCCTCCCCCTTCTCCTCAGGTCATAATACACGAGGAACAGCTCGAAGTCAAGCCCTGACCTCTCTATCATGGCCAGGGCCTGCGACCAGTCACCCCTCTCTCTCACAGCCTTGTACGCGGCTTCATACCCTCCCTCCTGGCCCTCAGCCGACGTGCTCCTTCACCCTCCTAGCTATTTCAATAAGCGACGCTGAGGCGGCCCCGAGCACAGCGTAGAACAGGAACCCGCTGCCTATGACGACCTGATAGACGTAGGAGCTCGTTATAGCCGACGGGAACTGGGTAGAGCTTATGGCGCCTCCTAGGAAGTAAAACGCGACGGCCATCATGATCAGCGTCACAAGCACCTCAGCCTCTCTCCATAGGCTGAAGTCCCTCCGCGACAGCTTGAAGAAGACCTCTGACACCAAGATGTACATGGTGACCCCGATCATCACGACCGTTAGGTCTACTGAGATGATTACCCCTACCTTGACGGGAAGCGGTGCGGAGGACCTAGCTGTGAAGTAGACGCTATAAGAGCTTGCCAGGACCGTCACGGCCAGTATGCCAAGCCCTGCCAGCTGAAGTGGGCTGCTCTCCTTTAACCTCACGGCGACGGACTTGGCGGCCCTCCAGGCTGCCTCCTCCACGTTAAAGCCCTTCAGTATCATGAAGAGGCCGAGGAGCGCTGCGATTATCTTGAGGGACAGGAGGAGGTAGCCGAAGATCGTAAGGACTCCAAAGACTAAAAGCAGGACCCCTGGAACGCCGAGGAAGTACTTAGAGTACCTAGGGTCGTTCAGGGCCTTCCTTATGTACCTCGCCAGCAGCACGTAGCTCTCCTCAACGCCTAGGCTCTGCTCAACAACGACCCTCTTCACGCCGGCTATAGGTCCAACGTCCCTAAGCACCTCTGCCATTAGGAGCTCATCGAGGCCATCGCTTACGATATATAGCTCATAGTTCCCCTTAGAGGCCCCTATGACCTCCTTCACCCTCTTCTTTATGAGGTCCTGGGCCAACAGGCCGCTCTTGGGGTGCCCCCCTACTATCACGATTTCGGGATCCCTGCCCTCTTCCTTGAACCTCTTGTACAGGTTAAGGCCGACAAATATCGAGTTCGAGTCCGCGTCCTCGGGCCTGGCAGTGGCGAACTCTATGCCGGCCTTAAGTACGTTTTCATACCCCTTGACGACAGAGGTTCCTAGAGTTGACCCTATGTCGTCATCTTCGTCGATGACTACTATCAGGGGCCGCCTTCGCTCCTCGGCTGCCTCAGCCATGACGCACGGGCTTCCTCAAAAGTCTGACTTGTGGCCGGCTTAAATTTAACTAGCTGGGCCTCTCTTAACGTCATGGCAGAGGTGTGAGAGAACCTCGGGTGGGGCGTTGGTCCTGAAGCCTATATTGGAGAGGTGAGTTCTTGAAAATTCGTAGCCAAGGGACTTCAAGTAGTCGCGCACCTCGTTAAGCGTCGGCATGTTGGCCCTCTGCTGAGAGCACAGGCTGTCGAGCCTTTGATGGAAGAACTCCTGAAGCCTGGCCTCCTCCTTAATCATCAAGAGGACAGACTTTAGCCTTGGGTAGGTCTCAAGGTAGTCGCTCCTTTCTAGGACTGAGAGGACCTCGTTGATGAAGGGCTCGTCGAAGATGGGCCCTGTCCACAGGGGGCCCATGCAGCCTGCCGAGGACCTGCCCATGACAACAACGCCTCTGTCGAGTATGGAGAGGCACCCAAGCTGCCCCTTCAACATTTCATCAGCCTTCCTAGCCCCAGCGTCGACGGTAACGAAAACTCTTACATAATGGTCAACGCTGACCGAGAGGAGGGGCCTTATCACCTTATCCATCGAGGCGGCCACCCTCGCCATATAACCTAGCAGGACCCTGATCGCGACCTCCCTGTAGTGTCTGAGCGGCTTGAGCTCGGCAACCCAGTATTTCCTAGTGGCCGCCATGGGCTTGGAGCCGCCGAGAACCGCCAGGTCCGTGGCCGTAACCCCGAGGAGCCCACCTCTCTTCAGCGAAGCCAAGGCGGAAGCTAGGTATGGGGCAGGGCTTCCGTAGGGGTCGATGTCGATTAGGTCGAAACGCAGGCCCAGCTCTCTCCTCAACGAGGTGAGCAGCGCGTTGACGTCCCTGTTGGCCGGCCGTAAAACTCCCTCAAGCCCGTTCAGCCTGACATTCATGTTTATCACATGAAATGCTGTGGGATCTATGTCGTTAACTATGCCATCCTGGACGCCGTCGAGCTCTAGCGAGTACCTGATCCCCCTCACGCCGGTGCCAGCCATTGCGTCAACGAGTGTTATCTGCCCCCTAAGGTAGGCCCGGCTGGCCAGGATTGACAGGTCCCTGTTGAACGTCATGGTCGGGTTGTAAAACACTTCGAGCCAGGCCGGCTCAATGCCTCCGTGAGGCGTTATCGCCTGCCTCGTGTCAGGTATGTAAAGTAGCGCCTTTCCCTCCCTTATCACCGCAAGCCTCATCTACGAGCCACCGAGTGAGGCCCTCAATACTTGCCCAGACGGAGCTCCTGTTAAATTCGGTGAGCTCTACGACCCTACCCCTGGTGACCAGCTCGTATATCCCAGGGTTTGATGTCCTAAGCCTGTAGTGAAAGGTCAGAGCTATGGGGAGTGGCGGGCTGCTCAGGACCGCAGTTATGAGGTTCCTAAAGCCCGTCAGGGAGAGCTCCATGGGCCCCACCTCATCAATTATCAGAAGGTCTGACTCAGTCAGGGCCCTCCGTATCGTTGACGTTATAAAGTCGTCAGCCTTTGGGTCGAGCCTGTACTTACCTATGCGGGGCCCGCCCGCGTCCACGGAGGCAAGGACGTGCTCTTGGCCAGTAATTAGGTCCCTTACCTTGAACCCCCACCTGTACCCTGAGGGAGCCCTTACCTCAGGGGTTACGATACCGCCCACCCTGCACCCCAGCGACCTGGCCCTCTGGGATATCTCTAGGACCAGGGTAGTCTTACCAACGCCTGGCCTCCCTGTAATTGCTAGCAGCCTTAAGGTCAAGCTCATCCCCTAGAAGGTCGCTTAGCTCGTCCACGGTAAGAACCTTTTCGGGCTCCCCCAACACCCGCTTGGCCTCGGCCTTCTGGCTGCGGTCCACGACGAGGTAGCTGTCACACATAAGGGCCTTGGCCAGCTTCACCATGTTCTCAGCCCTGTTAGTCATGAGCTTGCGGGCCTCGTTCGGGTGAGGTATAGTTAACAGCACTTTCACGTTATTCTTCGAGGCGGCTATGTCAAGGGGCGCCCTCTTTGCGTGAGTGAACTTCCAGCCCAACGTCCTGAGCCTCTCAACAATCATGCCCTCAAAGGAGCTGTCGGCCGGCGACCCCTCCAGGTTGCTTACCCTGGTCGTCAGAACGTCGTCCTGGTTGTTAAAGATGTCAATAGGCTTAGCGATGTCCTCCCCGAACTCCTTAATGATCCTCTCCGCCACGTCAATAGTGGGCTTGACAGCGCCCCTCTCATAGTCGTAGACCGTCTTCCTTGACACCTTAAGTCTCTCGGCGGCCTGTCCGAGGCTGTACCCCTTCTTGAGCCTAAGCGTCCTCAGGAGCTCACCGTCAATCTTTATCTTAAACCCGTCCTTGTCCTCAAATATGACAGGGTAGTCCTCACCCTGAATGGCGTTTATTATGGTATTTATATTAACGACCTTAACCCCCTCAACGTCATAGATGACCCCCTCTATCAGACCCTGGCCGTACTTGGTCTCGGCCACTATGAAGGCGTTAACGCCCACCGCTGCCGATATCCTCTTCAGCTCCTCCCTCTCGCTCTTCCCCACCTCTGCAGCGTCGCGGGCCACCTTCACTATCACGGAGCCCTTGCCCACAACCCTTATTGCAACGTCAATAGTCCTCTGGCTCTGGCTGTTAGGATACTCCAAGACCTCTGCGTCGCTGATGGACTTCAACACGTTGACAGAGCTCTCAACGAAGTCCTTTGACCTATAGCCCATTCAGGGGCTCCTCTCTCGCCTCGTTCAAAACCCTTACACATAAGGGTATTTAATGCTTAAGACCACCGCCCTCAGCCTGTACTAGTCGTATAAAGCTGCAGCCGTATGTTTTAGCGGCCTCGTTCACCAGGCTACATATTAGGCATGTCATCCTTTGGAAGTCCGCATAGGCCTTTTGGTCAAACTTAGCTACGATTGCGAGGGTAGCGGCCTCCCTGACCTTTTCGAGGATCTGCGGGTCCTTAAGTATCTCATCTAAGTACTTGTCGCCCCTCTTCCTCTCAAGGTAATTGGCCACCGCGGCTGGGGTTACCCCGAGGAGCTTCGCCGCCTCGTACTTAGAGAACCTCATCTCGGTTGTGAGGACGTACGCTATGGAAGCCCTTATGGAAGGCATTACGTCTCTGGCCGCGACCTCGCACGGCGACTGAAGCGGTGACCTGATGGCCCCTTTCAAGCCTTGGCTTCCCAAGGCCTGATGGCTCTTGGACCTTATAAATTCGGTTTATATAAGCCGACGTGGGCCGCACAACTTTAACGCGCGTTTAAAAACTCAGGAGAGGCCGTTAAGGGCTAAGGGTGGATAAGGCTTGCCGGGGAGATACTTTGACGTAGAGTTTGACGAGGAGTTCATCAGGGAGCTTAAGGACACGCTGGCCTATATGGTGAACCCCGTAACCATTGACGTGTTTATTGACGACCCCTCGAGGTGCGAGACCTGCGAGGACGCCTATAAGCTCATGAAGACCATAGCTGACGCTGCCCCTGTGCGTCAGGGCAAGAGGATGATAGAGCTGAGGGTGTTCAATAAGGCAAGGGAGCAGGACCTAGAGGAGTTCAAGAGGCAAAACGTAGAGAGGGTCCCGACGGTGGCAATGCTGGGAGGCTTCGTCAGGTACACGGGCACTCCGGCAGGGGAGGAGGTGAGGGGTCTGATAGAGACAATAATGAGGATAAGCGAGAACGAGAGCGGCCTTGAGCCGGAAACTAAGAGGGCGCTGGCGTCGCTACCAGGGAAGGTGCACATAGAAGTCGTCGTGACGCCTTCGTGTCCATATTGTCCATACGCTGCCCTGCTCGCCAACATGTTCGCCTACGAGGCCTGGAAGCAGGGCAACCCAAAGGTCATAGCTGACACGGTTGAGGCATACGAAAACATGGACATAGCTGAGAAGTACGGCGTGATGAGCGTGCCAGCCATCGCGCTCAACGGAGTCATGTCGTTCATAGGGGTGCCCTACGAGGAGGACTTCATAAATTACGTGAAGGCAGCCGCCGAAGGGAAGGTAGAAGAGCTCCTGCTGAAGACAGAGGGCGAGACCTCAGGGCTTTGAGGGACCGCTTACCTTCACTACGACTTCGCAGTAGCAGCCGCTCGGGGCGGGAATCCTCAACAGCCCGCGCCTATCGCCAGGGAGGTCATATGAGCCCAGGGGGCTTACGACTCTAGCTGATGATATTGCGAAGTTAAGGTGAATCTCAGGCTGGCCTTCTAGGCTTGTGGGGTTCAGGACGAGCATCTTTACCTCGGGCTCACCGCCATCAACGTCGGCCGAGTCAACTATTATTGAGGCAGGGCCTGGCTGAACTCTCCCTAGTGGCCTCGCTGCAGTGCCAGCCCACCTTATTATTGACTCCAAGAGGACCCTGAACGCCAGCACCTCTCCACCATCGACTAAGAATAGGGGCCCTGAGCCGGTAAGCGTCAAGCGCCCCTCCCCTACCTCGAGGTCAAAGGGCTCGGGGGAAACTATGGACACGGCCCTGGGCCCCCTCAGGGTTATGGCGTTGACGCTGGCTTTGTCGCCAGGCCTCAGCCTCAAATCTATGAACTTAAGGGGGTAAAGGACTGATGAAGATATGTCAAAAAGGTTCGTCACGAACGTGAGTGCCCCCTTGAGGAGGATCGTCGCTGAGGAGGGGGTTATGACCGCCGATGCCGCATCTCCAACCCAGGCCCTCAGCCCCCGACCCAAGGAGTACACCTGGCCTTCGTCTTGAGTTCTCAGGAACCCAAGCTCAAGGCGCCCCAGGCCCGTCCGCGTAGGCCTTAGGATCTCTACATCACCCAGGGCGGGGGACCAGGGAGGCGCCTTAGGAAGGCACAGGGTCTGGTCGTCGAGGGTCACGCACAAGCCCCTTGTCATCAATGGCTGGAACGCGATCGGCTCCCAGGAGAGCGGGTTAAAGGGGTTACCTGGGGAGAGGAGGGCATCAACTTTGAGGCCGGCCTGATACGGGCCTATCGAGGACGCTACTTTCCTCGTAGGCTCCGCAGGCACCTCTGCCATAGGCCCTCCTCCCTGCACCTTGACCTCGTAGAGCCGGCAACATGTCCATGTGATCCTGAGCTGCCCACCTATCTCCTGGACGCCGGCTAGGTTCAGGAGGCCGGGTAGGGTTGGAATGGCGAGGTCCTCCTGAGCCAGGTTACCCCTATGTGCTATCTGAAGGCCAAGCTCGACCCACCCAAGAGGGTCTGGGAGCCGTGACTGCAATCAAGGCACCTCAGGAGGATAACGCTATTTGTGGTGCGGGGGGTGGGCTTTGAACCCACGCAGGCCTACGCCATCGGGTCCTGAGCCCGACCCCTTTGACCAGGCTCGGGCACCCCCGCACCCGTGAAGTTAGGTCAGGCTTTCATGTTATTTAAGGTTTCTCATGAGGTGGGCGGGTCATGTAGCCTTTTAACTCACAAATCGTGGTCGGCGGAGTGAAGGGGCCGCCGCTTGGGATTACTGGACGCAATGGCAACAATATCTGAGTACCTACCCACCATAAAGAAGCCGGAGAGAAGGCTGTCACTTGCTAGAAGGCTCGCGTGGACCGGCATAATCCTCGCGATATACCTCGTCATGAGCAACATACCCCTCTACGGGGTACCGATACAGGCTACTGCCGCGACCACCGTGACCCTAGAGAACATAATATTCGCGAGCTCTGTCGGGACGCTCATGCAGCTTGGAATAGGCCCGATAGTGACCGCGGGCCTCATCCTTGAGGTGTTGGCGGGTGCAAAGCTGATAGACATAGACTTGACGGACCCTGAAGACCAGGTCAAGTTCACGGGCGCGATGAAGACCCTGGCAGTGATATTTGCTGTTGCAGAGGCCGTGGTCGTGACGCTCAGCGGGATGTTCTGGCCGGCCGGTATGACCGTCAGTCCCCTGACGAAGGCGCTGGTCGTACTTCAGCTGGTTGCTGCGAGCTACCTAGTCATTCTCATGGATGAGGCGTTGCAGAAGGGCTGGGGGCTGGGCAGCGCCATAAGCCTGTTCATCCTAGCAATGGTTGCCCAGACCGTGGTCTGGGACATGTTCGGCTTTGTTCCCAGGCTCGCCGTAGACTTCGGCGTTGTTCCAGCTCTGATCTATGACAGGGATCCGCTAATCGTGTTCACAAGGGCCAATGGCTTCCCTGACGTGACAGGCCTTCTAGCTACGTTCGCAATTGTCGTCCTCCTAGTCTACCTGCAGGCCATGATGGTTGAGATCCCTGTCACGTCGCCTCAGCTCAGGGGGATAAGGACAAAGGTTCCGCTTCAGTTCCTCTATGTCACGAACATACCTGTGCTTCTGCTCGCCATCCTCATAGCTGACCTTCAGCTCTTCGAGGCCCCCATAGGCAGGTTCTTCGGCATGAACTCGCTTGCGTATAAGCTTTACAGCGATGTAGTTTATTATCTGTCACCCCCGACGGGGCTCGTCGAGACGGCCCTCAACCCGCTCAGGTCCGTCATATTTGCCCTTTCATGGCTAGGCCTATCTGTTGCGTTTGGTTATGTCTGGGTCGAGGTGGCGGGGCTTAACCCAGCCTCACAGGCGGAGGCGCTGGCTAAGGGAGGCCTTGAGATACCGGGCCTGAGGAGGAACCCGCGTGTATTGGAGAGCCTCCTTGCCAAGTATATATACCCATTAACGTCACTCAGCAGCCTGATAGTGGGCGCGATAGCCGTGATGGCCGCGTTCTTAGGGGCCTATGGAGGGGGAATAGGCCTTCTGCTGGCGGTCGGCATAGTTTACCAGTACTACTCAATCATAACCTACGAGAGGACGCTGGAGGCCTACCCGTTGCTGAGGAAGCTGATGGGTGAGTGAACTTGAGCGACCTGAGGAACAGCTTCAAGGTAGTCATAGTGACCGGAGTCCCAGGGGTTGGCAAGACTACCGTGCTCTCGATTCTTGAGAAGAAGGCCAGGGAGCGAGGCCTCAAGCTGAAGGTGCTGAACTTCGGTGACTTCATGCTTAGCAAGGCCGTTGAGGACGGCCTTGTGAAGAGCAGGGACGAGATAAGGTACATGAGCGCTAGGAGGCAGCTCGAAATTCAGGCGCACGCGGCAAGAGCGATGGTTGTCGAGGCTTCCAAGGAGCTGGGAAGCGACGGCTACCTAATTGTCGACACCCACGCCGTCGTAAGGACCCCCCAGGGGCTACTTCCAGGGCTTCCAAAGCACGTGGTTGACGAGCTGAAGCCTGACGCCATAGTCCTCATAGAGGCTGACCCTAAGGAGATAGCGGCCAGACAGGCGAGGGACACGTCAAGGTATAGGGCTGACTTCGGTGGCGAGGAGGGGGTGAGGCAGCTCATGGAGCAGGCGAGGATGGCCGCTATGGCAAGCGCTGTCCAATACGCCTCGCTCGTGGTGACCATCATCAACAGGGAAGGCAAGGCTGAGGAGGCGGCCGAAGAGCTGTTGAAGGTTCTAGAGAGGATTTGAGCGTTCAGCAGGCCTCCCTCTTGCCCCTCAAGGCAGCCGGCTTGTACTTGTGCTCCTTAAACATCCTCATGCGCTCCTTCGCCTCAGGCGTTAGGGCTAACTTCGCCACGTCCTCGATAGACCCCCTAAGCAGCTCAAGCTTAACTGACTCTAGGACGTGACGCTTGGTCAGGGATATCGACTCCGGGGGGAAGGAAGCCAAGGTCGCTATGAGCTCATCCACTAGGTTCTGAAGCTCGGCGTTCGGCACCACCTCATCAACTATCCCCATGTTGGCCGCCTCCCTGGCTGAGATCCTTGACCCGGTGAGGGCGAGGTACCTGACCCTCCTGTGGCCGAGCGCGCTAACCCCAAGGCTAACAAGGAAGGGCGGCAGGAGGCCAAGCGCGACCTCGGGAAAGCTTATCCAGGCGGTTTCAGAGGCCACCACGACGTCGCAGCCGAGCAACAGCTCTGCCCCTCCGCCAGCCGCGAGCCCCCTAACCTCGCAGACTATCGGCTTGGGGCACTTGAGCATAGCCTCGACGGCCCCCAGCACCTCATTGAAGAAGTTCATTGATTCCTCAACGGAGCTGAGCCTATACATGGAATCTATGTCATCACCTGAGCTGAAGGCCTGGTCAGTCCCCGTAAGGAGAATGACGCGGGCGTCAGAGGAGCAGGCCTTCGTGAGCTCGTCCTTTAGGGAAGCCCACATGGTCTTGTTCATCGCGTTCAGCTTCTCAGGCCTATTTATCTGGATCCTATAGGCGAGGCCCTTGTAAAGGCCCCCCAGCACCTCCTTGCTCACACAGGACCCCTCTCCCTGAACGTCCCTGCTCGATATATGAACAGTTAGTGAAGGCCTGTAATTATGCCCTCAGAGCGCCGGGGGTGGGATTCGAACCCACGCGCCCCTTGCGGAGCAACGGGTCTCCAGCCCGTCCCCTTGGGCCGCTCGGGCACCCCGGCGCTCGGTTTGACGGTTACCTACGGCTGTTATTTAGGCTTACCCTCCTTGCCTCCCCAGGCCCTGGGGTAAACGCCGTGGGGCATGACTATCCTTTTCGGCCTAGCGGCTATCCCCTTCTGTGACCTCGCGATCTCTCCAGAGTCCATGAGGGCCTCGCCTATCCCCACCAGCTCGCCCTTCAGCGTGAAGAAAGCCACCGTGGAGCCGCGCTTTATGTCGTCAGTGAACATGGCGATCCCCGGCACTGCCAAGTATGCGCCGTTGACGACGCTCTCAACAGCCGTGTCCCTCAGCACGATCTTGGGCATCTCACACATTGAAATCTCCCCTGGCATTATGACCCTCCTAAGGAGGTCGTCCTTCCCCTCCTCCCGCCACCTGTAGACGGCCTCAGAGAGCTGATGTAGCGTGACTAGGTTGCTGTCCTCTGTGAAGGGACCGCTCTTAACCCTCCTTAGCTCCCTCATGTGGGCCCCTACGCCCAACACGAGACCGATGTCCCAGCACAGCTTCCTCATGTAGGTGCCTGGGTCCGACTCAACCCTCAGGAGCGCTAGCCTCCCCTTGACCTCTAGGACGTCAATGGATAGGACGTTTCGAACCCTTAACGCCCTCCTTACGTTGCTCCTGACAGGGGGCCTCTGGTATATGGCCCCCCTGAACTCAGACGCCACGGACTTTATCTCGTCAGGGCTTACATCCCCGTGCAACTGCATGACGCATACATACGCCTTGCTGGAGTGGACCACAGCGCCGATGACCTTAGTCATGTTCTCTAAGGCTACGGGCAGTACGCCGGTGACCTTGGGGTGTCCCCGCCCAGGCCTCACGGCCTAGGCTCTAGGGTCCCCCCATGGCCTGCCTTTCTAACGCCCAGCATCCTCTTTATCCACGCGACGACTTCATGGCTTGTCGGGCCAGGGGGCTTGTCAACGTTTATTACACCGTTAGCTATGTAGTTGGGCGTGGGCCTTTGGGTCGGCAGCACGCCATACTCCTCGCTAGTGTCCTCGAAGAACTTCTCTACCCAGCTGGCCTTGTATCCACAGAACTTATTTACGTAGTTTAAGAACTCCAATCCTCTCCTCGTCAGCTCTGAGCTCAAGTAATCACCCTTTATTAGACTAGATCACGGCCTTCTCAAGCTTAACCCTTTCCCTCATAAAGTCCACGAGCCCTGCCTCCTGAATCGCCTTTAGGACCTCGTCATCACTGGCCCCCTTGTTTATCTTTACTGCCTTATCGAGGGGGACTATGTGCTTGATGTTAGCCCTCCTGCGCTTTACGCCGGTGAGCTGCTTGGGTCCAGTTATCAGCACGGTGTTCTCATCTATTATATCGACTATCACGCACTTCCTGCCAGTCTCGTGACCCCTGACCTTATAGCAGACCCGCCCTACCTCAATTGCTGGCATTGGGGGCACCTGGGTCTTCAAAAGTGATCCCGGTTAAATCCTTTAAGCTTAGGACCGAGCGAGATCCTCAGCCCTAATCTCACTATCCCCTACTATGAAGAACCTCCCGCTCTCCCTGACCTCCTCCTTCCATATCGGCGCCTCGTGCTTCACCTTGTCAACTATCCACTGAAGGGCGGGGAAGGCCTGGGTCCTACTGGTTGACGAGACCCCTACGACCATGGTCAGCTGCCCGGGAAGCCTGACACCGACGTAGTGGGCTATGAAGACCTTAGAGAGGCCGAACCTCTCAACGGCCTCCTCCCCTATCTTCCTCAGCGAGCCTTCCAGGAGCTCACCAGCGTGTTCATATCTCAGCTCCGTCACCCTTTCACCCCTGTTGAGGCCCCTAACAACGCCGACAAAGATGGCCACGGCGCCGACGCTCAGATCGCCTGACAGGAACCTCATCACCTCCCCTAGGTCAACCCCCTCATCCCTGAGAACCCTGACTAGGACCTTGTCCTCGCCCCCAGCGGAGGGCGGGAGCACGTGGACGACGTTCACGGAGCGAGGTATCTCGTCATTAGGGCCGAGCGGAACGCCGTCAGCTATCACCCTCAGGCCCCCTTGAAGCACCCTAAAGGACCTGGGCGCCCTGTGAGAGATCGCCTGAAGGACGTCAGACACCTTGGCGTTGTCCGGGACCTCAAGCTCAACGTCTGGGGACCCCAGTTCCTCCCGCAGGACCGAGTAGACCCTTACCTTAAGCTTCCTCACGCTATCACCTTTTTCCTGGCCTCGCGCGTCTTCCTGAGCGCCTCGTCCAGCTCTTTAGCCACTTGTCTGGACGCGTCCGTCACGCAGTCTGCCTCCGCCCTCTCAACTAGGAGCCTGAGGAACTTGGCGGCGCACCTTGAGCTGTGGAACGCCAGCTCGAGCTGACCCCTCCTTATTACTATGCCCTGGCCCTCGTAGAACGGCCTCCCGCACACAACGCAGGTGTACCTGACCCCCCTTGTCAAGGGCGTCCCCTCAAGAGACTCGGCGCAGCGCTATTTAAGGCGGGCAGTCCATCGCCTAACGGTTTGCCGGAGGCACCCCAGAAATCCGGGCAACAGGTGTCAGCCAAGGTGGAGGCCGTCAGGTTACACCCTGCCGTAGAGAGGCTGGTGTCAGAGCGGGGCTGGCAAGGGCTCACCAAGGTTCAGCTGGAGGCAGCCAGGGCTATACTGGAAGGCAAGAACGTGCTCATCACAGCCCCGACGGGCGAGGGCAAGACAGAGGCCGCCCTCCTCCCCCTGCTAAGCATTCTCCTCAACTCAAGTGACGTGAAGCCCGTCGCCATCCTTTACGTCACACCCATGAGGGCCCTGATAAATGACCTCTACAGGAGAATAACCTTCTGGAGCCGCCCGCTCGGCTTCACGGTCGCCAAGAAGCACGGCGACGTGCCTTCCCGCGAGAGGGCCGCGAGGCTCCGCAACCCGCCTCACATACTTCTCATAACGCCGGAGAGCCTCGAGATAGACCTAGACTGGGCCCCGCGCTTCAGGGACTACTACCGCAACGTCAGGGCGGTCATCGTTGACGAGCTCCACGAGTTGCTCACGTCAAAGAGGGGGGTCCAGCTGCTCTTCCTCCTCGAGAGGCTGAAGGAGCTGGCCGGCGACTTCCAGAGGATAGGCCTCTCGGCCACCCTAGGCAACCCGCAGCGCGCGCTTGAGCTGCTCTCGGGCAGCAGCCAGCGGCCGAGGACCATAGTCAGCGGCCAGGCAAACAGGAGGTTCGAGTTCGAGGTCAGGTTTGTGAGGGAAGACGAGGACCCGTGGAAGGGCGTCGCTGATGAGTTGAAGGGGGCTGGGGGTCCCACCCTGGTCTTCACTAACAGCAGGTACGTCGCTGAGAAGGTTGGCCACGAGCTTGAGAGGGCCGGCGTAAGCGAGGTCTTCGTTCATCACTCCAGCGTCTCAGCCGACGTCAGGGAGTCCATTGAGCAGAGGCTAAGGGAGGGCCTGAAGATCATAGTGGTCTGTACTAAGACGCTTGAGCTGGGGATCGACATAGGTGCGATAAGCGAGGTCGTCCAGATCAGGGCCCCGGGATCTGCCTCAGCCCTGATCCAGAGGGCGGGGAGGAGCGGTCATGTGTTGGGAGGAACCTCAAGGGGCCTGATAATTGCGATGGGCCCCGTTGACTTTGCCGAGGCAATAGCTGAGTCAAATATGGCTAAGGAGGGCATTGTGGAGGGGGACCTCATAACTACCGCCCCCATAGACGTGGTGGCAAAGGAGGTAATTGGCTACCTCCTCGCTAAGGGGAACGCGACGCCGGCCGAGATCTACAGGGTCTTCAAGGGGGTCAAGGTGTTTAGGAGCTCCTTTGAAGAGTTCTTGTCCCTGCTGGACTACATGAGCCGCAACGGCGTAATAGAGCGCCTCGACGGCTCGCTGAAGGTGGGGCGGGCGTTTTACAGGATATGGAGGCTCAGGGAGGACGGCGAGAGGACGTGGCAGGCCAGGAGCTTCGCTGACTTCTTCTCGACCATCCCGAAGAGGGACTTCTTCACTGTAAGGAGCGGGGACATGAGCGTGGGCTACATAGACTCATACTTCGTGTACAGGAACCTGCGTCCAGGGGACGTGATAAGGCTGGCCGGCAAGGCGTGGAGGATCACAAGGATAGACGACCTCAATGAGGTCATCGAGGTCGTCCCCTCGGAGGGGGCTGCTGAGATACCCTTGTGGAGGGGTGAAGTCGTCAACAGGTCAAAGGAGGTCGCTGCCGAGTTCTACAAGGTGTTATTCGGCCTAGAGCCGTGCAAGGCGACGTGCGACCCCAGGGGCCTGAGCGAGCTCTCAAGGATAAGGTCCTGGTACGTCAACAGGTTCCTAAGGGTTGACAGCAAGAACGTGGTAGTTGAGTCTGTCGGAGACGAGCAGATATTGCTAGCGCCGCTCGGCTCCAGGGTATCCGAGACTCTAGGCCTCCTCCTCTCATACCTTGTCATGAGGGAGAGGGGCCTAGACGTAAGATATAGGTCGACCTTCTATGGCCTCAGCATATCAACAGGTAAGGCCGACATCATAGAGCTGCTCAAGTCCATAGATCCAGCCCAGGTGCCCAAGCTAATTTATGAAGCGTTAGAGTTCTCCCCCATGTTCTACGAGGAGGCGTCCCAGGCCAGGTATGACCTAGGCAAGCTGGGAGATATCGACAAGGAGTACGACGAGCCGTTCATAAGGGGCGTCAAGGACTATATAATGAGAACGAAGCTTGACGTGGAAGGGGCTGTTCAATTCCTTAAGGCCCTCAGGGATGGGAGCATATCGGTTCAGAGGGTCGAGGGCCCGCCATCGCCGCTCGCAGAGGAGCTGTTGTCGGTTCCGTCAGTAAGGCCGTGGGTTCAAGACCTAAGCAAGAGCATAGCAAAGGTGCTCGAGGGCTGGGCCTTCACAGACATCGAGGTCTCCGACGAGCTTGGGCTGCCCCTGAAGACCGTGGTCTCCAAGCTGAAGGACATGAGGAGGCCTGATTACGGTTCAAGGAGGGTCGTGGCCTTCCTGGACGTCGAGTCTAAGGAGTGGAGGTGGACCCTATTAACGTCTTTGAAGGACGTTGAGGCTATGGAGGAGTTTAGGGACAGCTTCGCACCCCTCAGGCTAGACGGCGAGTTCAAGGTATCGGTCAGGAGGTCCTATGACAGCGAGTCCAGGGAGAGGCTCGTCAGGCCGAAGGACATCGTTGATAACCGCGAGGACCTAGTTCACCTGATGGGCGGCGACGAGGTCTATGAGCTGAGGGTTTCATCAGCCCTAGGTGAGGGGCCCACGGTGATTTATCACTACGTTAATAGCAGCGTCGCGAGGGAGCTGATACTAAACGCTATAGCATTTATTCAGAGGAACCCCAGGCTAGAGGGCAGGGTTTCGGCCTGAAGGCGTGCGAGGCAGTAGTTGATAGGCTGATGGTCGACGCGTCAAAGGCCGCGGCGAGCGGAAAGGGGGACCTTATGGAGCTGGCAAACGACATCACCTCCACGGTCAACTTGATTTCGGCCCTTTGCGACTACGTAAGTTATGAAGTTTTGGAGGCCGCGGAGAGGCTGGCCTCCTGCGTGGAGTCTCAGGACCTAGCTTGCGCCATCAACGTTATCTCCGCTCTCCGGGAGAGCCTTAAGAGGCTCTCAAAGGCTAATGAGGTGCTGACGACGCTCTCAATCCAGAGGGTCTTCACAGGCGTCGGGCTGCTGGCAACCTCCATGTTCATATTGCTTACTCCGACGTCCTTCCTAGACCTTGAGGTCGCCCCCTTGAGCGTCGGGCTCGCGATAGCAGCCCTTCTTCTGTACACCAACATATGGTCCAGCGTCGCCGAGATGGCCGGGGCTGCGATATTGATACCTGTGACCGTGCTCAACGGCCAGCTCTTGTTCAGCTGGATATCGGTGATACTGCTTGTCAGCGGGGCTGCTTCCCTTGCGATCTGGTCACTCCTAAGACCGGCTCCAGGGGTCGTCATGAAAGCCCAGGGTTAGGGTGAGAGTGAGGTGGAGCCGCCGGCGGGATTTGAACCCGCGACCACCGGCTTACAAGGCCGGCGCT